>JAFTKA010000035.1 GCA_017456105.1 Oscillospiraceae bacterium | reverse complement strand
TGCCAATAGGCAGTCCTTTTTGCGTAAGAAACTGTAGGGAATGCATTTATGCATTCCTAAGCGGAACGGATAAATCCGTTCCCTACATGCAAATAAAAACCCCTCCTTGGGACACAATAATCCTGAGGAGGGGATTTTTTATGAAGAAAAATGAGGAGAAGAAGCCCATACCCTGGGAGGTAGCCGACCCCAAACCACCGGTGATTCAGTCCGGTCATATGGAAAATCGGCGGCAGAATTAAGTATCCAAAAGGTAATGGGTCTTGTGTACCACTGTGCCGCCCTTGTAGTAATGCCGGGGAACGCGGCGTCCGATACCGCAAACAAACTCATAGTTGAAAGAGTCCGCACAATCGGCAATGGCCTCGGTGGTGATTGCCTCATCACCGCTGCGGCCGATGAGGGTTACGTCGTCAAAAAGCTCAGCTTCGGGAATATCCGTAACGTCCACCATCATCAGGTCCATGCACACCCGGCCTAAGATGGGGGCTTTTTTACCCCGGATCAGCACGTAGAACTTACCGCTCAAGGCTCTGCGGTAGCCGTCGGCATAGCCCACAGGAATGGTCGCGACTTTGGTGGGCTTGGTGGTAACAAAGCAGCCACCGTAGCCGATCTCCCGGCCGGCCTCCAGCTCTTTCAGATGGATCACCCGGCTGTACCAGCTTAAAACAGGCCGCAGCTTCAGCAAATTGGGATCGACTTCTTGACTGGGATACATGCCGTAGGTAACAATTCCCGCCCGGACCATATCATAGTGGCAGGAGAAATTCATAAGACCGGCAGAGTTATCCATATGGCGGATAGCAACCTTCACGCCCCGGGCCTTCAGCATGGCATCAAAATCATCAAACCGCTTGGCCTGTGCCTGAGCCTTGCTGAGGTCCGCACAGTCAGCGGTGGCAAAGTGGCTGAAAAGGCCTTCGCACACAAGATTCGGAAGCTTTGCAATTTTTGCACAGATGTCAGCAGCTTCTTCTGTTGCCTGAAAACCGATCCGGCTCATGCCCGTATCCACCGCAAAATGGAAAGCCGCACTCCTATTCAGCTTCACCGCAGCCCGGGATAAAAGCTCTGCATCTTCATAACGGAAGATAGCCGGACGGATATTTTCTTTAATGGCGGTTTCAAAGGCGGCGGGCGGGGTGCAGCCCAAAATCAGAATGGGCTTTTGAATTTGTGCCTGCCGCAGCTCCAAAGCCTCGGACAGGGAAGATACACCGAAAAAGGCACAGCTGTCCTGCAAATGCCGGGCAACCTCCACCGCACCGTGTCCGTAGGCGTCGGCCTTGATAATGGCCATCACCGGCACACCGGCCTTTTCCCGGATCGCCTGAAAATTATCACTGAGAGCGTCCAGATCGATGGTTACATAGTTACTGTCGTAATTCAAAAAACTCACTCCATAATACTGCCGTCGGGGTTAAACAGGGGCAGCTTTTCCAAATATGTAAGATCCTCCCGATTCTGGGCATCGCCCTCGGCCAGGATCGCCATACGGCCAACAATATTGCCGCCGGCCTTTTCTACCAGTGTTTCCAACGCCAGCAGGCTCTCGCCGGTGGAGATCACGTCGTCCACGATCAAAATCCGCTTGCCCTTCATCAGCTCCGCATCAGCCGTGTCCAGATACAGCGTCTGCTCCTTGGCGGTGGTGATGGACTTAACAGAGGACTCGAAAACGCCTGTCATATACAGCTTAGGTGCTTTCCGGGCCAAAAAGTATTTTTCTGCACCGCTCTGGCGAGCCATTTCGTGGGCCAGGGGAATACCCTTGGCCTCGGCAGTGATCAGATAGTCATATTCCGGGGCTCTCTTCAGCAGCTCACGGGCACAGGCTACGGTCAGCTCCTGATCGCCAAAAATAACAAAACCTGCGATGTACAGGGAATCGCTAACGCGGCAGATGGGCAGATCTCGTTCCAGCCCGGCCACGGTCATATGATAATACATAGGATCCGCTCCTTTATATATAATAGATATCTTTATTATACCGCCCCATAAGGAAAAGTCAAGATTTGGAGCATCGGGCAAAAAGCGACACTTGATTTTATGCCAAAGGTGTGCTATAATTCCATTTGTATCAATTACAATTCTAAATTTATCATTTTCAACTTTTGAAAGGAAGGATAACCCTTGTTAACTGTGAAATCTCTGTACGATCTGTCCCATTCGCTGGCAGGTGAATATCTCTCCTCCTTCCAGTATCCTTGGGAAGCACTGCCGGGGATCAAGGATATGATCCTGAAGCTTAGTCAGACCCTGGGAGAAGACTATACGGAAGTGTCCCCCCAGGTATGGGTGCATAAAACCGCCAAGGTAGCCCCCACCGCCTATTTGGGCGGTCCCTGCATCATCGGAGCAAACACCGAGGTGCGGCACTGTGCCTTTGTCCGGGGCTCGGCCCTGGTGGGTGAAAACTGCGTGGTGGGCAATTCCGTGGAGCTGAAAAACGTGATATTGTTCGATAACGTGCAGGTGCCTCACTACAATTACGTGGGCGATAGTATTTTAGGCTATAAGTCCCATATGGGAGCAGGCTCTCTGACCTCCAACGTCAAGTCCGACAAGTCTTTGGTGGTGATCCACGCAGAGCAGGAGATCCCCACGGGCATCAAAAAGGTGGGAGCTTTGCTGGGCGACTGTGTTGAGGTGGGCTGCAATTCTGTTCTGAATCCCGGCACGGTGATCGGCAAAAACAGTAATGTGTATCCCGTGTCCTGCGTCCGGGGCGTGATCCCGGCAAACAGTATTTACAAAGCGGCCGGTAAAATCGTAAAGAAAGTCTAAAATAAATGGACAATGGACAGTTGACAATGAACAATGAAGGTGTCAACTTCGTTGACGATTAAAATTTGTCCGCGAAGCGGACTCCATAACTTTCAATTTTCAACTTTCAATTTTCAATTTGTGCAAGGAGTAATATTATGGGTAAATATTTCGGAACAGACGGCTTCCGTGGCGAAGCCAATGTAAACCTGACTGCGGATCACGCCTATAAGGTTGGCCGCTTTTTGGGCTGGTATTACAGCGAATTAAAGCGTCGGGAGGGCTCTAACGAGCCTGCCCGGATCGTCATTGGCAAAGACCCTCGTCGGTCCAGCTATATGTTCGAGTACACTTTGGTGGCGGGTCTGACGGCCTCCGGTGCGGACGCCTATATGCTCCACGTAACCACCACCCCCTCCGTGGCATACGTAACCCGGATCGACGAATTCGACTGCGGTATTATGATCTCCGCCAGCCATAACCCCTATTATGACAACGGTATTAAGCTATTAAACCGCCAGGGCGAAAAGATGGACGAGGAGACTATCGCATTGGTGGAAGCCTATATCGACGGTGAACTGGAGCTGTTTGGTCAAAAGTGGACGGAGCTGCCCTATGGCTGCCGGGATAAGATCGGCTGCACTGTGGACTATGTATCCGGCAGAAACCGCTACATCGGCTACCTGATCAGCCTGGGCCTGTACTCCTTTAAGGGCATGAAGGTGGGCCTGGACTGTGCCAACGGTGCGGCCTGGAATATCGCTAAGAACGTTTTTGATGCCCTGGGTGCCAAGACCTACGTGATCAATGCCGATCCCGACGGTGAGAATATCAACCAAAATGCCGGCTCTACCCATATTGAGGTACTGCAGAAATTTGTGGTGGATAACGGTCTGGACGTGGGCTTTGCCTACGATGGCGATGCCGACCGCTGCCTGTGCATCGACGAAAAGGGCGAAATCGTTACCGGCGACCATATTCTCTATATTTTGGGTCAGTATATGCAGGCCCGGGGCCAGCTGGACAACAATACCGTGGTAACCACCGTCATGTCCAATTTCGGCCTTTACAAAGCCCTTGACGAGAAGGGTATCGCCTATGCCAAGACCGCTGTGGGTGATAAGTATGTTTACGAGTATATGGTCAATAACGGCTGCCGTCTGGGCGGTGAGCAGTCCGGCCATATCATCATTTCCAAGTACGCCACCACCGGCGACGGAATCCTCACCAGCCTGAAGATCATGGAAGTGATGCTTGCCAAGAAGAAGACCCTGAGCCAGCTGACCGAGGGCCTGACCATCTATCCCCAGGTGCTGAAGAATATCCGGGTCAAGTCCAAGCCCGAAGCACAGAATGACCCCCTGGTGCAGGCTGCCGTGGCAGAGGTGGCCAAGGAGCTGGGCGATACCGGACGGATCTTGGTGCGGGAATCCGGCACAGAGCCTGTGATCCGGGTGATGGTGGAAGCACAGACCAAGGAAGAATGCCAGAATTATGTAAACCGCGTGGTAGACGTGATTTGCCAGCAGGGCCACGCAAGGGTGTAATATGTTTGCAGGATTCACACCGGAAACGGTGGATTTCCTCTGGGGAATCCGCATGAACAACAACCGGGAGTGGTTTCAGGAGCACAAGCAAGATTATGTAAACCACCTCTATGAGCCCATGAAGGCCTTGGGCAAAGAACTGTTCCAGCCCTTCCTGGATAGGCCCGGCAACCTTCTGAAGGTCAGCCGGATCTACCGGGACGCAAGACTCCACCACCCGCTGCCCTATAAGGAGAGCCTTTGGATCTGCATTCGCCGGGACGTGGAATGGTGGGGAGAAAACCCCTGCCTGTATTTTGAGATCACCCCGGAGGGCATCAGCTACGGCTTCTTTATATGGAAACCCAGGGTGTCTGCTCTGGAGGACTTCCGCAAGACCATCGCCGAGCGGCCCAAGGAATTTTTAAAAATGATCAAAAAGGCGGAAAAGGCAACGGGTCTTCCCATTACGGCAGAGGTCTACAAACGGCCCAAGGAAGCACCCACAAAGGAGCTTGCCCCCTTCTATGCCTGGAAGAGCAATATCGGCTGTACGGTTCGTGAGGAATTTTCCGAGGCCACCTTCGGCCCAGAGCTTGCCCAGCGGGTTGGTACATTTTTGAAGCACCTGATTCCTGTTTACGAATATTTCTGCCAGTTTGAGGTATGATTTTAGGGCAGGCCATTCGGCCTGCCCTATTTTTAATGTAGGGAACGGATTTATCCGTTCCGCTTGGGAATGCATAAATGCATTCCCTACAAACTCCCTCGGAGGGCTTCTTATGTATTGGCAGACAGTGCGTGAAAGCATTCCTGACGTGCAGGTTTATGATTTCCGGATCGTACGTTTCCTTTTGCTCTGACTGCCGTATCGCATCTTACCGGTGATACACTTGACAGAAAGCACGCAGTTCTTTTCTTGTCCATCGTCATGGTGTAGAATTTCCTGCAGATCTCTATCCGATAACAGTTTACCCGGAACGAAGGGATTTATCCCTCGTTCCGGGTAATTT
>JAFTKA010000034.1 GCA_017456105.1 Oscillospiraceae bacterium | reverse complement strand
AGATTGATACCATAATACCCGGCGGCGGATTCCATTTGGAATCCGCCGCTTTTTGGCTTCCCCTTTAGGGGAAGCTGTCAGCACAGCTGACTGATGAGGTGTAGTCATCGCTTGCAATGGCGTTGGATGCTTACACCTCATCCGTCAAAAATCAGAGATTTTTGACACCTTCTCCTCAAGGAGAAGGCATTGTTCCCAACAAAAAGGGAAGGACACCGCCATCGCGGTGTCCTTTGATTTAACCGTTTTGCAATTGCTGTTTGGTGTATTGGAGGGTATAGAGCTGGTGGTAGCGGCCTTTCAGCTTCAGAAGTTCCTGGTGGCTGCCCTCCTCCACGATCTGGCCGTGGGACAGGAGAATGATCTTGTCCGCGTGCTGAATGGTGGATAGTCTGTGTGCCACGATCAGCATAGTGCCGATGTTCTTCATACGCTCTAAGGAGTCCTGAATGAGAAGCTCTGTTTCCGTGTCGATATTGGCGGTGGCTTCGTCCAGGATCATGACCGCCGGCTTGTGGACGATGGTTCTGGCGAAGGATAACAGCTGCCGCTGGCCGGCGGAGAAGTTATTGCCCCGCTCCCGCACCACCTCGTCAAGGCCGTTTTCCAAGCGGTCAATGAAGGTGTGGGCGTTCACGTAGCGGCAGGCTTCATGGATTTCCTCATCGGATACGTCGTCCTTCTGCAACAGGATATTACTGCGGATCGTGCCGGAGAACAGGAAGACGTCCTGCAGCATTTGGCCGAAGTGCCGACGCAGGGAGGAGATCTTGATTCGCTTAATATCGATGCCGTCGATCAGGATCTGACCGGATTGGATATCGTAATTGCGGCAGATCAGGGACAGGATCGTGGTCTTTCCGGAGCCGGTAGAGCCTACAAAGGCCACGGTCTGCCGGGCGTCCACGTGGAAGGACACACCCTTTAGGACCCATTCGCCGGGCTTGTAGGCAAACCAGACGTCCTTAAATTCGATCTCGCCACGGATCTCGGGCAGGTCGATGGCGTCGGGTTCGTCCACCACCTCGGGTACCATATCCAAAATGGTGAAGATTTTTTCGGCAGAGGCAAAGGCCTTTTGCAGAATGTCAAACTGCTCGGCAAGGGTCTGAATGGGGTTATAGAACCGGCTGATATAAAGGTAGAAGGAGACAACGGTGCTGGCGGTGATCATCTGACCCATAAAGGGGGTGTTTTGAATATAGCCCTTACCGCCCAGGTATAGAAGGCACAAGGTGGTGCTGATGGTCAGCATATACACCGCAGGGCGGAAGATGCCGAATACGAAAATGCGACCCATTTTTGCCTTTTTCAGCCGGTTACTGCGGCGGAGGAAGTCGGCCATCTTCTGGTCTTCCCGGTTGAAGATCTGGGTGATCTTGATGCCGGAGAGGTTCTCAGAGAGGAAGGTGTTGATGTCCGTGGTGGCATCACTGACGTTCCGGTGGACTCTGCGGGAGAATTTCCGGAAGATCACCGTGAACAGTACCAAAAACGGTACGAAGCAAAGCACCATCAAGGTCAGGGCGTAGTTTAACAGCAGCATGGCTGCCAGTACGCCCACCACAACCAGAGAGTTTTTCACAAGCACCACAAGGGAGTGGGTGAAGAGCATGGAGATAGCACCGGTGTCGTTGGTAACGCGGGTTACCAGCTTGCCCACGGGGATATTGCCCAGCTGGTTATGGGACAGGGATTCAATGTGCCGGAACAGATCCATTCGCAGGGAGGACAGGATCTTCATACCGGTCTTTTGCAGGATAATGGCCTGGAAATAGGTGCAGATCACGGATACGATTAGGATACCTGCGTAGACACCCACAACGGTCCAAAGCTCGGAAAGCTCAAATTCGCCGGTTACGATGTCCTGGACGTGGCCCACAAGCAGGGGACTGATCAGCTCATAAGCGATGGACGCCAGCATAATGAAGAAGATCAGCACAAAGCGTTTCCAGTAGGGCTTGGCATAGTGCATCAGCCGCTTGACGATCTCACTATCGGCCATATGCCGGTCGAAGGTAATGACCTCTTTTTTGCGTTTTAAGACCCAATAGGCGATCACAAAGAACAAGGTGAAAACACCGATCAGGGCCCCGATCAGCAAAAGGGGAAGATACTCACGCATTTTGCTCGCCTCCTTCCGCTTCCAGCTGCTGCAGGTCTACCATTTTGCGGTATTCCGGGCAGCTTTCATAAAGCTCGCTATGGGGTCCTGAGGCAATCAGTTTCCCGTCGGACAGGAATAGGATCTTGTCCATACGCTCGATAGTGGAGATACGATGTGCGATCAGGATCGTGGTCTTGCCTGCACGGGTAGAGCGGAGATTTTGCAAAATGGTGGTTTCCGTCTTGGTATCCACCGCAGATACGGAGTCGTCCAAAATCAGAATGGGGGCATCTGCCAAAAGAGCCCGGGCGATGGAGATCCGCTGCTTCTGACCACCGGAAACCGTTACGCCACGCTCACCCAAAACGGTTTCATAGCCCTTGGTAAATTCCTGAATATTACTGTCCACGTCCGCAAGGATCGCCGATTCCTTAATTTTCTCGGAAAGCTGATCCGTATCGCCGAAGGCAATATTGTTGGCGATGGTATCGGAGAACAGGAAATTGTCCTGAGGCACATAGGCACAGCCTGCCCGCACGTCCTTGATGGGGGCGGAGTTTACGTCCCGGCCGTCGATGAAGATGGTGCCGTCCGGCACGTTATAGGTCCTCAGGAGCAGGTCGACCAGGGTGGTTTTGCCGGCACCGGTTTTGCCCACAAGGCCCACACTTTCTCCGGCGTTGACCGTAAAGGAGACGTTTTCCAGCACGTCAAATTCACCGTCGGGATACCGGAAGCTTAAATTCCGGAATTCAATACTGCCCTTGATGTCCTTTAAGGGGGTTACGTCGGGACGATCCACCACGTCCTGTTTGGTTTCCAGGAACTTACTGATGCGGATCAGGGAAGCCTTGCCCCGGGAGGTCATATCGATCAGCTCCGCTACGGCCATCACAGGCCAGACCACGGCGGTAAAGTAGCCGGAGAATTCTACCAACTGGCCGGGGTTAAAGCGGTCGTGGTACACAAGGTAGCCGCCGTAGCCCAAAATGATGCAAATGACGCTTTCCACGAACAACGTTACGAGAATTCGCAGCAGCACCGAGGTGCTGGTATAGGAGACGTTGATATCCTCATTTTCCTTATTGAGCTTGCCGAAGGCCATCAGCTCCTTGGTTTCTTTTACAAAGGCCTTGATGACCGCGATACCGGTGATGCTCTCCTGAGAAAAGTCGGACAGCTTGGAGTAGGCCTCCTGCCGCTTATCCCACTTCCGGGTCATGGATTTTCCCACCAGGGTGGAGGAAACCAGCAGCAAGCTGATGGGGATCAGGGTCAGACCGGTGAGGAAGGCGTCCATTTTGAACATTTTATAAATGGCCAACGCTCCCAACAGCAGGGCGTCGAAGAACATCATAATGCCCCAGCCGTAGCACTCCTGGACGGTGTCCAGGTCGTTGGTGAACAGGCTCATCAGGTCGCCGATCTTGTTGGTGTGGTAGAACTCCTGGCTCAGGTCCTTGGCGTGGTTGAACATTCTGTCTCTTAAGTCCTTTTCCACCCGAATGGCTGCTCCGAAGAAACAGAACCGCCACAAAAACCGGCCCACGACCATACACAGTACGATCCCTGCGATGGGAAGGCAGATCCGGTCCAGCAGGAAGTCCATGTCAAAGGGGAGCATTACACCGTCTACGGAAACCTGACCTTCGGTGATTCCGTTGATCACCATTTGGTACAGGTTGGGGATCACCAGCTGCAGATAGTCCACCGCCACAAGGGAGAAAAGTCCTAGAAGCAGCATGGGTGCAAACCTTATATAATATCGATTGATCTGTTTTCCGAAAATCATCTTTTTTCCTCCAATGGAGATTGTCCCGTTATTATCTCATATGGGGCAGGGTATGTCAATGCAGCATAGATGTTTTTCTTGCATTTTGACGATTATCTGCTATGATATTGTGGACACAAAAAGAAAGAAGATGGTTTTCTTGCTGGCCTTTTTGAAGAAAAATGTGGTGATGGCGGTGGCCTTTTTGGCGGCGGCCGTTACCTGCTTTTTCGTACCCTTTGATAAGGCGTACTTAGGCTATTTTGATGTGAAGACTTTGGTGTGCCTGTTTTGCGTTTTGGCGGTGGTCTGTGCCCTGAAGAATGTGAATTTCTTCTACATGCTGGCAAGGCGAATCGTTAGCCTTTGCAAGACCACCAGAATGAGCATTCTGGCACTGGTTTACATTACCTTTATCGGCTCCATGCTGATCGCCAACGATATGGCACTGCTGACCTTTCTGCCTTTGGGGTACTTTGTGCTGTCCACCACCGGGAAAAACCGGTATATGGCCTTTACCTTTATTATGCAGAATATTGCCGCCAATTTGGGCGGTATGCTGACGCCCTTTGGAAACCCCCAGAACCTGTATCTGTACTCCAAATTTCAGATCCCCAACGGGGAATTTATGACCATTATGGCTCCACCCTTTGCCATTGCGATCGCATTGATCACGGTGTGCTGTCTGTTTGTAAAGTCGGAGCCTTTGAGTCTGACAGGGAAGGATACCCCTGTGCCCAAGGGCCGCACGGCGGTATATTTGGTTCTGTTTGCGTTGGCTATTGCCATCGTGTTCCGGGGCATTCCCTACTGGATCGGCCTGATCGTGATTCCGGTAACGCTTATTTTTATGGATAGAGATGCCCTGAAAAAGGTTGACTATCCGCTGCTTTTAACCTTTGTGTTTTTCTTCGTGTTTGCCGGGAATATGGCAAGAATTCAGGCGGTGCGGGATCTGTTTTCCTGGCTGCTGCAGAAAAATACCCTGCTGTTCAGCGTGATGTCCTGTCAGGTGATCAGTAATGTGCCGTCGGCCATTTTGCTTTCCCAGTTTACGGAAAACTATCGGGAGCTTTTGCTGGGTGTGAACATTGGCGGTGTGGGTACGCTGATCGCGTCTTTGGCAAGCCTTATTACCTTCCGGGAGTACACTAAGCACAATCCCAAGGGGTCTTTCGGCTATATCGCGGCTTTTTCGGCATTTAATTTCGGATTCTTGCTGATATTGACTGCCTTTTTCTGGTAAAGTGCTTGCAAGACGATGAATTTAATGATATGATTATACTGTTATAGGCGGCTGCGGCCGCAAGGAAAATACAAGGAGGAACACCATGACTTCCAGCGAAAAGAAGCAACTGCAAATCACGGCTTGCAAGGTCCGTATGGGTGTGATCGAATCTACCCACGGTGCTAAGGCGGGCCACCCCGGCGGCAGTCTGTCTGCAGCCGAGACCTTTACGTATCTGTATTTTAAGGAAATGAACATTGATCCTAAGAATCCTAAGTGGGAGGGTCGCGACCGGTTTGTGCTGAGTAAAGGCCACACCACCCCCGGCCTGTATGCCACTTTGGCGAACCGGGGTTTCTTCCCGGTAGAGGATCTGCCCACCTTCCGTCATATTGACAGCTATCTGCAGGGCCACCCCAATATGAATATGGTTCCCGGCGTAGATATGTCCACCGGCTCTCTGGGTCAGGGCATTTCCGTTGCTGTGGGTATGGCACTGGCTGCCAAGCACACCGGCAAGACCAACCGTGTTTACTCCCTGCTGGGCGACGGCGAGATCCAGGAGGGTCAGGTTTGGGAGGCTTGCATGTCCGCTGCTCACTACAAGCTGGACAACCTCTGCATCGTTGTGGATAACAACGGTCTGCAGATCGACGGCAAGATCACCGATGTTATGAGTCCGTATCCCATCGTGGGCAAGCTG
>JAFTKA010000033.1 GCA_017456105.1 Oscillospiraceae bacterium | reverse complement strand
CCTGAGCGGCCAGGTAGATGTCCACATCGGGGTGAGCCTCCTGTACGGCCTTTACGCCCTCGGGGCAGCCGATGATGTTCATCATAATGATGTGCTTACAGCCGTGGTTCTTCAAAAAATCAATGGCTGCGATGGCAGAGCCACCGGTGGCCAGCATAGGGTCTACCACGAAGACCTGACGGTTGCCGATATCCTCGGGCAGCTTGCAGTAGTATTCCACAGGCATATGGGTCTCGGGATCCCGATAAAGACCGATGTGGCCGATCTTGGCAGAGGGGATCATATCCACCATGGAGTCTACCATGCCCAAACCTGCACGGAGAATGGGAATGATGGCCAGCTTCTTGCCTGCCAGCATACGGCATTTGGCCATAGCAACAGGGGTCTTGACCTCCACCTCACGGGTGGGCAGATTCCGGGTTGCCTCATAGCACATGAGGCCTGCGATCTCGCTGATCAGTTCACGGAATTCCTTAACGCTGGTTCTCTCGTTACGCAGAATGGCCAGTTTATGCTGGATCAAAGGGTGGTTCAACACATGTACCTTGCTCATTTTTCTTTCTCCTTTTCTTCCTCCCGGGCCAGGCGTTCCCGTTCTGCCTGGGAAAGTCTTAAATAATTGGGGCTTAAGGCTGCACCGTCTCCGCTGACCCCGCTATCGATCTGCATTTTCGCCAGCAGTGCAACACCGGAGGCACGCTGATGCATACGGTGTTCCGGGGGCAGCCGCAGCTGCGGCACGTCTTCTACCAATGTATTATAGCACAAAATACTGCCGTCGCCAACCAAAAAAATGGGTTTTTCGCAATTTTTTAATTCTTTTTTCAGGTCTTCCAGGGAAATGGCTCGATCTTCCTGCAATCGGGTTAAGACACCGCCTTCAGCCGAGAACAAAGCGTTATAGACCTGGCTTCTCCGGGCGTCCATCACAGGACACACGATGCCCTCATAAATGCCCAGGCTCAGTGCCATGGCTTCCAGGGTGGACACACCATAGCAGGGCTTTTCCCCGCCCCAGGCAAGACCCTTTGCCGCCGCCACACCGATCCGCACACCTGTGAAGCTGCCCGGGCCGGCAGCTACCGCCACTGCGTCCACCTGCTGAACGGTTACACCGCAGTGGTTCAGCAGAGCTTCTGCCATGGACATCAGGGTCTGGCTGTGGGTCAGGCCTGTGTTCTGATAGCTTTCGCCTAGGAGCTTACCGTCTTCTAAGAGGGCCACAGAGCCTGCCTTGGCAGAGGTCTCAAAGGCTAATATCTTCAAACCGTTCCCCTCCCGTAACCGTAATACGCCGGGACTCGTCCCCGGTTTTTTCGATCTTTACCACAATCGCACCGTCCAAAGCGTCCCGGACGTTTTCGCTCCATTCCACGGCACAGATGCCGCCCCGCTCCAGATAATCCTCCCAGCCAATGTCAAAGAGGTCCTCGGCAGAATGGAGTCTGTACATATCAAAATGGAACAAAGGATATTTTCCCGACAGGTATTCATTGACGATAGTATAGGTGGGGCTGGTTACCGGGTCGGTGATCCCCAGGCCCCGGGCAATGCCCCGGGTAAAGGCCGTCTTGCCCGCACCCAGATCGCCCTCATAGGCGATCACATCTCCGGCAGAAAGCTTTTCTGCCAACGCGATGCCCACCCGTTCAGTCTCTATCGGTGAATTTGTAATAAATTCCATAACTTTCAACTTTCAACTATTATTTTTCAGTTTCTCTGCCTGGTCGGCAGTGGCCAGAGCATCGATGATCTCGTCGATGGCTCCGTCCATCACCTGATCGATCTTATAAAGGGTCAGATTGATCCGGTGATCCGTTACCCGGCCCTGGGGGAAATTGTAGGTGCGGATCCGCTCGTTCCGCATACCCGTTCCCACCTGACTGCGACGCATACCGGTAACTTCGTTTTCCAGCTTTTCCTGCTGGATCTCATAGAGCTTGGAGGCCAGCATACGCATACACTTTTCCCGGTTCTGCACCTGGCTCCGCTCCTCCTGACAGGCCACCACAATGCCCGTGGGCTTGTGGATCAGCCGCACGGCAGAGCTGGTCTTATTGACGTGCTGACCGCCGGCACCGCTGGCCCGGTAGACCTGCATTTCAATGTCCGCGGGATTGATCTGCACATCTACCTCCTCCATCTCAGGAAGCACCGCCACCGTGGCGGTGGAGGTATGAACACGGCCGCCGGACTCGGTCTCCGGCACACGCTGTACCCGGTGGACACCGGACTCGTATTTGAGTCTTGAATAAGCTCCCCGGCCGTTGATCACAAAGTCCGCTTCCTTGACGCCGCCCAGCTCCGTATCATTATAGTTCATCAGCTCCACGGACCAGCCCATTCGGGCGGCATACATGGAATACATACGAAACAGGCTATGGGCAAACAACGCACTTTCCTCGCCGCCCACGCCGCCCCGGATCTCCACAATGACACTTTTATCGTCGTTAGGGTCTTTGGGCAGCAATAGAATCTGCAGCTGATTGTAAAGCTCTTCTTTTTCTTTTTTTGCGGCTTGGTAGGTCTCCTGACACAGCTCCTTCATTTCGGGGTCTGCCATCAGCTCCTGGGCTTCCAGCATATCCTGCTCCGCCTTCCGGTACGCCCGGTAGGCCTCTATGATGGGCTCCAGGTCATTTCGCTCCCGCAGAAAGGCCGCTGCCTTTTTCGGATCATTATAAAAATCCGGCTGCTCACTCCGGGCACAGATCTCCTCATAGCGGCTTTCCACCGCCTGCAGTTTATTCAGCATTGGCCGCCCTCCTTTTTCTGTATCATACTCCATTTTTGTGCTTGCGTCAAACCACTATTGTAAAAAATACGGTCAACTTAATAAAAACTTAAAATTTCTCCGCTTATTTTCTTCACATCTTCCTTATATGATAAAGACACAAAGATTGATTTTTCCTCTTTTTCATTTTTCCTCTTTTTAGCGAAGCCGCAGGCAATGCCTGCGGCTTTTGCTTTTTCTCAGGCCTTCCGCACCTCGAAAAAGATCGTAGGGAACGCATTTATGCGTTCCGCAGAAAGGATAAATCCTTTCCCTACATTCCAAACGGACAAATAGCAGTAGAATGAACATATTGCCCTTTGTTTTTATTTGTGATACTATATTGAAAAAAGGGGGGTGTTACCTTGGCTCGCTGTATTATTTTCTGTGCCGGTGGCTTTGCCGGACTTGTCGATCCGATCCGTCCGGACGACTATATTCTGGCTGCCGATGGTGGTCTTAGCCACACAGAGGCTCTTGGTTTGACCCCTGACGGCATTTTGGGGGATTTTGACTCCCTGGGCTATGTGCCGGAGGGTGCAAAGCTGTTTCCTGTGGAGAAAGATGATACCGATGCCATGCTGGCAGTCCGCAAGGGTCTGGAGCTGGGCTATAAAGAATTTTTGCTCTACGGCAGTTTGGACGGTCCAAGGCTTGACCACACCGTTGCCAATTTTCAGACCCTGCAGTTTTTGGCTGATCGTGGGGCAAAGGGGTATCTGATCGGCAAAGAGCAGATCGTTACCCTCTTAAAGGACGGCTCTGTTTCCTTCCCCAAAACCGCCTCCGGGTATATTTCCCTGTTCTGTATGGGGCAAGATGCCCGGGGCGTAACCCTGGAAAACCTGAAATATCCCCTGTTTGACGCCACCCTGACTGCCGGTTTCCCTTTGGGAGTCAGCAATCAGTTCGTGGGCAAGCCCGCCACCGTGTCGGTGCGTGAGGGCAGTCTTTTGATCATCTATGGGAGGTCTTTATGGAATACAGAGGACTGACATCTGAAGAAGTCCGGCAGCGAACAGAGGCCGGACTTACCAACCGGATCACCGCGAAGCAAGGCAAAACAGAAGGTCAGATCATTCTTACCCACTTGTTTACCTTCTTTAATCTGGTGTTTTTGGTGCTGGCGGCTATTTTGCTGCTGAGCGGCTCTTCCCCCATGAATATGACCTTCCTGATCGTGGTGCTTGTGAACACGATCATTGGTTGCTTTCAGGAGATCCGGGCCAAGCGGGCAGTAGATAAGCTGACGCTGGTCGCTCCCCACGAGGCCACCGCCCTCCGGGACGGAGAATTTATTAAGGTTCGCTGGGACAATTTGGTGCGGGACGACATCGTGGCCTTTTCCGCCGGCGACCAGATCTGTGCAGATGCGGTGTTGGTGGACGGAGAAATTCAGGTCAACGAATCCCTGATTACCGGCGAAGCCGATCCTGTGAAAAAAGCACCGGGGGATACCCTTCTTTCCGGTAGCTTTTTGATTGCCGGTCGGGGCAACGCCCGGCTGACCAACGTGGGCGATGCCTCCTTTGCCGCCAAGCTGGCAAGTGAAGCCAAGAAAAATCCCACTGCCGCAAAGTCGGAAATGATGCGATCCCTGGACAAGCTGATCCGGGTGGTGGGCTATGCCCTGATCCCCATTGGTCTACTGCTGTTTTATCAGCAGTTTTCCGTGTTGAAGCTGGGTCTGCAGCAAAGCTCCGAGGCCACTGTGGCCGCATTGGTTGGTATGATCCCCGAGGGCTTGTATCTGCTGACCAGTGTTGCTTTGGCGGTTTCTGCCATCAAGCTTTCCAAAAAGCGGGTGCTGGTGCAGGATATGAACTGCATTGAGACCCTGGCCCGGGTAGATGTGCTGTGTGTGGATAAGACCGGCACCATCACCGAGCCTTCCATGGAAGTGGAAAATATTCTTCCTCTGACCGACGATTCCCCCGAGCGACTGGAAGCGATCATGACCGCCCTGTATGGCAGCCGTGAGCCGGAAAACGACACCGCCCGGGCTTTACGGGAGATGTTTGGCGGCGAGTCCCATTGGAACTGCACCGCTTATTTCCCCTTTACCTCCCAGACTAAGTGGAGCGGCGGCGACTTTGAAGATCAGGGCAGTTTCCTGGTGGGTGCTCCCGAATTTGTGATGGGTAAAAGGTTCGGGGAAATTGCGGAAACGGTGAATTCCTGGTCTGAAAACGGTTATCGGGTGCTGCTGGTTGCTTCCTATGCCGATGCCCTTTCCGAGCATTTGGAAGCAGAAAAGCTGACACCTCTGGCACTTGTGCTGCTGACCAGCCGGATAAGAGAAAACGCACAGGAGACCTTCTCCTATTTCGCAAAGCAAGGTGTTGCCATCAAGGTCATTTCCGGCGACAACCCCGTTACGGTTTCTCAGGTGGCTCAGCGGGCGGGCATTGAAAACGCCGATACCTACATTGACGCCACCACCTTACATAGTTTTGAAGACATTTTGGACGCCGCGGAAAAATACACCGTCTTCGGCCGGGTAACCCCCGATCAGAAAAAGCAATTGGTGATCGCTCTGCAGCAGAAAAAACACACCGTTGCCATGACCGGCGATGGCGTCAATGACGTGCTGGCTCTGAAGCAGGCGGACTGCGGCATCGCCATGGCCAGCGGTGCTCAGGCCGCTTCTCAGGTGGCCCGGCTGGTGCTTTTGGATTCGGATTTCGGTGCCATGCCCCATATTGTGGCAGAGGGCCGTCGGGTCATTAACAACATTCAGCGGGCGGCAGCCTTGTTCCTGGTGAAGAACATCTTCTCCCTGGCTCTGGCTCTGATCACCCTGTTTACCAGCTGGCCCTATCCTCTGGAGCCGTTGCACCTGAGCATTATCTCCGCTCTGACCATCGGTGTGCCCTCTTTCTTCCTGGCCATGGAGCCCAATTACGAGCGGGTGCATGGCAGGTTTATCACAGGTGTGCTCCGGCGTGCCTTCCCCGGCGGTCTTACCAACATCTTTGTGGTGCTGACGGCTCAGGGCTTTATGGCGGTTTTTGACCTTCCCTTCACCCCCTTCCAGACCGTATGCACTGCGATTTTGGCGGTAGTAGGTCTTCTGGTGTTGTTCCAGGTCTGCAAGCCCTTCGACAAGTTCCGGATCCTCATTTGGGCCTTGATGGCTGTGGCACTTTTACTGTGTTTTACCCTTTTACGGGATCTTTTGTCCCTGCAATCCGGCAATCTGTCCACCACCCTGGTGATGCTGACGCTGCTCATTATGACGCCCACCGTGTTCTTTGCGGTACAGCGGCTCTTCGATTTGGGAGATAAGGTTTATCTTCGTGTCCGCAAAAAGAAACAGCTATAAAAAACACCGGAGCTGATGCTCCGGTGTTTTTTTATTATCCTTTATACAGGGCAAGCCAGCTTTCATACAGGGGGTT
>JAFTKA010000032.1 GCA_017456105.1 Oscillospiraceae bacterium | reverse complement strand
TGGCGGCATAACCCATCTTTCCGTTTACGATACACCGGAAGCATACGCCGCCCTCATTGGAGGCACTAAACTCATTGATCTCCTGCTGGAACACTTCTACACTGACGCCCTGTCCGGCCTGATAGTACAATTCGTACTCTGTAAGACCCAACGCCTGAGCCTTTTCCATACAGATCTTCTTAAATTCTGCAAAAAGCATATCATCTACCTCCCACAGTAATGGAGCTCACCCGGATCAGGGGCTGTCCCACATTGGTAGGCACCGAGCCGCTGGAAGAGCCGCACATACCCTGACCCATATCCAGATCCGTTCCCACCATATCGATGTTTTGAATGACTTCACTGCCCTTACCCACCAGGCTTGCACCCCGTACAGGCTCGCAGATCTTGCCGTTGCGAATCAGATAGCCCTCGTTCACCGCAAAGTTAAATTCACCGGTAACGGGGTTGACCGAGCCGCCGCCCATCTGTTTGGCATAAAGGCCGTACTCAATGGAGGCGATAATGTCCTCATTCTTGTCATCACCGGGAGCAATATAGGTATTGGTCATACGGGAGGTGGGGGTGTAGCTGTAGTTTTCCCGACGGGCGTTGCCGGTGGATTCCATGCCCATTCTCCGGCCATTGAACTTATCGATCATATAGGACTTCAGCACGCCCTTTTCGATCAATACATTCTTTCGGGCGGGCGTACCCTCGTCATCAATGTTGACAGAACCCCAGGCACCCGGGATCGTGCCATCGTCAATGGCAGCAACCTTTTCGTTTGCGATCTTCTGGCCCAGCTTTCCTGTAAACTGACTCTGCCCGTAGGCCACGGAGGAAGCCTCCAGGGAGTGTCCGCAGGCCTCGTGGAAGATGACGCCGCCAAAGCCGTTTTCGATGGCAACAGGCATCACACCCGCCGGACAATAGCCCGCACCGGCCATGGTAACTGCCTGCCGGGCGGCGGCAATACCCACTTCCTTGGGGACCACCGTATCAAACATCTCAAGACCCATACGTCTGCCGGGATTAAATGCACCGGTCTGAGTCTGACCGTCCACCTCCGCAACCGCGGACACGGACAGTCTGGTTCTTACCTGCCGATCCTGTGCGTACAGCCCCTCGGTGTTTGCGATCAGGATATTGTGATCCACATCCAGCAAAAAGCCTGTAACCTGCCGGATATTCTCGCTGTAATCCTTGGCGGCAAAATAGCCCTCCTTCAGGATTTCCACCTTTTCCCGGTTGGAAACGGAGCTGGGCACGATCTTCACCGGGTGAATGTCGCCAAATACCCGCTCTTTCAGCACGATATCGATCTGAGCTGATCCCTGCCCCAGAGCATCGGCAGCCTGCTGAGCACAGCGAATAAGGCCCTCCTCGGAGGTATCCACGGTGGAAGCCATCACGCTTCTCAGACCCTTATATACCCGCACCGCCGCACCGGCCACCACCGTATCCTTGATGGAATCCACCTTGGAAGCGATCATATTGATGGCGTGATTGACGGTATTCTCCGCAAAAATTTCCGCATAGTCCGCCCCGGTGGCTACCGCCGCCCGGAGGACACGTTCACAGATAGCTTTGGAAATCATACCAATTCTCCTTTGTAAAAGACTGCTTTTATTATAGCATTATACAGTTTCTTCTGCAACTGTCAGATTGTTCTTTACTTTTTTTGCAAAATCAGTATAATAATATCGAAAGGAAGGTGTGGCCAGTGAAGAAACGTCTATATACGGTTTTGACGCTCATATTTCTGGCTGTTTTCTTAGTCAGCGGCTACTTCCTGATCCGCTATTACCTGAACTCCCATAAGCACCAGTCCGAATTTCAGGAGCTATTGGGCATTGTGGAAGCCAACCGCAACCCCACCGTGTCCGACGATGTTCAGCTTTCCGCCTTTGTGGAGGTTACCGACCCGGATACCGGCCTGACCATGAGCGTCCTCCGGGAATACGCCCCTCTTTATGAGAGAAATCCCGACTTCTCCGGCTGGCTGAAGATCGAAGATACCAAGATCAATTACCCGGTGATGCACACCCCCGACCGGACGGACTATTACCTGCACCGCAGCTTTGAAAAAAAGCAGAGTAACCACGGCTGCCTGTACGCCCGGGAGGAATGCGATCTTCTCACTCCCTCGGACAACATCACCATCTACGGTCATAATATGAAGGACGGCTCTATGTTCGCTCCCCTGCTGTCCTATAAGAACCGGCCATTCTATGAAAGCCACCGCTACATTCAGTTTGACACCCTGTTCTCCCGTAACGCATATGAAGTTGTGGCAGTATTTTTGACCACCGCCACTATGGGCGAAGGCTTTGCCTACCACCGCTTTGTCGATGCCGAAACGGCGGAGGAATTTGATAATTACATTTCCACTTGCAAGGCTCTTTCCTATTATGATACCGGCATCACACCCCAATACGGCGACAAGCTCATCACCTTATCCACCTGCGACTATTCTGTAACCAACGGCCGCCTGGTGGTGGTTGCGGTACTGAGAACCAGTCCGATGAGCACCATTGCCCCTTAATTTGTAAATTATTTTTAGGAGGATATATATTATGGATTACGCAAAGGAATCCCTGCGGCTTCACGGTGAGTGGGGCGGCAAAATCGAAGTCATCAGCACCGTCCCCTGTGCCAGCAAGGAGGATCTGTCTTTGGCATATACTCCCGGCGTTGCACAGCCCTGTCTGGAGATCCAGAAGGACGTGAATAAATCTTATGAGCTGACCCGCCGCCACAATCTGTGTGCGGTCATCACCGACGGCACTGCCGTTCTGGGTCTGGGCGACATCGGCCCTGAAGCCGGTATGCCCGTTATGGAGGGCAAATGTGCCCTGTTTAAGTCCTTTGGCGACGTGGACGCCTTCCCTCTTTGCATCAAGAGCAAGGACGTGGACGAGTTCGTCAACGCAGTCTACCTGATCTCCGGCTCTTTTGGCGGCATCAACCTGGAGGACATCTCCGCCCCCCGCTGCTTTGAGATCGAGAAGAAGCTGAAGGAAAAGTGCGACATTCCCATCTTCCACGACGACCAGCACGGCACCGCCGTCATTACCCTGGCAGGCCTTGTAAACGCCCTGAAGGTGGTTGGCAAGAAGAAAGAGGACGTGAAGATCGTAACCTCCGGTGCCGGTGCAGCCGCCATCGCGATTGTGAAACTTCTCCTGTCCGCCGGCTTCAAGAATGTGGTTATGACCGACCGTACCGGTGCCATTTATGCCGGCCGTGAAAACCTGAACTGGATCAAGGAGGAGATGGCTCAGGTTACCAACCTGAACTGCGAAAAGGGCTCTCTTGCCGATGTGATCAAGGGTGCTGACGTATTTATCGGCGTTTCCGCCCCCGGCACACTGACCACCGAGATGGTCAAGACCATGGCAAGTGATTCCATCATCTTCGCCTGTGCCAACCCCACTCCGGAGATTTTCCCGGAGGACGCCAAGGCAGGCGGAGCAAGAGTGGTTTCCACCGGCCGTTCCGACTTCCCCAACCAGATCAATAATGTGCTGGCCTTCCCCGGCATTTTCCGTGGCACTTTCGATGTCAGAGCCTCCGAGATCAACGAAGAAATGAAGGTCGCCGCCGCCGAGGCACTGGCAAACCTGATTTCCGACGACGAGCTGAACGAGGAATACATTATCCCCGCCGCTTTCGACAAGAGAGTGGGTCCGGCCGTCGCCAAGGCAGTTGCCGAAGCCGCCCGCCGCACCGGCGTCGCAAGAATCTAATATTAAAAGCCTCTCCGACCGGAGAGGCTTTTTAATTGAAAATTGAAAATGGAAAATTGAAAATTATTGTTTTTAAATATATTTGTAGGGAATGCATTTATGCATTCCGCTTAAACGGATTTATCCGTTCCCTGCATATTTTATCGCACATTTTCCCTTTATGTCGTAGGGGCGATTCACGAATCGCCCACAATAAAGCCTCTCCCACAGGAGAGGCTTTATTTTTCGTCTTCAATATATTCCATAATGTCTCCGACCTGACATTTTAGAATGCGGCAAAATGTTTCAATCGTATGGGTACTGACACTTTCATTTCTCTTTAACCGTGTAATCTGCCCGGGACTGATATGGTAATCCTTGATAAGCATGTATTGGGATATTCCCCTCGATTTCATGACAGTCCAAAGTTTCTCATAGGAGATCATAAACAGCACCTCTTTTCACTTGACATCATAACCGCATTCGGTGTATAATACTATTAACCAATATCGGTTATTATGTGTAAAGAAAAGAGAGGGACTCGCCGTGAAAAGAATTATATGCCTATTTTTGTGTCTTTGCTTTGTGTTTGCACTTCCCGCGTGCACTGTAGAAGATCCCCCCACCAAGGAAATCAATCCCGTTCAGGAGCAACAACCGCCTGAGCTAAAAAGCGACACTTTCGGTCTAAACGAAACCGCCGTATTCCGTGATCTGAAGTTCACCGCAACAGAAATTAAGGAAACCACCGGAGATGAATTTTTTACACCGGAATCAGGCAATGTCTTTGTAGGCGTCAAATTCACTGTTGAGAATATTTCTGAGGAAAGGCAATCGATCAGCAGTTTTTTATTGTTTGACGCATATGTTGATGATGTAAAATGCAGCGACTCCTTTAATGCGGACTGTGCTTTTGACAGCAACACCCTTGATGGAGAAATTGCTCCCGGAAAAAAGTTGGTCGGTTGGTATGCCGTAGAGGTTCCCAGCGATTGGAACTGTCTTGAACTAGATGTGTTGGCTAATTGGCTTTCCAATGATGCTGCACGGTTTGTTTTCACTAAGTGATATTAAAAGCCTCCCGGGTTTTCACCCGGGAGGTTTTATTCGTAGGGAACGGCTTTATCCGTTCCCTGCATATTTTATCGCACATTTTCCCTTTATGTCGTAGGGGCGATTCACGAATCGCCCTATATACTGCCGTAGTCATTGTAAGCAGGAGTATTCCTCGTCCAATAGCAAAAGCGGGTGGATAACCACCCGCTTTTCTATTTATTTTACTTACCGCAAAGCTCTTTGGCAACTTCCACGATATGCTCGCTACTAAGGCCAAACTGCTTCAGCAGTGCAGCAGCAGGACCGGAGTGGCCGAACTCGTCGTTGACGCCGATGCGGCGAACGATGGTGGGGCACTTTTCAGCCAGCACACTGGAAACGGCCTCACCCAGACCACCGATGATGGAATGCTCTTCGCAGGTAATGACCTTGCCGCACTCCTTGGCAGCCTTCACAACCAGCTCCTCGTCCAGGGGCTTGATGGTTGCGATGTTGATGACGCGGGCGTTGATGCCCAGCTTTGCCAGCTCCTCGCCGGCCACGATGGCTTCATAGGTCATCAGGCCATTGGCAATAATGGCAACATCGTTGCCGTCCTTCAGCACCTCACCCTTGCCGATCTCGAACTTGTAGTCCTCGTCGTGGAATACGGGCAGAGCCAGACGGCCAAAACGCAGATATACAGGGCCCTCGTGATGATAAGCAGCCCGAACAGCGGCTCTTGCCTCCACGTCGTCAGCGGGGCAGATAATGGTCATGCCGGGAATGGAACGCATAAGAGCGAAATCCTCGCAGCACTGATGGGAAGCACCGTCCTCACCCACGGAGATACCGCCGTGAGTAGCACCGATCTTCACATTCATATGGGGGTAGCCGATGGAGTTACGGACCTGCTCAAAAGCACGGCCTGCAGCAAACATTGCGAAGCTGCTGGCGAAGGGAACAAGACCCATGGTGGACATACCGGCAGCAGCACACATCATGTTGGCCTCGGCAATACCGAAATCAAAATGCCGCTCGGGGTAAGCCTTCTGGAACACACCGGTCTTGGTAGCACCGGCCAGGTCAGCGTCCAAAACTACCAGGTTATCATATTCAGCGGCCAGCTCCTTCAGAGCGTTGCCGTAGCTGTCGCGGGTAGCGACCTTCTTCATTTCAGCCATAGTTACGCCTCCAGTTCTGCCAGCTGAGCCTTCAGCTCATTCATGGCCTGCTCATACTCTTCGTCGTTGGGGGCCTTGCCGTGCCAGCCGGCATTGTTTTCCATGTAGGAAACGCCCTTGCCCTTGGTGGTCTTGATCACGATCGCGGAGGGCATACCCTTGACGGTCTTGGCCTTGTTGAAGGCCTCCTCCAGAGCGTCAAAGTCGTGGCCGTCGATCTCCTGAACAAAGAAGCCGAAAGCCTCCAGCTTGCCCACGATGGGATACGGACTCATAACATCGGT
>JAFTKA010000031.1 GCA_017456105.1 Oscillospiraceae bacterium | reverse complement strand
GGAATGACGCATTTTAGGAGAAAAGTGCCATAAAATGAAAAAACTCCTTCCAAGAAACTCGGAAGGAGATATTTTCAGAGAACCTCATTAGGCCAGCTTGTTCAGACGCAGAGTCATGCTGCTCTTCTTGCGGGCAGCGGTATTCTTGTGCAGGATACCGTTCTTGACAGCCTTGTCAACAGCGACAACAGCAGCCTTGTAAGCAGCCTCAGCCACAGTACGGTCGCCGGCTTCCAGGGAAGCGTCGAACTTCTTGACAACGGTCTTCAGAGCAGTCTTTTGGGCCTTGTTCTTCTCATAAGCAACTTTAGATCTGATGACATCCTTCTTGGAGGACTTGATGTTAGGCATTGTTACACCTCCTCTTATGTTTTTTGCTCACGCGTTTACCCATTATAGCTTGATTTTATAGGAAAATCAATACCTTTTTTGAAAAAAACACCGCAAAAATAAAAAAGAACCGGGGAATAGTTCCATTCCCCGGTCAATACCACAATATGTTGTATTTTGTTAATTCATGGTATCCTTTGCCCTGAGGAACAATTCCCCGATTCGCTGCCGCAAAGCCACCGCTTCCGGGGTATTGGCAGTGCCTTGGGTGTCGATCCACCGGGCAGAGGCCTGCTGGGCCTGTTTCAGGGTCTGCAGGTCGCAGCTTAAATTTGCCACCCGGAACACGGGAAGGCCCGATTGTCTTGAGCCAAAGAAATCACCGGGGCCACGCATTTGCAGGTCTTCTTCCGCAATTTTAAAGCCGTCGTTGGTACTGCAAAGGGCCTTTAACCGATGGAGGGTGTCGTTGTTTTTGTTGTGGGTGGTCAGGATACAGTAGCTCTTTGCCTTGCCCCGGCCCACCCGGCCGCGAAGCTGGTGGAGCTGGGAAAGACCGAACCGGTCTGCGTCCTCAATGACCATCAGGGTGGCATTGGGTACGTCCACGCCAACCTCGATGACGGTGGTTGCCACCAAAACGTCCGCATTCCCTGCGGCAAAGTCCGTCATGACCGCCTCTTTTTCCGCACCCTTCATCTGTCCGTGGAGCAGAGCGATTCTCAGATCCGGGAAGACGGTCTTTTTCAGGGTGTCAGCCCAAACGGTAGCCGCCTTGATGCCCAGATCCTCGGTTTCTTCCACGGCCGGGCAGACCACAAAGCACTGATGCCCCTCGGAGACCTGCTTGCGGATAAAGGCATTGATCCTAAATCGCATATTTTCGCCCACCAGGAACGAGTCAACCGGCTCTCTGCCGGGGGGCAGCTCGTCCAAAATGGAAACCTCCAGGTCTCCGTACATAATCAGAGCCAGTGTCCGGGGAATGGGGGTCGCGGACATGACCAAAAGGTGGGGATCGTTGCCCTTAGCCGATAATTTGGAACGCTGAGCAACGCCAAAACGGTGCTGCTCGTCGGTGATCACAAGCCCCAAATTATCAAAAACCGTGGTTTCCGACACCAGTGCGTGGGTGCCAATCACCAGATCTGCCTGTCCCGATTCGATCTCCGCACGGCGATCCTTCTTCTGTTTTTGGGTCAAAGAGCCTGTCAGCAGGCTCACCCGGACGCCCAGAGGGGCTAAAAGCTTCTGCAAAGACTGATAGTGCTGCTCCGCCAAAATTTCCGTGGGCACCATCAGGGCGGCCTGACGGCCGTTTTTTACCGTTAAGTAAGCTGCTGCTGCGGCCACCATGGTCTTGCCGCTGCCAACATCTCCCTGGACCAGCCGGTTCATGGGCGTTCCCCGACGAAAATCGGTTACAATTTCTCCGATGGCTCTTTGCTGAGCCCCGGTCAGGGTGAAGGGAAGTGCGGAATAAAAGGCCGACAGCTCGCAATTTGCATAGGCGTCCGTCCGTTTTTGGGCTCTTGCCGCACGCATTAAAGAAAGTCCTGCGGAGAAAACGAAGAATTCTTCAAAGATCAGCCGCTTTTTGGCCAGCTCCGCCTCTGCCATAGAGGCAGGTTCGTGAATGGCATAATAGGCTCTTTCTGCCGGCAAAATGCCGTATTCCCGACGAATTTCCTCGGGAATGATCTCCTCCGGGGGATCGCAGATGGCCAGGGCCTGCCGAACGGCCTTCAGCATAGATGCGTTGGAAAGGCCGGAAGTTAGCGGATAAATGGGCAGCACCCGACGGGTGGTGATGGGTTCACTGTCCAGTGCCTCAAAAGAGGGGGAGGTCATATTATAGCCGATAAAATCTCCGGAGACCGCTCCGTAGAAGATATATTCACTGCCGTACTGCAGCTGTTCGGCGGTATATTTTTGGTTAAAGAAGGTGATGTTCAGTCTAGCGGTATGGTCAGCCACCTGCACCTTGGTGATATCCAGTCCTTTGCGGATATGGGTGGTCCGGGGAGAATTCATCACCATGGCCTTAAAGCAGGCGGGCTTGTCCACCTCCAGCTTTTCGATGGTTACCAGCTTGGTGCGGTCTTCATAGCCTCTGGGAAAATGGCAAATCAGATCCTGGAGGGTATGGATATTGAGGGCTGCAAATTGCTTGGCCTTGGTAGGGCCTACGCCTTTTAATATAGTTACGGGATCCGTTAGCTTTGCCATAGTATCACCTCAAAAATATGGTAGCAGATTTTTGATAAGATGTCAATTTACTATGGGGTTATAAAGCACACGTCATTCCGAGACCAGATGGCAAACTGGTCGTGGGAATCCGCTTTCCTTGCGGTGCGGTGCAACGCACCACCTTTGGTGGCAGGGGTGCGGATTGCCACGTCGCTACCGCTCCTCGCAATGACACCCTTTTTTGGAAGAAATATCATCCTTGACGTTAAAATATTTTTTTGCTATGCTAAAAAGGAAAGGAAGGTGATATGCTATGCATTGGGGCATATGGCTTGGACTTTTGGTCCTGTTTCTGATCGCAGAGGCAAGCACCGTCAGCATGACCACCTTGTGGTTTGCTATCGGCGCACTGGCTGCGCTGATCGCCAGTGCGGCAGGTGGCGAGCTTTGGCTGCAGATCACGCTGTTTTTGGCGGTATCGGCCTTGCTTTTGGTGCTGCTGCGACCTGTAGCAAAGCGATATTTCACACCGAAGCTGATCAGGACTAATGTGGACGCCGTCATCGGCAAGACCGGCAGGGTAACCGTTACCATCGATAACGTAGGCGGCCAGGGTCAGGTGAAGCTGGAAGGCCAGGTTTGGACCGCCCGCAGCGAGTCAGGAGAACAGATCTCTGAAGGGTCGCTGGTAAACGTTTGCCGGGTCGAGGGCGTAAAGGTCTTCGTAACACCCGTAAAAGAAACCGCAAAGGTAGAATAAGGAGGCAATTATGGAATATGCGTTAATTGGAATTGCCGTTCTGGTATTCCTTATCATTATCATGAATATTTCTGTGGTACAGCAGTCCCGGGCATACGTCATTGAGCGGCTGGGTGCGTTCCAGTCCGTGTGGGGCGTAGGTCTGCATTTTAAGATCCCCTTCATTGACCGAGTCGCCCGGAAGGTGAGCCTGAAGGAACAGGTTTTGGACTATCCTCCCCAGCCGGTGATCACCAAGGATAATGTTACCATGCAGATCGACACGGTGGTGTATTTCCAGATCACCGACCCCAAGCTGTACGCCTACGGTGTAGAGCACCCCATGATGGCCATGGAGAACCTGACGGCCACTACCCTGCGTAATATCATCGGCGATCTGGAGCTGGATCAGACCCTGACCTCCCGTGATGTGATCAACACCAAAATGCGTGCTATTTTGGACGAGGCAACCGACCCCTGGGGCATCAAGGTCAACCGGGTGGAGCTGAAGAACATTCTGCCTCCTCAGGACATTCAGTCCTCCATGGAAAAGCAGATGAAGGCCGAACGCGACCGCCGGCAGGCGATCCTGCAGGCAGAGGGACAGAAAAAATCTGCCATTTTGATTGCGGAGGGCGAAAGAGAATCCGCAATTTTGCGGGCCGATGCGGAAAAGCAGGCGGCGATCCTCCGGGCAGAGGCAGAGCAGCAGGCAGCAGTTCTGCGGGCTGACGGTGAGGCACAGGCTATTCGTGCGGTACAGCAGGCCTTGGCCGATTCCATGGAAATGCTGAACGAGAAAGCCCCCAACGATCAGGTGATCAAGCTGAAATCCATTCAGGCTATGGAAAAGGTGGCCGACGGAAAGGCCACCAAGATCATCATTCCCAGCCAGATGCAGGGTATGGTGGGCCTTGCCAATGGCCTTGTGGAGAGCGTAAAGGAAGACTGAAATGGCTAAAAAAGAAAAACGCTTTGTGAAGGTCAGCTCTGAGGGCGGCCTTTCCGGCCCTTCCTGCTATGTTTTGGTGGACCGGCAGACGGGCGTGAATTATTTGTACGCCGCTTCCGGCTATTCCGGCGGTTTGACACCGCTTTTGAACCGGGACGGCACGCCCATTATCACCAACGTTCCCAAGGAATACGACGAATAAACAACACCCCGGGGCAGATATCCTGCCCCGGGAAGTTATTTTACACCAGGTTTACATAAAACAGATCGTAGGGGGCGGCGCCCTCGACGCCCCGAAATGAAATTTATCAACGGTTGAGCGGGACGTCCGAGGGCCGTCCCCTACAGACACATATCGTCGGCTATTACAATATCGGTTTACATAAAAAAGCCTGCCGCAAATACGGCAGGCTTTTTATAGTGAAACTTAGTTCAAATAAGCGTCAATAGCCTCGGCACCCTTCTTGCCGGCACCCATGGCCAGAATAACGGTGGCAGCACCGGTAACGGCATCGCCGCCGGCGAACACGCCGTCGCGGGTGGTCATCTCGCTTTCGTTCACGATCAGGCAACCCTTACGGTTGGTCTCCAGGCCCGGAGTGGTGGACCGGATCAGGGGGTTGGGGCTGGTGCCCAGGGACATGATCACGGTGTCCACCTCCAGCTCAAATTCGCTGTCGGGAACTTCCACAGGACGGCGGCGACCGGAAGCGTCCGGCTCACCCAGCTCCATACGAATGCACTTCATAGCCTTCACGCGGCCATTCTCATCGCCCAGGATCTCAACGGGGTTGCACAGAGTCTTGAACTCGATGCCCTCTTCCTTGGCGTGGTGCTTTTCCTCGGCACGGGCGGGCATTTCAGCCTCGCCACGACGGTAAACAACATAAACATGCTCAGCACCCAGACGCATGGCACAACGGGCAGCGTCCATTGCCACGTTACCGCCGCCGACTACGGCCACGGACTTGGACTTGATCACGGGAGTGTCGTACTCCTCCAGATAAGCCTTCATCAGGTTGGTGCGGGTCAGGTACTCGTTGGCAGACATAACGCCAACCAGGGACTCACCGGGAATGTTCATAAACATGGGCAGACCTGCACCGGAGCCCACGAACACAGCCTTAAAGCCCATCTCGAACAGCTCGTCGATGGTCAGAACACGGCCGATAACCATATTGGTCATAACCGTAACGCCCTGAGCCTCCAGCTTCTTGACCTCGTTGGCAACGATGGCCTTGGGAAGACGGAACTCAGGAATACCGTACACCAGCACGCCGCCTGCGGTGTGCAGAGCCTCGAACATGGTAACCTCATAGCCCTTCTTGGCCAGATCGCTGGCACAGGTCATACCGGCAGGGCCGGAACCGACCACGGCCACCTTCTTGCCGTTGGATTCCACCTTTTCGGGCATTGCGTTCACATTCTCACGGTACCAGTCAGCCACAAAACGCTCCAGGCGGCCAATGGCAACGGGCTCACCCTTGATACCGCGGACACACTGAGCCTCGCACTGGCTCTCCTGGGGGCAGACACGGCCACTCAGGGCGGGCAGGGCGTTGGTGGAGGTGATGATCTCATAGGCGGCCTTGAAGTCGCCCTCCTGGACCTTCTTGATGAACTCGGGGATTCTTACGTTGACGGGGCAGCCTTCCACACACTTGGGATTCTTACAGCCTAGGCAGCGGTTTGCCTCCTCGATTGCCATTTCGGCAGTGTAGCCCAGAGCAACCTCCTTGAAGTTACGGGCACGAACCTGAGGATCCTGCTCAGGCATGGGGGTCTTAACGAGAGTCATGTTAGCCATTACAGTTTCCTCCTTACTTAATGAGTTCCTTGCCCATCTTTTCGATGCGGCAGGCGTGGTGTTCTTTTACATCGGCCTCGCGGGTGCGATAGGTGCTGTTACGGCTCATAAGCTCAGCAAAGTCAACCTTGTGGCCGTCGAATTCAGGGCCGTCCACGCAGGCGAACTTGGTCTCGCCGCCCACGGTAACACGGCAGCCGCCGCACATACCGGTGCCGTCAACCATAATGGGGTT
>JAFTKA010000030.1 GCA_017456105.1 Oscillospiraceae bacterium | reverse complement strand
GCTCACGCAGATCCTTCAGATCCTTGGCAACAGCCAGGATAGCCATCAGCTCAGAACCAACAGCGATACCGAACTTGGACTCCATCATGAAGCCGTCCAGACGGCCGCCAATACCGATGATGATATTACGCAGGGACTGAGCACAGAAGTCGATGATCCAGCCCATCTCCACACGCTTGGGGTCGATGTCCAGACGCTTCAGGCCCTTGGCAGCCAGCCACTCGTCGGTGTTGTTACGCTCGTGCTGCATACGGGCGGTCAGAGCAACCATAGCCAGGTTGTGAGCGTTCATAATGTCGTTGATGTCGCCGGTCAGACCCAGAGAGAACTCGGTCATGGGCATCAGCAGAGCGTTGCCGCCGCCGGCAGCGGTACCCTTAACGTTCATGGTGGGGCCACCGGAGGGCTGACGCAGAGCACCGCCTGCGTTCTTGCCGATGTAGCCCAGACCCTCGATCAGGCCCAGGGAAACAGTGGACTTACCCTCGCCGAAGGGGGTGGGGGTAACAGCGGTAACCTCGATGAACTTGCCATCGGGCTTGTCCTTCAGACGGTTCATAACCTTGATGAAGTCGATCTTGGGGGTCTTGCCGTAAGGAATGATCTCGTCCTCCAGCAGGCCCAGCTTCTGACGGAAGAAGTCGACGGAGGGCAGAGTCTTTTCTGCCTCTTCTGCGATCTGCCAGTCAGCGAACTTGGAAGGGTCCAGCTTTACGATGCCCTTCTCGTCTACGTACTTGCCATTTTCGTCAAAAACGATTGCCATAGTATGTTCCTCCTTATTTTAGGTGTCGTTCCGACACTTTTATACAATAGTAATTTCAGCCGAATCCCGGATCAGCCGCATGACCTTGCCGGTGAGAACGCTGTTGATAACGGCCTGCTGAAGACCGGCGTCAAATTGCTCCTTCAGCTGGTCAATGGTGATGCCGTTGTGGCGACAGATGATTTCCAGTGCCTGCTCAATATCCTCTTCCTCAGCGGTCAGACCCTCGATCATTACGATCTCGTCGATGGCAGCCCGGCTGCGAATGGCGTTTTCGGCAGTGGCCTTAAACTCCTCCCGGAGAGCCTCCCGGGTGGTGCTCAGGAACTGGCAGTACATATCAATGGACAGACCCTGCTGGGCCAGCTGGGCTTCCAGATTACGCATCTGCTCGTCCATGGCTTCCTGCAGCATCTTGTCGGTGATGTTCAGCTCCAAGGTGGCCGCAGCCTGCTGTAAGAGCCGGTCCTGCAGGTCCATCTCGCCCCGGTCATCGGAGTAAGCCTGCAGGCTTTCGCCCATCTTCTTGTGCATCTCGGCAAAGGTCTCGCACTGACCCACTTCCTTGGCAAAGGTATCGTCCAGCTCATAGGGGGTCTTCACCCGAATGGCCTTCAGCTTGCACTTGAATTCTGCTTCCTTGCCGGCAAGATTGTCAGCGTGGTACTCTTTGGGGAAGGTAACCTTCACGGTAACCTCCTCGCCGGGGACCTTGTCTAATAGCTGCTCTTCAAAGCCGGGGATAAACATACCGCTGCCCAGCACCAAAGTCTGATTCTCGGCAGTACCGCCGGCGAACTGCTCGCCGTCGCAGAAGCCTGCGTAGTCTAAAATCACTTCGTCGCCGTTTTCGGTGGGCCGGTCAGTGATCTCCGCGATCCGGGGATTCTGCTCCAGCAGCCGCTGCATATTGCGGTCGATCTCCTCGTCGGTTACGATGTGCTTTTGCAGCTCGGCCTTCAGGCCCTTATATGTAAAGCTCATTTTGCTTCTCCTTATTATCATTATTGAGGGAATCCCCCAACAATCATCATACCACAGATTTTCCCAAACCGCAACGGTCAAAACCGGGAAAAACGCTGCAAGACCCGGAAATTTTCCGGGCACAGGAAGGATTATACAAATAATTCTTGCAAAAACCAATATAGTTATGATATTTTATCTATAGATTTTACCTATAGATTTTCGAGGTGTCCATATGAACTACAACTATCTTCGTTATTTTTCTGTTCTGGCACAGGTGGAGCATTATACCCTTGCGGCTGCCCGGCTGGAGATCTCCCAGCCCTCCTTAAGCAGTGCCATTCACCATCTGGAGGACGAGCTGGGGGGTATCAAGCTTTTTGAAAAGGTGGGCCGGAATGTCCGGCTGACCGAGGAGGGCCGCTTCTTCCGGGAGCAGGTAGACGCCGCACTGCAGAAGCTGAACAATGCCACCATGACCCTGCAGGAAAGCCGGGTCAGTGCTCCGGTGGTGATCAAGCTGGGACTGGTATCCGGCACCCTGGACGGTGCGGTGGCGAGGGAGATCACCCAATATGCCGCAGAAAATGACCGGATCCGTTTTCAGATCACGGAAAGCTCCGCAGACGAGCTGATGGACCTGGTGCGTCAGGAAAAGCTGGATATGGCGGTGGTGGACACCACCAACCGGGATAGAACCCTCCATTTCCGCAAGCTGTACCAGCAGAACTACTGCGTGGCCCTGCCTTCTGACCACCCCCTGGCAGCAGAAGAACAAATCGCCCCTGCCCGGTTACGGCAGGAGCGACAGGTGGTATTTAACAGAGAGACGGAGAACAGCTTCGGCCAGTGGGCCAGCGGTGCGGTGGCGGCGGAGAATACGGTTTGCTCCGTCAATACCGCGCAGGCGGCACTGGATCTGGTGGCGGCGGGGGCAGGCGTTTGCCTTGTGCCGGAAAGCTGTGTAAGACGGATCGAAAACGTCAGCTTTGTGCCGGTAGAAAACCGCCATCAGGCACTTTATATGTGTATTCTGTATGACAAGTGGCTGGAGCCGCCTATCTGGGAATTCGTGGAAAAGCTGGTTAAGGTACTGCGAAATCAGAGTCTGTAAAGAGCCTTGGCGTTGGCGGTGGTGATTTCCTCGATTTCTTCTACAGAAAGCCCCCGGATCTCTGCCAATCGCTCTGCCATACGGTACAGATACCCCGGGTCGTTCCGCTTACCCCGGAAGGGCTCGGGTGCCATAAAGGGACAGTCGGTTTCCAGTACGATCCGATCCAAAGGAATGCTCGCAGCGGTTTCAACCGCCTTGCGGGCATTTTTAAAGGTCAAAACGCCCGTAAAGCCGATGTACCAGCCCATATTCACCAGCTGCCGGGACATCTCCGCAGAGCCGGAATAGCAGTGGAACACACCGGTAACCCCGGGAAATTCCTTGACGATCCGCATGCCGTCGTCGTGGGCCTCCCGTTCGTGAATGATCGCAGGCAAATTTACTTCCTTTGCCAGAGCCATCTGCATACGGAAGGCGTTTTTCTGAGTTTCACGGGGAATATCCTCATAATAATAGTCTAAACCTATCTCACCAATGGCCTTGACCTTGGGGCTGAGTTTACATAACTTTCTGTATTCCTCAATGACTTCTTCATTTACTTCATCGGCAGAGTCCGGGTGGGAGCCCACGGAGGCATAGAGCCAGGGGTAGTTTTCCGCCATGCGGACAATGTCCCGGGAGCTTGTAAGTGAGCAGCCGGCATTCATCACAAAGCCGACGCCTTTTCCGGCGAGACCTGCCATCAATTCCTCCCGATCCGGGTCAAAGGCCGGGTCATTCAAATGGGCATGAGTATCAAAAAGCATAGTATTCTCCTTAGAAAATGTAGGGAACGGATATATCCGTTCCGCGGAATGCATATATGCATTCCCTACAATTATTATATCCTCCCTGTCAACCGAGCATAATGGCGGACGAAAGGACATACCCTTTACGGAAGGAGGGATCGTTATGGACGAAATGCTTTTGCCCCACAAGCTGACCCTGCAGGGCCGGAGCCATCTTTCCATGACCGGGGTTACGGAGGTGGTCAGCTTCGATGAAAATGCGGTGATCCTCCATACGGAGCTGGGCACCCTGGTGGTACAGGGTAAGGATCTGCAGTTAAAGACCCTGTCGACGGAGCAGGTTATGGTAGAGGGAAAGGTATCTGCACTTCATTATGAAGAACCCCGTGCCGCCGGCGGCTTTTGGAGCCGTATGTTCGGTTGACCGGGCCGGCACTGGCCGCCCGCCAGATCTTGCTTTCGCTGCTGCTGGGAGGGGTTGCCGGGATCGTCTACGGCTTTTTGCGTCCGGCACGGCCCCGATTTTTGGCGGACAGCATTTTTGCGATCGTACTGGGGGTACTGTGGGTGTACCTGGAGTTCGGCATCTGCGGCGGAGACCTGCGGCTTTTGCACACGGCAGGGCTCTTTTTGGGAGCGGTGGGCTTTCACTGTACCGTGGGAAAGTTCCTGATTCCGGTATATTCTGCCTTTTGGGAGGGAATTTTTAGGGTATTTTCCGCAGTTTTTCGTTTCTTTCGAAAAATTTTTCAAAAAATTACAAATTTCCTCTTTCCATCGGCAAAAAAATAGAGTAGAATAAATACAATCCTAAAAAGAGAAGGCGGTGAGCGGTATGGCCAAAAAGAGAATTCGTTTTGTGTATCGCCGCAGTTCGCCTTTATTAAAATGTGTGGTGCTGGCCACCATCATTTTGTCCACCGCCGCATTGATCCTGTTGAACGTAACGATCCGTGAGACAGAGGATAAAATAGATGAGCTCCGCCATTTGGCGGCACAGTATGAGTGGAGCAACGAGGATCTTCAGCAGAAGATCGATGAGGTCCGCTCTGTAAAGGGCATTATCAGGACCGCCGGAGAAAAGCTGGGCCTTGTGGAAAAGGACACCCTTTTCTTTATCCCGGAGAATTCAGATTAACGGAGGAAGCATTTTTTCATGGAGTTAACCGTAGGCACAATCGTAGAAGGAACCGTCAAATCCATCGCCAACTTCGGGGCGTTCATCACCTTGCCGGAGGGCAAGACCGGTATGGTACATATCTCAGATGTGGCCAATACCTTTGTCAATGACATTCACGACCACCTGACCGTAGGCCAGAGTGTAAAGGTGATGGTTACCGGGATCGACGGGGCGAAGATCAGCCTGTCCATGAAGCGGCTGGAGGCCAGACCCCAGCGACCTGCTCCTCAGCAGAACCGGCCGGTGCGAACTGCAGCACCGCCTCCTGAGCCCAAGACTGCAGACCAGCTTTTCGAGGAGAAGCTCAAGCAGTTTATGAGCGAAAGCAACAATAAAATTTCTTCGATCCGGCAGTATTCCGACCACCGAACCAAGAGCAGAAGAAGATGATCCTATGGCTGCTGCCACCGGCAGCAGCCATATGTTTACAAAGGAGAATGCTATGACAGTAGTGATCACCGGCGGGTCCCGGGGAATAGGGGCTGCTGCGGTAAAACGCTTTGCCCAAAGGGGCGAGCGGGTATTTTTCCTGTATGAAAAAGAACACGAAGCCGCCCAGGCGGTGGCACAAGCTACCGGAGCAACGGCCATTTGCTGCGATGTAGCTGATGGACAGGCTGTTGCGAAAGCCCTTTCCCAGATAGGGGATATTGATATCCTGATCTGTAATGCCGGCATTTGCCATACAGGCCTTATGAGCAGCCTTTCCTCGGAAGCGTGGGACAGGCTCTTTGCAGTAAACGTCAAGGGAATATACCACTGTGTCAATGCGGCGATGCCCAGCTTTTTGCAAAAGCAAAAGGGCTGTATCATTACCGTCAGCTCCATGTGGGGACAGGTGGGAGCCTCCTGTGAGGCGGCCTATTCCGCCACCAAGGGTGCGGTGATCGCACTAAGTAAGGCCTTGGCACAGGAGCTTGGCCCTGCAGGCATTCGGGTCAACTGCGTAGCTCCCGGTGTGATCGGCACGGATATGTGCAAAAATGTGGACCCGGAAATTATGGAAGCTCTGCGGCAGGAGACCCCCGTGGGCCGTAACGGCACACCGGAGGACGTGGCGGACGCCATGATCTACCTTGCCGATGCGGAATTTGTAACAGGACAGGTTTTGGCCGTCAACGGCGGCTACGTACTATAAGGAGGACATACAGATGAAAATTGCAATTGCCTGTGATCACGGTGCTTTGGAACTGAAGAACACCATGAAAGCCCATTTGGAGAAAAAGGGCTATGAAGTCAAGGACTTCGGCACCCATACCTTGGATAGCTGCGACTATCCCGATTTTGCCGCACCTGCCGCCAAGGCAGTGGCAAGCGGTGAATGTGAAAAGGGCATCGTCCTTTGCACCACCGGCATCGGCGTATCCATCACCGCCAATAAGGTCAAGGGTATTCGCTGTGCTCTTTTGTCCGATGTGATGTCCGCCCGCATGACCCGGGAGCATAACGATACCAATATGATGGCCATCGGTGCAGGCGTGGTGGGCACCATGCTGGCTCTGGAAATTGCCGACACTTGGCTGGGCACGGCGTTTTCCAACGAAGCCCGTCATCAGCGTCGGATCGACAAAATGATGGCCCTGGAGGACTGAAATGGTCTATCTGGAGATCACCATAGCCACCACCCCGAAAGCCATCGAAGCGGTGGCCGAGGAGCTGACGAAAGCCGGCTTTGCGGAGCTGGTGCTGGAGGATCAAAGTGAGTTTGAGAGCTTTTTGGAGGAAAACCGGGCCTATTGGGACTATATTGACGAAAGCTTACAGTCCTATCTGCAGGGTCTTTCCCAAATCAAGCTTTATTTGGAGGAGTCGGACAAGTCTTCCCTTTCCCGGCTGGAGGCCCTTTTGGAAGAGCTGCGGGGTCAGTATGGCGACCTGTCTATGACCGTAACGCCCTTGGCCGATACCGACTGGGAGGAAAGCTGGAAGGATAACTATCCGCCCCAGCCCATCGGTGAAAAGCTGATCGTTCTGCCCTACTGGAGAGCCGATGAGACCGATGGCCGCCTGCCGGTGATTTTAGATCCCGGCCTGACCTTCGGTACGGGAGCACACCCCTCCACCCAAATGGTCATGGAGAATATGGAGCAGCTGGTAAAGCCCGGCTTTCGTTGTTTGGACCTGGGCAGCGGCAGCGGCATTTTGTCCATCACCGCCCTGCGGCTGGGAGCGGCCTCGGCGGTTGGCGTGGATATTGACCCCAAGGCAGAGTCCATCGCCCGGGAAAATGCCGCCTATAACGGCTTCCAATTCACCGCCCTGACCGGCAACGTAACTGCCGACAAAAAGCTCATGGCCCGCCTGCAAAAAGAGCAGTATGATCTGGTACTGGTGAATATTGTGGCAGACGTGATCATCGGTCTAGCCCCGATCCTTCCCAACTTTTTGCAGGAAGAAAGCGTTGTGATTCTGTCGGGCATTCTGAACACCCGGCTGGGGGACGTAAAAACCGCCCTGACGGAGGCAAACCTAACCATAGAAAAAATCTGCACCAAAGAAGAATGGTGCTGCGTGATCGCAAAAAGGAGCACAAAATGAAACTACCCTATCGCACCCGACAAAGGCTGATTCGCATCGGCGTTATATTGCTGGTAATCGCCTTTGTGGCGTTGCTGATAGCCGTACTTTGGCTGCTTTGGGCAAAACGGTATGTGATCTACACCCGGGACGGAGCAAAGCTGGACTTTGACCTGCCCGAAACCCTGCCCCAGGGACAGGAGGCTGAGCCGCCTAAGGAAGAGAATCTGCCGCCTTTGTACTTTGTAACGGAGGAGGACGCCCTTGTTAACAGCACGGAGCTTATGCAGATGAAGGGCTACTATGCCGACACGGAGGCTTTGAAGGATATTCCTGCCGTCAAGACCCAGATCCAGGCCTTGGAGGCGGGAACTGCGGTGATGCTGGACGTAAAGAGCATCTACGGCAACTATTTCTATTCCTCCGAGGTGGGCACGACCCGCAGCTCGGCCATCGATATCGAGGCCATGGACAGCCTGATCGCCTACCTGAAAAACAGCAAATATTATTTGATCGCCCGCCTGCCCGCCCTCCGGGACCGGGAGTACGGCCTGCACCATACCATCGACGGCATCGCGGTCAAATCCGGTGCGTACCTGTGGGTGGACGACGAGGGCTGTTATTGGCTGAACCCGTCAAGTCAGGGTACGGTCTCCCATCTGGTGCAG
>JAFTKA010000029.1 GCA_017456105.1 Oscillospiraceae bacterium | reverse complement strand
ATATGCCGCCGCAGCCGCAGGATCTCCTCCCGGGAGCGTTCATAGCGGTAATATGTTCCCTGATAAAAAAGCTTCGTTTCCACCTTGCCGGAGGGCGTTATGGCTTTTTCTATCCGATAATCGGATACATATTTTCTGCCTGCCATTTATTCACCACCATGGGTTTTCCGAAATTTTCCGGCTGGCATGTACAAATGACCGCCACCGAAAGACGCGGAAAGGTTTTTGGTATTATACCACATTTTTATCCCGGAATCAACTAAAATTTTTAAACCGCTTCAACATTTCTGCGGAAATCCGACGATTATAATTGTATGGGACGCAATTAAGCGTTCCGCAACGGAGCGGATTAATCCGCTCCCTACATTCTTATTTTGCGGCCACTTTCTGAAGAACGGCGGCGGTGCGGCTGGGCAGGTACATTTGGAAACCGACTCTGCCGTCCTCCTGAACCGTTGCAGTATAATTCTGATGCCAAATACGGCCATGGCCGCCGAAGCAGTAATCATCGGTTGACATAACAACGCGATATTCTCCCTCTTCGGGCATGGTTACGAAATAGTTCTCAAAGGATTTCCAGGGGTGGAAATTAAAAGCAAAAATTGCACTGCCCTTTTGATAGACCATTACCTTGTCGTCGTTGTGCATCTGCAGCTGGGTATCCCGGCTTCCCAGGACACGGCAGGTCTTACACAGCTTCACCGCCTGCTTTTCAAGCTCCAGAAGGTAGTGGTATTTCAGGTCCGGGTCGTCCGCCAAATGCCACTGCCGGCGGCAGTAATGGTAGCTCCAGCCGTTACCCTCCCTGGGGAAGTCGATCCACTCCGGGTGGCCGAATTCGTTGCCCATAAAGGTCAGATAGCCTTCGCCGCCCAGGGTCATGGTCAAAAGGCGGATCATTTTGTGCAGAGCCATGCCCCGGTCAATGACCATGCTGTGGCAATCCTTGTGCATACCCCAGTACATCTCCTGGTCGCAGAGCCGGAACATGATGGTCTTGTCGCCAACCAACGCCTGATCGTGGGACTCGCAGTAGCCGATGACCTTTTCGTGGGGGCGGCGGATCGCCAATTCATAATATATATTGTTAAGATCCCAATATTCGTCGGGGGTCTCCTTCAGAAGCTTGATCCACATATCCGGCTCGCCCATAGCAAGACGGTAGTCAAAGCCGATGCCGCCGTCCTTGATGGGCAGGCACAGGCCGGGAATGGCGGAGGTGTCCTCGGCGATCATAATGGCATTGGGGTTAAATTCCCGCACCATATCGTTTGCCAGCTGCAGGTAGGTTACTGCTTCCACGTCGGTGTTCATGGAGAAATAGGTATCATTGCTCATAAAGGCAGTACCCAGGCCGTGGTCGTGGTAGAGCATGGAGGTTACGCCGTCAAAGCGGAAGCCGTCAAAATGGTACTCCTCCATATAAAACCGCAGGTTGGACAAAAGGAAGTGAATTACTTCATTTTTATCATAATTGAAGCACTTAGTGTCCCAGGCGGAATGGTCGCCCTTGGGGCCGTCGTGGAAGAACTGGTAGGGCGTGCCGTCAAAGCAGTTGATTCCCTCCCGGGTGTTCTTGCTGGCGTGGGAATGGACCACGTCCAAAAGCACCGCGATGCCCATTTCGTGGGCGGTGTTAATCAGGTTCTTTAAGTCCTCCGGCATGCCGAACCGGGAGGAAACCGCAAAGAAATTGGTTACCTGATAGCCGAAAGACGCATAGTAGGGGTGCTCCATGATGGCCATGATCTGCAGGGTGTTGTAGCCCAGATCCCGGACTCTCGGCAGGACGTTCTGCCGGAATTCTTCAAAGCTTCCTACCCGGCCCTCTTCCTGAGCCATACCGATATGGCATTCATAGATAAAGAGCTTTTTCTTGGGCTTGAATTTCTCATCAGTCCAACGGAAGGGCTTCATTTCGTGGATCACCGCGTTCCAGCCGTAGGTAACGGGGTCCTGCACCACACGGGTGGCGTACAGGGGGATCCGTTCCATTTCCTCGCCGTTTCGCACCACGATCGCCATGACGGTCATGCCGTCTTTTAAGGTATCGCCGGGCAGGAACAGCTCGAACACGCCGCCGTCCAGCTTTTTGGCTTCATAGGCGTGGCGATCCCAACCGCAGAAGTCGCCGGTCAGGTACAGCTTTTCTGCGGCAGGGGCCCACTCCCGGTAGTACCAGCCGTCTTCCGTTTTGTGGAAACCGAAATAATGGTGGCCGCAGGCAAGATCAGAAAGCGTCTTGCCCGGCTGTAACAGCTGAGCCTTTTTGTCGATATACCGCTGGGCACGCAGGTCAAAATCCTTTTCAAAGGGGCGTAAATTGGGGTCATATTTTAAGATCTTATGCTTCATACATATCGCCTCCTGATAATAGTTTACTAAGTGTGAGTTTGCCTGTCAAGCATCTCTGCAAACAAGCTGTCGAACATTCGTTGTCATTGCCAGGGGCGTCAGCGACGTGGCAATCTCCTGCGGAAATCTGTGATTTTGTTTGTAGGGAATGCATATATGCATTCCGCGGAACGGATATATCCGTTCCCTACAGGCCTGCCGGGAGATTCCTGCGACCCCGCGGACCTGGGAATGACGTACGTGTTCGGGGCAGAAAACGCTCCCTTGTCAACAGACAAGGGAGGATTGTTATGTCTTTTTAATGAATTTCTCCTTGCACTTGGGGCAGGTGATGGAGATCTTTCCCTTGCCTTTCGGCACTCTCACCTGCTGGCGGCAGCGGGGGCAGCTGTAATAGCGGTGTTCTTTATCCTTGAACCGCTGTAAAAACTGCAGATACTTTCTGTTCTCCTCATACCGCTTATAGGTGTTCCGGGACAGGCAGCGGAAGATCGCCCAAAACATCAGTCCATAGGACAACGCCGTCATTGCCAGATTCACCGGCAGAAACCGCACAAACAAAGACACGATGCACACCGTCAGGCCCGTGCCCAAAATCAGCATATTTAATTTGTCCGTTCCGTACCGGCCCCGCATAAATCTTTGCAGGCTCTGACGGATCCGCCAAAAGAAACCGCCCATAAAAATCTCCTTCGCCAAGTTAGTACCGTTATTATAATGTAAATAAACAAAATTGCAACCGAGGAACGTGATTGTTTACGGATTGTTGATAATTTTTCCTGGGATTGTATATGCAGTCAGGCTTGCCCATAGACTTTCACAGGAGGGATCTTATGAAAAGAAAAGAGTTTTGGATCGCCGTAGCGGCGGTCTGTATCGCCATCGTTTTGGCCTTGGGGCAGTTTTGGGGAGACTCTGTACCAACAGGTGCATGGGGGCTCAGCTTCCGGCAGGAGGGTCAGCCGCCGGCAGGCCCGGCGGAAAGCCGGGAGCTTTACAACCTGAACGCCGCCTATTTGGGAGATGCCTCCCAAAAGGTCATTTATCTGACCTTTGATGCGGGCTACGAAAACGGCTGCACGGAAAAGATTTTGGACGTGCTGAAAGAGCATAATGTGAAGGCTGCCTTCTTTTTGGTAGGCAATTACATAGAAAAGAACCCGGATCTTGTGCGGCGAATGGTGGACGAGGGGCATATCGTGGGCAACCACACCATGCACCACCCGGATATGAGTAAGCTGTCGGACAAAGCCGCTTTCCAAAAAGAACTGACCGATTTGGAGGAGCTGTTCCGTTCCGTAACCGGAAAGGAAATGCCCAAGTATTATCGGCCGCCCCAGGGTGTTTACAGTCAGAAAAATTTGGAAATGGCTCAGGAAATGGGCTACAAAACCGTATTCTGGAGCCTTGCCTATGCCGATTGGAACAACGATGCCCAGCCGACCCGGGAGCAGGCTTTTTCCAAGCTCCTGCCAAGAATCCACAACGGAGCGGTGGTGCTTTTACACTCCACCAGCAGAACAAACGCTGAAATCTTAAATGAGCTTTTGACCAAGTGGGAGGATATGGGCTACCGGTTTGCCTCACTCGACGAACTGTAACCCCCTCGATGGACTTCGTAGGGAATGCATTTATGCATTCCGCGGAGCGGATAAATCCGCTCCCTACATATAAAACCGCGTGCCGGGAATCGGCACGCGGTTCCTATTTACTTGGTCTGGCTGGTGGAGCGGAGGGTTACGTCGTGGTAGCCGCCCTCCACAATGGACACGGAAGAAACCAGGGTCAGCTTGGCGTTCTTCTGGAAATCGGGAATGTTGGTCTCGCCGCAGTTGCACATGGTGGACTTGACCTTGTAGAGGCTGGCCTCCACATTGTCGTGCAAGGAACCTGCGTAGGTAACGTAGGAGTCAACGCCCTCTTCGAAGGTCAGCTTGGTGTTGCCGCCCAGGTCGTACCGCTGCCAGTTCCGGGCACGGTTGGAGCCTTCGCCCCAGTACTCCTTCATATAAGAGCCGTTGACCAGCACCTTGGGTGTGGGAGACTCGTCGAACCGGGCAAAGTAGCGGCCCAGCATCATAAAGTCAGCACCCATGGCAAGAGCCAGGGTCATGTGGTAATCGTGAACAATGCCGCCGTCGGAGCAGATGGGCACGTAAATGCCGGTCTCGGCAAAATACTCATCACGGGCTGCGGCAACCTCGATCAAGGCGGTAGCCTGACCGCGGCCGATGCCCTTGGTCTCACGGGTGATGCAGATGGAGCCGCCGCCGATACCCACCTTCACAAAGTCTGCACCGGCATTTGCCAGGAAGCGGAAGCCGTCCCGGTCCACCACGTTGCCGGCACCTACCTTGACAGTGTCGCCGTAGTTGTCCCGGATCCACTTGATGGTATTGGCCTGCCAGCAGGAGTAGCCCTCAGAGGAGTCGATGCACAGACAGTCAGCACCGGCTTCGATCAAAGCAGGCACACGCTGGGCAAAGTCCCGGGTGTTGATACCCGCACCTACCAGGTACCGCTTCTTGTCGTCCAGCAGTTCCAGGGGATTGGCTTTATGGGAGGCGTAGTCCTTGCGGAATACGAAGTACATCAGATGGTCGTTTTCGTCCACCACAGGCAGGGAATTCAGCTTATGCTCCCAAATGATGTCGTTGGCGGTCTTCAGGGTGGTATCCGCAGGAGCTGTGATCAGCTTTTCCCGGGGGGTCATAAAGGTACTGACCTTTTCGTTTACGTCCATACGGGAGACACGGTAGTCCCGGCCGGTAACGATGCCCAAAAGCTTTCCGGTTGCGGTGCCGTCCTCGGTGATGGCCACGGTGGAGAAACCGTTTTTCTCCTTTAATTCCAGCACATCTGCCAGGGTGGCGTCGGGAGTCAGATTGGAAGCAGAGACCACAAATCCTGCCTTATAGCCCTTGACCTTGGCAACCATAGCCGCCTGGGACTCGATGGACTGAGAGCCGAAAATAAAGCTCAGGCCGCCCTCCTTTGCCAGGGCAATTGCCAAAGAGTCATTGGACACGGACTGCATAATGGCAGAGGTCATGGGAATATTCAAAGAGATAGCCGGCTCTTCTTTGCCCTTGCGATACTTGGTCAAGGGAGTCTTTAAGGACACATTGGCGGGAATGCAGTCCTCGGAAGTATAGCCGGGTACCAGCAGATACTCACTGAAGGTATGACTGGGTTCTGAGTAGTAAAAAGCCATAATTGTTCCTCCTATATAATAATGTTAATTGATCACGTCGTTATCGCCGGCGTCCAGAATATGCTTTTCGGGATTTCCGTGGACGTCCAGGTGCTTAAAGTTACCCATAACCTCGCTGACCTGACTCATGCTGGCGAAGGTGTTGGGATAGCTGCGGATCAGAGCTGCCAGCTGGGCGGCCTGCACATTGTTTACGATGCAAACCAAAACACTTGTTTCCTTGCCCTGATAGATGCCCTTGCCGGGAAGAAGGGTTGCAGAGTGGTGCAATTTTTCAATAATGTCCCGGCTCAGCTCCTGAGGCTTGTCCGTAACGATCTCAAAGCGGATCGCACTGCGGTCGCCCTTGGCCACCATATTGCTGACCATGCTGGTGGAGAAGCAGTAGAGAATGCAAAGCAGCACCGGCTCTAATTTCATGCCGTACACAAAATAGGAGAACACCGCCACGCCGGCGTTGATGGCAAAGGTGATCCAGAACACATTGAAGTCCTTCCGGAATCTGCGGACAATACAGCCGATAAAATATGCTCCGGCCTGCACAGCACCGATCCGCACCATCAAAGCATTCAGATAGCCCATGATCAGGCCGCCCACCAGCGGGCCTAAGATGGTGCTGGTGCCGTTTTCGGTGTAATATTTGAAGGGTGTCAGATCCACATAGGACAGCAGAACCAGGAATCCGGAAAAAGCCGCAACGTACAGCAGTCCCCGCTTTGCCATGGTCTTGCTGACCAAAAAATACACCGCAATCGCCAGCGGCACATTGATCAGAAGGTTCAGATATCCCACATTGATGCCGAACACATACTGGATCATAGTGCAGATGCCGCCGATGCCGGCAGGTGCAAAATTATTGGGATAGACAAACAGGTGATATACAAACGCCGAAATCAGGGCGTTCAAAATCACAAAACCGTAAGAAAGTGCTTTTTTCATGGATACTCTCCCACTATAATTATTACCCTACAATATATCATAGCTTTTTCTCTAGGTCAAGCATTTCTGCCCTGCCAAAAGAGCCAATCTTTTTTTATTTTCTTTTTGCGATTTGTTGCATTTTTATGAAATTTGTGATATATTCCTATGCTGGAAGTATATGTGATTTTTGATGCGAAGGAGAGATCGAGATGGCATCACAGGAAAATATTCGTAATATCGCCATTATTGCCCACGTTGACCACGGCAAAACCACATTGGTTGACGAAATGCTGAAGCAGGGTGGCGTGTATCGGGAAAACCAGGCCACCCAGGACCGGGTCATGGACTCCGGCGACCTGGAGCGGGAGCGTGGCATTACCATTTTGGCCAAGAACACTGCCGTGCATTATAAGAACACCAAGATCAACATTGTGGACACACCGGGCCACGCGGACTTTGGCGGCGAGGTAGAACGGATCTTAAAGATGGTCAATGGCGTTATTCTGCTGGTTGACGCGGCAGAAGGCCCCATGCCCCAGACCCGGTTCGTGCTGCAAAAAGCACTGGAGCTGGGCCATAAGGTCATCGTGGCAGTCAACAAAGTGGACAAGCCCGATGCCCGTGTCCATGAAGTCATGGACGAGGTATTGGAGCTTTTACTGGATCTGGAAGCCACCGACGAGCAGTTCAATTCCCCCACGGTGTTCTGCTCCGGCCGGCAGGGTACTGCCTCCTACAGCCCCGACGAAGCAGGCAAGGACCTGATCCCCCTGTTTGAGACCATTGTAAACTATATCCCCGCCCCTGAGGGAGACAAGGACGCACCGCTGCAGCTTTTGGTGTCCTCCATTGATTATAATGAATATGTGGGCCGGATCGCTGTGGGCCGTGTGGAACGGGGCACTATCAAAGTTAATCAGGAGGTCGCCATCTGCGACTTCCATAACCCGGAGCTGACCCAAAAAGGCAAGGTTGTTGCCCTGTACGAATATGACGGCCTGGGCAGAAACCCTGTGCAGGAGGCCTCCGCCGGCGAGATCGTGGCTCTGTCCGGTATGGCGGAGATCACCATCGGCAGAACCCTTTGCAGTCCGGAAAAGCCGGAGCCCCTGCCCTTTGTGAAGATCTCCGAGCCCACCATCGAAATGACCTTTGCGGTCAACGATTCCCCCTTTGCCGGCCGTGAGGGCAAGTTCGTTACCTCCCGAAATCTCCGGGACCGGCTGGAAAAGGAGCTATTAAAAGACGTTTCCCTGCGGGTATCCGAACAGGGTACAGACGCTTTTAATGTTGCCGGTCGCGGTGAAATGCACCTGTCCATTCTGATGGAGACCATGCGTCGGGAGGGCTATGAGTTCTCCGTCTCCACCCCCAGAGTGCTGACGAAAGAAATTGACGGCAAGACCTGCGAGCCTATCGAAAGAATGGTTGCGGACGTGCCGGAGGAGTGCATGGGTGCAGTCATTGAGAAGATGGGCCGCCGGAAGGGCGATCTTCTTTCCATGACCCCCATGGGCAGCCGTTACCGTCTGGAGTTCTTAGTCCCCTCCAGAGGCCTGTTCGGCTACCGCAGTGAATTCTTGACCGACACCCGGGGTGAGGGCATTATGTCCTCGGTCTTGGAATCCTACGCACCTATGAAGGGCGAAATTGAGCGTCGGCTCACCGGCTCTCTGATCTCCCACGAGTCCGGCGAGGCCGTAACCTACGGCCTGCACGCTGCCCAAGAGAGAGGTGCTCTGTTCATCGGACCCGGCACGCCGGTTTATGCCGGTATGGTGGTAGGCATTTGCAGCCGGAATGAGGACATGACCGTCAACGTCTGTAAGAAAAAGCAGCTGACCAATATGCGTGCCTCCGGCTCTGACGAGGCTCTGCGGCTGGTTACCCCCAGAGTGTTCTCTTTGGAGCAGTGTCTGGAATTCTTGGCAGACGATGAGCTGTTGGAGTGTACCCCCAAGAGCCTGCGGATCCGCAAGCGGATCTTGGATCACGCGACCCGTATGCGGGAACTGATGAAAAAGAGAAACTCTCAGGAATAAGTGCTTGTAGGGAACGCATATATGCGTTCCGTAACGGAGCGGATTTATCCGCTCCCTACACCCTCTTTCGTTAGAATTGCATAACAAAAAAGCTACCCTACAAGGGTAGCTTTTTTGTCGATATATTGCTTTGCAATTCGATATTTTTGCTTGGCAAAATCGATATATGGCTTCGC
>JAFTKA010000028.1 GCA_017456105.1 Oscillospiraceae bacterium | reverse complement strand
TTTTTTTATTATCCTTTATACAGGGCAAGCCAGCTTTCATACAGGGGGTTTTCCCAGGTGTTTCCGTCAATGTCCTCGTAGTAATAGGGGATCGCCAGGAAGGAGGCGACCTTGTCGCTGTCTGCGTGCAAACCAATGCCCTTATCGGCACCGTACTCGCCACCGTAAGCCAGGGCAAGGTCCTTCATGCGGATCTTCACCACATTGGACTCTGCCTTCTGTCCGTCGCTCCAGGTAATGCAGACGGGGTTGCCCTCTGCGTCAAAGGTAGCAAAGGCCAACAGCATGCTCTTAATGGTGGCTTCACCGTTATTCTTCACTGTGGCACACAGAAGATCGCCCTGCTCCCACTGACCCAGCTCGCAGGCCGTTACCACCAGGGGCTGCTTTTTCAGCTCCTGAGTCAGCTCTTCCTCCGTCAGGTTCAAGACCACCGCAAACTGGGGATTTGCCAGATCCTCACGGGCATTGGGCTGATTCTGATACTTATGGACCCAGTATTTATAGCCGGCGTTTTCCTCCGTGGTGCCGTCTTCATAGGTCCACTTGACAGGCACTGCCTGGATCCGCTCCGGCAAAACGCTCTTTTCGCTCAGTGCCAGGCCGATCTTATCACCGTAGGTGCCGCCGGCGGCAAAGTTGCAGTCATCATATGTAACCTTGGCCACGTTGGCGGTATTCATAGTGCCATCGTCGAAGATCACCTTCACTGTCTGACCCTGGGCGTCCCACATAGCGATGGCCAGTTCAATGCTCTTAATAGCCTTTTCGCTGTTGTTCTGCAGCAGGGGCTGCAGCAAGGGACCGCTGTTATCGGCAGTCTCCCAGCGGCTCAGCTTATAGCCGGTAACCACCACGGGCTGCTTTGCCATCATGGTATCCAGCTCTTCATAGGTTCTTTCCAAATTCTCTTCACCGCAGCCGGCAAGGCAGCCAACCGCCAGTACCAAGGCAATCACAGCGGTCAAAATCCGCTTGCCTGTTCTTCTGTTCATCAAAAGGTCCTCCCTTTTTTCAATATCCGTTTTACTATATCACGGTTTTTTCCCAAAAGCAAGAAAATAGTGGTGCGATTTTCGCACCACTATTTTTTTATTTTTCCTCTTCCGGTACAAAATCCAGAGTGATGGATTTTGTGTTGGGACGAAGCTGGGTGTACTTGACACCGGCTGCGTCCAGCATTCTCTTGGAAGCCAGGGTGGTGGGGGTGGTGGCGTACTTATCGGATAAGTAGAAGATCTCCTTTACGCCGCTCTGGATAATGGCCTTGGCACATTCATTACAGGGAAACAGTGCCACATACAGACGGCTGCCCCTTAAGTCCCGGCCGTTGGCGTTCAGGATCGCGTTCAGCTCTGCGTGGACCACGAAGGGGTACTTGGTCTCAACGCCCTCTCTGTCCCAGGGGAATTCGTCGTCGGAGCAGCCCTTGGGCATACCGTTATAGCCGGTGGAGATGATGATATTGTCGGAAGATACGATACAGGCACCTACCTGTGTACTGGGGTCCTTGCTTCTGCGGGCAGCCAGCATGGCAACCCCCATAAAATATTCGTCCCAGCTGATGTAATCGGTGCGTTTCATAAGAAAACCTCCGTTTTTATTTTATTTTTACTTTGTTTAGCATATCAAACACCCAACTAAAAGTCAACATTTACACCTTGCATTTGACGGCTTTTTACACTATAATGTCTAAGTTATCATTTTTTGCGAGGATTTTTCTATGGCACTTACAAAAACCGCTCCCGACCTGCGGGAGAACAAACTGCGGTCCATGCCTGTGGGCCGGCTTCTGTTTACTATGGCTCTGCCCCTGATTATGTCTATGTTGGTACAGGCCTTCTATAATGTGGTGGACAGCTGGTATGTTTCCCAAATCCCCGAGCATGCGGAAAGTGCCGTTACCGCCCTTTCTCTGGCCTTCCCCATTCAGCATCTGCAGATCGGCTTTTCCACCGGTATCGCCGTGGGTGTCAACGCCCTTTTGAGTAAATCCTTGGGTCAGGGCAGGCAGGACAAAGCCAATCAGGCCGCCGGCAACGGCATTTTCCTGATGTTTCTGTCGATCGCTCTTTTTATGGTTTTTGGTTTCTTTGGGGCTGAGCCCTATTTTGCCATGCAGTCCAATGTGGAGGCTACTGTCAACGGCGGTGCTTCCTATGTGGCCATTTGCACGATCTTCGGTGCAGGTATTTTTGTAGAAATTATGGGTGAGCGGCTGCTGCAGGCCTCCGGTCGGACCATTTTCACCCTGTTTACACAGGGTACCGGTGCGGTCCTGAATATTGTCCTTGACCCGTTATTCATTTTTGGCTCAGAGTCTTTGGGGATCGCCCCCATGGGCATTGCCGGTGCGGCGGTGGCTACGGTCATCGGCCAGTGGGTGGCTGCCATTCTAGCGGTGATCTTTAATCTGACCTGTAATAAGGACGTGCAGTTCTCCCTGAAGGCCATTATGCCCCGCTGGGAGATCTGCAAGAAGATCCTGACGGTGGGTATCCCCTCCATTATTATGATGGCCATCGGCTCGGTGATGAACTTCTCTATGAACCAGATCTTCCTGGGCTTCCGGGCGTTAGGTGAGACTGCCGCTGCGGTGTTCGGCATTTACTTTAAGCTGCAAAGCTTCTTCCTGATGCCGGTTTTGGGCATTAACAACGCTTCGGTTTCCATCGTGGCCTATAACTACGGTGCCAGACAGCCCAAGCGGGTTACCGGTAATCTGAAATACGCCCTTTGCTTCGCCATGGTCATTATGCTCATCGGCCTTACGGCGTTCCAACTGTTCCCCCACGTGTTTATGGGCTTCTTCTCCTCCGGAGAAAGCTCTGAGCTTTTTATGCAGCTGGGCATAAAGGCTCTCAGGATCGTCAGTATCCACTTCCCCCTGGCCGCCGTCGGCATTATCCTCAGTGCCAGCTTTCAGGCTCTGGGCACGGGTATTTACTCCACGATCATTTCACTGTGCCGACAGCTGGTGGTGCTTGTGCCTGCGGCCTGGCTTTTGAGTCTGACTGGGCAGGTAGATCACGTCTGGTGGGCCTTCCCCCTTGCGGAGCTTGCCAGCACCACCATGGCGATCCTGTTTTTCCTGCGGATCTACCGCAAGAAGATCAAGCCCCTTTCCCTTGCGGATTGTGGTTGACTTTCATTTATACCACAAGATACAGAAGCCTGCCAAAAATGGCAGCCTTCAGAGGGTCAAAAAAGCCGCCAATCGTCAAAATGCAAGCATTATTACGATTGTAATGATAACCGCGTCATTGCGAGCCAGTGTGCACACTGGCGTGGCAATCCGTTTTCTATAAGCCCTAAAATGCTTGCTGTGCAAGGCATTTTGACTTGCTGCACAACTCTCCTCTCTCGAGTATCTGCATACACTTCGGGGTCGAGTTGCTTGCCTTGACGACTTTATTGCCCTCTGTCAATCTGTCCAATTGGTAGGATTCCGCTCTGATAACACCCGTTGAGAACGCAATCAAGCTGTGATATAATCATTTTAAATTGACATTTTTCTGCAAAGGAGGACACCATGAACATTTCCCCGATTTCTGTGGAACAGGATCATGTACATAAGCTGATCAGTGCCGGCAGCGGTGATGCGGCATTATTATACCTGTTTGTCCACAGCGGAAACGATCTGTCCTCCGCGGAGGCGGCTCTGCATTGGAACCACAACCGGTTCAGCTGTGCCGCCGCAACCCTCCGTCAGCTGGATCTGCTGCCGGAAAAACGGCAGGCGGTGATCTTGGCGGGAGAGCGTCCCCAGTACGCAGAAAAGGACGTGCTCTCCGCTATGGATACGGACAATTCCTTCCGCTCCTTGTACGGTGAAGTCCAGCGGCTTTTGGGCCGGAATCTTAACACGGAGGAGCTGAAGATCCTCCTGGGCTTTGTGCGGTATCTGGGTCTCCCTGCCGATGTGATCTCGGTGCTGGTTTGCTACTGCAAGGACAGAGCCCGGCAAAAGGGAAGCACAAGAAACCCCTCTTTGCGTACCATCGAAAAAGAGGCCTACGCCTGGGCAGAGCAGGGTATCGACACCATGGAGGAGGCCGCCGCCTTTATCCAGCGGCAGAATATCCGTCATTCCCAACTGGGTCAGCTGATGGACACTCTGCAGATCCGGGGTCGTTCCTTAACTGCCGGAGAAGAACGCTATGCTAAGCAGTGGCTGGATATGGGCTTTGATCAGGAGGCCATTTCCATGGCCTATGACCGTACCTGCCTGAACACGGGCGGTCTCAGCTGGGCCTATATGAATAAAATTTTGACCCGGTGGCAGGAAGCTGGACTTCTCACCGGTGAGCAGATCCGTTCCGGCGACCGGCCAAATGTGCCGAAGGGTGCGTCCGGAAAGCTGGGTCAGGCCGAATTGGAGGCCATACAGAAAGTTTTGCAAGGGGGTTAAGCCATGGCATACAGTAGTGATGTGATCCGCAGGGCGAAAGCACGCCTTGCTCAGGAAAAAGCCCATAACGAAGCTCTGCAGCTGACCCGTTTGCAGGAGGCTTATGAGAAAGTTCCCCGCCTGAAGGAGATCGACTCCCAGCTGCGGAAAAGTATGGTTCTGGCCGCCCAGGCTGCCTTTGCCGGCGGCGGTGATTTTATGGAAAAGGCCAAAAAGGCAAACCAATCTCTCCAGCAGGAGCGGTCGGAGCTGATCCGTGCTAATTTCCCGGCAGGCTATCTGACAGAAAACAGCATCTGCCCCCATTGCGATGGGGAGGGCTACGTGGGAAGCACTATGTGTTCCTGTTTGGCCGAGCTTTGCCGGCAGGAGCAGATGAAGGAGCTGTCCCTGCTGAACAAAAACAACGAGGAGTTTTCTTCCTTCCGGCTGGACTACTACCCCGACCGGGTAGACCCCAATTTTGGTGCCAGTCCCCGGGCCATTATGGCACGGAATTTTGGCATCTGCCGCAAATATGCCGAAGGGTTTTCCTTATCATCGGGCAATCTCCTGTTTGTTGGCAATACAGGTCTGGGTAAGACCTTTTTGTCCGCCTGCATCGCCCGGATTGCTGCAGGCAAGGGTTATTCCGTTGCCTATGAAAGTGCTCCCCATCTGATGCGGACATTGGAAAAGGACCGCTTTGATGCCGATGAGGAAACCGCTCAGGCGGTCAAGAAGATCCATTCCTGTGATCTTCTGATCATTGACGATCTGGGTACGGAGCTGCCAGGCAATTTCGTTACCGCGGCACTGTATGCCCTGGTAAACGACCGGCTTTTGGCAGGAAGACCCATGGTGATCTCCACCAATCTGAACATTGACGAGATCGCAAGGCGGTATTCCCCGCAGATCGCCTCCCGTCTGCAGGGTAATTTCCAAAGGCTCACCTTTGTGGGAGAAGATATCAGAGTACTTAAGAATAGAGGTCTGTAATTTGAAAGTCGGTATTTTATGGGATCTGGACGGTACGCTCCTGAACACATTGGAGGACCTGAAAGATTCTGTCAATCATACTTTAGGCGTTTACGGCTGTCCGGAACGCTCCTTGGAGGAGATCCGTACCTTTGTGGGTACGGGTGCAAGGCGGCTCATCGCACAGGCTCTGCCCGGCAGGGAGACTGATCCTGATGTGGACACGGTGCTTGCCACCTACCAGGAATACTATGCCACCCACGCCCAGATCAAGACCGGGGCGTATCCCGGGGTTTTAGAAGCACTGAAGCAAGTGGGCGAGCGTTACCCTATGGCCATTGTGTCCAATAAGCCCGATCGGCCTGTAAAGGCTCTGTGTAAGGATTACTTTGGGGATATTTATGCCCTTGGGGAAGCCCCCGACTGTCCCCGCAAGCCTGCGGCAGATATGGTATATAAGGGTATGAAGGCCATCGGCATTGACGCCTGTATCTATGTGGGCGACAGTGAAACGGATATTGAAACTGCCAAAAATGCCGGTATGCCCTGTCTGTCCGTTCTGTGGGGCTTCCGAAAAAAGGACGAGCTGGTGGCTGCCGGTGGCAAGCACTTCTGCGAAGACCCAAAAGAGCTGCCCCAAATGCTGAAAGCATTGATGGAGGAATACTATGGCCAATGAGTTTTACGCCCTGATGGGTCGTATGCGGTATATCACCCGCTGGGGGCTCATGCGGAACACCTTTTCTGAGAACATTCAGGAGCACAGCCATCAGGTGGCGGTTCTGGCTCACGCACTGGCTCTGATCCGGCGGGACATTCTGCACTTAGAAGGTCCCGATCCCGATAAATGTGCGGTAGCGGCCTTATATCACGATGCTTCCGAGATCCTGACCGGAGACCTGCCCACCCCCATCAAGTACTATAACCCGGACATCAAGACCGCCTACAAGCAGGTGGAGCGGATCGCCGGGGAGCGGCTATTGGATATGCTGCCGCCTGCCCTGCGGGACAGCTATGCCCCCCTGGTGCTGGAAGATGATGAGGCTTGTCTTCCCATCGTTAAGGCCGCTGATAAGCTGTCGGCCTATATTAAGTGTGTGGAGGAGCAGAAGGCCGGCAACACGGAGTTTGACTCCGCCGCCAAGCTCTCCTTAAAGGCTCTGAAGGCCATGAAAATGCCGGAGCTTGACTGGTTTATCAAAGAATGCCTGCCGGCATTTAGTTTAAATTTGGATCAACTGTAAAAGAAAAAACCCGACCGTACTGTCGGGTTTTCTTATTTCAAAAAGGTTACACAAAGGGGAATGGTGATAAGGGCCGCCACAGTGGAGATCAGCACGGTGCTGGCACCGGTTTTGCAGTCCTCGCCCACCATTTTGGGGAACACGATGGTGTTCATACCGCAGGGCATACAGTAGGTGATCACCGCATAAGGGATCACAGAGGCCACGCTGGCACCCACTGCGGGCAGACCCAGCAGGGTGAAGCCATAGCTTGTCAGCTTCAGAAGACCGAAAACCAGAGCCGGAATTCCCAGCAGCCGCAGGGCGGAAACGGCATAGGATTTCTTTCGCAAAAGCAGTTCCTTCAGCCTATATTCGGAGATTACGATGCCGGTCAGCAGCATACTGATGGGTGCCATACAGGCCGCAGCCTTGCCGGTGATATCCGTAAGTACCGTAGGCAGGTTCAGCCCGGAAATGCCCACGATACAGCCTAAAATCGTGGCGTAGACCGCCGGGGAGAAGATCCGCTTGATGCTGATCCTGCCATCGCCGCCGGTGAGGGTACTGTAGGCAATGGAGTTGGTATAGACATTCATAGGCAGAGCAAAGATCATCATATCCAACAGGCCCAGCTCACCATAGATGCCCTGGCAGAGAGCATAGCCGATGTAGCCGTAATTGGGGATCATCAGGATATAGTGATACAACGACTTATCATAGAGCTTTTTCGCGAAGGGCTTTGCCAGAAGCTTGGCAAACGGATAGGACAGCACCAAAATAATGATCGAAACGATCAAAAGGACATATCGGTCCGACAGGTACTCCACTGTAAAATTCTTGGCAAAATTATTGAAGGTCAGGCAGGGGATAAATACATAGATCTCCAACGCGGACAAAATTTTGGTATGGCTGGGATTGGTGATCCCCTTTTTGGCAAGGCCGAAACCTGCTGCACAGAAAACCAGCAGAATCAGCACCTGTTCAAATACATCGACCATAAGCATCTCTTCTTTCTTTGAAATCCCTACTATCTTACCGCAAATACAAAAAATGTCAATAGAAAAGCCCCCGGAACGGGGGCTTTGGTTAGTCAAAAAGATCTTTTAAGCTGTCGAAGAATTTTTTGCCCTTGGGATTTGCCTTGCCGTCCATAGTCTCGCCTAACTTCTGCAACAGTTCTTTTTGGGTTTTGCTCAGCTTGGTGGGCGTTTCCACAACCACGGTAAACCGGTGGCTGCCACGACGGTTGGGGTTGTTCAGATTCGGCACACCCTTGCCGGAAATGGAGAAGGTCTTGCCGGTCTGGGTCCCTTCGGGGATCTCGTATTTGACCTTGCCGTCCAGGGTGGGCACTTCAATTTCCGCACCCAAAGCAGCCTGCACGATATTGATCGGCACTTCGCAGAACACGTCCGTACCCCGACGGGTGAAGATGGGGTGCTTTCTGACACTCACTTCCACCATCAGGTCTCCGTTGGGGCCGCCGTTGGAGCCCACGTTGCCCTGACCTGTCATACGGAAGGTTACGCCGTGGTCTGCTCCGGCAGGGATCTTCACTTTGATCTTTTGTGTGTGCCGCACCTTGCCCTTGCCACGGCAGGTGGAACAGGGCGTTTTTATGATCTTGCCACGGCCGCTGCACTGGGGACAGGTAGATGTAGATTGGACTGCCATGCCCATAAAGTTCTGGGTGGTACGTACCTGACCGCTGCCCTTACAGTAGGAGCAGGTCTCGGTCTTGCCGTCGGCAGAGCCGGTACCCTTACAGTCGCTGCAGTTTTCGATCCGCGGAACGGAAACCTCTTTCTCCGTACCGAAGGCCGCCTCCTCAAAGGTCAGCTCCAGCCGAATTCCGACATTTTCGCCCCGCTGGGGTGCATTTCGGCTTTCGCGACGGCGGCCGCCGCCGAACAGGTCTCCGAAAATATCACCAAAATCCCCAAATCCACCAAAGCCGCCGAAGCCGCCATAGCCTGCTCCGCCGGCACCGCCTCCATAATTGGGGTCGACGCCTGCAAAGCCGAACTGGTCGTAACGGGACCGTTTATCCGCATCGGACAATACCTCGTAGGCCTCACCCAGCTCCTTGAACTTCTCCTCGGCCTCTTTGTCGCCGGGGTTGCGGTCCGGGTGATACTTCATGGCGGTTTTGCGGTAGGCTTTCTTTATTTCATCGCTGCTGGCGTTTTTGTCAACACCCAGCACCTCATAATAATCACGTTTATTTTCTGCCATACAGATTTCCTCTCAGAAACCACCGAAAAGGGGCGGAATTTCCGCCCCTTGGGGTTATTGATCAATCTACAGTCTCGTAGTCAGCATCGACCACGCCGTCGTTTCCGGGCTGCTGGCCGTCCTGAGGAGCGGCGTTCTGATACATCTTCTCAGCAATGGGGTAGAAGGCCTTCTGCACTTCGTCCATAGCAGTCTTGATGGCTTCCAGATCGGTGCCCTTGTTGGCTTCCTTCAGCTTGTCGATGGCGGCCTGCACGGTGGCCTTCTCGTCCTCGGTAGCCTTGTCGCCCAGCTCGCCCAGAGTCTTTTCGGTCTGGTAGATCAGGTGCTCGGCGTTGTTGTGGGTGTCAACCTCTTCCTTGCGGGCCTTATCCTCGGCGGCAAACTGCTCAGCCTCACGGACAGCCTTGTCGATGTCCTCCTGGGACAGGTTGGTGGAAGCGGTGATGGTGATGTTCTGCTCCTTGCCAGTACCCAGATCCTTGGCAGATACCTT
>JAFTKA010000027.1 GCA_017456105.1 Oscillospiraceae bacterium | reverse complement strand
CCACAAACTGAACTTTTCTTGCCATTTTGTTTTATTCCTCCGTTTTCATAATGTAAGTAAGAACAACAGCCGGGGATTACCCCGGCTGTTCATGGTTTTTACTCAGCCTTGGGGCCTGCGGCGACCAGGGCCTTGCCCTCGTCATTGCCGGTGTACTTGGCAAAGTTCTTCACGAACCGTGCTGCCAGATCCTTAGCCTTGGTGTCCCACTGAGAAGCGTCTGCGTAGGTGTCTCTGGGATCCAGGATACCGGAGTCTACGCCGGGAAGAGCGGTGGGAACTTCAAAATCGAAGTAGGGGATCTTCTTGGTGTCGGCCTTCAGGATAGAGCCGTCCAGAATGGCATCGATGATGCCGCGGGTGTCCTTAATGGAGATACGCTTGCCGGTGCCGTTCCAGCCGGTGTTGACCAGGTAAGCCTTAGCACCGGACTTTTCCATCTTCTTGACCAGCTCCTCACCGTACTTGGTGGGGTGCAGCTCCAGGAAGGCTGCACCGAAGCAGGCGGAGAAGGTGGGAGTGGGCTCGGTAATGCCACGCTCAGTGCCGGCCAGCTTGGAAGTAAAGCCACTGAGGAAGTAGTACTTGGTCTGCTCGGGAGTGAGAATGGAAACGGGGGGCAGAACGCCGAATGCGTCGGCAGACAGGAAGATGACGTTCTTGGCATCAGGACCTGCGGACACGGGACGGACGATCTTCTCAATATGATTGATGGGGTAGGAAACACGGGTGTTCTCGGTAACAGAGCCGTCAGCAAAGTCGCACTTGCCGTTTTCATCTACGGTTACGTTCTCCAGCAGAGCGTTCCGCTTGATGGCGTTGTAGATGTCGGGCTCGGACTCGGGATCCAGGTTGATAACCTTGGCATAGCAGCCGCCCTCGAAGTTAAAGACGCCGTTGTCGTCCCAGCCATGCTCGTCGTCGCCGATCAGAAGACGCTTGGGGTCGGTGGACAGGGTGGTCTTGCCGGTGCCGCTAAGGCCAAAGAACAGAGCAGTGTTCTGACCGTTCATGTCGGTGTTGGCGGAGCAGTGCATGGAAGCCATACCGGAAAGCGGCAGGTAGTAGTTCATCATGGAGAACATACCCTTCTTCATCTCACCGCCGTACCAGGTGTTCAGGATAACCTGCTCACGGCTGGTCAGGTTAAACAGAACTGCGGTCTCGGAGTTCAGACCCAGCTCCTTGTAGTTTTCCACCTTAGCCTTGGAGGCGTTGTAGATCACGAAGTTGGGCTCGAAGTTCTTCAGCTCCTCCTCGGTGGGGGTGATGAACATGTTCTTAACGAAGTGAGCCTGCCATGCCACCTCCACGATGAAGCGGATCGCCATACGGGAGTCGGGGTTGGTGCCGCAGAACAGGTCCATGACGTACAGCTTCTTGTTAGACAGCTGCTTCAGAGCCAGCTCCTTACAAGTGTTCCAGGCCTCAATGGAGGCGGGCTTATTGTCGTTCTTGAACTCCTCGGAGGTCCACCACACGGTGTCCTTGGAGGTCTCGTCCATAACGATGAACTTATCTTTGGGGGAACGGCCGGTGTAGATACCGGTCATAACATTCACAGCACCCAGCTCGGTAAGCTGACCCTTGTCAAAGCCTTCCAGACTGGGGTCCATCTCAGCTTCGAACAGCTGCTCGTAAGTAGGGTTGTAGACAATCTCGGTAGTACCGGTAATGCCATACTTTTCCAGGTTAATGCTCATATTTGTGTCCTCCTATAAATGGAATGCGGCGATGCCGCTAATTTATATTCGCCGGCAGAAATCGTGATAAAATCCAATCTCCACCACATACATTTTAACACATAATAAATAGAATGTCTATCCTTATTTTGGGAAAAATAAAAGTTTTTTAATGCAGGGCGATTGAAAGAGTACGTCATTGCGAGGAGCGAAGCGACGTGGCAATCCGCAACCCTGTCGCCAAAGGCGACGGAGAGGCCCTCTCAGCCACGGCTTTCGCCGTGCCGGCTCTCCCAGGGGGAGAGACAAGATGGCCTCACAGCAACAGAAAACCGGTTTACATAACGTAAAATTATGGCGAATTTTGGGGTATTTTTGGCAGGGGCAGTTATCCACATTGTCCACAGGTTTGTCCACAGGAAAAGCCCAAAAAAGCAGGTCAGACCGTGGGGTCTGACCTGCGAAGGGGAATTTTTTGCACAATTTTACGTGGTAAAAAAACGGGCAGTTTGGTTTACAGAACAACCATTAAAATTTTACGGAAACCGCGAAAACCCGCTCTTGTTTTTCGGGGTTTTCAGCTCTCGGGCGAAGGCCCTCAAACTGCAGCTTTTCCGGGTCGGTTTCGCCCCAAAACAGGGCCAGCTCCTGACCCTGCCGGGTCTCGCTCAGATAGCAGACGGAGATTTCCCGGGGCGTTTTTACCGCCCAGCATTCCGGCAGCAGCTCCCAGGCCCAGTCTAAGTACCGGGTGTTGTTCATATGCAGGTTTCCGTCCAGGTCCTCCCGGGATACCTGCCGGACACCGGCGAAGGGCAGATCCCTGGGCAGGATCGAGCCGGGAGCGTCCGGCTCACAGCCCTTCAGGACACCGGGAACGTCCACACCGCTTTTGCCGGGCAGCACCATGGCCCGGGTGGTCTTATCCATCAGCACCCAAAGGCTTATGACGGAAAAGAGTTCCTTTCCCTGATGGTCATAACAGAAGCAGACTCTGGGGAAGCAGGTGCGGGTGGTGGGCATGGGCCAAGTCTTTACGGTGATGGTCTCACCCTTTTCGGGCAGACGGGTGATCTGTACCCTATGACGGATCACCGCCCAAAAAAGGTTACCGGGGTTGCTTGCACCCAGCAAACCGCAGTGGGTACCGGCGGCCTCCTGAGCAAAGTACAGCAGAGCCCCGGGCCGTACCCGGCCAGCTTTGTCCAGATAGGTTTCGTCAATTGTAAAATTCAGCTGAAAGGATTCCATAATAACCTCAATTCAATTCATCTACCGTCAGAGTTGTCATATACTGTTTTCCGGAGCGATAGAGAACCACCTGCAAAGCATCTCCCGGCCGGCAGTTATACAGGATACGGTCCAGGCCGTCGGTGTCGGTAATGCGGGTGCCGTTTACGGACAGAAGAATGTCGCCCGGTACAAGTCCCTGGTCGGCGGCGGCACTGTCCGGCTCTACGTCGGTAATATACACACCCTTGGGAAGGCCCGCATAGATCTGCTGGAATACGGAAACCGTTTCTCCGGTGATGCCAAGGGTGGGTCTGCCGGAAATATAGCCGGTGGTCAGCAGCTGCTCCACCACTTCCTTGACGGTGCTGCTGGGAATGGCAAAGCCCAGACCCTCCACACCGGAGGTACTCATATAATCACCGATCTTCAGGGTGTTGATGCCGATGACCTGCCCGTAGCAGTTCAGAAGCGGGCCGCCGGAGTTACCCTCGTTCAAAGCGGCGTTGGTCTGGATCAGGGTCATGGTGCGGCCGCCGGTGGAAATATCCCGGTTAATGGCGGAAATGATGCCGTTGGTGAGAGATCCCCGCAGCTCAATGCCCAAAGGATCACCGATGGCAGCCACCGAATCGCCTACCCGCAGGGTGGCTGAATCGCCAAATTCTGCGGCGATCAGATCCGTGGCTTCCACCTTCAGCACTGCCAGGTCCGAAAGCTGATCCAAGCCCACCACCCGGGCAGAAAGGGTCCGGCCGTCGGTAAATAGGACATTGATCTGCCGGGCGTCCTCCACCACGTGGCAGTTGGTAACCAAAAATCCGTCCTGACTCAGCACGATGCCCGTGCCGGTGGACGTGCCGTTGCGGAAGGCACAGGAGATGGACACCACCGAAGCGATGTTCTTTTCATAGATCTCCTGCAGGGAAAGACCGCCCTCCTGGGGAATATTATCCACCGCCTGGGGAGCGGCGTTGATGGTCAGCGACCAATCGCCGCGGCTGATTGCGTCATTTTCCGTGTCGGGAAGATCCTCTCCGATGGTCTCATTTTCCTGCAGAAAGGACAGGCTGGTGCCGTCCTGATTCCGGGAACCCCAAAACAGCCGCAGGCCCGTAAACTTCACAGCACAGGCAATGCCGCCCAAAAAGATACCCACCACAAGGATCAGGGCAAGAACGCCATACCGGCGTTTTTTGGGGGAAGTGCGGCCGGTCTGATAGGTCTCCGGCTCTTGATTGTTCAAAAACTCGTCCATAGAGCACCTCACTGTTGGGGAAGTGTAAAGGTAAAGGCGGTTTTCCCGTCCTTGCTGGAAACGGAGATGTCCTCACCGTGGCCGCAGACCAATGTTTTTACGATGTAAAGACCCAGTCCCCAGCCGTCCCGGTCCTGAGACCGGCTCTTATCCAGCTTGTGGAAACGGTCAAATACCAAAGGAAGCTCCTGGGGCGGAATGGTTTCACCGTCGTTACTGATGGTAACGTAGAGCTTGTTGCGGCTCTCCCGGATCTGCACGCCCAAAACGCCGCCCTCCGGGCAGAATTTTACCGCATTGTCCAGGAGGTTATAGACCACTTGGGTGATGGCGTCCTCGCTGGCCCAGGTGTGGACCGGATATTCCGGCAGCTCCACCTGCATATCGATGTTCTTTTGCAGAATCCGCTGTTCAAAGGTGATCAGCACTTTGCCCACACATTCCGTCAGATCGAACCGGGACTTTTGCTCTTCGGGAATGCCCTGCTCCTGCAGCCGGGAAATATCCAGCATACTGCGAACCAGACGGCTCAGCCGTTTGCTCTCCTGGGATACGATATTAAGATACTGGGGGTGCTTTTCCGGCGGGATCGTGCCGTCCAGCATACCGTCCACATACCCGGAAATGGCGGTCATGGGGGTTTTTAGTTCGTGGGAGATATTGGCAATAAACTCCTGCCGCCGATACTCACTTTTCTGGAGGGAGGCGGCCATATTATTAAAGGCGATGGCCAGATCCTGCACTTCCTCCGGGGAAGAGCCCTCAACGGGAACACGGGCGTCCAGCTGACCGTGGCCGAAGGCGTTGGCGGCCCTGCCCATATCCCGCAGGGGGGCAGTAACCCGCCGGGTCAAAAAAGACATAATGATCATGGCAGCCAGGATCACCAAAGCGGAAACCAGCAGGTAAATATCCGAGATCCGGTCCAGCACCGCAAGACTGGAGCTGGTGGAAGCGGACACCACCACAAGGCCCAGGGGGGTGCTTTCCCGATAGAACGGCTGCACCACCACATAGCGGGTGTCGGCATAAAGGCCCTCGATCCGCCCGGTGTATTGCAGCGTGCCTTCCGAAAAAACGGAGGATAACTGCAATCCGGAAAGCTGCATGCCCTGATGCTTACAGCCCATGGGGGCATCGGAGCACAGCAAAAGCTGCCCGGCGGCGTTACAGATCACCGCATCGGTACTGGAAGAACTGCCGGACACAGACAGAAACATCAGAAAGTCCCGGTCAGGCAGAGCCGGGTCGGAAAAATAGGCTTCCGACAGCTGGGCATAGATGGCCGCATCGGCTTCCAGCCGCTCCATGGCCTGCTTTTCCAAATAGTCCTTAATGAGGATCTGAAAGGAAAAGCCTACCAGCAAAAGTGCCGTCAGAAGAACGATGGCCGCAGGAAAAAAGGTGCGGCTAAAGGTGGTTTTCATTTACTGCACCTCGAATTTATAGCCCACGCCCCAAACGGTCTTTAAGCTCCAGCGGTCAGAAACACCTTCCAGCTTTTCGCGGAGGCGTTTGACGTGTACGTCCACAGTCCGGGAATCGCCGAAATAATCAAAGCCCCAGACCTCGTCCAAAAGCTGGTTGCGGGTATAGACCCGGTTGGGAGAGGAGGCAAGATAGTATAGAAGCTCCATTTCCTTCGGGGGTGCGTCCTGCTTTTTGCCGTCCACCACCAGCTCAAAGGCGTCCATATCAATGGTCAGCTTGTCAAATACCAGCCGGCGGGCCTTGGTATCACTGCCGCCCTGCCCTGCACGGCGAAGCACTGCCTCGATCCGTGCAAGGACCTCCTTCATTTCGAAGGGCTTGGTGATATAGTCGTCGGCACCGGACTTGAGGCCGGCCACCTTGTCGTCGGTCTCGGATTTTGCGGTGAGCATGATCACGGGAGTCCGGGAATCTTCCCGGATCGCACGGCACACGGCCCAGCCGTCCAGACCGGGCATCATCACGTCCAAAAGCACAAGATCCGGCTTGATGGTCCGGAACTTGGCAAGACCCTGTTCGCCGTCGGAAGCGGTGGTAACGGCATAGCCTTCCTTTTCCAGATACATCTGCAAAAGCTCTCGAATATTCTGATCGTCTTCAATGACAAGCACGGAAATAGCCATAAAAAGCCCTCCTTTTTTAGGGTAGAGCGATAAATCCGAACCCGTTTTACAAAGGAAGGTTTATTGCTCTAACTTCGTTAAAATACTCGCAAATACACAAAGTATTTGCTGTGTTTTTGCCTCGCTAGAACAAAAACCTTCTCTTTGTAAAATCTGCGACCTGAAAGCGAGCAGATTTTGGATGATTTTTGTTCTATTGGGGCGAAGAAATGCTTTGTGCCTTGCGAGGCACAATAGGGCAAAAAGCGTCAAAAGAAGCCGCTTTCAGGCGAGTTCGGATTTGTCGCTCTACCCTAATTATAGCCCAAACAGGGGGATTATCTTGAACAATTTGTAAAGTCTGCCTTGCAATAAGGTAAGGTAGATGGTATCATAAGAAAAAGCCTATGACGGAAAGGAGTACATATGGACTTTATCGAACTACTAAAAGCAGTGCTGTTCGGCATCGTGGAGGGCATCACCGAGTGGCTGCCCATCTCCTCCACAGGACATATTATACTGCTCAACGACCTGATACCCCTGAAGGTGTCGGACAATTTTTACGATCTGTTTGAGATCATCATTCAGTTGGGTGCGATCTTTGCGGTTTTGGTGCTGTTCTTCCATAAGCTGAATCCCTTCTCTCCGAAAAAGGACACCTTGCAGAAGAAAAACACCTGGTCTCTTTGGTTTAAGGTAGTTGTGGCGGTGCTGCCCTCTGCGGTGATCGGCCTTTTGGTCGATGAGCCGCTGGATAACTTCCTGAGAAATACACCGGCACTGGGAACAAACTTAAACGTTGTGGTGGTAGCCGCCGCGTTGATCCTCTACGGCATCGCCTTTATTCTTGTGGAAAAGGCCAACGCCAGGAAAAGCTTCCGCATCAGCGATGTGAATGCCATTGATTATAAGACCGCCCTGCTGATCGGTGCGTTCCAGTGCCTGAGCATTATCCCCGGCACGTCCCGGTCGGGAGCCACTATTTTGGGTGCGATCATGGTGGGGGTCAGCCGCAGTGCCGGTGCGGAATTCTCCTTCTTCCTGGCGATCCCCACCATGCTGGGTGCAAGCCTGCTGAAGCTGAAGGATTATTTGGGCATGCAGATGTCTCAGACGGAACTGGGCGTGCTGATCGTGGGCTGCGTGGTAGCATTCATTGTAAGCCTTTTGGTGATCAAGGCCCTGATGGAGTTTGTCCGCAAGCACAGCTTTGCGTCCTTCGGAGTTTACCGGATCGCCTTGGGAATCGTGGTTTTGGGCTACTTTGCCCTCCAAACTGTCCTCTGATAACATACGGCTGCTGCAATCTTTGCAGCAGCCGTACGTTTATTTTACCATATTTTTTGTAAAACACAACCCCCGGCTCGTTTGAGCCGGGGGTAAATGCCATATTAGTTCTGCTCTTCCATTTCCTTCAGAGCGTCCTTGCGGCTGAAGTTTGCACGGCCCTTCTCATCGAAGCCCATGAACTTAACCCAAGTCATATCGCCCAGATTCAGAACGTCCTCAACCTTCTCAACACGGCGGTTCTCCAGCTTGGAGATATGCACCATGCCGTCGTGGCCGGGAGCGATCTCAACGAAAGCACCGATGGGCAGGATCCGGACTACCTTGCCGTAGTAGAGCTTGCCAACCTCGGGCACGAAGCAGATGTCGTCCACCATCTTCTTGGCGGCGTAAGCGGCCTCGGAGTCAACGGCGGAGATGAATACGGAGCCGTCGTCGTCGATGTCCACCTTAGCACCGGTATCGGCACAGATCTTCTGAATGGTCTTGCCGCCGGAGCCGATGACCTCGCGGATCTTGTCCACGGGGATCTTCATGCTGATCATCTTGGGAGCGTATTCGGAAACCTCAGCACGGGGCTCAGCGATGCAGGGCAGCATGACCTCGTTCAGGATCTCCATACGGGCAACCCGGCAACGCTCCAGAGCGTCGGCAATGATCTCCATGGTCAGACCCTTGTTCTTCAGGTCCATCTGGATCGCGGTGATACCTTCGGAAGTACCGGCTACCTTGAAGTCCATTTCGCCGTGGAAGTCCTCAACACCCTGAATGTCGGTGAAGGTTCTCCATTCACCGGTCTCCTGATCGGAGATGAGGCCGCAGGAAATACCGGCAACAGGCCGCTTGATGGGCACGCCGGCGTCCATCAGAGCCAGAGTAGAGCCACAGATAGAGCCCTGAGAGGTAGATCCGTTGGAGGAAAGGACCTCGGAAACCACCCGGATCGCGTAGGGGAACTCCTCAACGCTGGGGATCACGGGCAGCAGAGCCTTTTCAGCCAGAGCACCGTGGCCGATCTCACGACGGGAGGTGGAGCGGGCAGCTCTTGCCTCGCCGGTGGAGAAAGCGGGGAAGTTGTAGTGATGGATATAACGCTTGGTGTCCTCGGGGTAGATGGTGTCCAGCTTCTGAGCAGCGGACAGGGTGTTCAGAGTGCAGATGGACAGCACCTGAGTCTGACCACGGGAGAACAGGCCGGAGCCATGTACCCGGGGCAGCAGACCAACCTGAGCGTCCAGAGGACGGATCTCGTCCATACCACGGCCGTCAACACGCTTGCCTTCCAGCAGCCACTTCTTAACGACCTTCTTCTGCATCTTGTACAGGCATACCTCGATGTGAGTCTCGAAGTCCTCGTACTTTTCACCGAACTTCTCGGCGAAGTCCAGACGGGCAGCGGTCAGCCGCTCCTCGCGGATATTCTTGTCGTCGGTGTCCAGAGCGAACTCGATCTGACCCAGACCGTAGGCGATCAGATCGTCCAGCAGGTCGTGGTTTACGGCAGCCTTCTCGAAGGTGAACTTGGGCTTGCCGATCTCAGCGACGATACCGTTAATGAACTTCACGATCTCCATATTGGTCTCGTGAGCCACACGGATACACTCATAAACGATGTTTTCGGGAGCCTCGTTGGCCTCGGTCTCGATCATGACCACCTTCTCAAAGGTGGAAGCGATGCACACGAAGCACTCGCTGGCTTCACGCTCCTCAGCGGAGGGGTTTACCACGTACTGACCGCCAACATAGGCAACATTGGTGGTAGCCACAGGTCCGTTCCAGGGAACGTCAGAGGAAGCGATAGCGATGGAAGCACCCAGAGAAGCAACAATTTCTACGGGGTTTTCGTCGTCGCAGGCAAGAACGGTGCAGGTAACAACGGTGTCGTTCCGCAACTCCTCGTCGAACAGAGGACGCATGGGACGGTCGATGATACGGCTGTTCAGAATGCCACGCTCGGAGGGCTTGCCCTCACGACGGTTGAAAGAGCCGGGAATACGGCCCACGGCATACATTCTCTCCTCGAACTCGATGGTCAGGGGGAAGTAGTCGATGCCGGCCTTGGGAATGGGGTTGCAGGTGCAGGTGGTCAGCACCACGGTATCGCCGTAGCGGCAGATGCACTCTGCATTGGCAAGCTCAGCTACCTTACCGGTCTCTACGGTAAAGGGGCGGCCGCCGATTTCCATCTCATACACATGATGGTTGGGATACTGCTTGCGAGTAATCATTCTATTACCTCCTTAGTATTTCGGTCGCCTCTCAAAACTAATTTTCGTCTGCCAACGGCGCTGCTGACCCAACTGTTCACAGTGAAAGCCTTGCAATACACAAAGTATTGCTGCATTTTCACTGCTTCATTTGTGCCAACATTTCTTGTTGTCAGCCAGAAAATAAGTTTTTCGATGCTCCCTGTCGCTCTTACGATAGATATTTGTAAGAGATGTTGCGTGATCGGGAGGTTTAGCACTTGAAACAATTGTCGAAGCTCGGCAACTCTTTCAACTGCTAAAGTGTCTCCCGACAATTACGGAATGCAGAATGCATAATTCATAATGCATAATTTAAGTCAGCGAAGCTGACACCTTCATTCTGCATTATGCATTTTACATTATGCATTACAAAAGGGCGACATTTCTGTCGCCCTTTTGGTTTCTTACTTACGGATACCCAGCTTGGCGATCAAAGCACGGTAACGGTTGATGTCCTTCTTTGCCAGATAGTCCAGCATGTTACGACGCTTACCAACCATCATCAGCAGGCCACGACGGGAGTGGTTGTCGTGCTTGTGCACACGCAGGTGATCGGTCAGCTCGTTGATGCGGGCGGTCAGAATGGCAACCTGTACCTCGGGAGAGCCAGTATCGCCCTCGTGGGTAGCGTTGTCCAGAATGACCTGAGTCTTCTTTTCCTTGAGAATCATAGTTTTTACCACCTTTTTTGAATTTGCCCAAAGC
>JAFTKA010000026.1 GCA_017456105.1 Oscillospiraceae bacterium | reverse complement strand
CTGTGCGGCACTGACCGTCGGGGTCAGCAGGCTGACCAAAAGGATACAAATGCTTAGGCGAAATATCCATTTTTTCAATTGTATGACCTCCTTTTTCGACTCAAGATTAATATTCCTCGACACCGGGAATATAACCGATGCAAAAGTCGAAAAAACAGGGCGGCATTTGCAGTTTTGGAAATGATTGCTCTTTTATTTTACAAGATGTATTTTACCTATTGACACCGTAGGTAAATGATGGTATATTGCCTATAGAAGAAGTAGGTAAATCATTTGGAGGAATTTTACATGCAAGTTTATGCCGATAACGCAGCAACCACAAAAATAAGCAAACATGCTTTGAATGCGATGCTGCCTTGTTTTGAAGAAATATACGGAAATCCGTCCAGCCTGCACACCGTTGGTCAGCAGGCAAAAGAGGTTTTGGAAGACGCTCGTGCCAGAGTGGCGGCCTGTTTGGGCTGTGAGGCAAGGGAAATCATCTTTACCTCCGGCGGCAGTGAGGCGGACAACCAGGCGATTCTGTCTGCGGCTCATTTTGGTGCGAAAAAGGCCAAAAAGCACATCATTTCCACAGCCTTTGAGCATCACGCCGTACTGCACACCCTGAATAAGCTGGAAAAAGAGGGCTTTGAGATCACTCTTTTAGATGTCAAAAATGGTCATAATATTACCGCACAGCAGGTGAAGGACGCCATTCGGGAAGATACCTGTTTGGTTACGGTGATGTATGCCAACAACGAGATCGGCTCTGTGCTGCCGATTGCGGAAATTGGCGAAATTTGTAAAAACGCAGGTGTAACCTTCCACACCGACGCGGTGCAGGCGGTTGGTCATATTGCCATTGACGTAAAAGCACAGAATATCGATATGCTGAGCCTGTCCGCTCATAAGTTCCACGGCCCCAAGGGCGTGGGTGCGTTGTATGTCCGTCGGGGCGTGCCGCTGCTGAACCTCATTGAGGGCGGTGCTCAGGAGCGGAACAAGAGAGCCGGTACGGAAAACCTGCCCGGCATCTGCGGTATGGCGGCTGCCTTGGAGGACGCCTGCGGCAATTTAGAGAAAAATGCGAAAAAGGTTACTGCTCTGCGGGATAAGCTGATTGAGGGACTGAAGAAGATTCCCCATTGTGCTCTGAACGGTGATGAGAAAAACCGGTTGCCGGGTAATGTCAGCTTCTGCTTTGAGGGCATCGAGGGCGAGAGCCTTTTACTCATGCTGGACGCACAGGGGATTTGTGCCTCCTCCGGCTCGGCCTGCACCTCCGGAAGCTTAGATCCCAGCCACGTGCTGCTGGCTATCGGCCGGGTTCACGATGTGGCTCACGGCTCGCTGCGGCTTTCATTGAGCCACTACAATACGGACGAAGAAATCGACCATATTTTGGCGGTCGTACCCCAGGTGGTTGAGCTTTTGCGGAATATGAGTCCTGTGTGGCGGGATCTGCAAACGGGAAAAAGAGAATACATTCTATAAGGAGAATTATTATGGCATTATATTCTGAGGTCGTTATGGACCATTTCATGCACCCGAGAAACGTGGGCGTTATCGAAAATGCTGACGGTGTGGGTGAGGTAGGCAACGCCAAGTGCGGCGACATTATGAAGATCTACCTGAAAATTGAAGACAATATCATCGTGGACGTGAAGTTTGAGACCTTTGGCTGCGGCTCTGCCATCGCCTCTTCCTCCATGGCCACCGAGATGATCAAGGGCAAGTCCATTGACGATGCTATGACCTTGACCAATAAGGCCGTTGCGGAGGCGTTGGAGGGCCTGCCTGCCCACAAGCTGCACTGCTCTGTGCTGGCAGAGGAGGCCATCAAGTCTGCTCTGAAGGACTATTTCGACAAGAACGGCATTCCCTATGACAAGAAGCTGTTCCCGGATTGTGCCAACTGTGCACACTGCCACGAATGATCGTATCAACGAAGGGGCGGTATGCTCTGCGTGTGATGGTGCATTTTGCCCTCCACGGGGGAGAGGGGTATATTCCGCTGAAGGAGATCGCAGAATCGGAGAATATCTCCCAAAAATACCTGGAGGCCATTATGACCACCCTGTCAAAGGCCAATTTTGTGGACGCAGTCCACGGCAAGGGTGGCGGCTATCGGCTCAATCGTGAACCGAAGGATTATACGGTGGGCAGCATTCTGAAGTTGACCGAAGGCAGCCTGGCGGCGGTGTCCTGCACCAGTCAGGGTCCTGCGGCCTGCTCCCGGTCCACCTGCTGTCAGACTAAGCCCATGTGGGACAAGCTGGACAAAATGATCGATCAGTTCTTTGAGGGGATCACCCTTGCGGATCTGATCGAAGAAGCAAAATAAGAATGTGAGGAACATATTATGGCAATTCTCTCTCCGTCAATTTTATCCTGTGATTATATGAATATGCAGCGGGATTTTACCGACTGCAAGGAAAAAGGTGTCAAATGGCTCCATGTGGACATTATGGACGGCCATTTTGTGCCGAACCTGTCCTTTGGTTACTCCCTGGTCAAGGCCATGCGGCCCATCACAGACCTTGTTTTGGACGTACATCTGATGATCGATACCCCCATTCGCTATGTGGAGCAGTTTTGCAAGGCAGGCTCTGATTACTTAACCATTCACGTGGAGGCGGATACGGAAGAAAACACCCTGGCGGCACTGGAGAAGATCCGCTCTATGGGCGTCAAACCCGGCATTGTGGTAAAGCCCAAGACTCCTGCGGAGGCGATCCTGCCCTATGCGGATAAGGTGGATATGGTGCTGGTGATGACCGTAGAGCCGGGCTTCGGCGGTCAGAAATTCATGGCCGATATGATGCCGAAATTGAAGGCGATCCGTGAGATCTTGGACAAGGTAAACCCCTCCTGCCATCTGGAAGTGGACGGCGGTGTGGATCTTACCACAGGTGAAATCTGCAAAGCAAACGGTGCGGACGTTCTGGTTGCCGGCTCTGCTTTTTTCGGAACTGCAGACAAGGCTCAGTTCGTAAAGAAAATCGAGGCGTAAATCAAAAGAACACGACCCCCGGAGGCGAAAGCCTCCGGGGGTCATTTTGGTCAACAGGAGGACAAAATTCCTGATTAGGAAAAAGATGGAAAAACGCACAATTAGCACTGCGACTTTTTGCCATATTTTCCGAAAAACGGCCAGAAAGAGTATTGTTTCACCCCTGAAAGAATGGTATTATGTGATATGTGAAAAGGTATGCTGACAAGGAAGCCTTTTTCGCAGGAAAGGTGGCCTGCGGAACAGACCCCGGGCTGCCGTATTTGAAGTGTAAATTATCGTGGCAGGATACAACCTCGACACCTTAATGTTCATGTTGCAAAGGAGAACAATTATGAAGAAAAGACTGCTGATCACAATTCTTGCACTTGCGTTGATCCTCGGTGCGTTGGGCATCAATGCAATGGCGGAAACCGAGCAGACCCCGGTTTATAAGCCGGCGACGGCTTCCTATGCCGAGACTGCTCCTACCTTGGACGGGCAGACCAGTGAGCAAAGCTGGATTATGTCCGGTGTTATTAAGGGAGCTGCAGGTACGCCTGTGGGTGCTCTTGGTAAATTATGGAAAGGTACGGATCTGTATTTAGCCGTCAACACGGGCGATGCGACTTCTATGTCCATTACCCTGAACGGAAAGACTGCCACTGTGGATCTGGCTGGGGCTACGCCCGTTGTGGCCGGTATGCAGAACGTACAGGCAGTCAAGAAGGCCAGTACCGTTGAGCTGAAGATCCCCTTTGCAAGCTTCAGCTTTGTTTTGGGCAACTACGGTCAGACCACGCCTATGGAAGTGAAGCTGACCAATGCCACCGGTACCTCTGCGTTCTCCGGCAATCTGGAGTTTACCGCCCAGGAAGTGCTGGCAAGCCAGAAAGCAATTACCAACACAACAATTACCAATGTAATTACCGCCTACTATGGCTCTTACAACTCCGCGGCCGAGACCAATGGTCAGGTGGGCAACCAGAGCGTTCAGAATGCCGATGGCAGCTACACCCACCATATGTGGAATATCTACCAGGAGAATAAGACCAACTACGCGGTACAGGGTATTTATGCCTATACGGATACTGCGATCGCCAATGCTTTGAAGAAGCCCGGCCTGCTGACCGTAGATTTCGACCTGCAGATTGACGATATGCCGGAATACACCAATCCTACTTCCGGCCTGAACGTTTGGCGTACTTATGACCCGGCAGGCATTGCCTTCAGCATTGCCCGGAACATTGCGGAAGAGAACATCAAGCTATCCTTCACCAATGTGAAGGGTGTGGGACTTGCCCTGTATGTGGGCCACGGCCCGTTGCTTTCTGCCAGCCAGTACGGCAGCAGCTCTGTGGACGCGATCCAGTGGGACGGCCCCTATAAGCTCAATAAAGAGCTGGGTGAAAAGTTCCATATTACGATGTATTACCGGGAGAACGGCGAGATCGCTGTTTATGCCGATGATGCCGAAGTGTTCCCCTGGAAGGATATGGGTACGGATTTCGTTAAGGGCGGTTCCGCCCCCAATGCGTATCTGAATTTTACTCTGTGGAGCCCCTTCTATCACCCCACTGCCTCCAAGGTGGTTCCGGGTATCGCGGATATTTTGAGCTCCAACTCCGCCCCCAAGAACAGCGGTGCAAACTCCGATGTTTACGTCAGCAACGTCAAGGTGGGTCAGGTTTCCAGCGAGGATCTGATCGACACACTGACCTTTGATACCATTAAGGGCAGCAACACTGCCCCCGACTTTATTACCACCGATCTGATCCTGCCCCCCACACTGACCGACGGCAAGCTGACGGCTAACCTGGAATGGACCAGCAGCCACCCGGCGGTGATCGGAAACGATGGCAAGTTTAACCCGCCCGATGCCTTTACCGATGTAAAGCTGACGGCTAGGGTACCTGGTACCGATATTCAGAAGACCTTCGACCTGACGGTCGGTATGCCTGTTATGGACGCATGGAAGGCAGATACCGTTACTGTTGACGGCAATTTAGACGAGTATCACAACTTTACCCGTGGCTATGCCTTTAATGCTGAGGCAGGCAAGCCCTCCGGTAAGCTGGCAGCCCGTTGGACCAAGGATACCCTGTATCTGGGTGTAGAATATACCAATGCAAATGCGATGGCTCTGCTATTGAATGACAAGGTCGTGGCTGCAGATTTTGCAAATAAGACCGTGGATCTGGCAGGTGCAACCATTGCAGTTACCGGCGACAAGGCAGAAATTGCACTGCCCCTGTCCGCTTTTGATCTCAATATCACCAAGGGAATGGCAAAACCCCTGGTCGTTGTTTTCTCCGACGGTACCAATGAGACCGGCATGACCTTACTCATGGGCTTCTACGGTGCGGCCGAAAAGGCTACCATTGCCTTTGCCGGAACCGGGATTGCCATTGACGGTAATTTGAACGAGGCCGATTGGCGTTTGACCAACGCTACCTCCGGTCGCGAGGGAGCTCCTGCAGGTCTGATGGGTCAGCTGTGGAAGGACCGGGACCTGTACCTGGCCATTGACGTTGCTGATGCGGCTTCTTTGAAGCTGAAAATCGCCGGCAAGACCATTGAATTGGCAGATCTTTCCAATGTACCGGCATCGGCTGGTGTTGCCACCGAAATCGCCAAGAACGGCAATGTGGTGGAAATGAAGATTCCTTTTGAATCTTTCTATACCCTATACAACTATGGCCAGGCGTTGCCCATTGAACTGGAACTGGAAGGAGCTAAGGGCGTGTCCGGCTTCTACGGCGATCTGGTGTTCAGCTCCTGGAAGCTGGAAAATAAGGCAGGTACGATTAACAGTCAGATCACCAATGCTGCGACCCAGTATGGCACTTATAACCCCAATGCCCAAACTACCGGTCAGACCGGCTTTAAGCAGGTAAGCGACGGCAGAACCACTACATATCATATGTGGAACATCTACCAGGAGGGTGAAACCAACTACGCGGTACAGGGCATCTACGGCAACCCCACCTCTGCAACCAGCAACGCACTGAAGACGGAGGGGACGCTGTCTGTCAAGTTCGGTCTGCAGATCGACGATATGCCCGAATATACCAATCCTACCTCCGGCTGGAACATCTGGCGGCGAAATCACCCTGCTGGCCTGGGTCTGAGCTTGAGCCGGGGCATCTTTGAAGAGGATATCCGACTGTCCTTCACCAACCTGAAGGATCAGGGTCTTGTGTTGTATGTGGGCCATGGCCCTATGCTGTCCGCCAGCCTGTACGGCGGTGGTATGAACACCTATGACGTTCCCCAGTGGGACGGCCCCTATAAGATCGGCAAGGAACTGGGTGAAAAGTTTAACGTGGAGATCCTCTATACCGAAGAGGGCGAAGTGGCCGTTTATGTTGACGATGCTGAAATTTTTGCCCTGAAGGACATGGGTGCCAACTTCTCCTACGGTTCTACCAGTGCCAACGCATATATGCAGTTCATTCTGTGGAGTCCCTATTACAATGCCAATGACTCCAGACGGCCTGCGGGCATTGATGAGATCTTCAATCCCGACAGCTCTCCCAAGAACAGCGGTGCAAACTCCGATGTTTACATCAGCGATCTGGTGGTAGGTTCTCTTACCTCTGATGACATTTTGGACAATCTGACCTTTGATACCATCAAGGGACTCAACGGTAGTGAGTCTACCGTCGTCCGGGATCTTACCCTGCCTGCTACCGTTACCGATGGCAGATTGGTATCCGGTTTGACCTGGAAGTCCTCCAACGAGAACGTTGTGGGTGCCGATGGCAAGGTCTACACCCAGGACACCAACACTCGGGTAACCCTGAACGCAGAGCTGACAGGATCCAATCCTGTGCAGGGCAAGACCTTCAACCTGATGGTCAATACCCCTGTGATGGACGCCTGGTATGGAAAGGAAGACCACTTTGACCGTGGTTACACCTTCCCCGTAACCGCAGGCAAGCCCTCCGGCGATATCTCTGCCCGCTGGGACGATACCAATCTGTATCTGACCGCAAACACCGTGGACGCCACCAAGTTTGTGGTAACCGTGGGCGGCAAGACCTATACCGCCAATGTGTCCGGCGACAAGGCTACCATCACTGTGCCTTTGTCTGCTATCGGCACCATTGAAAAGAATTTCTCCACGCCTGCCAGTCTGTCCCTGACAGGAAATGGCGGCAGTGTCAGCAAGAGCGTTGCCCTGTGCTTCTTTGGTGTTCCTTCCCTGAGAAATGCCGCATGGCACGACAATAAGATCACCATTGATGGCCAGCTGACCGAAGGCGATTGGAAGAACTACAGCCAGTTTATCGGAAGACCCGGCTCTCCTGCCGGTGCCGTGGGTGCTTTGTGGAACGGCACAGATCTGTATCTGGCGGTACAGACCGGCGATGCCACCAAGCTGAACTTGAAGCTGAACGGCAAGACTACAACCGTCGACCTGGCTACTTTGGCAGTTACCGGTATGGATAATGTGGTCGTTGCCAAGAACGGCAGCGATGTGGAACTGAAGATTCCCTTTGCAAGCTTTGATTTCACCCTGCAGAACTATACCCAGACTGTTGGCTTTACCGTAGAGGTGGAGAATGCGGCAGGTGTCAGCGGTTACGAAGGACCTCTTGGCTTCTCATCCTTGGAGCATAAGGCTTCCGGCGGTGTCAGCAGCCAGGAGATCACCAACATCGTTCCCAATATGTACGGCGGCATTACCACCGACCAGATGAAGGCAGACGTTACAGCTGCCAGAAACTCCGGACAGGCCGGTTACACCGCACAGAATGACGTCTACGGCAATACCGTATTCCATATGTGGAATATCTATCAGGAGGGCGTGAAGAATTACGCCATTCAGGGTATTTACTCCCGTACCAATGTGGGTACCGCTTTGAAAGCGATGAACGGCATCGTAGCTGCAGAATTTGATCTGCAGATCGATGATATGCCCGTTTATAATGAGCCTCAGCGGGGCGACCAGGTATGGCGTACCTGTGAGCCTGCGGGTCTGGGTATCACCATGTACCGCGGCCTTATGGGCAAGGACCTGAAGATGGGTATTTCCAATACCGCAGAGGGTCTTGTGATGTACGTGGGTTACTCCACGAATAAGGATTACGGCTCCGGCTCCATTGTTTGGGACGGTCCTCACAAGCTGGGCGTCCAGATGGGTCAGAAGTTCCATATGGCTCTGCACTACACCGCTGAGGGTGAGCTGGCAGTTCTGATTGACGATAAGGTCATTTATGAATTCAAGAACGTGGGCTTTGACTTTGGCGGCCAGGGCAAGACACCCGGTGCGGGCCTGAACTTCACTCTGTGGACTCCCTACTATAACGCTGAGCTGAATGCAGACATTCTGAACCCCGACAGCACACCCAAGAACGCAGGTGCAAGCACTGATCTGTATATCAGCAATGTAAAGGTTGGCGAAATCACCGCTTACGACCTGATGGACAGCCTGACCTTCGATACCATTAAGGGTCAGAACGGCAGTGAGTATTCTGTTATGAAGGATCTTACCCTGCCCACCACATTGTCCGACGGCAACAAGCTGACGGCGAACCTGGGCTGGAGCAGCTCGAATCCCGCGATTATTGCTACCAACGGTAAGGTTACCACCGGCACCAAGGATACGCCCGTAACGGTAACCGCAACCCTGGTCGGCACGAATATCAGCAAGTCCTTTGATTTGGTAGTTGCTCTGCCGGCAGTGGATGCCTGGAGAGCGGACTCCGTAAAGGTCAACGGTGTTCTGTCCGAGTACTATGACTTTACCCGTGGCTACACCCTTGCTGCTGATGGCAGCAAGCCCAGCGGCAGCATTGGCGTCCGTTGGAACAAGAACACCCTGTACATCGGAGCAAAGGTGGAAAACACCGACAAGCTGACCGTTGCTGTGGGCGGCAAGACCATTGTTGCCGACCTGGCAGCCAAGACAGTCAGCGGTGTAAAGGGTGCTTCCATCGCTGTGGGCGAGGGCACTGTGGAGCTGGGTATCCCCATGTCCAGCTTAAGCCTTGGCACCATTACCGAAGGCCTGACGAAGTCCATGAATGTGGCACTTTCCAAGGGTTCTAATAAGGTCCAGAAGGATGTTGGCCTGCACTTCTTCGGCGTGCAGATCACCCGGAATGTCCAGTGGAACGACGGCACCATCGCCATCGACGGCACCCTGGACGGTAACTGGATGCTGTATCCCGACTTTAACGGCCGTGCAGGTACTCCTGAGGGCAGCTTCGGCAGACTGTGGAACGGCACCAATCTGTATCTGGCGGTGGACACCGACGGTGCGGATAAGCTGTTTGTAACGGTCTGTGGCAGAAGCACCGTAATCGACCTGACTGCAGAGCCCTTGACCGATACTGCCGGTCTTGCTCAGAAGATCGCAAAGAATGGCGATATCGTGGAGCTGCAGATCTCCTTCAAGGATTTCTTCACCTTGAGCAATTACGGACAGACCATTCCTGTTGCCGTAGAAGTAGAGAATAAGGTGGGTGCTTCCGGTATCCATACCAATCTTGCTTTCTCTGCCCAGGAGTATGAGGCATCTTCCAATGCTCTGCAGAGTCTGCAGATCACTACCATTGTTCCCAATATGTACGGCTACGGCACGGATTCCGATGCCGGCACCCGGAGTGCGGCAGATGTCAAGCAGGCCGAAAAGAACGGTCAGGTGGGCAATACTACCACTGTTGACGAGAACGGCAACGCCACCTACCATGTGTGGAATAAGTATCTGGAAGGCCAGAAGAACTACGCAGTCCAGGGCGTGTATCTGGGCATGAGCGGAGCAGATGCTCTGGCAGCCATCGAAGGCACTGCCAGTGTGGACTTCGACCTGCAGATCGACGATATGCCTGAGTATATTGAGCCTCAGCGGGGCGACCAGATCTGGAGAACCCTGAATCCTGCCGGCCTGGGTATCAACATCTCCCGGGGCATCGTGGGCGAGAACCTGAAGCTGGGCATCTCCAACACCAAGGAGGGTCTGGTGCTGTATGTAGGCTATGGTCCTACCACCAAGGATTACGGCTCCGGCACGGTCCAGTGGGACGGTCCTCACAAGCTGGGTGTCAAGATGGGCGAAAAGTTCCATATGTCCCTGCATTACACCGAGGACGGCAAGCTGGCAGTATTCGTTAACGACAGCATCGTTTACGAGTTCAAGGAAGTGGGCTATGACTTTAGCGGTAGCGGCAAAGCCAACCCGAGCATACAGTTTGCTCTGTTCACACCTTATTACAATGAGGAGCTGAACGCCCATATCCTGAACCCCGATTCTACTCCCAAGAACGCAGGCTACAGCACGGATCTTTATATCAGCAATGTGAAGCTGGGCAATGTATCTGCTTACGACCTGTTTGATAACCTGAGCTTTGACGATATCAAGGGTCTCAACGGCAGCGAGGACACCCTGGTATCCAACCTGACCCTGCCCACTAAGCTCTCCGACGGCAAGATCAGCACCACCATTCGTTGGAGCAGCTCCAACACCAAGGCACTGTCTGCCTACGGCACAGTAACCGCTCAGGACGAGAGAACGCCTGTAACCCTGACTGCCACTTTGGCAGGCACCAATATCACCAAGAAGTTCGACCTGATCGTAACGCTGCCTTATCTGGACGCATGGCAGGCAAACTTCGTGAAGGTGGACGGCGACACCAGCGAATACTTTGGCCTTGACAGAGGCTATACCTTCCCGAAGGCCTCCGGTAAGCCCTCCGGTAAGGTGGCAGCTCTGTGGAACCTTGAAAAAGACAGACTGTATTTTGCAGTTAAGTATAATAATGCTACCAAGATGAAGATCACCATGGGCAGCCGCACCGTCGAGGTGGATATTGCCAACCAGACCGTAACCGGCGGCGGTGGCGTCAAGAATGTGCAGATGAAGACCGGCAAGGATACGTTGGAAATCTCTTTGCCCCTGTCCCGTCTGTGGCTGAACGAGATCAAGATCAATGACGTGATGGATATCACGGTGCAGATGGAAAACGAAAAGACCTCCGTCTACAAGAACCTGCAGATGTGCTTCTACGGCACACCGGGCTTCGCCCAGGTTGCATGGAATAAGGGCGACATCGTGGTTGATGGCAAGATCGACGAGCCCGATTGGCAGACCTACACCCAGATCCAGGGTCGTTCCGGTGCTCCCATCGGTACCTTTGGTGAGCTGTGGAACGGCAAGAATCTGTACCTGGCGGTGAACACCGGCGATGCAAAGACCATGTCGCTGATGCTCAACGGCAAGACTGCCACCATCAATCTGACGAAGGCAACCCCCTCCGTCAGCGGAATCAAGAATGTAAAGATCGCTAAGTCCGGTGATTCCGTGGAAATGCGGATCCCCTTCGACAGCATCGGTCTGAACCTCATTAACTACACCCAGTCCATCGAAATGCGGATCGAGCTGACCAACTCCGTGGGCACTTCCGGCTTCGTGGGCTCCATGTACTTTAGTTCCAGACAGTACGATAGCAACGTGGTGGGTGAGGCTACGCAGTCCGCACACAACAACGTTGAGGTGTACTATGGCGATGCCACCAATGTGGAAAATGCCACTAAGAGCGGTCAGATCGGTTATGTTACCGAAAAGGACGAAAAGGGCAATAACACCTACCATATGTGGAACATCTATCAGGAAGGCCAGAAGAACTACCCCGTGCAGTTCATTCAGACCACGCTGACCTACCTGGCAGAAGAGTCCCTGAAGTCTATTAAGGGCACTCTGACCCTGGACTTCGATCTGCAGATCGAGGATATGCCCGAGTACATCGAG
>JAFTKA010000025.1 GCA_017456105.1 Oscillospiraceae bacterium | reverse complement strand
AAGCTGTATATGCTGCAGACCCGTAACGGCAAGCGTACCGCTCCCGCTGCTCTGAAGATCGCCTGCGACCTGGTGGACGAGGGCATGATCGATGAGAAGAAGGCCGTTGCTATGATCGAGCCCAGAACTCTGGACACCCTGCTGCACCCCCAGTTCGACGCCAAGGCTTTGAAGGCCGCTGCTCCCATCGGTAAGGCACTGGCTGCCTCTCCCGGAGCTGCCGCTGGTAAGATCGTCTTCACCGCTGAGGACGCTAAGGCTTGGGCCGAGCGTGGTGAGAAGGTGGTTCTGGTTCGTCTGGAAACTTCCCCCGAGGATATCGAGGGCATGATGGCCGCTCAGGGTATCCTGACCGTCCGTGGCGGTATGACCTCCCACGCAGCCGTTGTTGCCCGTGGTATGGGTACCTGCTGTGTTTCCGGCTGCACCGAGATCAATATGGACGAGGAGAACAAGCAGTTCACTCTGGCCGGCAAGACCTTCCACGAAGGCGACGAGCTGAGCCTGGACGGATCCACCGGCTGCATCTATGACGGCCTGATCCCCACCAAGGAAGCTGAGATCGCCGGCGAGTTCGGCCGCATCATGGCTTGGGCTGACAAGTACCGCACGCTGAAGGTCCGTACCAACGCTGACTCCCCCCGTGATGCCAAGAAGGCTCGCGAGCTGGGTGCTGAGGGTATCGGTCTGTGCCGTACCGAGCATATGTTCTTCGAGGAAGGCCGTATCGATTCCTTCCGTGAGATGATCTGCTCCGACACCGTTGAAGAGCGTGAGGCTGCTCTGGCTAAGATCCTGCCCATGCAGCAGGCTGACTTCGAGGGTCTGTACGAGGTTATGGAAGGCAACCCCGTTTGCATCCGCTTCCTGGATCCCCCTCTGCACGAGTTTGTACCCACCACTGAGGAAGACATCGCCGCTCTGGCCGCAACTCAGGGCAAGACCGTTCAGCAGATCAAGGACATCATTGCTTCCCTGCACGAGTTCAACCCCATGATGGGCCACCGTGGCTGCCGTCTGTCCGTAACCTACCCCGAGATCGCTGCTATGCAGACCAAGGCTGTGATCCGTGCTGCTATCACCACCAAGAAGAATCACCCCGACTGGACCATGGTTCCCGAGATCATGATTCCCCTGGTTGGCGACGTGAAGGAGCTGAAGTACGTTAAGGACGTGGTTGTGAAGACCGCTGACGCTGAGATCGCCGCTGCTGGCGTGAAACTTCAGTACGAGGTCGGCACCATGATCGAGATCCCCAGAGCATGCTTGACTGCTGACGAGATCGCTAAGGAAGCTGAGTTCTTCTGCTTCGGCACCAACGACCTGACTCAGATGACCTTCGGCTTCTCCCGTGATGACGCCGGCAAGTTCCTGAACGCTTACTACGACACCAAGATCTACGAGAATGATCCCTTCGCCAAGCTGGATCAGACCGGTGTTGGTCAGCTGATGGAGATGGCTATCTCCAAGGCTAAGGCAACCGGCAACAAGCTGCACTACGGTATCTGCGGCGAGCACGGCGGCGACCCTGTCTCCGTTGAGTTCTGCCACAAGATCGGCCTGGACTACGTGTCCTGCAGCCCCTTCCGTGTTCCCATCGCCCGCCTTGCCGCCGCCCAGGCCGCTATCAAGGGCTAATTGCTATAATAAAAATCCCGCCGAAAAATCGGCGGGATTTTTTAGTGTAATTGGACAGAGCTTGTAGGGAATGCATTTATGCATTCCGTATTGCGGAACGGATAAATCCGTTCCCTACATAGAGAACTGTTTGAATTTGTAGGGCGGGAGCAAGCCCCCGCCCTACAATACAGATTATTTCTTAGGATATGGTGCCTTTTGGTCAGTTAGTCCAAGAAGATAATCGACGCTGACACGGTGGAACTGAGCCAAAGCAACTAAAACCTGCGGCGGGATCATACGTTCCCCACTTTCATAATAAGCGTAGGCTCTTTGCGGAACATTGATCTGTTTTCCAAGTTCTGCCTGCGTGAGGTCGGCATCTTCTCTTAAATTACGGATTCTATCATATTTTTTAGCCATTGTCATCACCAACGACACTATACCTTAGAACGTTTTGTTCTATTGACATTTTGAACATTTTGTTCTAAAATATTTACAACCCAGAAAATAATAGTGTTGAAGGGGTGGGCTTTATGGACGAATTTGGCTGTGATTACGAGAGTAGGACTGTCGGTGAAAGTATTACCAAATATAACATACCCAATGACTGGTGTGCCGAATTCGATGCTTATGGTGATGTCTATCCCATTATTTGCATGCAAGTAGATCAAATCCGTAAAACCGCTGCTTTAATGGATTTAAGGCTCAGAATTGCGGAAGATGGTGAATACGCAGGATGTATGGTAGACACAGACCGAAAGGCCATCGCTTTCAAAATCAATTATATAAGCGACTTGGTAAAGGCAATGGGAACAGAATAAAAAACCGTCTTCCGAGAGGAAGACGGTTTTTATAAATTGCCCCTCGGGCAAGAAATTGTGCAATCAGAGGACCAGAGAGGGTGCGGTATAGACTCTTGCGGCCAGCTCCTGATTGAGCATATACAGGCTCTTGGGGTCGGAGCCGAACAGCTCCATTTTCGTGATCATATCATTGGCATTGGTTTCTTCCTCGCCCTGCTCTTTCACGAACCAGTCAAGAAACTGCATGGTGCGGAAATCTTTCACATCGTATGCGGCGGCATAGATATCGTGGATCAGCGAGGTAACGTACTGCTCGTGTTCCAGTCCCGCCTTCAGCACGTCCATGTGGCAGGAAAACACCTTGTCGGGCTTTGCGATTGCTTCCAGCGTAACCTTTTGGTTTTCGTTCTGCAGGTACTGATAGAACAGCATCGCGTGGTCCCGCTCCTCCTGAGCCTGGATCTTATACCAGTTTGCAAAGCCGTCCAGGCCCGCGTCCTCAAAATAGTTGGAAAAATCCAGATAAAGATATGCAGAATAAAATTCCTTGTTGATCTGCTGATTTAATAGCTCGTGTACTTTCGCGTTCATTATTTCGCCTCCATATCAAGATTGCCGATCTCTTTCCGGCAAGTTTATGATAGCATCGGCAAGCTAAAAATTCAAGAATTCTGTGATGAATTTACTTAAATTTAATATTCCCGGTGGCGTATTGCACCCTGCGTAAAAGCGTGCTATTATAATATCAGGAGGTGCTGCCATGACACTGGAAGAATATCGAATCAAGCACAGCATGCTCATAGAGAAGTATCAGCGGATCGAATTTGATCTGGAAGGCCTCTATGCGGCACTTTCCTATGATTCGTTTTCCGAAGCCCTTCAGGAGATCGAAAAGGACTCCATCGGTGGAGTGGTCCGGGAGATCAAAAGGATCGAGGATCAGCAAAGAATCGTGGTCTTCACGGAAAAGGAATATGAGGAACTGGACGAAATCCGGGAGCGAAGAAACTTCTGGAGCCACAAATGCTATGTAGAGCCCTGGGATAAAACAGGTACTCCCAGAAACGCCAAGGAGCTTTCTGCGGATCTGCAGAAAGCGGATATGGTCTCAGAATGGCTGTATCAAATCACACGAACATATATGCATAAAAGACTGGATCGCACATAAAGGAGATTAAAATGGACAGTTCGGTAAAGCAGTGTATTGAGATCAGAAAAGACTTTTTTGAAAAATACTATTCCGTGCCGGAAGCCGTGCAACCGGACGTAGCGGCCTTTGTTGCCCGAATGACAGAGCTTGGAGAGCAGGCAAGCGATGCACAGGATTTTGAGGCAAAATTTGCCGCAAACGGACTGCAGGAGCAGCTGAATGCCTTGCTGATCCGCTGCACGCCCAAGCCTTATAAAATGACGGCGGAAGAAAAGGCCTCTGCCAAAGAAACCGCAAAAGAAATCTTTAAGGAAGATCGCTCCCGCATTTTGAAAGAGGAAGTCGAGGACGCGGTAGATTTTGCGTCGGTGATGGCTGAGGAGGAGCTGATCGTGCTAAAACGCAGGGCGATGATTGAAGCGGGTGTTTATGATGACTATACCCGTGCGACCAATGTGGTGGAGTTTGCCAAGGACGCTGGCAGCTTGTTCAAGGGCCTGTTCAAAAAGAAAAAGAAATAAGGATACCGTCGCTGGAGACCAGCGACGGTATCCTTATTTTTCAGCGTAAAGAATGACATATTTTTCCTTAATATAGCGGAAGAAGCCGACGCTGCCGCCGATCAGACCGAAACCCCAGCGGTTCTTTACACAGGAAACATACCGCAGCTGAGGATTCTTTTCCTCCCACTTGCGGCGGAATTTCTCCAGCTTCGTACCCACAAAGACCCGATGCTTCATTTCCTCAGCGATCTGATATTTTTCAGACTGCTGGGAGGGGACATAGTCCAGCTTGATCTGACGGACATCAAGGCCCACCCGGGAGGTGTTCACCTGCATATCCTTAATAAGGAGCTTGTCCTGCCGGGCAAGCCAGGCATTTGCCTGAGCGACGGAGTCAAATGTGCAGCTGTAGTGCATGATACCCACCATTTCACCGGCCTTTTCTTCCAGCTTGGAGGCGATGGCGTCAACAAGCTTTCCTTCGGGAATACCGGGGACGAAAATCGTAACGCCGTACTTGGTTTCGGTGTTTTTTAAGGTATCCCGCAATTCGTCATAGGCAGTGCGGACATCGCCGCAGGCTCTCTTGGCGGTCAGGTATTTTTTGACGGCGGCAAAAAGCAGCTTCTTATCGTTGGGGTCAATAATTTGCAGATCCAGCTTAACGGGCTTTTTGGTTTCCATTTCCATCTCTCCTTGTTTTGTTTGGTTTGTAAGTCCATTATAGCAAACCGGCAGGAACATTCAAGAGAACACGAAAAAATAATATTGTTCCTATTTTGAGCAAATATTATGATATAGAATTGAAAATTGTTCCTAAAAGAAGAACAAAAAAGAGCCCCGCAGGGCTCTTTTTTGTATGGGATCAGTTTTTTACAAAGATATAGGTGGTGCCTTCTGCATACAGGGTTGCTTTGCCGTCCTTGACGGAGAATTCGTAGGTAAGTGCGTTATTACCGGCTCTCCACATCTGGCTTTCGGAGAACTCCATATCCGCACGCTGGCCCAACAGGCACAGGAGGGCAGTGTTATCGCTGTAAAGCTCCAAATAGGTATCGCCCATCATTTCCAGAGAGTTTTCCAGCAGCTCACCGGAGGCCTCGGTGCCGTCGTCCCATTGAATGGACTGGATTTCATACCGGCCGGTGGCATACTGCTTTACGGAGGAGTCGTCCGCAGGGGCATCTCCGCTGCCGCAGGCACAAAGGCACAGAAGGCTTCCCAGCACCAACAAAAAGCACAGAATAGTTCTAAAAGACTTTTTCATAATAAATTCCTCTCCTGTCTAAATTGCGGAAAATTTCCATACCCAGTATACCACACCACCGCAGAGAAAAGCAAGCCTGCCACATTTTTTGCAAAGCGGTTGACATAGCGGAAACCCCTTTGGTAAAATAGGGTTATCTTATTTCAGAAAGCCGTGGAGAAAACGCTTTGAAAACGAAAGAACGAGTTATTTATTATAAAGATGAACAAAATGATGATTTTTCCGGGCTGAAGATCAAGGTCAAGCCCCTGGGGGAAAAGTTCCGGTATATCCGCACCGGCCGGCTTTTCAAGACCTTTGAATTCCTGTTCTACTATAGCATTATGATCCCGGTGGTGTATATGCTGCAAAAGGTGTACTCCCATCAGAAATTTGCCAATCGGAAGGTACTGAAGCAGGGAAAGAAGGACGGCTGCTTTTTGGTCAGCAACCACACCCAGGTCCAGAGCGATTCCTACATAGGGCCTTTGGCGGTGTTCCCGAAAAAATGCTTTATTATCAGCAACCCCGATGTACTTTCTTTGCGGGGTATGCGATTGGGCATGCAGGCCTACGGCGTGATCCCCCTGGGCAGCAATTTGGAGGAGAAGAAAGCGTTTTTAGATTGTGTGGAGACAAGACTCCGGGAAAGAAAATCGGTGATCGTGTATCCGGAGGCCCATGTCTGGCCCTACTATACCGGAGTCCGGCCCTTTGATTATCAGGCATTCTGGTATCTGTCCCGGCAGAAAAAACCCATGTTCGTACTGACCAATTGCTATCAAAAGCGAAGATTGGGCAAACGCCCGAAGATCGTAACCTATGCCGACGGACCGTTCTATCCCCGCAGCGACTTAGGTGAGATCGAAGCGGCAAAGGAGCTGCGGGATATTGCCTATGAAACCATGTGCAGAAGGACCCGGGAACACTCCACCTGTGAGTATATCAAGTACGTGAAAACACCTGTGTAATTGACAAAAAAGAGGAAAAAGTGTTATAATCCTACTATCCAAATGAGAAAGGACGTGTTTAACATGGCTTTTTGCAAATATTGTGGAGCATCTCTTGATAACGACAGCCTGTTTTGTGCATCTTGCGGTGCAAAGGTAACCCAGACAGCACCTGTTCCCCAGGTCCAGGGCCGGGGTCTTGCGATCGCTTCGCTGATATTGAGCATTATCGGCCTGGCGGCAGGCTTTGGTATGCTGATGGTGTCCATCAATATGTCCGCAAGGCCGTCAATGTTAATGGCATCGATCCTCTATTATCCGATCCCGCTGCTGGCGGTGCTTTTTGCAACGAATGCCAGAAAAAAGGGATACGTTTACGGCATTAGCAAAAGCGGTCTGATCATGGGAATCGCCGGTCTGGCGGAACTTTCATTGGCAATTTTGATCCTGACCGCGGGACTGTTGGCCAGATAAAATATTCACAGAAAAAGGAGAACATTATGAAAAAAAGTGCAGCATTTATGATTGCCGGTATTTGTGCAATTCTGTTGGCCTTTGCCATGGATGTCATCATCTGCTTTGTGATGGATTTTGCCAATATGACGGCCATGGGTGATTTTCAGAAATACGCCTACCTGGCAGGCGACATTCTGTTTGCCGCCGCAGGTATCCTGATGATCGGCTACAGCAGAAAGCTTAAAAAGCAGGAAGAAGAGAAATAAAAAAGAGGCCCTTGGGCCTCTTTTTTATTTAGATCTTGAAAGCCTTTTCCGTGGGAAGGGCGAAGATAATGCCGTTGGCAGGGGAACTCAGACCAAAGTGGCTGTTGACCTCCTCCATGATCTGCTTGCTGACCTTGGCAGGAGCCAGAATGCAGAGCATTTCCCGCTCGCCGTCCACCTTGGCGTCCACGAACTCGGCAAACTGCTCGAAGTCCGCCAGACGGCCTTTGAGTACCGTGCCGCCGGTGGCACCGGCTTTTCTTGCCACCTGCATCACATCTTCGCTATATCCTTCATTGACCGATATGACGATCAGATTTTTATGGTGTTCGTTCTGCATATTTACCTGCTCCCTTTCCTTGTTCTGACTGACGTTAAAGTTCAGGATCTCACTGAGAATCCTTCCGGCTGCGGCCACGTCGAGAATGATCATCAGGCCACCGTATTTGGAATGGCTCTGAAAGGACTCACCGAAATTGGCGACCATATCCCGGATATCACTTTCCGCACCCAGGCTGATGATCACGTCCTTGCTGTTTGTACCCAAACCGAAAAGGTCCATCATCTCCGTGGGGGCAGTACCAAAACCGATGGTGTGGAAATTGATCCGGATATTCAATTCGTGCAGGGCCTTGATGAGCTTCTTGCCTTTGCCGGGTTCCACGATGGATAAAAGGGCTAATATTTTTTTACGCATTGTTGTGGCCCTCCCCGTCAAAAATTACGATGTCGTCTTTGATCATACTCAGCTCTGTGTGGAGCTTGCGGACTTTGTAAGCGTGTTTTCGTCTTTCATACAGGCCCAAAACCTGAATAGTGATCAGCGGGGCCATGGCGATCAATGCCACGATGCCGAAGGCATCGGTCATCACATTTCCCCCCAGAGCCTGACAAGCACCCATAGCAAAGGGCAGCATAAAGGTGGAGGTCATAGGACCGCTGGCGACACCGCCGGAGTCAAAGGCGATGCCGGTGTAGATGGCCGGTACGAAGAAGCTGATGACAATGGAGATCACATAGCCGCAGATCAAAAACGGCAGAATGGGAACACCGGTCAGAACTCTCAGCATGGCGATGCCAACGGAGACGGAAACGCCGATGGAAAGCGCCAGGGCAACGGATTTTTGGGTGATCGCACCGTTGGTAACCTCGTTGACCTGCCGCTTCAAAGAGTGGACAGCAGGCTCGGCGGCAACCACAAAGTAGCCCATCAGCATACCAATGGGGATCAGCAGGGTCTTCAGAGAGCCACCGGCAAGCTCCCCGCCGATCAGTCTGCCGGCGGGCATAAAGCCCACATTGGCACCGGTCAAAAACAGCACAAGACCGATGTAAGTGTAAACAAAGCCCACGGTCATTCTGAAGAAATTGTGGATATGGTATCTTCTGGTGATCAGCTGGAAGAGAACAAAAATGAAAACAATGGGCACAAAGGCCAGAGCCACCTCTTCTGCGTACTTGGGAAGAGCCAGGGCAAACTGCCGGAAGGCCTCCGTGGAGGTCAGGATCTCCGGCACGACCTGGACTGCCGGGCCGGAGGCGTCGGGCTTGTAGAAGATGCTCAAAAGCAGTACCGACAGGATCGGGCCGATGCTGCAAAGGGCAACCAGACCAAAGCTGTGTTCACCTGCCTGCTTGCCCTTTTTGTTGGCGGCAAGACCGGCACCCAGAGCCATAATAAAGGGTACGGTAATGGGGCCCGTGGTAACGCCGCCGGAATCAAAGGCGGTGGGGATAAACTCCCGGGGAGCAAAGAAGGCAAGCATAATGATCAGGCCGTAGAAGATCAGAAGCAGCGTCCGCAGGGGAATACCCTTCCGGTTTCGGATCAGGGTGATGCTGAGAAACAAGCCTACACCCAGGCCTACGCAGCCGATCAAAAGGGAATTTTCAATGGCAGGAACCTGCTCTGCCAACACCTGCAGATCCGGCTCGGAAATGGTGATCAGAACGCCCAATACAAAGCAGATCAGCAGGGGCAGGAGAAACCGGCTCTTTTTATTCAGGGATTTGCCCATGCCGTCGCCCAGGGGCTCCATGGAGATGCCCGAGCCCACGGTGAAAAAGCTCATACCCAAAATCAGCAAGATCGTTCCGAATAAAAACAGCACCAGCACACCGGCGTCCAGGTCAACAAAGCTGACCGACAGGATCAAAACGATCAAGGCGATGGGCAGCACCGACTTCAGGGATTCTTTCACAGAAGCGAGAATATGTGCCATGAATACACCTCAAAATTTCACAAATTAACGATCGTTAATTAGTATACCATAGGAGCGGTACCATTTCAAATAGATAAATTGTAAAATAAACGCCCTGCGGCTGTGCCGCAGGGCTTATGCTTTACAGATCCAGCAGATTGGGGTCGACAGGCACTAATACGAAGGTGTTGGAGATGAAGCCGGGCTTCATATATACCTTCATATACACGTCCTTGTTCTCCGGAGAGAGGGTGATCTCCACATCGTGGCATCTTCTGTTCATACCAACAGCAACGTGGAGGTTGTATGTACCGTAGGGCAGGGGCATACGGATCAGCTCCCGGTTGGCAATATAGCCGTAGGGATCATTGTTCAGGTAAATGCCGAAGCCGCCGGCGATACCAAAGGGAGAACCCTGACGGTACAGGTAGATATTGCCGCCCTCGGACAGATCAATGGGGGACTTGCACTTAACGCAATTGACATTATCGTCCCGGTAGTTTTCTACCTCACCGCATTTGGGACATTTAATTCTGACTTTCGCTGCCATTTTCATTTCTCCTTTACAGACAAATTATATTAGGGTCTGTACATACAGTATATCATGGGCGGGCCTGAGTGTCAAACAAAAAGCCCTCCCGGGGGGGAGGGCTTTTTTCTTAATCGGATTACTTGTTGCCGGCAGTAACGGTAGCCAGTACGTCGCCGTCTACTTCGCAAACCACAACTTCAAAGTACTCGATCTCGGGCAGATCCTTCTGCATGGTCTCCAGAGCGGACTCGAACACGGAGTCCATAGCGTCGTAGGTCTCCTGCAGCAGATCCTTGGTGGCAGCGTCAACCTCGTCCAGCTCGTTGATGTTGATGGTCATCACGAAGCCCATACCCTCGACCTTGATGTCGGAGGTGCAGGTCATACCGGAGGAAGTAGCGAAGCTGCTCTCCATAGAGGAAACCAGATCAGCCTTATTTGCCTCGATGTACGCAGCAATCTTGGAGTTGTCGACCTTGGGAGCGTCAGCAGAGCCGCCGCCGCAAGCGACCAGGGACAGGGAAAGAACCAGTGCCAAAACAAGTGCGATAATTTTTTTCATAACAGAACCTCTCCTTTATTTATGATATTGGCCACCTGATTATACACCCGCCGGCAGGAAAAAGCAAGGGGAAAAAACCGCTGCCGGATTGCAGATTTTTCTTGTGAAATTTGTCGAATTGTGTTACAATTAAAAAAATGTTCATAATTTCCCGAAGGAGGTGTGTTGGAAATGGCTATAAAAAAGGAGACCAAAAGCAAGCTGAAGATCGCCATCGGACTGATCGTGTTCCTGGCACTTCTGATGGTGTTCGTGTTCTCCGGCGATAATTTTGATCTGCTGAAAAGCGTTTTCAACGACGACCTCTCCAATGAGGAATTGCGGGATAAACTAAGCGAATTCGGCTGGAAGGGATACATCACCGTAGTGGCACTGGCCCTTTTGCAGGTGATCTGTGCGGTGCTGCCTGCTGAGCCGGTGCAGGTGCTGGGTGGTCTGACCTTCGGCTTCCCCATCGGCCTTCTGTGCTGCGGAATCGGCGTATTGATAGGAAACACCGTCATCTACCTGCTGCAAAAAACCTTTGGCGATAAGCTTCGGGGCTTCTTTATCAAAAAACTGCATCTGGATCTGGAGAAGATCGCAGAGTCTAACAAATGTATTCTAATCATTTTTATTCTCTATTTCCTGCCGGCGATCCCCTACGGTATGATCTGCTTTTTTGCCGCCAGCACCGGAATGAGTTACCGGCGGTATATCACCGTAACCATGCTGGGCTCTCTGCCGTCAATTTGCATCGGCGTGGGTCTTGGTTATATGGCCATCGCCTCCAGCTGGATCGTGTCGGTTTGTGTGTTCGGTGTGCTTTTGATCCTGCTGGCAGTGATGATGCTGAAAAAGGACAGATTGTTCTCCAAGCTGAATAACTATGCCGACAAGCATAAAAAGTCCACCCGGCACGAGGTCCGCAAGCCCAATGGCTTTTTGCTGGGGATCCTGCGGGTGGTGTGCAAGGCATACTTCCGGCTGCGGGGCGTGAAGATCCAGGCGGTCAACAAGGTAGGAAGGTTGCAAAAGCCGGCCATTGTGCTGTGTAATCACGGCTCGTTTATCGACTTCCTCTATGCCGACAAGCTGCTGAAAAAGGAACAGGCCAATTACATTATCGCAAGACTGTATTTTTACCATAAATACCTGCGATGGCTTCTCAAGCAGGTGGGCGGCTTCCCCAAGAGTATGTTCGCTCTGGATATGGAAAGCACCAAAAACTGCCTGAAGGTTCTCAAAGAAGGCGGCTGCCTGACCATGATGCCGGAGGCCCGGCTCTCCACGGCCGGCCGGTTTGAGGACGTTCAGGAGAGCACCTATTCCTTCCTGAAAAAATCCGGTGTTTCCGTTTACACCATCAAGTTCAGCGGCGACTATTTTGCCAATCCCAAGTGGGGCAAGGGCTTCCGTCGGGGATCACGGGTAGAGGCGGAGCTGGATATTCTCTACACTGCAGAACAGGTGAAGAGCCTTTCTGTGGAACAGCTCAAGGCCGGTGTGGAGCAGCGGCTGTATTATGACGAATTTGAATGGCTTGAGACCCGACCCAAGCAACGCTACCGCAACCGGCGTATGGCTGAGGGACTGGAAAATATCCTGACCACCTGTCCCGTCTGCGGAAAGAAATACACCCTTACCACCAAAAAGAACAAGGTGTTCTGTGAAGACTGCGGCTACCTGACGTCCGTGGATAACCGCTATGGCTTCACCGGCGGTTTCCGATTCCAAAATCTTGCCCAGTGGTATGACTGGCAAAAGGAGCTTTTGGCAAAGGAGATCTCCGAAAATGAGGAATTTGTCCTCACATCTTCAGTGGAATTGCGGCTTCCCAGCGACGGCAACGGTCTGACCCGCAGTGCAGGACAGGGTGTATGCCGGCTCAGCCGTCAGGGACTTTTCTATAGCGGCACCAGGGACGGCGAAACCGTGGAACGGCTGTTCCCCATGGAGCATATCTACAGATTGCTGTTCGGTGCCGGTGAAAATTTTGAGATCTACAACGGTACAGAGCTCTGGTATTTCGTGCCCCAGGAGAAGCGGTCGGCGGTGGATTGGTATCTGGCGTCCATGCTTTTGAAGGACGAACAGGCGTAAAACAGGAGGGATTCATATTTTAACAAAGACAAAAGAGAAAACGACGGCAGAAAAAGAACAAGCCTTTTCCAGCATCAGCGTAAAATCCTTTATTATGGTGGTGGCGATTTTGCTGGCGATATTGTTCCTTTGCGGATCGCTGAGCTATTTCGTGCCCCAGGGAAGCTTCGCAAGAGATGCTGAAAACAATATCATTCCCGGCACTTATACAGAGCTGGGCGTCAAGGGGATCTCCTTTGACAAAGTCCTGACTGCACCTTTCCGGGTGTTCGGCACCGAGGACGGCATCACCATTATTATGATCAGTGTGTTTTTGCTGGTGATGAGCGGTGTTTTCAATATCCTGGACAAAACCGGCGGCATTAAGACCTTTATTGCCAGCATTTTGGGCCGGGTCCGGGATAAGGGCGGCCCTGTGGTGTGCATTACGGTGCTGGTGTTTATGCTGTTCGGCAGCCTTTTCGGTATGTTTGAGGAGCTGGTAACGCTATTGCCTTTGGTGATCGTATTTATGCTGTCCATGAAGATGGACACCATGATCGGCCTGGGTGCCTGCTTGCTGGCGGCCTGCTTCGGCTTCTCCACTGCCATCACCAACCCCTTCTCGGTTGGCACGGCGGCACAGTACGCAGGGGTCCACGCCTCCTCCGGTGCATGGCTGAGAATCGTATTCTTTGTGATCGTGTACCTGATTTTGTGCGGCTTTTTAATGCTGTACCTGAAGAAGATCGAGAGAAGACCCCAGTGCTCTCCCACCTATGATGCCGATCAGAAGAAGCGGGAAACCATGGCAGTCGAAAATGAGGTCATGCCGGAAAACCAAAGGAAGGTCTTCCGGGTCTATGCCTGCTTCTTCGCCATTCAGGGCGTGCTTTTGGTGGCCATCGCCTGTATCCGTGCCATTTCGGGCTTTGCGATCCCCATTCTGGCGGCAAGCTTTTTGATCTCCGGCATTATTTCCGGTCTGATCGTCTGCAAGAAATTCGGACGGGTCATGAGCTGCTTTGCCAAGGGTGCGGTAACCATGCTCCCGGCGGTATTGATGATCGCCATTGCCTCCTCTGTAAAGCTGGTGATGGAGGAAAGCGGCATCATCGACACGGTGATGAACTTTGTACTCCAACTGCTGGAGGGCAAGAGCAAATTTGTTGCGATCCTTCTGATCTACGTGCTGATCCTGTTTTTGCAAATGTTCATCGGCTCGGCATCGGCCAAGATCTTCCTGGTGATGCCCATCGTGCTGCCCATTACCGAGGCTCTCGGCATTTCTCCGAACCTGGTGATTCTGACCTACTGTATGGCAGACGGCTTTACCGATGTGATCCTGCCCACCAACCCGGTGCTGCTGATCGGTCTTTCCATGGCCAATGTTTCCTACTGGAAATGGCTGAAGTGGACCTGGAAGCTGCAGCTATTGCTGTTTGCAATCTCGGTTTTGGTGTTGGGATTCGGCATTGCCATTGGATATTAAATAAAACACGGCAGAGAATTTCTCTGCCGTGTT
>JAFTKA010000024.1 GCA_017456105.1 Oscillospiraceae bacterium | reverse complement strand
ATTGGGTGGTGTCTTTTTTGGTGGAGACTAATGGACTCGATATGCATTTTGCCCTCCCAACCAGGAGGTCAAAATTATTGTAGCCACCAGTGTTTGCACTGGTGGCAGGAACTGTCCACCGGACAGTTCCATGAAAATGGGTTCGAGTCCCTTGTCTGTGCCAGAATAAAGAAGAACACCACCCGATTGGGTGGTGTCTTTTTTGGTGGAGACTAATGGACTCGAACCATCGACCTCCTGCGTGTGAAGCAGGCGCTCTAACCAGCTGAGCTAAGCCTCCGTTAGCAAAGAGGATTATATCAGCACTTTGCGGAAATGTCAAGCATTTTTAAGGCGAAAATCGATGCTGTCTACTACCTTCAATCCCAGTTTGTTTGCCATAGCCAACGCCTCGGCTTCGGTCTCCGGGACGCAGACACCCTTGGGATCGTGGGCATCACTGCCCAAAATCACGGAGCAGTTATACTCTGCCGCAATTTCCCAAAAGGTCTCTCTCGGGTAATGCCGGTTCAGCCGCAGACCCAAAAGATTGATCTCCAGCGGCATTTTACATTCATTTGCCGCCTTGCACAGCCGGGTCATTTCTGCCCGATAGATGTTTTCGTCGCCTTCAAAGCGGACAAGATCCGGGTGTGCCATATAGGAAAACAGCCCGGTGTACATGCCCTCGATGGCCTGATCGCAATACTGGGTTAAAATCGCCTTATCTTCCGTGGCCGCTCCGCTATAGGGGGCGTCCTTTTCGTTATACAGGAAATGCTGACCCAGCAGCAGGTACTCTACAGGTGTATCCTTTAAACGCTCCAAAAGATCGGAAAACAATCCGGGGTAGAACTCCGCTTCCAGACCCAGGTGGATTCCGATTTTTCCGGCGTACTGCTCTTTTAACCGGGTGATCTCTTCCAAATAAGCGGGCAGATCCTCAGGACCCATACGGATCTTGGAACGCCAGCCCTCGGGGTACCAATAGGGTGTATGGTCGGAAAAGCCAAGGACCTGCAAGCCCCCGGTGATAGCGTTTTCGATATAGTCCTCCGTGCGGCCCTCGGCGTGGCCGCAGCGGGCGGTATGGGTGTGGAAATTAGCGATCATGGTTGCACTCCTGATAAAAACCTGTTAAACTGGAAATGGTGATGTTATGCGTTATGAAAAGATGGTTCCCGGGATATTTCTGTCCCGTCCCAACCGGTTTATCGCCCATATTGAAATCGGGGGCAAACCGGAAATTTGCCATGTAAAAAATACCGGACGCTGCCGGGAATTGCTCCCTGCAGGAGCAAAGGTCTGGTGTCTGGACGCGGATTCTCCCACCCGCAAAACCCGGTATGATCTCATTGCGGTGCAAAAGGGAGAACGGCTCATCAATATGGACTCCCAAGCCCCCAACGCCGCTGCCAAGGAATGGCTCTTAGCCGGTGGGTTAGGGGAGATTGAGAACCTCCGGCCGGAATCCCGCTGGGGGGAATCCCGGTTTGATTTTGCCTTTCAAAAAGAGGGCAGGCCCTGCTTTTTGGAAGTAAAGGGCGTTACCTTGGAGCAGGACGGTATCTGTGCCTTTCCGGACGCACCCACCCAGCGGGGTGCCAGGCACCTGCGGGAGCTGGCGGAGCTTGCCCGGCAGGGCTATGGAGCTTATGTACTCTTTGTGATCCAGATGGCAGATGTAAAATATCTTCAGCCCAATGATGCCACCGACCCGGCATTCGGCAAAGCCCTCCGCGAAGCGAAGGCTGCCGGGGTACAGATCATAGCCATGGACTGCACCGTTACGGAGAATACCATGGTGATCAGAAAGCCCGTGGCGGTTCGCTTATAGGCGTTCCAGCAGAGCAGGAAGTCCTGCCAGGCTTTCGATCTCGTAGTCGGCCGGAATCCGGGGATCGGCGGGCCTACGCTGGGCGTTGACCCAGCAGGTTTTGATACCTGCGTTGATGCCGCCTAAGATGTCCGAGCTTAAACTGTCGCCTACGATCAAGGCGTTTTCCCTTTGGAAGCCGGGGATCCTGGCGATGCACCGCTCAAAAAATTCCCGGTCGGGCTTGTTGACACCCACCTCCTGAGAGATGAAAATGTCTTCAAAGAAGTGGCCGATGTCCGCACTTTTCAGCCGTCCGGCCTGCACGTGGGACGTGCCGTTTGAAATGATGTACAGCTTATACTTACCATAGAGCCTTTCCAGGGTCTCCACTGCTCCCGGCAGGAACAGGTGGCCCTGCGAAAGGCATTTTTCATAGGTTCTTGCCAGTTGCACCGGATCTTTGTTAACACCCAGCTCCTGCAAAAGCACCCCATAACGACCCACTAACACCTGCTCCCGGGTGATCTCCTTCCGCTCCAGCCGTTCCCAATGGTCCTTGTTGATCAGATGGTAGCGGTGGCAGACCTCCTCGGTGGGGTCAATGCCAAAGAGTCTTAAAGCCTGTTGCAGGGCAAGCTTTTCCTGTCCGCGAAAGTCAAAAATGGTATCGTCTAAATCAATCAGCAGAAATTCAAACATGACCCTTCCTCCTGGCGATGGCGTTGGACAGCTCCGCGAACTGGGCAATATCCAGGGTTTCACCCCGAACCGTGGGGGCAAAGCCACATTCTGCGATCACTTCCGCTGCCCCGGCCTTACCCAGTTCCGGGAAGCCGGCAGCCAGGCCGTTTTGCAGGGTCTTGCGACGCATAGCAAAGCTTGCCTTAACTGTGCGGAAGAAAATGTCCTGACTCAGGATCTCCCAGGGCCGTTCCTTTCGCACCCGCAGGGTGATCACCGCACTGGTAACCTTGGGCTGGGGCAGGAAACAACCTGCCGGCACGTCAAACAGCAGCTCCGGCTGGGCATAGTACTGACAGAAAATACTGAAGGCACTGTAGTCGGCAGAGCCGGGCTTGGCTGCGATCCGCTGAGCAACCTCTTTTTGCACCATCACCGTAACGGCCTCGAAGCAGTCCGCTTCCAAAAGAGCCGTCAAAATGGGGGAGGTGATGTAGTAAGGGAGGTTTGCACAGGCCATAGGCCGCAGGCCGGAAAATTTCTCCTGCACTAATGCGGGAATATCCTGCTTCAGCACATCGCCCCAAAGGATCTCCAAATTGGAGAATTCGCCCACGGTCAGCTTCAAAATCGGTTCTAACCGGGTGTCCAGCTCTACAGCACAGACCTTTTTTGCCCGCAGAGCCAGCTGCTGGGTCAGGGGGCCGATGCCCGGGCCGATTTCCAGCACGCCCACAGTCTCGTCCACACCGGAGTCCTCAGCGATCCGCTCCGGTACCCAACCGGCTACCAGAAAGTTCTGTCCCTTTGCCTTGGAAAAATGAAAGCCGTGCTCTGCAAGCAGCGGCTTCATGACATGAATATTACAGACGTCAATCATAAACTTAAATCCGCCTTTCCGCTGCCATTATAGCAACGAAAAGGCGGATTTGCAAGCATAACCTATCGGAGTTCGATTCTCCTCAGCTTACTCTCTCCAGTTGGCGTCGCCCAGGAAGTACACGGTACAATTCCTGACACCGAACTGCATGCATTCAGCATAAGTATCGTGATACAGGTCCAGGTGGTTGCCCTTAATGCCGCCGCCGCAGTCTTCCGCGGTAGCCAAACCGTAAACATAAGAGCCATCTCTGGTTACGATGAACATACGGGTGCCGTAGGGAACAACAGTGGGATCAACGGCAACAACACCCTTATGTACCCGGGAGCCGGTTGCGGTATAGTCATCGCAGCCTGCGTCGGTCTTGGTATATGCGGTGGCAGAGAAGGTCCGGGCAGAGTAATAGGTCAAAATCTCGCCAGTAGGCAGAACGATCACGCCATCACCGATCAGGGGCATATCGGGGTTTCCACCCAGGCCGGTGCCACGGGCAACAATCTGGTTGACCGGCTGCTCCAGCACAGTCTGACGCAGATTGGTCCGGTTCTCCTCCTTGGCGTTACGGTAGATCACGCTGTCCTCATAGAGGATCTGACCGGCAGAGCCGGTGGCCAGGATCTTTTCTTCACCGGCAGGCAGGTTGGGGTCATCACAGTAAATGACCTCGTAGGCAATTTCTTTCGTGTAGGACTCCTGTTTTTCCACCACACGGTCCACGGCCACCTCCATACCGTCAAAGGTCTCGGTGTCCAGGGGCAGGGATACCACATAATCGTCATAAAGAACGATACCGGAGCGATTCAGAAGGGCTTCCAAAGTCTCGCCGTAGCTGATCAGCTCCTGTGCTTCACCGCAGTTGGTCAGCTTGATGGTCTGAGCACGGAGTACATTGATGGCAATGTCCGCACCCTCGGTGGCATCGGTGGTATAGGAGTCGGCTTCTTCCAGAGAAAATCCTGCTTCACTCAAAACTTCTTTGGGATTGGTGGAGTAGGTGGTATGTACGATCACCTGATCACCGTCCGTGATCACATAGGTGTTTCTTGCGAAAACCGTAATGCACATCATACAGATCACCAGGATCATCGGCACAAACACAGCCGCGGACCGCAGGATCTGCCGCCTGTTCTTTTTGAACATGGACGCATACTTTTTCATGGAAGGAACCTCCTTTCAATGGTAATTTTCATTCGTCAAAATGACGGCATCTTTTGTAGGCAAAGAAATACAACCCTCAAAAGGATTGCCTGAGCATTATAGCATATTTTCATAAAAAGTCAAGTCTTTTGGGTCAAACTCGGCAAATCGGCAACTTTTTGCCTATTTTTTAAGAAAATATTATGTTAACCAACAACAAAATATTGCACAAAAACTTTGTCGCCAACCACTACATATTGTAAAAAAGGTTACACTGATTTACATAATTCGTCATAAAAATGTAACCTTTTGGGATTTTTTGGCTTTTTCAGTTATGGTAAACCAATTTCCCACAAATTTCCCGCATTTCCCTCCGTTTTGACAGGTTTTTTCAGGACAAAACAGAGCTGTTCCTCCACCGGATTATAGATTTGAACGTAGGGAACGGATTTATCCGTTCCGAAAAAAACGGAATGCATAAATGCATTCCCTACAATTCTTTATAGATAGTTTGAAAGGAGACTGCCTATCAGGCAGTCCCCTTTGTATATATTCTTAATCAGCGGTTCGGACTACCACGTAGCCGTCCACCAGGTTGGCAGATTCCAAAAAGCCCTCAATGGTAACGGACCGTTCCATCAGGTCTGTCAGGATCACCTGGCCGTCCTTGCACTCAATCCGCATAACATTGTTCATCACCATGGCCTCCGGGGCCATCTTGTTTTTATAAACCGTAGAAAGACACATAATATTACTCCAAACTGGCAAGAACGACGCTCAGCCGCATATTGCCCTTTTCAAAATCGGATACGGACGCCATCACCTGCTCAAAGGCGGCGTGGTTGCCGGCCTTTTCCAACTGACCGGCAAGATCTGCCAGCTCCTTGGCGTGGGCGGCATTGTGGTTTACCATATACTTCATCAGAGCCTTCAATTCGTCCATGGGGGTGTGGCTGCAGGAAGAGCCGCAACTGCCGCAGGAGCCGCTGCAGCCATGGCTGTGATTATGCTCTGCACCGTGATCGTGCAGATGGTCGTGCTCATGGGGGTGAGCGTGATCGTGTTCATGGGCGTGGGAATGCTCATGGGAATGGGTTACGCCGTCGTGGGTATGCTCATGGGTATGGGTATGCTCGTGAGCGTGGGTGTGGCCGCCGGCCACGTGATCATGATGGATATGCATAGGGCTTCTCCTTTATTATAATAGTACTTCTTTCAGGCTGTCGTGGATCGCACCGATGGAGTACAGCGAGCCAAAGCACAGCACAACGCCGTCCTTTCCTGCCAGTTCCATTGCCTTGATCACGCCCTCCCGGGTGCTTTCGCAGGCGGTAGCCTTTGCACCGGCTTTTTGCAGATGCAGAGCAAGCTCAGTAGATTCCAGCTTCCGGGGATTGTCGGGGGTGATGCAGACGAACTGCTCCACAAGAGGCATTACGGGCTTATACATATCGCCGTAATCCTTGTCGGCCAGCACACCGGTCAGTGCGATGACCCTGCGATCCTGCAGATAATCTTCGATGTTCTTAATGAGTGCTTCAATGCACTGGGGATTGTGGCCGCCATCGATGATAAACAGGGGATCCCGGCTGACAATGTCAAACCGGCCGGGCCAGCTGACCTCCCGGATACCGTCATAAATGTTCTGCTCAGAGATCTTCCAGCCGTTTTCAATCAGGGTGTCGGCAACGGACAGCACCACTGCCGCATTGTGAAGCTGATGGTCGCCCAACAGGGGAAGACGAATATTCTTTCTGTTGCCGCAATCGAATTCCTGACCGAACAGGTCGTGGGAGCGGAGGGTGAGACCTTCAAAATCGGCCTTTTTGAGGGATACCTTTTTATCCCGGCACACGTCCTCAAAGACTTTTTCCACAGAAGGCGTTCCCCGGTAGATAACCGCGTGGCCGTTCTCCTTAAAAATGCCTGCCTTGGTGCGGGCGATCTCCTCGACGGTAGAGCCCAGATAATCCGTATGGTCAAGACCGATGTTGGTGATCACGGCCACCTCGGGGGTCTTAATCACATTGGTGGCATCAAATTCACCGCCCATGCCCACTTCCAGCACCACGATGTCGCAGTTTTTCCGCTTGAAGTACTCAAAGGCGATGCAGCACACCAGCTCAAATTCCGTGGGGGTTTCTTCCATGGATTCTGCCAGGGGCTTAACATATTCGGTAACGGCAATGAGATCCTCATCATTGATCTGCTCTCCGTCGATCTGGATCCGCTCGTGGAAACGGTAGATATAAGGAGAGGTGTAAAGGCCTGTGCGGTAGCCTGCCTTCCGCAAAATGGAGGCGGTCATAGCGGCGGTAGAGCCCTTGCCGTTGGTGCCGGCAATATGGATAAACTTCAGGCTGTTCTGGGGGTTGCCCATTTTGTTAAGCAGGGTTTGCGTCCGGCCCAAACCGGGGATACTGCCCTTCCAAAATTTGGAGTGGATATATTCAATTGCCTGTTCAGCAGTCATTTAGGCAGACTTCCTTTCTTTTTTGAGTTTGGGTGGCCATACGCCCAATCGGGTAAAGACATTGGTTTTCATCAGCATATAGATGATCAATACTTCCACTACCAGCATAATGGCAAACTGGACACTACGAGTGCTTAAATAATACAAAACACCCTTTAGGTATGCACCGTCAAAGTAAAAATAGGCCAGTGCACAGCTCTGACACAAAATGGAACCAATGACGATCGGGAACAGGTAACTGAAAGCCAAACGGAAGATTGAGGGGTTCTTCTGAATGTATCGACGCAACAGTCCACCAAACAATCCGTACAAAATTGCAGGCAGGCACAGCAAAGGGTTAAAGCCGAATTGCATCAAACTACCCAGGAAATCAGCGGCAAATCCGGTCAACGCACCTGCCAGCGGTCCAAAAAACATTCCTGCCAAAAACAGGGGGAATTTATCCAACGACCAACGAATTCCGTCCGGTGTGGCAAAAGACAAGACCCGTGCCATAACAATACTCAATGCGATCAGCATAGCACAATAGACGATGGTTTTGGTTGCCATAAGGGTTTTGTTTCTGGTGTTCTCTTTCATAAAAAATGCCTCCATTCATGTGGGCAACGGGAACGCCTGCAACCCCTCTTACAAATGAAAAACCCCGTGCCGAAGCACAGGGAGTTTATTTCACCCATAAGGAAAAGGGCAGCACAAAATCGGCGGCCTTTACCCGACCGAGTATCGTTGCTACATAAAGGAAGACTCCTATATGACGCAGCGGGTGCGGATACCTCATCGCGGACAATGTCCTTCGTCTGCCACTCAACTCCCCATTTTGGCAGCACTTCACGCGGGGTCTCCTACTCTGTTCCCAGCTATCATACACGATTCTTATGGAAATGTAAATACCCTTTCGATATTTTTTTACAGATTTTATCGGTGGCGTGGCGGATTGTCTGGCAGCTACAAAATACCACGTCATTGCGAGGAGCGGAGCGACGTGGCAATCCGCGTCCCTGTCGCCAACGGCGACGCAGTGCTTTGCACTGCAAGAGGACGGATTCCCACGACCAGTTTGCGAACTGGTCTCGGAATGACGTGTAAAAAAGGCCCCTCGGGTGAGGGGCCTTTTCATTATCTCATAGATGCGTAGAGTTCTCTTGCTTCTTTTTCGGTCCGCATACCGTCGGTGGCGTTGGCCTCGGACAAGGAGCACACTGCAGAGGCAGTGCCCAGCTCAATGGCGGACTTCAGGGTTTCACCCTTCCAGGCGGCGTACAGAACACCGGCACAGAAGGCATCGCCTGCACCCACAGTGCCGGCTATGTAGCCCTTAGGCAGCTTCAGGCTGGGAACTTCCACATAATTGTTGTTCTCGTCCAGACCGAAACCGACCTCGGGACAGTGGATCACAGCCCAGGTGGAGACACCTAGCTCCTTCATCTTCTGCAGAGCGGGAAGCATATTCTCGCGGATCAGTTCGCCTTCCTCAGTACGCAGGGAGATACCGGTGGTGGCACTGGCCTCCACCTCATTGATCACGCAGTAGTCGGTGTACTTCAGGGCAGGACGCACGATCCGCACAAACCGGTCGCCGGCCTCGCTGACCACGTCGATGGAGGTCTTGATGCCGTGCTTTTGGGCGGTATGCAGCAGTCTTGCCATTTTGGTGCCGTACTCGGGATCTTCGCTGTCCAGAGTGTCCAGCAGCAGAATGTAGCCGGCGTGGAGAATGTCCACATTCAGCTTGTCCCAGGGGATATCCTCTTCACAGAACAGAGCACCGGAGCCACGGCCCACGAAGAAGGTCCGCTGCTTGGTGATCTCGTCGGCCATGACGATGGTGTAGGCGTTTACGCCGCCCTTGACCACGTGGCTCAGATCGATATTCTTATAGGCACTGAGGGTGTCCACAACGAACTGGCCCTCGGCATCGTCGCCGATGCGGCCCAGGGCAACCAACGGCAGCTCCGGATCCAGCTTGGCAAGATCCACGATATCGTTGCACACGCAACCGCCGGTGGAACGGCTCACATCAGCCACCACGGTGGTCAGCTCACCGGGGCCGGGCAAACCTGCGATGGGGTACAGCAGATCCACGATCATGTTGCCGGCAACGGCAATTCCCTTTTTACTCATAGAAATTTACTTCCTTTCTTTTCCTCTAACGTTATCATTGTAACCGAAACAGATGGGTTTTTCCATTGGTGTTTCCTACAAATTAACCGGCATCATTTTGTGCGTTTTTATCTTCCACGGTGTTGACATACAATTCTTTATGGGGGCGGAAGTGCAAAATCACCAGAGCAGCTACAGCGATCAAACAACTAATGGCCGCCAATACCTGACTGACCCGGAACGGGCCCCAATACAGGCTGTCGGTCCGCAGACCCTCGATAAATGCCCGACCCAAACCGTACCAAGCCACATAACCAAGAGCCATCTGACCGTCGTATTTTCTTTTTTTCGACAGAAAATGCAGCAGTACAAAGCCCATAGCGTTCCATGCCGATTCATAGAAAAACGTGGGGTGGTAGTAAATAACTTCCCCGGTCTTGGCGTTTTCAAGACCCATTCGCAGGAAGCTGGAGGTTTCTGCACCGAAGGCCTCCCGGTTGAAGAAATTGCCCCAGCGGCCGATGCTCTGACCGATCAAAAAGCTGATGGACACCAGATCCAGTACCGCACCCAGGCGTACTTTTTTGATCTTGCAGAACACGATCACGCCCAATGCCGCACCGATGACACCGCCGTAAATGGCAAGGCCGCCGTTCCAGATATAGAGCATTTCGATGGGGTTATCCTTGTAGTCGCTCCAGGAGAAAATGCAGTAGTAAAGTCTTGCACAGACAACTGCCAAAGGCACGATCCACAAAAGACCGTCAATAATATCGTCCTGCCGCAGACCGAAGGCTTTGCTCCGTCGCAGTCCGTAGACCGCTGCCAGCAGCAGGCCCAAACCGATGATAATGCCGTAAAAATGGATGCTGAAGCTGTCGGTGATGGGGATCTCCCGGGGCGGATTTAAGGAAATTCCCAGCCCGGGGAAGGAAATGGTAGAGTAGTTCATCAGTTTACCTCCTCTATGGGGTTGATCACCGAAAGACTTGTGCGTTCTTCGGTTACGACCCTTTGTAAAAATTCTTGCACCTGACGGGCGGTTACGGATTCATAAACTTCCGGGAAACGGAAGTAGTCATACCGGGAAAAATGGTAGGCACAGACACGGAAGCAGGTAGAATCAAAGCTGTCCAGACCCTTGATCCGGCGGCCCAAAGAGCTGCGTTTCATACGGAGGAAATCTGAATCAATGATGCCCTCTCTGGAAATCCGGGCGGCCTCTTCCCAAATGGAAGAGCGTACCTTTTCCGGCTCCCAGCTGTCGCCGGAGGCGGTGAGTAGTGCCATACCCTCGATGGTCTCAAAGCCGCCGCCGAAGGCAGAGTCGATGAGCCCCTCCTGATACATCTTAAGATACAACCGGGAGGACTCTCCGAACAGAGCCTCAGCTGCCAGATCGCCCATAAATTCCTGCCGGATCGCGTCCTCACCCTTGCCCAGGGGCTCACACTTAAAGCCCAGCTGGAACATGGGCATGGCCACTTCCATTTGCTCGGAGCAGTAGGGCTGCTTCACGGCCATATCCTCCTGCCAGCACCGGACATCGGTTACCTTGGGATTGTCCCTGGGGGACAGCTCCAGAGCGATGGCTTCCACCTTTTCCGGGTCAACATCGCCCACCACGCATAAAAGCATATTCTCCGGCCGGTAAAAGGCCCTGTGGCAGTCGGTCAGCATGTCCGGGGTGATAGAACCGATGCTCTCTCTCGTGCCTAAAATGGGCTCTCGCACCGGGTGGTTTTCGTACATACTCCCCATGAGGTTCTCAAAGATCCTCGTTTCGGGAGCGTCCTGGTTCATATCGATCTCCTGACCGATAATGCCCTGCTCCTTATCCACACTTTCCCGGGTAAAACAGGGGGTGTATACAAACTCCAGCAACAGCCGCAGGCATTCATAGAAATTCTCCGTGCAGGAGAAATGATAGGCTGTCATATCGTAGCCGGTAAAGGCGTTGGGAACAGCACCCAAGGCGGCAAACTCCGCGGTAATATCCCGGCCCGGCATATCGAAGAGCTTATGCTCCAAGAAATGGGCAATGCCCGCAGGCACGGTGTAGGCCTTTCCGTTTAAGGAGAATTCCCGGTGGATCGAACCGAAATCCGTTACCAAATAGGCAAGCTTTTTCGTAAAGCCCGGTCGGGGGACAACGGCCACAGAAAGGCCGTTTTGCAATTTCGCGGTGTATAACACCTCGTCCAACAGGGGGTAACTGGTCTTTTTCATCATGCTTCCCCCTCCAAAAAATACACGGTGTGAAGCTGAACGCTTTCTGCCGCTTCTTTAATATCCTGTAGGCTTACCTTCTCCACCGCCCGGATATATTCCATGGGGGTCATGGCAAGACCGTTCAGGGCGGAGGTGGCGTAATAGCTTTCGATGGAGCCGGGGGCATCGTGGGTGGCCTGCAATTGCGTGATGATCCCCTGCTTGGCAGAAAGGATTTCCTCTTCGGTCATATCGCCCTTGCGGCAGGCTTCCAACTGGGCAAGGATCTGGGATTGAGCCACTTCCTTTTGGGAAAATTCGATGCCTGCGGCCACGGTCATTACACCCTTACTGCCATAATAGGAAGAGCCGATGTCATAGCACAGCGACAGTTTTTCCCGGACCTGCATAAAAAGCTTGCTGGTCATGCCGCCGCCAAAAATGGCGTTCATCACCTGCAGGGCGGCAAAGCCCGGATCTCTGGTGGTAACAGGGGTGGTAAAGCCAAGGCAAAGCCTGCCCTGGGTAACGTCCATCTGCTCTTTGATTTCTGCCGGTTCGGCAGGGCACAGCACTGTCTGCGGCGGCAGGGGAATGGGGTCTTCACTGACACACAGGGGTTTCAGCAATTCTGCCACATACTCCGGCTTTGCAGAGCCCACATAAAAGATCTCCATAGGGGAGGTCTTCAGAATCTTCCGATAATGGGTATAAAGACCCTCTGCGGAGATGGCCTCCACCTCCGGGATCTGGCCCAAACGGGGGATTCCGTAGCTGTCAGTGCCGCACATATGGGTCAGCATTTGGTTTCCGGCATAAACTCTTTTGTCATTTTTCTGGGCGGCAATGGCGGCGATCAGATTCCGCTTTTCGCCCTCCACATAGTCATTGCGGAAAATGCCGTTTTCCAGCACAGGCTCTAAAAACAGCTCCCGCAGAAAATCGGCCATAGGGGCTAAAACCTGATCTCCGGGCAGGGCGAACCTGTCCTCGATAAAGGTGCAGCTCAAACCGATGGTCTGATAATCGCCCACCCGCCGAACCAGCGTTCCCACGCCGGCACCGTACAGATGGTCAAGCCGCAGGGTAATATCCCGCAGGTCGGGACTATTCTTGCTGCCCCGCAGCAGAACAGCCGGAAGAAGAGCGTTCATAGCGGCCTCTTCCCGGCACATGGGCCGCACCATCTGCAGACTGAGCCCGCCCTGCTTGAATCGGTTATCTTCATAGCATCGCAGGGTAAAGCCGGGGGCTAAAGAAAGGGTTTGGATCATACTTGCTCCTTCAGATTATCATAAATGGCAGCATAGGTAGTCTGCACTCTGCCCCGGAACAGGCTGTGAAGGCCCAGCTGACACAGGGCATAGAGTCCGTAGAACAGGAAAAAGCCTGTACCTTCCGACAGGGGAAGCGTTACGCCCAGAGCCTGCAGAAGGGTATTTCCGTAGCACAGAACCACCACCAGGACCTCCAAAAGGTAGAACCACCAAAATTGCAGATCCACACGCAGCAGCTTAAAACAATTTCTCTTCATACAGCGGTTACTGCTAAGAAGCGAAGCAAAAGCACCTGCTCCGTCCATAACCGCAAAGTCGGCAAAACGGACTCTGTAAAGCACAGGGATCAAAATTCCCAAAAACAGCACCGCAAACAAAATGAGTGCCGGCAATACGGCGGACTGGATCTCAGAAAAGGGAACTTCCTGGAAGATGGTCTGCACGTCGGAACCCTGTTGGGCAAAGGGTGCTACCAGGGCAGTCAGCCTGTCCGAAAGGGGCGTGTACAAAAAGGTAGTCAGACTCACCTGCATGGCGGCGATACCTGCCACCAGACAAAGCACCAGCCGTAAAAGCATCAGCCGCAGAGCCGGCCAAAAACGACGGAAGCCCTCCTTCAGGTCATAGGTGCTTACCTGCTGAGCTCTTGCCATACGAAGGGAGGCAAACACAAGTCCCATCTCCCAGAAGGGAAGCAGGATCATACCCACGTACTGCAAAACCGTCCGCAGGGTTTCTAAAATTGCCCGGGAGCCGATGCCGGCAAGACCGGAGGTTTCATTTACCTTGCCCATCAGGACATAGTCTGCCACCGTCAGTAACAGCATCAGACCCACACTCACCAGGGTGTGGATAAATACGATTTTTCTGTCAATATACTTTACCCGCTGACGCAGGGCTTTTTTGCTCCAATCCACCATCTTCGCTCCTTCTTTGTTTTCTATCATTATAAGCCATATATAAAAAATAGCAAATGAATTTTTTGCAGGCGGTGGATTTTCGATTTTGTTCGTGATATAATGAAAATTCCAGGAGGTGAGGCATATGGAACTGGGCGAAAAACTGCGGCAGGCACGACTGGAGAAAGGTCTGTCCCAAAAGGCTCTTTGCGGGGATATCATCACCCGGAATATGCTCTCCCAGATTGAAAACGGCAGTGCCAATCCCTCCATGGAAACCCTGCGGCTTTTGGCAGCACGGCTGGAGCTGCCCTTAAGCTGGTTTTTGGAGGACGTACTATCGTCCAATGCCCGGCTGATGGTAAGCCTGCGGAACGCTCCCCCCCGGGACGTGCTGGATTTGCTGGAAGAATATCACGCACCTGATGACTGCTTTGACGCGGAGCGGTACTTAATAGAGACCCTTGCCTGCCTTTCCCTGGCAGAGGAAGTGCTGGAGGAGCGGCCCAAGTATGCTCTGACCTTGTTAGATCAGGCACAGCAGGCAGGAGAAAAGACACCCTATTATACGGACGCACTGGCTCGCCAAAGAGCAATTTTGTGCTATCGGGCAGACCCCTTCCAGGCAGGTACTGTAGTAAAAAGCTTGCCTTCTCTGGATCAGGAGCTTCTGCTCCGGGCAGAGGCGGCATTGCAGGAGCAGGACGCAGCTTCCTGCCTTGCGTTTCTGTCTGCGGCTGCCCGAAGCGACAAATGGCATCTTCTGAAGGCACAGGCACATCTTGCCTTGGGGGAATACGAAAAGGCCATTGAGCATTTTTTGCCCATTGAAGAAGCGTATCCCCAAGAGGCCTGGCCGGGTCTGGAGCAATGCTACCGGCAATTGGAGGATTATAAAATGGCATATCATTATGCCTGCAAAGGAAGATAAAAAGACCTATGAAGAAAGTACTTATCATAGAGATCACCGTTTTTGTACTGCTGATCGGTTTGGCCGTCTGTGCACTAACCGGTGTTTTCAGCCCCAGTGATGCTCCGCTCGAGACCACGGAGACTACCGCAGAAACGGTGGCACAGCCAGTTTTTGAAGTGGTGGTATCCCCGAAGCCTAAGGCCGACTGGGAGACCTTCCCGGGAAGAAAGCTTACCTGTGAACGGTTCTTTGTCTACGACTGTGAGACAAATACCATGATGGCACAGTACGGAGAGGATACAAAGCTCTACCCTGCCAGTATCACCAAGCTGCTGACCGCCTATACCGCATTGCAGTATCTGAAGCCTGCCGACAAGGTGGTGGCAGGGGACGCCCTGGATCTGGTGGCGGCGGACTCCTCCATCGCCTTTATCCGGCGGGGCGATACCCTGGCGGTGGAGCAGCTGGTTGAGGCCATGATGCTGCCCAGCGGCAACGATGCGGCCTATATTACTGCCGTAGCAGCCGGCCGGGAAATTGCCCATAATCCGGAGCTTGCCCCGGCGGAGGCTGCCGATGTCTTTGTCCGGCAGATGAATATTACCGCAAAAAATGCCGGTATGACCGGCAGCAATTTTATGAACCCCGACGGCTAT
>JAFTKA010000023.1 GCA_017456105.1 Oscillospiraceae bacterium | reverse complement strand
TTACGGTTACCTGCACAGGTCTTGTGTAATCCAGGCTGAACATACCCATAAAGTCCTTGCCGTTGATGTGCTGCCGGTCGTTGCCCACCAGCACCTCAAAGGGCTGGCACATAGCCAGGGACACGAACGCCTGTACCTGACGGAACGAACTGATGATCATATCAAATTTTTTCATGTCCCTCACCTCCCGGACTGTACAAATTGAGAATTTTCCATTATAATAAGGAAAACTGTCCTCTTTCCGAGGAAACCGTACATAATTATAGCAGAGTTTTTGTCAGTTTCAATAGTCGGTTATGACGATATATCCAAAACTGACGGCTCGTTTTTGGTGGTAATGACTATGAAAATCGGATTTTACACCTTTGGCTGCAAGGTCAATCAATATGAAACCCAGGCCATGGAACAGCTTTTGACTGCCTGGGGGCATTCGGTGGGTAACTTTTTTGAGCCCTGCGACGGCTATGTGATCAACACCTGCTCCGTAACGGCGGTCGCCGACAAGAAAAACCGGGCCATGATCCGTCGCTGCCGCCGGGACAACCCCCAGGCGGTGCTGGCGGTCTGCGGCTGCTATCCCCAGCACGCAGAAAAGGCCCTGGAGAAGCTGGGTATCGACGTGATCGGTGGCAGCGGTCAGCGGGAGGAATTTTTAAGACAGGTCCTGCAGACCCTTGAAACCCGGCAAAATGCCCGGGTTTTGGATAACGCACTCCGGCGTCGGGCCTTCGAATTTCTACCCGCCGGCGGTTTGGAGGGTCGTACCCGTGCCATGCTGAAGGTGCAGGACGGCTGCGTTAATTTCTGCACCTACTGCATTATCCCCTACACCCGCGGCCCTGTCCGTTCTTTGCCTCTGGAAAAAGCGGTGGAGCAGGCTGAAAAATTGGCAGAGCTGGGTTATAAGGAAGTCGTGGTTACCGGCATTGAGATCGCCTCCTGGGGCGTGGATCTGCCGGGAAAGCCCGGTCTAGACACCCTTTTGGCGGCCATTTGTCAGGCCGTTCCCGATCTGCGGGTGCGGTTGGGCTCTTTGGAGCCCCGGATCATCACGGAGGAATTCTGTCGGAAGATGGTCGCGTTCCCCAACCTGTGTCCTCAGTTCCACCTGTCCTTGCAGTCGGGCTCCGATTCGGTTTTAGAGCGTATGCACCGCAAGTATGACACCGCCCGTTACTTCCAAAGCGTGGAGCTACTGAACCGCTATTTCCCGGACTGTGCCATTACAACGGACCTGATCGTGGCCTTCCCCGGGGAAACGGAGGAGGAATTTAGCGAAACCTTAGCCTTCATAGAAAAATGCGGCTTTGCGGATATGCACATTTTCCCCTACTCCCGCCGCCCCGGCACACCGGCCGACAAAATGCCCGGTCAGCATAATAACGCAACCAAGGAAAGCCGCAGCCGGGCCGCCATTGAAATTGCCGAAAAGCTGGCAAAGACCTATCGCTCCCGTTTCGTGGGAACAGCCCTACCTGTGCTTTTTGAAGAGGCGGAAGGCGGCTGTTACACCGGCCATACTCCCAACTACCTGAAGGTCTATGTACAGGCAGAAAATCTGCACAATCAGGTCAAGTCCGTGGAGATCACAGGCCTTTATAAGGACGGGTTAAAAGGTGCGGTAAAATTTTCCTAATTTAGGGGCAGACAAGCGACAAAAAATATGCTATACTATATAAAGTATGTAAACTTTCGAAGCTGAGGCAATTGATGAAAAATCGGCAAGAATTAGCAGCCGGAGATTTTGACACAAATTAAAGTTCAGAAAACGAAGGAATACTTTGTGTATTTCGAGTTTTATGAACTGAGAAGTTGGGTCAAAAGATCCGCTGATAATCGCCGACGATTTTTCGGAGATTGCCATATAGAAGGAGGCGTTTCCTTTGAAATATTGGCGTGGCTATCTGGTGGCAGCCATTGTTGCTGCGGCCACCTGGGCCTTAAAAGAATTTGCCGAATCCCATTGGCAGCTGATCGATATGGTCTATCCCTACGTTTCCCGTATGGGTCAGGACTTTTTGGCAGCATGGAGCAGTAATGTCAGCTTCTGCCTGTGGCAGGCTTTGGGTCTGTTTGCGGTGGCGGCACTGTTGACAACGGTGGTGCTGATGATCGTTCTGCACTGGAATCCCATTCAGTGGCTGGGCTGGGTGCTGGCAACTGTCAGCCTTTTCTTCCTGCTGAATACCGGCCTGTACGGCCTGAATACCTATGCCGCTCCTCTTGCTGAGGACGTACGGCTGAATGTGTCGGAATACGCCATTACCGAGCTGCAGGGTGCTGCCCTGTACTTCCGGGATATGGCCAACAAGACCGCTCCCTCCGCGGAAGCCCCCCATTCCTCTGATTTTGACGAGCTGGCTCTGGCTGCCGGTGAGGGCTTTGAAAACCTGACGCAGAAGGAATTTTTGTCCGTTTTTGCCGGCTCTACCGTACCTGTGAAGAAGCTGGACAAGGACGGCGTTACCGGTGTCCACTATCCCCTGACCGGCGAGGCTGCCGTCAACCCCAAGGTTCCCGCCGCAGGCCTGCCCTTTGCCATGTGTGAGCAGATGGCCCGCCGTATGTGTATCGCAAACGATCAGGACGTCATTCTGGCCGCCTTTTTGGCCTGCCGGGCAAATTCCCGGGTAGAGTTCCAGTATTCTGCCTACTTTATGGCCTACCGGTACTGCCTGAATTCCCTGTCCGGCTATGAAGATCCGGAGATCATCGTGGCTGTTACCCAGTTGCAGGCCGGAGAGAGTGCTCAGCTGAAGCAGGATCTGGAAACCTATGCAAGCTCCTTTGCCGTCAAGGCAGATAAGCCCTATGCGGACGCTCCCAAGGGTGAGGGTGCTCCCGTCCGGAGCAATGTTACTGATCTGTTGGTCAGCGTTTATATTCAGGAGATCGTTCTGCCCCAGCAGATGGAAGAAGAAAAGGTCTTTGATCCTATGGACGAGACCCAGGTAGACCTGTCGGGCCTGCCCAACGCCAAGGTGCCGGCAAATGGATAACATGGAAAAGACCCTGACGGAAATGCTCCCCCTTTTGGAGCTGGAGCTTCCTCAGGAACGGATCGAAAAGCTCTGCCAGTTCGGCCGGGCCGTGGTGGAGCAGAACAAGTTCATGAATCTGACTGCCATCACCGAGCCGGAAGCCGTGGCAAAGCTGCACCTTTTGGATTCGCTGACGATCCTGTCTTCCGGCGACCTTGCAGGCAAAACGCTCATTGACGTGGGCTGCGGTGCGGGCTTTCCCGGTGTGCCGGTAAAGATCGCCTGCCCTGAAGTAAAGCTGACCCTTTTGGATTCTCTGGGCAAGCGAATGGCCTGGCTGGAGACCATTCTCCCCCAATTGGGCGTGGAGGCAGCCTGCATCACCGCACGGGCTGAGGACGCAGTCAAGGATCTGCGGGAGCAGTTTGACATTGCCACCAGCCGTGCCGTGGCAAGACTCAATATTCTGTTGGAGCTGACCGCACCCTACGTAAAAGTCGGTGGCTATGTGCTGGCCATGAAGGGTTCTGCCGCTCAGGAAGAACTGGACGAGGCAAAGAACGCCATCAAAAAGCTGGGACTGAAGCTGGTAGCCGTCCGGGAGTTCCCTGTGGAGGAGACGGCCCACAAAGTGATCGTTTTGAAGAAGATCGCCAAGACCCCACCCCAGTTCCCCCGCAGATATGCTAAGATCAAGCAGTCTCCCCTATAAAATCAGCCCGGAGGCATAACACCCTCCGGGTTTTCGTAAATATGTCGTCCCGGTGAAGGACTCAGGTTTAGGAGGTTTTCTTATGGATATTCGGTTTGCACAACCCCAGGACGTGCCGGGGATTTTGTCCCTTTTGCGGCAGGTAGGCGAGGTTCACCATCAGGGCCGCCCGGATCTCTTCCGCTCCGGTGCTCAGAAATACGGTGCTTCGCAAGTCCTGCAGATGCTGGACAACCCGAAAACCCCTATTTTTGTGGCCGTTGACGACAACAAAGTGCTGGGCTACAGCTTTTGCATGCTGAAAACCTGCTGCCAGGACCCGGTGCTGTGCGACCATACTACCCTTTACATAGATGACCTGTGTGTGGACGAGACCTGCCGGGGTCAGCACATCGGCTCTGCCCTTTACCGGGCGGTATGCGTCTTTGCCAGAGAAAACCGCTGCCACAGCGTTACCTTGAACGTTTGGTGCTGTAACGCCTCGGCACTGAAATTCTACGAATCGATGGGTATGAAGCCCCAAAAAATCGGAATGGAGACCCTTTTGGAGGAAGCTTAATGCTGGAAAAAGGCAAAATTTACGAGGCCCGGATCTGTGATTACACCACGGAAGGTCAGGGCATCGCCAAAATTGAGGGCTGTGCGGTATTTGTACCCAACGCTATTCAGGGCGAAAAATGTAAAATTCGCATTGAAAAGGCACAAAAGACCTGGGCCGCCGGAAAGATCACCGAGCTTTTGGAAAAGTCCCCCCATCGGGTCAGTCGGGCCTGCCCTGTGGCCAAGCTCTGCGGCGGCTGCGATTTTTGGCACATGGATTATGAAGAAGAGTGCAGACTGAAAGCCGACCGGGTGCGGCAGGCACTACAGAGGCTGGCCGGTGAAACGGTTGAAAATCTGCCGTTTTTGGCCGCCCCCACCTGTGAGGGGTATCGGAACAAGGCACAGTACCCGGTTGCCAGTCAAAAAGGCCGTTGTTATGCGGGCTTTTTCCGCTCCGGCACCCACAAGGTGGTGGAAAATGACCGCTGCCTGATCTTGCCTAAGGAAAGCGATCTTGTGAAGAAGATCGTTATAGATTATGTAAACCACTATCGCATCTCCGCCTACGACGAAGTGGCTCATAAGGGTCTTCTGCGGCACATTTATGTGCGAAAAGGCTGGGTTTCCGGGCAAATTCTGGTGTGCCTTGCGGTCAACGGCAGAAGTCTTCCTCACACCGATGACCTGGTCAAACGGCTGCAGGCCGTTCCCGGATTTACTACCCTGGTGCTGTCTGTGAACACCAAAAAGGGCAACACGGTTTTGGGCGATGAATTTATCACCCTTTACGGACCGGGATATATTGAGGACACCCTTTGCGGTCTAACCTTCCGGCTGTCCCCCCGGTCCTTTTATCAGATCAACCACCATCAGGCACAGCGTCTGTATGAAGCCGCCATTTCTCAGGCCCAGATCACCAAGGACGATTTGGTGTTAGACCTTTATTGCGGTGTGGGAACGATCACCTTGGCTATGGCCAAGGCCGCCGGCAAGGTCATTGGGGTTGAAATTGTAGAAGAAGCGGTGCAGGACGCCAAGGAAAACGCCCTGCGTAATAGCATCAAGAACGCAGAATTCTTCTGCGGTGATGCAGGCCAGGCCGCTTTGGAACTAGAAAAACAGGGCATTTTCCCGGACGTGGTAGTGGTCGACCCGCCCCGTAAGGGGCTGAACGCCGACACCATCGAAGCATTGTCCAAAATGAGCCCCCGCAGAATCGTCTATGTTTCCTGCGACCCGGCCACTATGGCAAGAGATGTGGCTCTGCTAAAAGAGCGTGGCTACAAACTGCAAAACGCTATGGCGGCAGATTTGTTCCCAAGATGTTCGCACGTGGAATCTATTGTTTGTTTAACCCGCGATTGATATTTTTGCCACGGGCGATTCGTGAATCGCCCCTACCTATAGCAAGGAGGTTTCTTCCTATGTCTTTTACCCTGCCGAAATATTGTCCCCCGGATTTTGAAAAGCTGAACAACGCTCCCGATGCGGTCTATGCCATCGCAGAAATGGACGGCGTTGCCCCGGAAAACTATCACTCCACCTCCATTTACCCGGAGTATGTGAAGGTTACCGGTCAATGGCTACTGGCCCAGGAGAGCCGCATGGACTCCTGCCTGGTACTCAATGATGACAACACCCTTTCCGTGGTGGAGGCAAGAAATCTCAAAAAGGGCCAGAAGGTGTTTTTGGGTCGCACAGAACGGGGCGAAGAGGGCATTTATGTCCACGCCAAGGGCTTTGAAGAGCCCCGGGAGAACAAGCTGGAAGATCAGTTTGTGTTCCGTCAGGGCAGAAGCCGTGAAACCTCCTTTGCCCGGGATTACGACAAGCTTTTTGAGCTATTAAAGCACGAAAAGGAACACGGCAATATCCTGTGGGTCATGGGACCAGCCTTTGCCTTTGATGAAGATGCCCGCCGTGCCATGAGAAATCTCATCGATAACGGCTATGTCCACGGCGTACTGGCAGGTAACGCCTTAGCCACCCACGATTTGGAGGCCGCTCTACTGCACACCGCCCTGGGACAGGACATCTACACCCAAAAATCCCAGCCGAACGGACACTACAACCATTTGGACGTGTGCAACAAGGTCCGCCGCTGCGGCTCGATCCCCAATTTCTTGGAAGCATATGGCCTGGACGACGGCATTATGGCCGGCTGTGTGAAAAATAACATTCCCTTTGTGCTGGCAGGCTCGATCCGGGACGACGGCCCTCTGCCCGAGGTCATCGGTGATGCCTACCAAGCCGCCAGCCAGATGCGGAATTTGGTGAAAAAGGCCACTACTGTCATCTGTATGGCCACCATGCTCCATACCATCGCCACCGGCAATATGACCCCCTCCTACCGGGTGCTGGCCGACGGCACGATCCGCCCCGTGTTCCTGTACGCGGTGGATAATGCGGAGTTTGTGGTCAACAAATTGCAGGATCGGGGCAGTTTGACCTCCACCACCATCGTTACCAATGTGCAGGACTTTATTACCCTGGTATCCAAGGGACTGAATCTTCAATGAAAAGTTATGTAAACTGCAAACTCTGTCCCCGGCAATGCGGTGTAGACAGAACAGCGGGACAGCGGGGCTTTTGCGGCTGCGGGGATCGCATTTTGGTTGCCAAAACCATGCTCCATCAATGGGAAGAGCCGGTTTTGGCAGGAAACGGTGGCAGCGGTGCGATCTTTTTCGGCGGCTGCACCTTAGGCTGCCATTACTGTCAGAACAGAGCCATCAGTAGTAACCCTGTAGGAAAAGCGGTTTCTTCTGGAGAATTGCGAAATATGATGGAAGAGCTGATCGCCCAAGGGGCAGAAAACATCGACCTGGTTACCCCAACCCACTTTTTGCCGGGCATTCTGCCGGCTCTGGAAAAACCCCTTCCTGTGCCTGTGGTCTACAACTGCGGCGGCTATGAAAGGGTCGAAACACTGAAGCGGCTGGAGGGGAAGGTGGATATTTATCTTCCTGACCTGAAGTATGCCGACGATTCCCTTGGCTTTGCCCTTTCCGGGGTAAAGGATTATTTTTCTGTGGCAACTGCCGCCATTTCGGAAATGGTGCGGCAAGTGGGAACGCCTCAATGGCAGGGCGACAAGCTCGTAAAGGGCGTGATCGTGCGGCATTTGATCCTGCCGGGGCAGGTGGAAAACTCCCTGAAGGTACTGGACTGGTTGGGGGAAACTGTGGGCGATTCGGTTTTGGTCAGCCTGATGCGGCAGTACACACCCATGCCCGGTATGGTTTCGCCCTTTGACCGGCCCATCACGGAGGAGGAATACGATTCCGTCCTTAGCTGGCTGTACTTAAACGGCCTGCAGGGTTTTACCCAAGAGGCCGATTCGGCAAACACAAACTATATTCCCGAATTTTAAAGACCCGATGCAAAAGCATCGGGTCTTTCCATATCTTATCTCGCCGCTATTCTAATTCAAATGCTCCGGTGTAGAGCCGGTAGTAGATGCCCTTTTGGGCGATCAGGTCGTCGTGGCTGCCACGTTCCACGATCCTGCCCTGATCCAGCACCATAATGCAATCGGAATTCATAATGGTGGAGAGCCTGTGGGCGATCACAAAGGTGGTCCTGCCCTTCATCAGGGCGTCCATACCCTTTTGCACCAAGGCCTCGGTTCGGGTATCGATGGAAGAAGTGGCCTCGTCCAGGATCATAACGGGAGGATCTGCCACCGCCGCCCGGGCGATTGCGATCAGCTGCCGCTGACCCTGGGACAGGCTGGCACCGTTGGCTGTCAGCAGGGTATCATAACCCTGGGGCAGTCGGGTGATAAAATCGTGGGCGTTTGCCAGCTTTGCCGCCTTGATACACTCCTCATCGGTGGCGTCCAGCTTGCCGTAACGGATATTCTCCATCACCGTACCGGTAAACAGGTTGGTATCCTGCAGCACCATGCCCAGGCTTCGCCGCAGATCCGGCTTGCGGATCTTGTTGATATTGATGCCGTCATAGCGGATCTTGCCGTCGGCAATATCATAAAAGCGGTTGATAAGGTTAGTGATGGTGGTCTTGCCCGCACCGGTAGCACCCACGAAGGCCAGCTTCTGACCGGGGTTGGCGTACAAGGTTACATCGTGGAGCACCGTCTTTTCCGGCACGTAGCCAAAGTCCACATTGTACATGGTGATGTCGCCCCGCAGGGGGGTATAGGTTACGGTGCCATCGGCCTGATGGGGGTGTTTCCAGGCCCACTGTCCGGTGGGCTTTTCCGATTCGGTTACGTTGCCCTCTGCGTCAATATGGGCATTGACCAGGGTTACATAGCCGTGATCTTCTTCCGGCTCTTGATCCAACAGCTCAAAGACCCGCTCCGCTCCGGCCAGAGCCATAACAATGGCGTTGATCTGATTGGAGATCATATTGATGGGCATATTGAAGGTCTTACTGAGCATCATAAAGGCCATCAGGCTGCCAAGGCTCAGCAGGCTTCCCTTGCTGGATACCACCAGAATGCCGCCGAAAATGGCCAGCACCGCATACTGGATATAGCCTAAGTTATTATTGATGGGGCCCATCATATTGGAGAATTTGCCGGCTGCATAGGCGTTTTGGCAAAGTTCCTCGTTGAGCTTGTCGAACTCCTCTTTGCAGGCCTGCTCGTGGTTAAAGACCTTTACGACCTTTTGGCCGTTGACCATTTCTTCAATGTAGCCGTTGACCGCACCCAGGGATCTTTGCTGACCTACAAAGAATTTGCCGGACTTGCCCGCCAGCACCTTGGTTACAAACACAACGCCCAACACCGTAACCATGGTTACACAGGTCAAAATCCAGGAGGTGGTCAGCATGCGGAACAGCACCACCGCCAGGGTTACCAAAGAGGAAACCGTCTGGGGAATGGACTGGGAGATCATCTGCCGCAGGGTGTCCACATCGCTGGTGTAGCGGGACATAATGTTACCGGCGGCGTTGGTATCAAAGTATCGGATCGGCAGGGTCTGCATCTTGGTAAACATCTGATCCCGGACGGTCTTTTGGGTCTTTTGGGTAACGCCCGCCATCAAAAAGTTTAGTAAGAATGAGGCCACGATGCCCACCACATAAATACACAGGATCTCCAACAGGAAGCTGAGGATCGGTGCAAAATCGCTGCTGCCGTCGGACACCATGGGCAGAATATACTGATCCACCAGCTTGCCCAAAGCCACACTGCCGGTGGTCTGGGCGATGGCGTTGATGACGATACAGACCATCACCACGATCAGGATATACCAGTAGCTTTTCAGGTAACTTAAGAGTCTGAACAGGGTCTTTTTGGGATTTGCGGCCATACGGCCGTCTCCACGCAATTTCACAGGAGGCATTACTCCTCGCCTCCCTTCTTCTGGGATTCATAGACTTCCCGGTAGATTTGGGAGGTCTGCAAAAGCTCATCGTGAGTGCCGGCGGCGGCCACCTGACCGTTATCCAGTACAAGGATCATATCCGCATCTTGTACGGACGCCACCCGCTGGGCGATGATCAGCTTGGTGGTGCCGGGGATCTCCTCTTTGAAGGCCTTGCGGATCATGGCATCGGTATGGGTATCCACCGCAGAGGTGGAGTCGTCCAAAATCAGGATCTTGGGCTTCTTTAGCAGGGCTCTTGCGATACAAAGCCGCTGCTTCTGGCCGCCGGATACGTTCTTGCCGCCCTGTTCGATATGGGTGTCGTAGCCGTCGGGGAAGGCAGTGATAAAGTCGTGGGCACAGGCCAAACGACAGGCCTTTTCCATTTCCTCGTCGGTGGCGTCCTTATTGCCCCAGCGGAGATTTTCCTTGATGGTGCCGGAGAACAGTACATTCTTCTGCAGCACCACCGCCACATTATCCCGCAGCACCTGCAGGTCATAGTCCCGCACGTCCACGCCGCCTACCTTGATGCCGCCTTCGCTGACGTCATACAGCCGGGGGATCAGCTGCACCAAAGAGGTCTTGCCTGCACCTGTGCCGCCCAAAATGCCCACGGTAGCACCGCTGGGAATATGCAGGTCGATATTCTCCAGGGTATTCCGACCGGCCTTTTCGGAGTAGCGGAAGGATACATTTTCAAAATCCACCGAGCCGTCGGCCACTTCCTGCAGTCCTCCTTCAGGACTTTTCAGATCCGGCTCTTCGGATAATAGTTCATAGCACCGGTGCAGGGGCGTGCGGCTCATGGTCAACATGACAAAGACCATCGAAAGGTTCATCAGTCCCATCAGGATCTGGGTGGTAAAGCCAAACATAGCACTGAGTTGCCCGGTGGTCAGACCCTGCAGAGGGTCATTGCCGGAGGCAACCACCATTTTCGCACCGAACCAGGAAATACCCATCATACAGGCGTATACGCAGAACTGCATAATGGGGGCGTTCAGGGCCAGGATCTTATCGGCTTTGAAGAAATCTCTGTAGATAGAGCCGGAGACCGCTTCAAATTTCTCCATTTCCTTTTCCTGCCGGACAAAGCTCTTCACGACCCGGACGCCGTGGATATTCTCCTGCACCGTATTGTTCAGCTTGTCGACGGTCTTAAAGCCCCGGTCGAAGATCTTAAAGACCACCGGCACTAAGCTTATCAGTGCGATCGCCAGCACCGGGAGCACCGCCACGTACACAAGGCTCAGCTTCGAGCTGATCCGCATGGCCTGGATCAGTGCCAGCACTAGCATCATGGGACACCGGACTGCCATTCGGATCATCATCTGGAAGGTCATCTGCAGGTTGGCAACGTCGGAGGTCAGCCGGGTAACGATGGAAGCGGTGGAAAACCGGTCGATGTTGGAAAAGCTGTAATTCTGCACCCGATAGTACATATCGTGCCGCAGGTTTTTGGCAAAGCCGGTTGCGGCCTTGGCGGCAAAAATTGCCGACAGCACACCAAAGCCTAAGGACGCCAACGCACAGCATACCAACAGGATCGTCTTTTCGATTATGTAGGGCATATTCTGAAACTGAATGCCGTAGTCATAGAGGTCTGCCATGATAAGCGGTATGGTAACCTCCATGGACACCTCGCCCACCATACATAACGGGCTTAGCAAGGCACTCCATTTATACTCCCGGACGCACCGGAGTAATCTGCGGATCATTTTGTTCCCTCCTTGGGTCAAAGATTGCTTTCTAACTGTTTATTCTACCACAGAAATTCCCAATGGCAAGTAGGATCAAGAAAAGTTTACAATTTCCTCTTCCCGCATCGCCACCGTTTGAAATTGTAGGGAACGCATTTATGCGTTCCGTCGCGGAAAGGATAAATCCTTTCCCTACAAGCAACGGCCTGCAAAAAGCAGGCCGTTTGATCATTCCTTATTGGGTTTATGGTTTCTGTGGCGGTGGCGGCGGTGATGGGTTTTTTTCGCAACACCGGTTTCCTGCTTCGCCTCTGCCTTTTCCTCAGGCTTTTGTTCCGGCTTCTGCTCCTGACGGTTGGCAGAGCCGTGTCTGCGGTTTCTTCTGCGGTTGCGGCCGGATCTCTCTTCCGGTTTTTCCTCGGGCTTTTCGATCACCTTTTCCTCAGCGATGGTCTCCTCGGAATACTTAAAACGAATGGAATCCAGCACAGGAGCTTCTTCCTTCTGCTCCTCTTTTTTCTTCCGTCTGCCGGACCCAGAAATGGGAGCCCAATCCTCAGGAATGGGGGGATCGGTCTTTTTGGCCTTGCCGTTGCGGAACACCGCAATATCCTCATTTGCGTAAACGCCAATGGACTCCAGGTTTCTCTCCAGCTTCACCTTGACCCGGCTTCGCAGCAGGTCCACTTCCACCACCGTGCCCCGTCCGTCGGGGGTGTCCACAAAGGACTCGACCTTGGGGCTGTTTTTCAGCAGATCCTCATAGGCGTCCTGCTCGTATTTCAGACAGCACATAAGCCTTCCGCAAGTGCCGGAGATCTTGGTGGGGTTCAGGCTCAGATTTTGCGTCTTCGCCATTTTGATGGAAACCGGCTGGAAATCCTCCAAAAACTGAGCACAGCAGAAGGGTCTGCCGCAGATGCCCAGGCCGCCAACCATCTTGGCCTTGTCCCGGACACCGATCTGCCGCAGCTCAATGCGGGTATGGAAGGTGTTTGCCAGATTCTTGACCAGCTCCCGGAAGTCTACCCGTTCATCGGCGGTGAAGAAGAACAGCATCTTGCTGCCATCGAAGGCCAGCTCTGTAGAAACCAGCTGCATATCCAGCTTTTGCTCCTCGATCATCGCCATACAGGTCTTGAAGGCCTTGTCTTCCTTTGCGTGGTTTTCCTGAGCGATTCTTTCGTCCTGCTCCGTTGCCAGACGAAGGACCTTCCGCAGAGGGGCGACGATCTCCTTCTCCCTGACCCGATGGTTGCCGGTGATGCAAGTTCCGTACTCAGGTCCACGGGCGGTGTCGATGATCACGTGATCGCCCTTTTGGCAGGTGTGGCCTGCCGGGTCAAAAAAGTATATCTTCTGTCCCGGGCGGAACTGAATGTCCACCACCTGGACGGTATTTTCTGTATTGTTCATAATAACTCCTTTATTATCTCAGGGCCCAGGTCAGATAACCGCAGGCTGCGGCCACCGACACATTTCCCTGTACATATTCAATCGTCTTTTGCAGAGCCGAGATCCCATTCATCAGCTCCTGGGGACTGCGGACCATGGCCAGCTGCCGGGACAGGGGCGATACCGCCTGTACACCGCTTCTGCAGACCAGTGCATTCTGCAACAAATCCTTCCAGCTTTCCAGCACCGGCAGGATCTGATCCCGCTTCCATTTTTCCATACCTGCCAAAAGCTTTGTCAGCTCCCAGCTGTCCTTTTGCACGAGGCTCTTAACAAACACTTCCGTCTTCTCGTCGGACACGCCCTCCTGAAGCAGGGTTATGGCCTGTCCCAGATAGCCGCCGCTGCGGTCCATCACCGCCAAAATGCTGTCGGGATCGGCTGCCGGGAAACGGCGGGACAATTCCTTTTGCAAAAGCTCCTTGCTTAGGGCGTTGAGCTTTAATTCCGTACACCGGGAACGGACTGTGGGAAGCAGGGTCTGGGGGTTGTCCGCCAGCAGGATAAACACGCCGTAGGCGGGGGGCTCTTCCAAAACCTTCAAAAGTGCATTCTGGCCCTCAATGCCCATTGATTGCGGGAACAGGTAGATTTTATGACTGCCCTCGTTGGGCCGGATATACATATCCTCCCGGGCGTCCCGGACGAGCTTGACCGCCACATTCTTATGCTCCGGGTCGTCCACCGTAATATAGTCCGGGTGGGTGCCGGCCATAACCTTCCGACAGGCGGCACAGCTTCCGCAGGGAGCGTTCTCCCCCTGACACAGGATCGCCGCCGCCAAAAGCCGGGCCAAGGTGTGTTTTCCCGAGCCTTCCGGGCCGGAAATCAGGTAAAAATGGGAAAAACGACCACGTCCCACGCTGACGCGTAGGTTTTCTTTCAGCCGTTCATTGCCTAACAGGCTTTCAAATCCCATGGTTACCTCCAAATTGATATGATCACTCTTTCGTTGCGTATTCGTAGGGAAAGCATATATGCCTTCCGCGGAACGGATATATCCGTTCCCTACACACGATTGAGCAGCAGTGCTCCTTCACTTAGCCCCACAGTGCGGAAAGCATAGGTATCACCTGCTTTTTCCGGCTCATAATGCCGGGCAGGAACACCGTGTTATCCTTAGGCGACAGACCAAAGGCCTGCTGGATCGTGTCCGTATCTCCCAAATACACCAGCTGGGTGCCTTCCTTCAGCACGTCGGTCAGCATCAAAATGACCATCGAGAAGCCCTTTTCCTTCCGGGTCTTCTCCATAAGAGCCAAAAATTCCTCTTTCCGCTCCAGCATCTTGGGGCTGTCCACGCAGGTGATCTGTGCCACCGCCAGGTCGTGGCCTGCGATATGGAACTCCTTATAATCGGAGAACAGCAGATCCTCTGCCGAGCGGTTACCCATAGATGCCGAGAAAATGGTCTTACCCAGCTCCTCCAGGGAGATGTTTGCGATTCTTGCCATACGCTCAGCCGTCCGCACGTCCCGCTCGGTGCAGGTGGGGGACTTGAACATAACCGTATCGGACAAAATCGCCGCTGCCATCATTCCTGCCATCTTTGCGGTGGGCATCAGGCCCTTGTCCTGGAACATGCTGGCGATGATGGTATTGGTAGAGCCCACCGGCTCGTTGCGTACATAAATGGGATTGGTGGTCTGAATGTCCGCCAAGCGGTGGTGGTCGATGATCTCCAGGATCTCCGCCTCCTCCAGACCGGGTACGGACTGGGAAGCCTCATTGTGATCCACCAGCACCACCCGTTTTCTCCGGGGTCGCAGCAGATGATACCGGGTCAGTACGCCGACCACCTTCTCCTGTGCGTCCAAAATGGGATAGCAATGCTCTCTGAATTTCAGAACCTGCTCCCGGACCTCGTCCACCCGGTCCTCCAGATGGAAGCACACCAGCTCCTCCGTTTTGCAGATCCTTCCGATGGGTGCGGACTGGAAGATCAGACGGCTGGCTCTGTGGGCATCAAAGGGGGTAGAAATAATGCAGGTTTTGGTGGGGAAGTTCCGCAGCTCCTCGGAAAGCTCCGCCTGACACAGCACCAGGCAGTTTACATTTTTCTCCAATGCTTTTTGGATCATATCCGGCTGGTGGCCGCAAAGCACGATGGTCTGCTCATTCTGGAAGAGCATATCCCTGCTCTGGGGCAGAGCGATCACCACTTCACCGGCTACGGTGTCGGTATTCTCACCGGCGGCGTTCAGCACCTTGCCCTCCAGCACCGACAAAACGTTAAACAGGGGAACAGCCTCCAAGGTAGAGGACTCCACCTGCTCCATATTGTAGCTTGCCACGTTTTCCCGGGACAGCATGCCGTAAAGGGTACCGTCTTCCTTGGCAACGGGCAGTGCGGAGATGTTCTTATGTTCCTGTAAAATATTCCACGCCCGGCCCACGGTTACCGCAGGACTCAGCACAGGGGGGGTGTCAAAGTCCAGGTCCCGGATCTGGGTATGCATGCTGGTGATCCGCTTGGGGGGCTGAAAGCCGAACAGATCTAGAACGGTCTGGGTCTCATCGGACACGTGGCCCAAACAGGCCGGCTCATACTCCCGGTCGCCCAGGGCGTTCCGCAGGGCCGCATAGGCCATGGCCGCCACAATGGAATCGGTATCCGGATTTCGGTGTCCTGTTACATAAATAGGATCCATAATACTCTCCTTATACAGTAATTTCTCCCACAAGATTGGTTTCAAAAAGCTTTGCTATTTCTGCTTGCTTCATGCCCTGACCCAACGCCCACATGAGCTTGGTCATAGCCGCCTCCGAGGTCATATCCCGACCCTGGATCACGCCCATTTCCAGCAGGCGTGTGCCCACCTGATAGACCTGCAGGTTGGCACTGTCGTAAAGGCACTGGGTGGTAACCACCACGCTGACGCCCTGCTCCACCGCCCGGCGGATTCCCGCAAGGCCACGGTTCAGAATATTGATGCCCCCAAGGCCAAAGGCCTCGATCACGATGCCCTTATAGCCCATATTCACCAGCATATCGAACACTTCGCCGGACAGCCCGGGGGTCAGCTTCAGTAAAAATACGTTTTTGCTTAAGTTGTCTAAAAGCTTTGCCTCTTCTCTGGGCTGAGGGAGCAGGCTTCTGTCTGCCACCAAGCCCCGGCCGCCTACCCGGGCAACATACCGGGCGTTGATGCTCTCAAAGGCGGAAAAATCCATGGCCCGGACCTTCACCGCCCGGCAGCCCAGCATCACCTTCCGGTCAAAGGCCACAAACACGCCGGCAATTCCGGAGGCCGCCATAGCAAAGGCGGTGCGGAGATTATCCGGTCCGTCGGAAAGGGGATCTTTTAGGGGAAGCTGCGAGCCGGTAAACACCACCGGCAAATTGATCCCCGGCAGCATAAAGGTTACCGCAGAGGCCGTATAGGCCATGGTGTCCGTGCCGTGGGAGACCACGATGCCGTCAAAGACATTTCTGTTTTCAAAAATACGACGGGCGATGCTCTGCCATTCCTCCGGACGAATATTGGAGGAGTCCAGACACATCACGTCCTCCACCTGAATATCATAGTATTCCCGCAAAAGGCCGATCTCCCGCTCCATTACCTGGGAGGATTGGGGTTCTAAGCCGTCCTGACCGGGTCGGCTGGCGATGGTTCCGCCGGTAGTCAACAAAAGAATCTGTTTTTTCATATACTACCCCTTATAATATATCCACTATATTATATCTTTTCCCAAAGGAAATAGCAAGAGGAATCTTCGCACTGAGAAACTGCTTTACAGTAACGATTGTGCGTAGATTCTTCGACTCGCTACGCTCGCTCAGAATGACGCTATGTAATATTCTTCGGACGAGCATCATATGTTGGGGTAGATAACCGTAGGAGGGATCAGTATGAAACGAGTGTTGTGCCTGGCGGTGGCGGTTTTGGTGGCCATTGGGTGTCTGCCGATGCGTGTCCACGCAGTGGAAATGGATATTCCTGCCAAGGGCGTTATGCTGATGGACGTCAATACCGGCACCGTCCTTTATGAGCAAAACGCCCACGAGGCTCTGCCCATTGCCAGCGTTACCAAGGTGATGACCATGCTTCTGATTATGGAGGCCATTGATGGCGGCAAGATCCGCTGGGAGGACACCGTTACCGCCTCCGAGGCCGCCGCCGCCAAGGGCGGCAGTCAGATCTTTCTGAAGGCCGGGGAGACTATGTCTGTTGCGGATATGGTCAAATCCATCGCCGTGTCCTCGGCAAACGACTGTGCCTGTGCCATGGCAGAGCATCTTGCCGGCAGTGAGACCGCCTTTGTGGAGCTGATGAACAAGCGGGCCGGGGAACTGGGTATGGCTGACACCAAATTTGTCAACTGTACCGGCCTTGACGATGCTGCCGAGGCCGCAGAACACAAATCCTCCGCCCACGATGTGGCTCTGATGTCCAGAGAACTCTTAAAATACCACCCAGATATCACAAAATACACCACCATTTGGATGGATACCGTCCGGGACGGAGCTTTTGGTCTTTCCAACACCAACAAGCTGGTGCGGTTTTATAACGGGGCAACGGGGCTGAAAACCGGCTTCACCCGCTCTGCCGGGTACTGTCTGTCGGCCTCGGCCAAACGGGAAGATTTGGAGCTTGTGGCAGTGGTGCTGGGCTGTGAGACCTCACAGGAGCGGTTTGCCGCCTGCAAATCCCTGCTGGATTACGGCTTTGCCAATTTCTGCATCGTAACGCCCACCGCCCAGGAGCAGAGCGTGCCTGTAAAGCTGGGAACGGTGGACTCCGTGGTTGCCGTGCCTGCCAATACCGACGGTGTCCTTTTGGATAAATCTCAACAGTCCCTTGCCTCCTGCCGGGTGGAACTGGAGGAGAGCGTTTCCGCCCCGGTAGCACAAGGGCAGCGGCTGGGTACGCTTTATTTACAGGCAGGGGAGCAGGTCATCGCCCAGATCCCCATGCTGGCAAAAGAGGCCGTACCCAAGCTGACTTGGAGTCAGATCTTCCTGCGGCTCATAAAGCAATTGGCTATGAAGGGTTAACGCCTTCTCCTTGAGGAGAAGGTGGCAAAAATCTTTGATTTTTGACGAATGAGGTGGGGCTTTTATAACGCCATCACATGTGATGGCTACACCTCATCAGTCAGCTTCGCTGACAGCTTCCCCTCAAGGGGAAGCCTTGCCCGGTTGACTTTTTCTCCTGGGCGTGGTATGCTTATGGCGACAATTGAACACCGAGCTGTGGCAGGTTTGGCGTATGGCCAAAGCTGCTTAACAAGATAACCGGGTGTGATCCCCGGACGGTACCGCCGCTGTAAATGCCCGGTATGCACTTAGAACGAAAGTTGGTCACTGGAATATTTCCGGGAAGGCTGTGCATACCCCAGGACCCCGCCTGAGGGCATGAGTCAGAAGACCTACAGATCGGATTTTCACAGTCTTTGCGTGATACGAAGGCTGATTTGTCACGGAAAACCGGCCGTGGCACCGTTTTTCGGTGCCACGGTACATTTTTTGCGTAACGGAGGCAAATGTAATGAAAAAATTTCTTGTAATCGTCGC
>JAFTKA010000022.1 GCA_017456105.1 Oscillospiraceae bacterium | reverse complement strand
GAGGTATTGAAGTTCGCAGTGGAAGATGTTATCACTACTTCCACCCAAACCCCCGGCGAGGACGAACTGCCTGAAATCCGTGACTAATCTCTAGTCCAAACGAAAAGCGGGTGCGAGGAATCGCATCCGCTTTTTGTATGTTTATTGAACGGGAGGGAAACGCATTTATGCGTTCCAGGGAGCGGATAAATCCGCTCCCTACATTTGAATCCGCAGGTGCGATTTGTGAATCACCCCTTTTGTCGCGGTTTGTCGACACAAAGGGGTGATTTTCTGCATAGGCTGACCCAGGAGGTTATAGCTATGAAGGATTGTTTGATCACATTTCGCTCGATCACCCCTGTACAGAGGGCTGAGGGTCTTCTGCGTCGGGCGGGGATCAGCTGCGGTTTACAAAGAACACCTAAATGGATGGAGGAAAAGGGCTGCGGATACAGTTTGAGAGTTTCTGTGGGACAGCTGCAGAATGCCGTGGAAATCCTGAGGGCACAGCAGGTGTCCTTCCGCAAGGTTTACTGTCTGCGGGATAACGGTTCTGCGGAGGAAATGAGCATATGATCTATCTTGACAATGGTGCTACCAGCATGGAAAAGCCCTGGTCGGTCTGTCAGTCGGTCTGTCGGGCCATGAATGTTTGCGGCAATCCCGGACGGGGCGGATATCCTGCCTCCATGGAGGCGGCAAGGGTGGTATACCGCTGTCGGGAGCGGGCATCGGAGCTATTTGACTGTCAGCCGGAGCAGGTGGTTTTCACCGCAAACTGCACCCATGGCCTCAATATGGCGATCAGATCGTTGGTTTCACCGGGGGAACGGGTGGCTATCAGCGGCTTTGAGCACAACGCGGTAACCCGGCCGCTGCATTTACTGGGTGCAAAAACCCTTGTGGCAGGTCAGAAGCTATTTGATCCGGACGACACATTGAAATCCTTTGAGAAGGTACTGCAAAGCGGTGTGAAGGCGGCAGTGTTTACCCATGTGTCCAATGTGTTTGGCTATATTCTGCCGATCAAGGAGATGGCAGTGCTTTGCCGGAAATACCGTGTTCCCTTTATCATTGATGCGGCCCAGTCAGCCGGAATCCTGCCGGTACACCTAAGGGAGCTGGGTGCGGATTTTATTGCCATGCCGGGGCATAAGGGGTTGCTTGGCCCCCAGGGTACGGGCTTACTTCTTTGCGGTCGGGAGCTAACGCCCCTGCTGGCCGGTGGAACTGGGAGCGAGTCCCGGAATCAGAACATGCCGGAGGCTTTGCCGGAGAGGGGAGAGGCGGGTACGCTGAATGTGCCGGGGATTGCCGGACTTTCCGCAGGTATCGGCTATATTTCACAGCAGGGACTGGACCGGATCTTTGCCCGGGAGGAAAGACAGATGCGGCGGTGCGTCCGGGGGCTGCAGGCTCTGGATCTGCCGGTATTTGCCGGAAGGCAGCAAATCGGGACGGTGTCCTTTGTGCCGCCCAGGGATTGCCAGGAGTTTTCAGAGGCCTTAGCTGGGCGAGGAATTGCGGTTCGGGGAGGACTCCACTGTGCTCCCTTAGCTCACCAAAGTGCCGGCACTTTGGAAAGCGGCACGGTTCGGGTCAGCTTCGGTCATAATGCGTCGGACCGGCAGACGGATATTTTTATCGGGGAGGTCAAGAAAGTTCTGTCGGGACAGTAAAAAAATCGAATTGCCTATTGCCATATCCCGGCTTATCCGCTATAATAAATAGGATAATAGGATAGGTATGCCATCGGCTCAGGCAGCCGAGGGCAAGACGATATAAATTACAGAAACGAGGGGCGATTATGAGATATTTACAAACCTTTTTCCAGCAGCTTACCATCATACAGTGGACGGATATTCTGGATATTATTCTCGTCGCATTTCTAATTTATAAATTACTGCCCCTTTTGCGTTCTACCGGTGCAATGCGGGTGGCCAGAGTGATCGCGGTGATCCTAGTGATCTCCTGGCTGACCGGTCCTGCGGTTTTTCAGTTAAATGTGCTGAACTTCCTGGTCAATCAGATATTCCAGATCGGTCTGATCGCAGTGGTGGTTTTGTTCCAGCCGGAGATCCGGCGTATGCTGGATCATTTAAGCACCTTAAAGCTGCGGCGTATGCTGGGTATGCAAAAGCCGGAGCAGGAAATTGATCCTGTGATCACCCAGACCGTTCGGGCCTGCGAGCATATGAGCCACGAGCGGATCGGTGCCCTCATCGTATTCTCCCGGGTCAATCGGCTGGAGGAGTATTTCAAGACCGGCACTATGATCGACGGTCGGGTATCCGAACAGCTGATCCGGAACGTGTTCTTCCCCAAGGCGGCTCTCCACGACGGTGCAATGATCATTCGGGACGGTCGGGTGATGGCTGCAGGCTGCGTCCTGCCCCTGTCTGACAGTGATCGGCTCCATGCGGATCTTGGTACACGGCACAGAGCGGCTGTGGGTATGAGCGAAGTGTCCGATGCGGTGGTAGTGGTTGTCTCCGAGGAGACAGGTGCTATTTCTGTGGCCGTGGGCGGAATCCTGAAACGGCATCTGGCCGCTCAGACTCTGGAGCGGGTACTGCGAAACGAGCTTCGCAGCGACGAAATTGAGGAAGAGGGTCTTATGGAGAAGATCCGCAAACTGCTGCACAAGAACAGAAAGGAGAATGGAAAGAATGAAAAATAAAGTAATTTCCATTTTGATTTCTGTGGCACTGGCCTTTGTGTTTTGGCTGTATGTGGTAACAGTTGTCAGTCCGGAATCGGACGAGACCTATTACAATATCCCTGTGGCACTGCAGAATGAAAGCATTCTGTCGGAGCGGGGACTTATGGTTACCAGCGACGATCCGTTTGTGGATCTGAGACTGCGGGGTAACCGTACAGACCTGATCGCACTCAATTCCGGTAACATTACCGTGATTGCCAATGTGGCCAGCATTGAGACACCGGGAACCCACAAGCTGAACTATACGGTGTCCTACCCGGGCAATATTGCCGCCAACGGGATCTCCGTTACCAAGAGCGATCCCGGCATGGTGGAGCTGAAGGTAGAGACAAAGATAAAGAAGAATATCTCCGTGGTGCTGGACTACGGCGACAGCAAAGTTCCTGAGGGCTTTATTGCCGATAAGGAAAATGTGGAGCTGGACGTGGAGAGCATTGAGATCTCCGGTCCTGAGGCCGTTGTCAACAAAATCACCAAGGCACTTATTAAGGTAGATCTTGACGAACAGAATCAGACCTTGGTAGGACAGTTCGACTACCTTTTGTGTGATGAACAAAACGAACCGGTGGACGCCAAGCATATCACCACCAATGCAAAGGCCATCAACCTGACCCTGAAGGTACATCGGGTCAAGGAGATCGATTTGAAGCTGGACGTTGTCAGCGGTGGTGGTGCAACGGAGAAAACCTGCGTTATTAAGGTTGAGCCTCAGAAGATCCAGGTGTCCGGCAGCGATAAGCAGCTGGCTGATTTGAATGAGCTGGTTTTGGGTACGATCAATCTGGGAGAGATTCCGGAAGATACAGAGCTGACCTTCCCCATCACCCTGCCTGAGGGCGTTATGAATCAGACGGGTCTTGTGGAAGCAAAGGTAACGGTGCAGTTCCCCAATATGGCCACCAAGACCTTCCGGGTAACCAACATTACGGCCCGGAATGTGCCTGCAGGTATGCGGGCTGAACTGATCACCAAGGCATTGGAGGTTACGGTTCGCGGCCCCAGTGCTTTGATCGCAACCATGAAGGAAAAGGACGTATCGGCCTATGTGGACTTTACCGGTGCAAAGACAGGCTCTGATACAAAGAAGGCGGAGATCGTACTTTCCGATGCCTTTAAGGAAGCGGGTGCGGTAGGCTCTTACAGCGTATCCGTAACAGTAAGGAAGGGTTAATCATGATTAAAAGTATGACAGGCTACGGCCGTGCGGTAGAGACGGTGAACGGCCGGGAGTTTTCTGTGGAACTGCGTTCTGTGAACAACCGTTATCTGGATTGTTCTGTGCGGCTGCCCCGGATCTTGGCCTTTGCGGAGGAGAATGTAAAGCAGGCGGTCAAGGCCTCTGTTTCCCGGGGCAAGGTGGACGTATTTATCAGCGTCCGCAGCGAAAACGGTGAAGATGCACAGGTCAGTTTGAATAAGCCGGTGCTGGAGGGTTATCTGGCCGCAATGCAGCAGATGGTAACCGAGTTCGGCGTGAAGGACGATATCAGCGTTTCTTCTCTGTCCCGGCTGCCGGAGGTGTTCACCGTGGAAAAAAGCCAGGTGGACGAGGAGCAGCTGCTTGCCGACCTGATGAGCGTACTCAGTAAGGCTTTGGAAGGCTACGATGCCATGCGTTGCACCGAGGGTCAGGCTCTGGATCAGGATCTTCGCAATCGCGGCAACAGGATTCTGGAGCTGGTCTCCCAGGTGGAGGCGGGTAACGGCCAGACGGTGATCGACTATCGGGCAAGGCTGGAAGCCAAGCTTCGTGAGGTATTGGAAAACGCCGCCATTGACGAAAGCCGGATCTTGACTGAGGCTGCCATCTTTGCGGACAAGGTTGCCGTTGACGAGGAGACTGTTCGTCTTCGCAGTCATCTGCAGCAGATGAATACCATGCTGTCCACCGGCGGTGCTGTAGGCAGAAAGCTGGACTTTTTGCTGCAGGAGATGAATCGGGAGGCCAATACCATCGGCTCGAAATGCACCGATGTGAAGCTGGCCCGGATCGTGGTGGATATCAAGGCAGAACTGGAAAAGATCAGAGAACAGACTCAAAATATCGAGTAGGGTAGAACAACAAACCCGAACCCGCCTGAAAGCGGTGGATTTTGGCACTTTTCGCCCTATTGCTCCTCGCAAGGCACAAAGCCTTGCTTCGTCCCAATAGAACAAAAATCTCTCAAAATCTTCTCGCTTTCAGGTCGAAGATTTTACAAAGAGAGGGTTTTTGCTCTAGCAAGGCAAAAACACAGCAAATACTGGGTATGTATTTGCGAGTATTTTAACGAAGATAGAGCAACAAACCGTCCTTTGTAAAACGAGTTCGGATTTGTAGTTCTACCCTAAGAGGCCATTATGAAGCTTATCAATATCGGCTTTGGCAGTATGCTGGCGGCCCACCGCATACTGGCGGTTTTAGAGCCGGATTCGGCACCCATCAAGCGTGTGGTGCAGGAGGCAAAGGAAAGAGCCATGCTCATCGATGCCTCCTATGGGCGAAAGACCCAGGCGGTGATCCTGATGGATACGGATCACGTGATCTTATCCGCATTGACCCCGGAAAGCATTTCTTCCCGCTGGACTGACAAAGGAGAAAACGATGCATAAAGGAAAACTGTTTGTGATCTCCGGTGCGTCCGGTGTGGGAAAAAGTACAGTGCTCAGTCAGGTGATGGCAAGCCGTGAGGACCTGCGGTTCTCTGTGTCAGCTACCACCCGCAAGCCTCGACCGGGGGAGCAGGACGGTGTCCATTACTATTTCGTTTCCAAAGAGACCTTCCAAAAGATGATCGCGGAAGATGCTTTTTTGGAGTACGACGACCATATGGACAACTTCTATGGCACGCCCAAGGAACAATTGGAAGAAAAGCTGGAAAAGGGACACGTGATTTTGGATATTGAGCCCAACGGTGCGTTCAATGTCCGGAAGACCCGGCCAGATGCGGTGCTGATCTTCATTGCACCGCCCTCCCTGGAGGATCTGAAAGTGCGGCTTTCCAAGCGGGGCGATACCTCTGCTGAGCAGATGGCCATTCGTCTGGAAAGAGCCCAATGGGAGACCCAACAGGGCAAAAAATATGACTATTTTGTCGTAAACCACCGGGTGGAAGACTGTGCCCGGGAAATTTTAGAAATCATCGCCCAAGAGGCGGACAAATAATTGGAGGAACGATTTATGCTTTACCCCCCTGTAGCAGATTTACTGAAGAATGTGAGCAGCCGTTATTTGCTGGTGAATGTGGTTGCCAACCGTGCAAGACAGATCGCTGAGGAAGCCGAGGAATTGCAGGAAGAACTGACTGAGAAGCCCGTTACCCTGGCGATCCGTGAGGTGGCCGACGGCCAGCTGTCCGCCAGTTTGAAGGACGAATACAAGAACTAACCAAAACCGAAACCGAAACGAAAAGGAGGAGGCTATATGATCGCAAAGGTCAGCGTATCTGCGGCAAATTTTGCCATTGATAAGGCCTACTCCTACGCCATTCCCGAGGGCATGGAATTACTTCCGGGTATGCGGGTCAGCGTACCCTTCGGTCGGGGCAATCGCCCGGCAGAGGGTGTGGTGGTGTCCGTAGAATCGGGAGAAGAGGAAAACCTAAAGCCCATTCGTCAAAAGCTGGACGAAGAGCCCTTGGTATCTGATACCATGCTGCGTTTAGCGGCTTTCTTGCGGGAGCGGTATTTCTGCACCTTCTATGATGCGGTTCGGACCATGCTTCCGGCGGGACTGTGGTTTCAGGTGAAGGAGCAGTACGCTCTGACGGAGGATCGCTCCTGGCAGGAAGATCCCCCCCGGCAGAAGGACGGCCTGACCCTTTTGCAGCTTTTACTGGACTTAGGCGGACAGGCTGACGGTACGGCCCTGAAGCAAATGATGCCGGAAGAAAATTTCCAAAAGGCAGTTTCCTACTTGCTGCGGAAAAAGTGGATCACGGCCCAGCAGGACATCACCACCCGCACCAAGGACAGATCCGAAGAGGTGGCAACCTTAGCTGTACCCTCCCAGGAGGCACTGGACTATGCCGCAAGCCGGCCCAAGTCCGCTTTGCAACAACGGGCGGTGCTGGAGCTGATGTGCTCGATCGGCTCGGCTTCTGTCAAGGAGATCTGTTATTATACCGGGGCGAAACCCGGCACAGTTCGTCGCTTGGCAGATCTGGGCTTTTTGGAGCTGACCCAAAGACCGGTGCTTCGTTGCCGGGAGATCCGTCCGGCAGAGGTGAAAGACCCGCTGATCCTGAATGCAGAACAGCAGGCAGCCTTCCAGGGACTTTCCCATCAGATGGAAAGGGACGCCCCCGGTGCGGCACTGCTCTACGGCATTACCGGCTCCGGTAAGACTGCCGTGTATATTCAGCTGATTCGTGCCTGCCTGCAAAAGGGCAAGCAGGCGATCCTTTTAGTGCCGGAGATCGCCCTGACACCCCAGCTTTTGGGTGTGATGGCGGCATATTTCGGCCAGCAGGTGGCGGTGCTGCACAGCAGCCTTCCTGCCACAGAGCGGTACGACCAGTGGAAGCGGATCCGGGAAGGAAAGGCTTCTGTTGTTGTGGGCACTCGCTCGGCGGTGTTTGCCCCCTGCCAAAACCTGGGCCTTGTGATTTTGGACGAGGAACAGGAACACTCCTATAAATCGGAAAATGCACCCCGTTATGCGGCCAAAGAGGTGGCTCTGTGGCGGGGACTGAAAGAAAAGGCTCTGGTGCTTTTGGGTTCTGCAACGCCGTCCATAGAGACCATGTACTATGCCAAGACCGGCGTTTACGGCTTCTATCAGTTGCAGGAACGGTATAACGGGCGACCCCTTCCCAAGGTGGAGATCGTGGATATGAAGCAGGAGGTCAAGGAGGGCAATGACCTGTCCATCAGCTACCCCCTGCAGAACGCCATCGCGGAGACACGGGCAAACGGCAAACAGAGCATTCTGTTTCTGAATCGCCGGGGTAACAGTAGGGCATTGGTCTGCATCCAGTGCGGACAGGCTCCCGAATGTCCCCGCTGCAACCAAAGGCTCACCTACCACAGTGCCAATGAGCGGCTTATGTGCCACTATTGCGGCCATTCTGAAAAGGCCGCGGAGCGGTGTGCCTGCGGAGGCCCGCGGAAGCGGATCGGAACTGGTACCCAAAAGGTGCAGCAGGAGCTATATGAGATCTTTGGGGATATGCCTGTGGATCGCATGGATGCGGATACGGTCAGTGCCACCAATACCCATGAGAAGATCCTGGAGCATTTCAGCCGGGAAAAAGTTCCGGTGCTGATCGGCACCCAGATGGTAACCAAGGGACTGAACCTGAAGGACGTAACCTTAGTGGGCGTGCTGGACGGGGACTTAAGCCTGTATGGCGGCGGTTACCGCGGTGCGGAGACCACCTTCAATATGCTGACCCAGGTGGTTGGCAGAGCCGGCCGTGGCGACACGGAGGGCCGTGCCATCATTCAGACCATGGTGCCGGAGCATAAGGTGATCACCTTAGCGGCTCAGCAGGACTATGACAGCTTCTATGAAATGGAGCTGGGAATGCGGCGGGTACAAAATCTGCCGCCCTTTGGGGACGTGGCCACCGTAACCTTTGTGGGTCAGAATGAGGCTCACCTGATGCGGGGTGCGGTGAAGTTCCGGGACAGCCTGCAGCTGTGTCTGAAAGAGCCTGGCTATCAAGAAGAAAACTGTACCGTGCTGGGGCCCGCCCCTTGCCCGGTGGCGAAAATAAATTATAACTATCGATACCGTTTGACCCTCCGTTGCCGTATGACCAAACCCTTGCGGCAGCTTTTGGGACATCTATTGCGGCAGTTCTCGCTGGACAAAGCCAACCGGGGCGTAACTGCATTCATTGATGTAAACGGGTATGATTGAGGTACATTATGGGAATGAGAAAGATATTGACTGTGGAAGAATCTGCCCTCCATAAGGTTTGCAGACCGGTGGTGAACTTTGACGGAAAGCTTCACGCACTGCTGGACGATATGCGGGAGACCCTGATCGATTCCGGTGGTGTGGGTCTGGCAGCACCCCAGGTGGGAATTTTACGCCGGGTGGTGCTGGTGGATACCGGTGAGGAGATTTTGGAGCTTGTGAATCCCACGTTGGTGGAAACCGACGGGGAGCAGGTGGGTGCAGAGGGCTGTCTCAGCGTGCCGGGAAAATACGGCATCGTCAAGCGGCCCTACTGGGCCAAGGTCCGGGCTCAGGACCGGAACGGCAACTGGTATGAAGCTGAGGGTGAGGAACTGACTGCCCGGTGCTTCTGCCACGAATTGGATCATTTGGACGGTATCGTCTACACGGAAGTGATGGAACGGTATCTGACTGACGAGGAACTGGAAGAACTGTCTTCCGAGGATTGAGTTTGGAGGAAAACTATGCGGGTCGTATTTATGGGAACGCCGGATATTGCCGCAACCTGTCTTACAAAGATTTTGGAAGACGGCTTTGAGGTAGTGGGTGTGTACACCCAGCCGGACAGGCCGAAAAACCGGGGCATGAAGCTGGCCTTTTCCCCGGTCAAAGAGGTGGCTCTTAATCACGATCTGCCGGTATTTCAGCCGGAAAATTTCCGGGAGGAAGAGACCGTTGAAACCTTGAAGGCTCTGCAGCCGGACGTGGTGGCGGTGGTGGCCTATGGCCGCATTCTGCCACAGAAGGTGCTGGATATCCCCCAAAAGGGCTGCATCAATATTCACGCAAGCCTGTTGCCTGCCTACCGGGGCTCTGCCCCTTATCAGTGGGCGGTGCTGGACGGCTGCAAAAAGACCGGTGTAACGGCTATGTATCTGTGCCGTGAGATGGACGCCGGTGATATGATCGACACTGCCGAGACTCCCATCGGGGAGAACGAGACTGCCGGTGAGCTTTTAGACCGGCTGGCGGTGCTGGGTGCGGAGCTCCTCAGCAAGACCCTCTCCCGTATGGCAGAGGGAACGGTCGAGGCAACGCCTCAGGACCATACCAAGGCAACCTATGCCCCCATGCTGGATAAATCCATGTGTCCTATTGACTGGACACAGACCGCTCAGCAGGTACACGATAAGGTTCGGGGTCTGCACCCCTGGCCGGTGGCCACCGCAGAGCTGGCCGGTACGAAATTTAAGATCCACGCAACTGCCATCGTTCCCGGAGAGGGAACACCCGGACAGATCCTCAGCCTGACGAAGACCGGACTGATCGTTGCCTGCGGTCAGGGTGCGGTGGAGATCCGTTCCCTGCAAGCCGAAGGCGGCAAGCGAATGGCCGCACCCGACTATTTCCGGGGCCACCCCTTGGATTTGTAATATGGGAGCAAGACAGACGGCACTTTCTGTGCTGATGGCCTGCCGCCAGGAGGGGGCTTGGTCCAACGGCATTGTCAAAGAATATATCCTGAGGGACGGTTTGGACCGTCGGGAGGCCGCATTGGCCACCCGCCTTTCCTACGGCGTTCTCCAGAACAGGTTGCTGCTGGATTTCTATCTGAAGCAGCTGCTGACCGGCAAGCTGAAGTCCTTGCACCCGGTGGTGCGGGATATTCTCCATTTGGGTCTTTACCAGCTATATCTGATGGACAAGATCCCGGAGTCGGCGGCAGTCAATGAGTCTGTGGAGCTTTGCAAAAAAGTGCAGAAAAATGCCGCAGCACTGGTGAACGCGGTGCTGCGAAACGCCATTCGCAGTAAGGACACCTTGCAGCAGCCCCGATCTTATCAGGAGATCTACAGCCACCCACAGAAACTCATCGACCTTCTGTGCAGCTATGTGGGAAAGCCCCGGCTTGCCCCCATGCTGAAAGCCAACAATGACATTCCGCCTACGGTGGTGCAGGTGAACACCCTGCGATGCGATACCGATGCCCTGAAAGCTCAGCTGCAGCAGGAGGGGGTTACGGTGGCGATTCACCCCTGGCTGGACAATTGCCTGATTCTCAGCGGAACAGGTAGTTTAGAGCAGCTGGAAAGCTTCCGGCAGGGTCTTTACTATGTACAGGACGCCGCGGCCAGGCTTAGCGTTTTATGTGCTCAGATCCCCCAAAACGCCAAGGTGCTGGACTGCTGTGCCGCACCCGGCGGCAAAAGCTTTGCCGCCGCGTTATCCGGGGCAGGGGAGATTACCTCCTGTGATGTCCACCCCCACAAGATACCCCTGATCGAAAAGGGTGCAAAGCGGTTGGGTTTTTCCCAAATTAAGGCCACTTGTCAGGACGCTTCTGTGAACGTTCCCCAATGGCGGAATGCCATGGACGTGGTGATCGCGGACGTACCCTGTTCCGGCTACGGAATCATTCGGAAAAAGCCCGATATCCGGTACAAAGACCCGGATACTATGCTGGATCTGCCTCAATTACAGAAGGCAATACTTAACAACCAAGCAACCTATGTAAAGCCCGGCGGTGTGCTTCTGTACTCCACCTGCACGCTGCTTAAAAGGGAGAACGAAGATGTGGTCAATGCTTTTTTAGCCGATCACCCGGACTTTACCTTAGAACCCCTCCCGCTGCCTGCCGTATTTCCCAAAAACGAAAGCGGAATGCTGGCCTTAGTGCCGGGAGAATATGACACAGACGGCTTTTTCATCAGTCGTCTGCGGAGAGCATTATGAAAAATCATTTAAAATCCATGACCCTTTCTGAGATCGGTGCGATCATGAAGGAAATGGGTCAGCCGGCCTTTCGGGGAAAGCAGATATATACCTGGCTGCATAAGGGCGTGAGAAGCTACGGGGAGATGTCCAATCTTCCGCAGAATCTGCGTGCTGTGCTGCAGGAAAAGTATCCTATTGAGCCACCGAAGGTAGTCAGAAAGCAGGAGTCCCAGAAGGACGGCACCATCAAATACCTTTGGGAACTCAATGACGGCAACTGCGTGGAAACGGTGCTGATGCGTTATCATTACGGAAACACCGTTTGTATCTCCACGGAGGTGGGCTGCCGTATGGGCTGTGCCTTTTGTGCATCGACCTTAGGCGGTCTGGTGCGGCCTCTGGAGCCCTATGAAATGCTGGATCAGGTGTTATTCACCCAGGTGGAGTCCTGCCTGCCCATTTCCCACATCGTGCTGATGGGCATTGGCGAGCCTCTGGACAATATGGAAAATGTTCTGCGTTTTCTGGAGCTTGTGAACAGCCCCGAGGGTATGAATATCTCCATGCGGCACATTAGTCTTTCCACCTGCGGCATCGTGCCGAAGATCGATGAGCTGGCAGAAAAGAAGCTGCAGCTGACCCTGTCCGTTTCCCTGCACGCACCCAGCGATGAGATCCGAAACACCATTATGCCGGTGAATAAGGCCTATCCCACCGAGGAGCTGCTGGCGGCCTGCCGGCGGTATTATGCCAAAACGGGCCGTCGGATATCTTTTGAGTATGCTATGATCGACGGTGTCAACGATACGGAGGAAGCGGCAAAACTGCTGATCTCCCGGCTGAAGGGCCTGCCTGCCCATATGAATCTGATTCCCCTCAATCACGTGGAGGAGAGTCCCTTGAAACCAAGCAGTAAGCAAGCGGTAATGAGATTTCAGGCCACCTTGGAAAAGGCCGGAATTCCCGCTACCGTCCGGCGGAGCTTAGGCGGCGATATTGATGCCTCCTGCGGTCAGCTCCGCAGAAAATATACACAGCAAGCAGGAAAGGAGTGAAGTCCTATGCAATATTGGGCCTTAACGGATCTTGGCTGCACCCGCAGTCAGAATCAGGACGCCTATCATATTGAGGTGCTGGATAAGCATACGATTTTATGTGTTGTCTGCGACGGCATGGGTGGTGCAAAGTCCGGAAACGTGGCAAGCAGCCTGGCGGTAGACGTGTTTACCCAGGAGATCAAACGCACCTGGACTTCGGATATGGATCAGCAAGCCCTGGACCAGATGCTGCAAAACGCGGTCAAGCTGACCAATTTCACCGTTTACGATCAGGCTCAGCAGTTTGAGGAATTTTCCGGTATGGGTACGACTTTGGTTGCTCTGCTGATCAGCGGGAAGCAGGCAACAATTATTAACATCGGCGACAGCCGTGCCTACCGGATCAGCAAGGACGGCATCAGTCAAATCACCAAAGACCATTCTCTGGTGCAGATGATGATAGAGCGTGGCGAATTGAGCCAGGGAATGGCCAAGAAATATCCCGGCAAGAACCTGATCACCCGGGCCATCGGCACAGAGCCGGCGGTGGCCGGAGATATTTTCCACCAAAAGCTGGATAAACAGGATTGTTTGCTGCTTTGCACTGACGGACTTTCCAACCTTGTAGACGACCAGGAAATTCTGTTTGAAGTAACCTATGGCGAAGATAAGCAGGGCTGCTGTCAGCGGCTTTTGGATATCGCCCTGAATCGCGGGGCTCCGGACAATGTAACCAGCGTACTGGTACTTGTCTAATCTTCAGAAAGGAGTTTTGGTTATGGATAAATACATAGGCCGACTGCTTGATAACCGGTATGAGATCCTGGAAGTGATCGGTACCGGCGGCATGGCTGTTGTTTATAAAGCTCGCTGCCACCGACTGAACCGGCTGGTTGCCATCAAGATCCTGAAGGACGACTTTCTGGAGGACGAGGATTTCCGCCGCCGTTTCCACGCGGAAAGTCAGGCGGTCGCTCAGCTGAGCCACCCCAATATCGTCTCTGTATATGATGTGTCCACCTCCATTTCCCTGGAGGCAGACTATATCGTTATGGAGCTGATCGACGGCATTACCCTGAAGCAGTATCTGGAGAAGAAGGGCGTCCTGAACTGGAAGGAGACCCTGCACTTTGCCATTCAGATCGCAAAGGCTCTGGAACACGCCCACAGCCGCGGCATCGTCCACAGAGACATTAAGCCCCACAACGTGATGGTGCTGAAAAACGGCTCTGTAAAGGTGGCCGATTTCGGCATTGCCCGTATGATGTCCCAGGGTAATACCCTGACCAAGGAAGCTTTGGGTTCTGTCCACTACATTTCCCCGGAGCAGGCCAAGGGCGGAAGACTGGATAACCGGTCGGACATCTACTCTTTGGGCGTTGTGATGTATGAAATGATGAGCGGCAGACCTCCTTATGACGGAGAATCTCCCGTGGCGGTGGCCATCGCTCATATTAACGGCGGTGCCGTGATGCCGTCGCTGCTGAACCCCAATATTCCCGGCGGTCTTGAGCAGATCATTATGAAGGCTATGGCACATAATATCGAAGACCGCTATACCACCGCCACCAAAATGCTGGCGGATATGGACGAGTTCCGGAAAGATCCGGCAATTCTCTTCGATTACAACACCCCGCCGCTGGATATCGTAACCCAGCTGCAGAAGCCTCCCGTGGAGCAGCCCAGGGTGGTGGAAGAACCCAGACCCCGGCCCGTGCCTGTTCGCAGGACTACGGCGGTAAAGCAGCAGCAGAGGGCGTCCGGTCAAAGACGGGATAGACGGGCAGCGGATAGCCGCAACAGAGTGGCTACCATCGCCATCATCGTTTGCTCACTGGTTGCCATACTGGCGATTTTGGTCGGTTTGGTCGTGGGCTTTGGCGGCGGTTGTTCGTCGGGCAATCTGATCAAGGTGCCCTACCTGGTTGGTGAAAAGTTTGATGAGGTTCAAGAGCAGCCCGGCTTTAACGTGAAAAAAGACGAAGTCTATGACGATAAGAATGAAGCCGGCATCATCATCGGCCAGCGGCCCAAGGGCGGCGATCAGGTGGTATCCGGAAGCGATCTTGTGCTGATCGTCAGCTTGGGACCCAGCCCCAAGGCTGTTACCATGCCCAATTTGGTGCAGGAGGTCCAGGATAAGGCCATCGGTGTACTGAAGGGGTTGGATATGAATCTAACCTACCGCTTCAAGCAGGAATATAGTGAGACGATCCCCATGGGCTGCGTAACCAGAACAGAGCCTGCGGAGGGCGTTGAGCTTGCCACCGGTCAGGAGATCACCCTTTGGATCAGCATGGGTAAGGAAGAAAAAACCAGTGCTATGCCCAATGTGATCGAAGCAGACGAGACCTTGGCGAAGGCAGTGCTGGAAAACCTGCAGCTGAAGCTGGATATTAAGATCGAAAGAATTAACGACGGCGTGATCGGAGCGGGTCTTGTGATCCGTACCGACCCTGAAAAGGGAGCGGAGCTGACAGAAGGTCAGCAGGTAACGCTCTATATCAGCAAGGGACCCGAGACCCAGAAAATGCCCAATGTGGTGGGCATGAGTGTGGATAAGGCCTCCAACCTGATCACCGGCTGCGGCTTTAAGACGCCCACCATCGAGTTTGTGGAAAGCGATGCGGAAAAGGATACTGTTGTCAGCCAGTCCCACGAAAAGAATGTGGAGATCCCCCTGACTTCGGAGATCATTCTTGAGGTTTCCAAGGGCAAGAGCACGCAAACCGTTACCAAGGACGTGGAAATTGATCTGCAGGGAGAAACGACGAATCATGCCTGCCATATAAAGATCGAAAAGAACGGCGAGAAGGTGTTTGACGGAGAGGTGCCTCAAGGTCAGGCCACAGTTACCCTCAAGAACCAAACCGGTTCCGGTGAACAGATCTACACGATTTACGTCGGCGGAGAGAGCTGGGTACAAAAGGTGGATTTCAGTGCCAATGGCTGAGAAAATGACAGGGCGTATCGTACGCTCGCTAAGTGGATTTTATGATGTCAAGACCACGGTAGGTGTGATCACCTGCCGTGGTCGCGGCAGTTTACGCAGAGGAACAGAAATTCCTCTGACGGGAGATATGGTGGAGATCACCCTGGACGGCAATAAGGGCATGGTGGAGCGGATCTTACCCAGACGCAACCGCTTTGTCCGTCCGGCTGTTGCCAATGTGGACGCACTGGTGGTCTTTGCCGCCAATGTAAACCCCGTTACTGAGCCCTATCTCATTGACCGGGTGGCGGCTATTGCCGGCGATCAGGGAGTAGAGGTGTACCTGTGCATCAACAAATGCGACCTTGACCCTGCTGCGGATCTTAGCAAAATCTACCGAAACGCAGGTTTCCCGGTGATCATAGCCAGTGCCCAGACAGGGGAGGGCGTAGAGGAGCTGCGAAAGCTATTACAGGGTAAGCTCACGGCCTTTACCGGCAATACCGGTGTAGGAAAGAGCAGTATGCTGAACAGGCTTTGCCCCCAGTTGGGCCTTGCTACCGGAGAGGTCTCCGAAAAGTTGGGCAGAGGTCGGCACACCACCCGCCATGTGGAGCTGTATGCTCTGGACCACGAGACCTACGTTGCCGACACACCGGGCTTTGCCTCCTTTGATACGGAGCAGATGGACGTGATCCTAAAGGAAAATCTCCAATATGCCTTTGCAGATTTTGCCCCCTATTTGGGTAAGTGTCAGTTCCACGACTGTACCCATCGTTCCGAGCCGGGCTGCGGTGTCCGTCAGGCGGTGGAAGAAGGCAAAATCGAGGACAGCCGCTATCAAAGCTATCTGCGGCTGTATGAAAAGGCCAGTCAAATCAAGCAGTGGGAGCTGCACGACAAAGGAGAAAAAAGATGACCAATTCACAGCGGGTCCGTTGGATCGCGAAAACAGGCGTGCTGATCGCTTTGCTGATCGCATTCCAATGGGCAACCGCCCCTACCCAGGCCGTTGCCGGGCAATATATTACGGGAAGCCTTGTTAACTGCGTATTGGCGGTGGCAACGCTGATCGGCGGATTGTACAGCGGTATCGTGGTGGCGGTCCTGTCGCCTTTCTGTGCATTCCTTCTGGGCATCGGCCCGAAGCTGATACAGGTGGTTCCCATCATTGCGTTGGGAAATATCGTCCTTGTGATCGTATTGCACCTGATGTGGAGGCCTAATAAGCCCTTCTGGTATCAGGAGCTGTCTGTGATCCCGGCGGCACTTGCAAAGTTTACGGCCCTGTATCTTGGCATCACGGTTTTGCTTCCGGCACTGGGCGTTACGCTGCCTCCCAAGCTGATACTGATGTTGTCTTCCTATCCCCAGCTGGTTACCGCACTGATTGGTGGCACATTGGCAATGGTTCTAATGCCTCTATTGAAGAAGGCAATCAAATAAAAAAGACCCCGACTTGGTATCCAAGTCGGGGTTACTTGTTTTCTTAGATGGATCTTGTCCATTCGGAGATCAGCAATCCGGGGATCGCCCAAACCAGCTGATACAGGAACATATTCACGGGGGTCAAAAGATCCAATGCTCCCAAAATGGTCAAAAGCAGCATGATCGCAAGGCCCAAAATACCGCCTGCCATATGCACGATGGCACCGGCCTTGCAGGCAGACCGCAGAGCCTTGGCACCGGTAATGCCGTAGGCCAGGGGAAGGACTCCCTCAGAGGTGGTCATAATCAAAGTCTCAGCGTCTTCCTCCAGGGTCTGCTCTGTGGTTGCTGCCCATTCCTCAGAATCGGCGAACCGCATTTTCCGGGTCTTTACGCCAAAGATGCTTCCAACAAAGGATTCGGTCAGCATAAAGTCCGCACCGGAGATCATGGGCTGCAGCTTCCGGTAGGCACTCAGAGTGGTTAGTGCAGAGGCGGAGGAGTTGAGCTTCTCATAGGTTACAGCAAACACACCGCAAAGCTCATCGGAGATAGCAACGCAGACTGCCTTATCGATCCGGATACCCTCGGGGAGCGTAACCTCCAGCTCCCGCATACAGGCCAAAGTGCCCACGGTAACGGTCTCATCATTCACAAGGCCGCCCACACCGCCTACCTCATAGCTTTGCAGATCGGTGGCGTCGTAGTAAAGACCGTTCCGGCTTTCCATGATTTGGGTGAACAGGGGAGCAAGGCCGTCCTTTGCGGCATTCAGTACTGCTGTAGCGTAGGAAATCACCTCTTCCGGAGAGCGGCTGCCGTAGAACTTGACACCGTTCATACGGATCGTGCCGGAGGGGAACAGGTCGTCCTGGGTCAGGGGGAAGGTGGTAGGATTATTGAGCTTTTCCACGGCTTTCCAACCGCAAATAACGGTGCCGATGGCGTGCAGACGCCGTGCCAGTATGGCAAAGGGGCGGGAAATGGTGATAAAGGTGGTGGCGGGAACGGCAGCCAAAAGGCTAACCGCAGTTACCTGCACACCTGCAAAGACATTTCTTTGCAGAACGCCTGCCACAATGCCAATGCACAGGCTGGCCAACAGGGAAATAAAGGCGTATCTGTTGAGCATACGCTCCGGCTTGACGGGGGCGTCATAATGCTCCATAAAGTCCTCTACCTGACCTTCCTTGCGAAGGAGGGTAGCGTTGTCCGGGGCATAGGCCATACCGTCCAGATGGTTGGCCTTCCGCATGGTATCCATCTGTCCCATTTCCGTGTTTCTACGATGGTATGTACTCCACAGGGACATGGTCATCGCCAAACTGAAAGCGGCACAGCAGGGGATCCGTTGCTGGGCAAGACCCATAATGCCGTCAACGCAGCAAATGAGGAAGGTAAATAACAAAAGCGTATTCAAGCTGAACCGTTTCCGGATCAGATCGATCGCACCATCGATCAGCTGGAAGCTGCCAAGCAGGGCAGAAACCAGCATAGCAAAGAACTGAGCGAAGACCATCAGCTTCAGCCGGTTCTCCTGCACCATACCCAAGGCGTACATAGCGGTGGAAGCGGCACAGAGCAGTACCACCAAAAAGCTCAGGAAAATGGCGGCCTGCAATTTTCCCAGACCCTTTTCCATCAAAGCGTAATACCGCTTCTCCGGGCCTGCCACCAGCTTCCGCTTCAGCTCCCGCAGACGGGAACGGGGGTGTACGATAATGGGGGGAGGGGGCAGATAATCGCCAATGGGCTGCTCGTAGTCCGGCTCCCACTCCTGGGAGTAGGGCTCTTCCTGCTCCGGCTGGGGTTCGGGCTCTTCATCTTCGATGAGCACCGCATTTTTGACCTCGCCCTTGGGCAGGCGAATGGCGTCCATACGAATGGTATCACCGGTAACCAAGGTAGGTGCAGGCTCCGGGGTTACCACGGGAGCTTCCTCTGCAGGAGCTTCCTCAACCGGAAGCTCTTCTGCTACGACCACGATGTCCTCAGGCTCCGGGTGATCTCCGAATTCTTTAATAATATCTTCCAGGGTAAATTCCTGAAGTTCCTGTTCGTTCATAGGTTACCTCCTTTGACGGACGGCCTCGTACAGCAAAATGGATGCTGCGGCAGAGGCGTTCAAAGATGTGATCCGGCCCTTCATGGGAATATGGACGGTTACATCGCAGTTTTTCTGCACCAACCGGCTCATACCCTCGCCCTCAGAGCCGATGACGATGGCCGCAGGCACGGTCAGGTCCGCCTGATACATGGGGATCGAGCCCTCGGCGGCTGTGCCGAAGATCCATACGCCCTTTTCCTTCAGCTCGCTGATGGTGGAATTGATATTGGTTACCCGGGCCACTTTCATATATTCCACTGCACCTGCCGAGGCCTTGGCTACGGTAGCAGTCAAGCCCACACTGCGACGCTTGGGAATGATCACACCGTGAGCACCGGCACATTCGGCAGAACGGAGGATCGCACCCAGGTTGTGGGGATCGGACAGCTCATCGCAAATCACGATCAGGGGAGCTTCACCCCGATCGGCGGCCTCCTGCAGAATGTCGTCCACAGAGGAATACTCTCTGGCAGCAGCCAAAGCGATCACGCCCTGGTGAGCACGGGTGGTACTCATGGCGTCCAGCTTTCTTCTATCCACAGGTACGACCACAGCACCGGCCTCCTTGGCCTGAGCGGCCAAACGCTGCAGGGCTCTGTCGGTGTCGCCGGCGGCTACAAACACCTTGTCGATGGTGCGGCCGCTGCGAAGAGCCTCAGTCAGGGCGTTGCGGCCCTCCAGCTGGCCTTCGTTTTCTTCTATGGGTTCGGCTTTTTTATGATAATTTTCCTTCATAGGGTTAACTCCTCTTTAAAAGGGTACATTTTCTTCATTATAACAGATTTTATCTTCCCTCACAACTGCTATTTTCAGGCGAAGCCGGAAAGTTTTGGAAAAAATTCAGAAATTAACAGAAAATTTACCCTAAGTTATCGTATCATTCATTGCAGAGAAAGAAAAAATGTGATATGATAGGCAAAATCGATTGTCTCAAGGAGGCAGTAATATGGATCAAAAGCAAAAAAAGCCCGACGGCAAAAAGCCAAAGGGCAGTATCTGGGGTGCTCTGATTATTACCGTTGTGGTAATTTTGATCATCTCCGGTGTCTACAATGCCATATCCCGCAGTCAATATACAGAAACCACCTTTTCTGACTTCTTGACCGCTATGGACGAGGATAATCTCAGCGAGGTGGTGTTTGAACCTGACCGGATCGTCTATATGACCAAGGAGGAGGCTCAAAAGCCTGCCGCGGAGCAAAAGGCCTTCCGGACGGGACTTCCCACCGGCGGCACCATGGATCTGGCTGAAAGATTGCACGAAAACGGTGTCTCGGTCAGCGAACAGATCGTGGAGGATAACTCCACCATCATTATGATCCTCTATTATGTGGGTATGTTTGCGGTGCTGTTCCTGGGCTTCCGACTGCTGATGAAGCGTATGGGCGGCGATGGCATGATGGGCTCCATCGGTGCCAGCAAAGCAAAGGTCTACATGGAAAAGCAGACCGGCGTAACCTTTAAGGACGTGGCCGGTCAGGACGAGGCCAAGGAATCCCTGCAGGAAATTATTGACTTCCTCCACAATCCGAAAAAGTACACGGAGATCGGTGCAAAGCTTCCCAAGGGTGCTCTTTTGGTGGGCTCTCCCGGTACCGGTAAGACTCTGCTTGCCAAGGCTGTGGCGGGTGAAGCCAATGTGCCTTTCTTCTCCATCTCCGGTTCTGATTTTGTGGAGATGTTCGTAGGTGTGGGTGCCAGCCGTGTCCGGGATCTGTTCCGGGAGGCTTCCAAGGTGGCTCCCTGTATTATCTTTATTGACGAAATTGATGCTGTGGGCCGTTCCCGCGATGCCCGTTACGGCGGCAATACCGAGCAGGAACAGACCCTGAACCAGCTGCTGGGCGAAATTGACGGCTTTGATTCTTCTAAGGGCGTGGTGTGCCTGGCGGCCACCAACCGTCCGGAAATTTTGGATAAGGCGCTGCTGCGGCCCGGCCGTTTTGACCGCCGGATCATTGTGGATAAGCCCAACCTGCAGGGTAGACTGGATACCTTGAAGGTACACACCCGGAAAATTAAGCTCAGTGAGAACGTGGATTTAAAGAAGCTGGCTCAGGCCACCGCCGGTGCGGTGGGTGCGGACCTTGCTAACCTTGTCAATGAGGCTGCCCTGCGGGCGGTTCGGCAGGGCAGAAAGGCTGTTACGCAGGAGGATCTGCTGGTATCCTTTGAGACGGTGATCGCAGGTACAGAAAAGAAGAACACCGTCCTGACCGATACGGAAAAACGGATCATCGCCTACCATGAGGTAGGTCATGCCCTGATCGCGGCTTTGGAGAAGAATTCTCAGCCGGTTTCCAAGATCACCATTGTACCCCATACCTCCGGTGCATTGGGCTACACCATGCAAATGCCGGAGGAGGAAAAGTACCTGCAGACCGCAGAAGAGCTGATGACGGAGCTTCGGACGCTGGTTGGCGGCCGTGCTGCCGAGGACGTGGTGTTCCGGGTGCAGACCACAGGTGCCTCCAACGATATTCAGCGGGCCACCGCACTGGCCCGGAATATGGTTACCGTTTACGGTATGAGCGATACCTTGGGACTGATGGCACCGGCCGCAGTTGCCCATCAGTATCTGGAGGGGCAGGCATATCTTGACTGCTCACAGGAGACTGCCGCTCTGGTGGACAGAGAGGTCAAGCGTATGCTGGAGCGTTGCTATCAGGACGCCAAGAAGATGCTAAGCGATCACCGGGAGCTTTTGGACGAGGTGGCACTGTATCTTCTGAATAAGGAGACCATTACAGGCGATGAGCTGATGTCCTTTGTCCGTGCGGCAAAGGAGCAGGAAGATGCCTGTGCAAAGCCGGAAGATTTTGAATAAAATAATGAGGAGAGCGAAAGCTCTCCTCTTATTTTTGCGAAAAAATGCCACGTTTTGCACAAGGGCGGAGCTTTTGCATAAACTGTCCTATGAGCGTATAGCTTCTAAAACAAAATAGGAGGTATTTATATGTCAGAGCATTGTCAGGGGAGTGTACGCTGCAGACCGGAAGATCTGCAGGAGGCACTGTCCATTCACACAAAGAAGATCACCGACAGCTGCCGGGATAAGGATTGTATTGAAGACCTGCGGGTCTATCTGACCGCCGGATCTCAGGCGATCCTTAACACAGCTGTCAGTGCCAAGGTTCGCTGTGCGGACCTTATCTATACCTACATCGATGTACAGCCGGTGGCTTTCGACAGAAATCACTACTGCGTAGACGTAACCTTCTACTACCGAGTGCTGGCCGATGCGGTGGTGAGCGGTGTCCGTCCTGCAACCTTGTACGGATTGGCAGAGTTTTCCAAGCGTGCGGTGCTGTGCGGCGAGGACAGCCGGGCACACATCTTCACAAGCGATACGCACCTTTGCGGACCGGACGGCCTGAGCCGCTACAGTGCAAATCACCCCACCGCTGTGGTGGAGGTGTTGGATCCCATGGTGCTGGGTTCCAAAGTAAGGGAGGTCTGCGATTGCCGTGAAACGACGGTCGCTCAGATCCCCGATGCGATCCAAAGCCTGTTCGACGAAGATCTTGTGCTGGGCGATGAGAGCCGTCGTCTTTATGTTACATTGGGTCAGTTCTCCATTATCCGGCTGGAGCGGGACGCTCAGCTGGTGGTGCCGGTTTTGGCCTACAGTATCCCCACCAAGGAGTGCTGCGACGCTCCCGGTTGTGCGGAAGATCCTTGCGATATGTTCAGCAGAATTCCCTTCCCGGAGGAGCAGTTCGTTCCAAAAGGCTGCGACCGGGTGTGCGACAATAGCTGTACCGAGTAAAAAAAGGAGGAGCGTATGCTCCTCCTTTTTATTATCTTTGCAAACCCTTCAAGATCCGCTTCCGGGCAATATTGATGGGTCCTTCGTTCATATGGTTGATCCAGGCGAGGCTCTTGCCGCAGCCATAGGCCACACAGGAGGCGGGATCGTCTGCAATGGTACATTGGATACCGGTCCGCTCTGTCAGGAGCAGATCCATGCCCCAGACCTGACAGCCGCCGCCGGTCAGGGTGATGCCGTTTTCAGCGATGTCGCCCACCAGCTCGGGGGAGGTATCCTCCAAAACGGTCAGCACCTCGTCGGCAATGCTCCGGGCAGGCCGGCTGAGCACCTTGTAGATCTCACTGGAGTTGATGACCAGTTCCCGGGGGACACCGGTCTTGGCATCTCTGCCCTTAACCAGCATGCTCAGCTCCTCGTTCCGGGGGTAGACGCTGCCGATCTGGATCTTGATCTCTTCAGCAGTAACCTGACCGATGATCACGCTGTACTCTCTGCGGATATACCGGGCGATGGTCTCGTCGAACAGGTCGCCTGCCAGCTTGATAGAGGAGGAGACCGCTACGGCATTCATGGACAAAACGGCAATATCCGTTGTGCCTGCACCGATGTCCACGACCATATGGCCGTTGGGCTCCTGAATATTGAGGTTTGCACCCAAAGCGGCAGCCAGGGGCTCTTCAATTAAGTACACACGGCGGGCACCGGCTTCAACGGCGGCATTGATAATGGTCCGCTCTTCGATCTCCGTTGCACCGCTGGGTACGCAGATGACCACTCTGGGCTTGGGGGTGAACAGCGTATTCTGTGCGGTTTTCTGAAACAGGGAGCGGAGCATCTTTACGGTCATTTCATGGTCGGAGATCACACCGTCCTTCAACGGGTGCATAGCCACCACGTTGCCCGGGGTACGACCCAGCATATTTCTGGCGGCACTGCCTACCTGCAGTACCCGGCCGGAGTTCTTATCCACCGCCACCACAGAGGGCTCACGGCTGACGATGCCCTTGCCGTCGGCAAAAATCAGGACATTGGAAGTGCCAAGATCGACACCCAGATCATTGGAAAATAACTGCATAACATTCACCTACATTATTTTTTATCGTGAGAAGCCGCAGCCACTGCGGCACAGGAAACCTCTTTTGCTCCGGCGATCAGCAAAACCTTGGCACATTCGGAAACAGTGGCACCGGTGGTAATCACATCGTCCAGCAGGAGCACACGCTTACCCTTGACAAGCTCCGGATCGATCACCTTGTACGCACCCAGAATGTTCGCCCGCCTGACGGCGGCATCACGGATCCGGGATTGGGGCTTGGTCTGACGGATCTTTTTTAGGGTCTTGATCGAAGTAACACCCAGCTCCTTTGCCACCGCCTCACAGAGCAGGGCGGCATGGTCATAACCCCGCTTCCAGCGGCGAAGCCAGCCGGTGCTGACATAGGTAAGTACATCAAAATCCATATCCTCTTTCTGGATCTTCATGGCCAGAACTCTGCCGTAAACTTCGGCATAGCTGCGGCCGTTATAGAACTTGTACCGGAGGATACTTCTGCGTACGTTATCTTTATAATACCACACTGCAGCCCATCGTGCAACAAAGGAAATTTTTAATTTTGCTTTTTCGATTTCCGGGACAGTTTTACGGCATTCGTGGCACAGATCAGTCTCCTGATCCGATAACACTTTGCGGCACAAGATACATTTGCGGGGGAATAAAAGACTCATTGGTCGACCTTTCCTTGTAGTCTTAATTTCAGGCCCGTATAGCGGCGGCTGACTTTAGGGTTATTGACCATGGCGGCAATAGTATCCTCTCTGCCTACGATCACCAAAAGCTCCTTGGCACGGGTGATTGCGGTGTAGAGGATACTGCGGCTTAATAGGTAAGGGGAGGCGTTATAGGCGGAAAGCACCACCGCCCGGTATTCGCTGCCCTGACTTTTGTGGACCGTCATGGCAAAGGCAGGCTCAAGCTCATTGAGCTGGGAGAAATCATAGTCTGCCTCCCGGTCGTCAAAGACCACCGTAATCAGTTCGTTTGCGGTGTCGATGGTCTTGACAATGCCCACGTCGCCGTTGAAGATACCAAAGCCTACGCAGGTTCCGTCGGTGCGACGCCACATAATATCGTAATTATTGCGGATTTGCATGATCCGGTCGCCCTCCCGGAAGGTGTATTCGCCGTACTTATGCTCATTTTTGCCCGGGGCAGGGGGGTTCAGGGCCGCCTGCAAACGTATATTTAATGCCATGGTTCCGGCCAAACCCTTTTTGGTGGGGGACAGTACCTGGATCTGCTCGGCAGGGATTCCCATGTTCTTGGGCAGCCGCTGAGAACAAAGACCTTCGATGGTACTGCCAACGGCTTCTTCTGAATTGCAGGGCAGGAAGAAAAAGTCGCTTTTCACGTTCTTCAGTTCCGGCATCTGCCCAGCATTTACCCGGTGGGCGTTCATAACGATTAGGCTTTCCTGTGCCTGCCGGAAGATCTCCGTCAAATGCACACGGGGAAGTGCCTGACTTCTGAGCATATCATTAAAGGGAAAGCCCGGCCCCACGGGGGGCAGCTGATCCGGGTCGCCCACTAAGATCAGCCGTGTGCGGGGTGCAATGGCCTGCATCAGGTGATATAACAATTTGATGTCCACCATGGACATTTCGTCCACGATGATGGCATCGGCCTTCAGGGGGTCGTTGTCGTCCTTGGTGAAGACCAGCCGGCCTGTTGCCGGGTCGATTCCTGCACCCAAAAGGCGGTGAATGGTGGAGGCCTCCTCACCGGTAACTTCCGTCATTCGCTTGGCGGCACGGCCGGTGGGGGCGGCCAAAAGATAGCTAAGTCCCATCTGCCGATACAGGGACAGAATTCCGTTAACAATCGTTGTTTTACCGGTGCCGGGGCCGCCGGTAATCAGCAGTAAACCGCTTGTGGCGGCTTCGCACATAGCCTCCTCCTGCTGTTCGGAATAAGTGATTCCGCTTTCCTGGGAGGCGTTTTTCAGCTTGCCCTTGAGATTGGAGGGCAGGGGATAGCAATTATCTGCAAACTCTAAAAGCCGTCTGCAGCACAGACTTTCTGCCCGGTGCAGCTCTGTAAGATAGATAACGGTAATGCCGGCAAGGGCTTCCCGCACCAGCCGCTGAGCCTCCACAAGGCTTTCCAAGGTCTGATACACAGGTTCGCTGCCCACATTCAGAAGCTCGGCGGTGGCGTTTGCCAGCTTGTCCTCCGGCAAAAAGCTATGGCCTGCACTTTGGTTGTAACGCAGTTCAAAAAACAATCCTGCTTCGATCCGGCGGGGTGAATCTCCCGGAATGCCCATTTCCACGGCAAAGCGATCCACCGCCCCGAAAGGGGCTTCCAGCTCTTCGTCCATCAGCATATAAGGATCGTCGCAGATCAGATCCAGGGCAGATTCACCGTAAAGCTTATAGGTCTTCACCGCCAGCTCCGCAGGCAAATGATGCAGGGCAAAAAACTCTAATAAATGCCGCATACCCACCCGCAGGCGGAATTCCTCACCAATGGCCATAGCCTTCTTCAGAGAAATGCCGCTGACCTCAGAAAGCCGCTCCGGCTCACGCTCCATCACGTGCAGGGTCTGATCACCGAAGCAGTCCACGATCCGGGCGGCCATTTTCGGGCCGATGCCCTTGATGGCCCGGCTGGAGAGATAGGAGAGGATATCCATGGAGGTCTGGGGCATCAGCCGTTCCAAAAACTCCGCCTCAAACTGCTTGCCGTAGCTGGCGTGGCTTGTCCATTTACCGGTAACCAAAAGCTGCTCGCCCACCACCGGCAGAGGGATCGTACCGACCACGGTAACCGTCTGATTATCCTGGCATCTCAGCCGCAAAACCGCGTAGCCGTTTTCATAATTCTGATACACCACGGCACACACCGCACCCTGCAGGATTTCCAGTTCAGGCAAACCGATCCCTCCTTGTAAAATGATACTATTAGTGTACAATATTTTCGCCCAAAAGCAAAGTGTTTTTATGACTTTATTTTTTGTTGTCGGAGATTGACTTTTGTACCCCGAAACTGTATAATAATTGCGGAAAATCACAAAGAGCGAAACGCTTTTTGAAAAGAAAGGAAATTTGCCATGATTTACAGTACTGAAGTACAGCACATGTGTTCCGTGGCCAAGGGTGCTTATCACGGCCCCGCTCCCATTCCCGAAGAGGGCAAGTGGGTTCAGGTCAAGGAGATCAAGGATGTCAGCGGTTTTACCCACGGCATCGGTTGGTGTGCCCCCCAGCAGGGCTGCTGCAAGCTGACCCTGAATGTCAAGGAGGGCATCATTGAGGAGGCTCTGGTGGAGACTCTGGGCTGCTCCGGCATGACCCACTCCGCAGCTATGGCTTCCGAGATCCTGATCGGTAAGACCCTTTTGGAGGCTCTGAACACCGACCTGGTGTGCGATGCCATCAATACCGCTATGCGGGAGCTGTTCCTGCAGATCGTTTACGGCCGCAGCCAGTC
>JAFTKA010000001.1 GCA_017456105.1 Oscillospiraceae bacterium | reverse complement strand
TGCCCAGGGTCTTATTGTAGGCAGCCATCTCACGCTCGCCCTGCAGTACGTGGACGTCCACAGAGGACTGGTTGTCGGCTGCGGTGGAGAAGATCTGGCTCTTACGGGTGGGAATGGTGGTGTTCCGGTCAATAAGGCGGGTGAACACGCCGCCCATGGTCTCAATGCCCAAAGACAGGGGGGTTACGTCCAGCAGCACCACGTCCTTCACGTCGCCGGTGAGCACACCGCCCTGAATGGCAGCACCCAAAGCCACGCACTCGTCGGGGTTGATGCCCTTGAAGCCTTCCTTGCCGGTCAGGTTCTTAACAGCTTCCTGGACAGCAGGGATTCTGGTGGAGCCGCCAACCAGCAGCACCTTGTGCAGGTCGGAAGCACTGAGGCCTGCGTCGCTCATGGCCTGGCGGACGGGCTTCAGGGTACGCTCAACAAGATCTGCAGTCAGCTCATTGAACTTGGCACGGCTGACGGTTACGTCCAAATGCTTGGGGCCGGTGGCGTCAGCGGTGATATAGGGAAGGTTCACGGAAGCGGTGGTCATGCCGCTCAGCTCGATCTTGGCCTTCTCAGCAGCTTCCTTCAGACGCTGCATAGCGACCTTATCCTTGGAAAGATCAATGCCCTCGGCCTTCTTGAACTCGGCAACCAGGTAGTCCATAATTCTCTGGTCGAAATCGTCGCCGCCCAGGTGGGTATCACCGGCAGTGGCCAGCACCTCTACGATGCCGTCGCCGATCTCCAGAATGGACACGTCGAAAGTACCGCCGCCCAGGTCATAGACCATGATCTTCTGCTCATTTTCCTTATCCAGGCCGTAGGCCAGAGCAGCTGCGGTGGGCTCGTTGATGATTCTCTTAACTTCCAGACCTGCGATCTTGCCGGCGTCCTTGGTAGCCTGACGCTGAGCATCGCTAAAGTAAGCGGGAACGGTGATAACCGCCTCGGTAACGGGCTGACCCAGGTAGCTTTCAGCATCAGCCTTCAGCTTCTGCAGGATCATAGCACTGATCTCCTGGGGGGTGTAGTTCTTGCCGTCAACAGCTACGTGGTAGTTTTCGCCCATGTGCCGCTTGATGGAAGAGATGGTCCGCTCGGCGTTGGTTACGGCCTGACGCTTTGCCACCTGGCCCACCATACGCTCACCGGTTTTAGAAAATGCCACCACGGAAGAGGTGGTGCGAGCACCCTCTGCATTGGCGATGACAACAGGCTCGCCGCCTTCCAGCACAGCCACGCAGGAATTGGTTGTACCCAAATCGATACCGATAATCTTACTCATAATTTAGTTCCTCCTATATAAAGCTAAATTTATTTACGAAATTGAATGCAGAATGCAAAATGCATAATGCATAATTGTGGTGTCCGCAAAGCGGACAATTTTAAATGTTTTTCTTTCTAATTCATTCTGCATTATGCATTATGAATTATGCATTCAGTTAGCAACTTGTACCATTGCAAAACGGACGACCTTTTCGCCCATTTTAAAGCCCTTTTGGAACACCTGGGTGATGGTGTTTTCCTTGGCATCTTCCTCTTCGGTATGCATCACCGCATTGTGCAGGTTGGGGTCGAACTCGTCGCCCACCGCACCGAAGATCTCCACGCCCAAGCCTTCAAAGATCTGCGTTAGCTGGGTCATGGTCATTTCCACGCCTTTTTTATAGGCCTCGTCCTGTGTTTCCTGATTTAAGGCACGCTCCAGGTTGTCATAGACCGGCAGCAGCTTTTCTACCGCATCGGCCTTGCCCATGGTGTACAACGCTTCCTTCTCCTTGGCGTTCCGCTTGCGGAAATTGTCGTAATCCGCGGCCAGCCGCAAATAGGAATCGTGTTCTTCGTTATACTTCTGCTCCCAGGGGTCAATTTCCGGGGTTTCCTCTACAGGGATCTCCTGTTCCTCTACGGGTGTTTCTTTCTTTTCCTTCTTAGCCAAGATCATTCCTCCTTACTTGGCAGTTGTTTCTGCTCGGGTTTGGCAAACATTTTAGACAAACTTTCGGCAAAGTAGCTTAGTCTTGCGGTTACCTTGGCATAGTCCATTCGGGTGGGACCAACCACACCGATCATTCCCTGCATACCGTCGCCGATGTCGAACTTTGTCATAACCACCGAGGTGTCCCGCAGCTCCTGTGCCACGTTCTCAGGTCCTACCAGAACCTTTGTGCCGTTGGCGTTCTGCATCACGGCAGGCAGGTTTGCCAGGGCTTCCTCATCTAAGGTTGACATAACTTTCTGTGCCTTGTCCACATCACGGTATTCGGGCAAGCCCAAAAGCCGCATCTGACCGGCAACTGCCATATTGGTACTGCCCTGATTGCGAAGGGTCTCAGCGGCAAACTCCACGATCACAGGCACAAGCACAGCAGCTGCACCGGCGGCACCCATGACCCGCTCCAGAAGCTCCTGGGTGATCTCCTCCTGGGTAATGCCCGTCATGGTGGCGTTCAGGACTGCAGTCAAGACCTTCAGGTCGCTGTCTTCTATGTTCACGGGCAGCTTAATGAGCTTATTGACTACCTGCTCGTCAGAAAGCATCAAAACAAGGATCACACTGCCCTGTCCTGCCAAAATCAGCTCAAACCGCTTAACCGTTGCACCCCCGTGCCGGGAGGCCACGGAAATGGCCGGCAGATCGGTAGCCTGGGATACTAGCTTTGCCACCTTTTCCACCAGTTTATCCACCCGCTGCATTTTTTCTTCAATGGCGGTGTTGATGGAATTGGTCTCGTCCAAACTCAGGCGGTAGTCCGCCATCAGTTCGTCCACATACAGCCGGTAACCGGCGGCAGAGGGAATCCGGCCTGCACTGGTATGGGGCTGCTCCAAATAGCCCATGGCCGTCAGGTCCGCCATCTCATTACGAATGGTAGCCGAGGAATAGTTCATATCCGGCTGTTCTGTAATGGCCTTGGAGCCTACAGGCTCAGCAGTGCGGATATACAGATCCACAACACTGCGAAGGACTTTCTTTTTACGTTCGGTCAGCTCCATAAGCTCCTCCTTGTGGGGATTTAGCACTCTTTAGCTTCAAGTGCTAAGCACACTATAACAGAGAGTGCTAAAATTGTCAAGTGTTTAAGTTTGAATATTTTTAAAACGTATTTGGTGCTTATCTATTCGTTGCTTCCCGGCACCCGCTCGGTATCGATCTTGTATCCTGCAAGGGGCGGCACTGTATCCGCGTATTTGGCGATTATCTGTTCGTTGCTTCCCGGCACCCGCTCGGTATCGATCTTGTTTCCTGCAAGGGGCGGCACTGTATCCGCGTATTTGGCGATTATCTGTTCGTTGCTTCCCGGCACCCGCTCGGTATCGATCTTGTTTCCTGCAAGGGGCGGCACTGTATCCGCGTATTTGGCGATTATCTGTTCATTGCTTCCCGGCAGCCCTAAACACTCTCTGCGTCATTCCGAGCGAAACGCAGTGAAGTCGAGGAATCTTCGCACCGAATGCCTGCTCAGCAGCATCGGGTCTGCGTAGATCCTTCGACTTGCTTTGCTCGCTCAGGACGACGCGGTGCTGAGGGCACAAAAAGCTCCCGGGGTGGAAACCCCGGGAGATAAAACAGTCTGAAATTATCCAAAGGTAACAGAGCCTTCAATCACAGCGATATAGCTGGTGCCCACGCCCAGATCGGCAGGTGTGCCGTCAGCCAAAGTGTAGGTAAAGTTGGTGCGGAACTGCTCTCTGTGCCAGGTGATGGGGGTTACCTTGCCATCGCAGGCCAGGTAGCCGGTGCCGGAGCCCACCAGGTCATAGAAAGAGTGGATACCGATCTTGCTCTGGTCGGCATTCAGAACCAATACGTTCCGGGTGGCGAACACGTCGCCGGTGTTGCCGTCAATGCCCACGCTGCCGTACTGAGAGATCTCGTACTTGCCGGTGGCATAGTTATAGGTGGCGGTGGTGGTCTTGTCGCCACGGAAGGTAATATTCACCGTTGCAGCGGTTTCGCCGGTCCAGGCGGGAGCCTCGGCAAAGGTCAGGCCGTAGCTGATGCCCTCGGGGTTGACCACATTGTAGCCCCGTTTCTCGTTGGCAGCAGCCATCTTTTCACCGGTGGTGAACAGGCAGTGCTCCCAGGCGTAGCCCTGATAATTGTAGCGATCGGAATCCCGGAAGAAGTAGCTGCCGTAGGCAAATTCGTCCACGTGCTGCCAGTTTGCGATGGTGTCTCCGGAGGAGTCATACTGACCACGCATTGCATAGGTACTGCCGCCACAGTGGAACAGCGGTGCCTGATAGGTTACGGCCACATTGCTGAAGTAAGTACGGGCAGAACGGACAGGGCCAACGGTCTGAACCTTGGACAGGTCGCTGAAGATGCCCAGACGACGGGTAATGCCGCCTTCACATTCAAATTCGTAGACAATATCTGCCTGATTGACGCCGTACTGGGGCATAGCCTGCTTGTGGTTGTTCATGGACACGGCAGTTGCGTGGCCGGTCCACAGCTCCTCGCTCAGCACACCGGTCAGGGGGTGAGCATAGAGGACCACGGCTTCCGTGGTGGTGGGTTCTTCCGTGGTGGTCTCCACAGTGGTTTCGGTGGTAGGCTCGGTGGTGGGCTCGGTCTTGCCGCCGCAGGCACACAAAGACAGCACCAGGACGAATACCAAACCAAGAGCAAATAAACGTTTCATTGTTATTTCTCCTTTTCTTTTTTTCTCCCGTTTATTGTAGCAAACTTTACATAACATTGCAAGAAAAAACGTTTTACGGCTCATATCCCTCGAAAATAGGGATCCAGCCCTCGCTGACAGCCTTGTCGTGTTCTTCCTGGGTCTTCAAGGTCCAGCTAACACCCTGTACGCCCCACAAATGCCGGGTCAGGAAATTGCTCAGGGTCTTCCGGCCTTCAAATTCGTAGGCTACAAAATCCGGCGTGGTCAGCCAATTGCTCAGGTTGCAGGTGGCGATCCAGCGGGCGACCCGGGATTTGAGCTTTTTGTTTCTCATATAATTGGCGGTCAGCTGGCCCCGAACCACGCCCGGCCGTCTTCTTTTCAGCCAGAACACACACATAGGATCAAAGGATTCCACGCAAAAATCGCCCTCGTATTCGTCCAGCAGGGCAAATGCCGCATCGCAAAGCTTATGGGTGTTTCCCATGTGGGTTTTCATTTCCAGGATCAGAGGGACTCTGCCCTTACACATCTGCAGAACCTCCCGCAGGGTGGGAATGGTCTCCTTGGTTCCCTCCAGAGGGTATTTGTACAGATCCTTTAAGGAAAGGTCTTCTATGATCCCCTCCTGTCCGGTGGTGCGGAGCAAGGACGAATCGTGGATCACCGCCACGTTGCCGTCTGCCAACAGATGCAGATCCAGCTCAATGCCGTAGCCCTTGGCAACCGCCAGCCGGAAAGCGGCCATGCTGTTCTCCGGCACGCCCTTCTTATGAAGACCCCGGTGGGCATAGCTCCAGCCACGCAGAGCCTCCAGATCGGGGTTCTTTCTCCGACCCCGCAGGCACAAGATATAAAGAAGGATCAGTACGCCTAAAATGATTCCTGCTATCAGCATAAATTACTCCTTACTGTCTCCGTGGGTTACGAAGAGCATGGTTACAAAAGCGAGAGCTACAAAGATCGTAGCGTAGGGGAACAAGGTTGTCATACCCAATTGGTCCATCAGAAGACCCGAGAGCATGGGGGTGGCAGTTTGTGCCGCCATGGAGGCGGTGTAATAGAAGCCGGTGTACTTGCCCACGTCGGAGCCGGAACACAGCTCCACCACCATAGGGAAGGAATTGACGTTGATGGTTGCCCAGGCAATACCCGCCAGAGCGAACATAATATACATCAGCCATTCCGGACTGCCCGGCCTCATAAAGGCTGCAACGCCAAAGGACAGTGCCAGCATCAGAACGCCAGATAGGATCGTCTTCTTTCTGCCGATCTTAGACGCTACCATGCCCGCGGGCAGGTAGGCAACGATGGCCGCTCCCTGGGCGATCAGCATGGTCATACTGTAGTCCATCAAAAGCACATTGGGGGCATAAACGGAGTACTTGGAGGTTACCGCGTTATAGCCGAAGTACCACAGAGCCACAGACGCCAGAATGAATATCAGCGACAGTTTCTCTTTTTTACCCAGCTTCCGCTTTTCTCCCGGTACTTCCTCCTGCTCTTCGATGCCGTAGCGAATGGAGTCGGACTGCATCTGAGCGGCCCACTCCTTTTCCTTGACGGTGGTCAGGAAAATGATCAATGCCGCGATCATAATGCCGGCGATCACCAGATAATAGGGGGTGTAGCTCATCATGGCATTCTCCGCCTTGGAGATGCCGAAGGCAAAGCCCATACCCAGTAAAAGCACCACAATACCACCGGCGTTACCCATCAGGTTAATAATGGCATTGGCCTTACTGCGGAGGGGTTTGATGGTAATATCCGGCATCAGTGCCACCGCAGGAGACCGGAATACGCCCATACTCACCAACAGCACCAGCAAAATTCCCACAAACAGGATCAACGGCACGGGGTTGGCTTTCGTCTGATCGGCGGCGTAGGCCTGCCGGGCAGGTACAACATAGCTTGTATAGGGAGTGGCGTCCTCGTCCTGATTGGTTACATCTGCAACATCATCGGAGCTGCGAATGGCCACAAAATCCTCTTTTTCAAATTTTTGCGTAAGAACAAACTCCGTACCAGCCGGGGTCTTCAGGGTCTTATCCCCCTGGGTGTCGTAAATGATCTCCAGGGCGGCAGGATCGTCCACGGTGCTGACATCGTGAATCTGCTTGAGCTGGGCGTTGTCCACAAAGCTCAGTACCACCAACGCACAGGCCGCCACAATGGTGCCGATGCGGATAAAGGGTGTGCGGCGACCCCGCTTGCCCTTGTGCTTATCGGACAGAGCACCGAACAAAGGCAGCAGGAACAACGCCAAAATGTTATCCAATGCCATGATCACACCGGACCAGGTCTGATTCATACCGAATTTGTTGGTCAGGGTCAGGGCAATGGTGGCATCGTATGCCTGCCAGAACAGCAGGATCAGGAAAAAGGCAAATCCTACCAGTACGGTACGCTTGGTATTGAGCTTCATAGTCGTTCCCCCTGTTTCTTTATATGGTTTCGGGTTTCACGGTTTTGCCCAGGGTGTAGAAGAACACGTTATCCCGGGCCGGTGTCAGGCCTGTTAAAAGTCCGCGGGTGGCATAGATGCCGTAGCTGCGGAACAAAACAGGACACAAATAGCCGTTTTCCATCACATTTTGGTGGAGGGTATAGTAGTTGCCGTGGTTTTCAATGGCCTGACGGCAAAGGGTGTAGGTGGTTACATCACTGATGCCGCCCCAGCTTAGTGTGCCGTTGGTGGAGAAAAACTCGGAAAGGTCCATATTGGCAGACAGCTTGGTCTGACCCACATACAGATCATAATCCCAGTTCCGCAGAGCGGAGGTATAGGAGCTGTCCGTCAGCTCCTTCATCTCCACCACAAGGCCGCAATCGGTGAGCATCTGGCCGATCTTTCGGGCGGTTCGCAGGCGGAGGGTGTCCTTCTTGTTGACCAAAATCTTGATCTTCGTGCCACGGAGGTTCGTATCCTTCAGGGCCTCGGCAAACTTCACCGGGTCATAGCCGTATTTCTCTGCCAAAACCGTACTGTAATAGGGAGACAGGGGCGAAGCAGGCAGGGCCGCAGGTCGGGCAAAGCCCCGGTAATAATCCTCTGCCAGGGTCTCTCTGTCGATGGCGTGGGTCAGAGCCTTCCGAACGGTTTCGTTTTTGAATACCGTGCTGGCACTGTTACAGGTCAAATAGAGGAAAATACCGTTTTCGCAATCCCAAAGCTCATAGTCGCCCCGGTAGTCGGCATATTTGTCAGAGCCGGGATCCGCACAAACCAAATTCAAGTTGCCAAAGGTAAATTCGTCCCGAATTTGGATCGTACTTTCCGCTTTTTGCAATGCGATGGCTTCCGCGGTGATGGACATATCTGCTCTGCACCACCAGTCCGTCCGCTTGATCAGCTTTTCGGGGGTGAACAGGTAGGGACCGGAGCCCAAGGGGTTCTCCTTGGCCACCTCTCCGGCGGGGACTACGGGAATGTCCAAAAGCAGGGGAAGATTCTCATAGCCGGATTTCATTTTGATGGTAATGCCGCCGTCCCCGGACAAAGCCATGGAGCTGACGAATTTGAACCGGCCGCCGTAATAGGTGTTTCTCTGTGCCGTCTGATAGCTTGCCAGCACGTCCTGTGCCGTTACCGGTGCTCCATTGGAGAAAGTGGCCTTTTCGTCTAAGTAAAAGGTGTAGGTCTTTAAGTCCTTGGACACGGTGTACCGGCTGCAAAGGATCGGCTGGGGGTTGTAGTTCCGGTCAATGGCAAACAGGCCCTGATACAACAGGGAGAACAGGGCTCGGTTGGTATAATCCGTGGATACGAACGGATTCATGGAACGGTCTGCATAATAGGTCATGGTCAGCTTCTGCTCCGTTTCCACAGGGGGAACATAGACCGTTTCACCCTCCACCGGCGTCAGTCCGTCTCCGGTGGGAACATAAGCCCCCTCCTGTCCGCAGCCAAACAGTGCCGCCACAAGACAAAGAAGTATTAAAATAGTAATAAATCTTTTCATTTTTTCACCTCTTAGGTAGCCGATGATGAAATCGGCAAGAGATAGCAGCGAGAGATTTTGTTCTAAATTGAAGTTTGAAAACGCCGGAATACTTTGTGTATTTCAAGTTTTTCAAACTGAAAAGTTGGGGCAAAAGATCCGCTGGTAACCGCAGCCGGTTTATCATCGGTTACCTACAAACAATGATAGCTCCCTGAGAGCCTCTTTCACTGCCCACCCGTCGGTGGGACCAGAATTTATCCGGCCGGCAGGCAGTACATTCTTTTGAGATCTCAATGCTCTGTACCCCGGCTCTGCGAAGAGACAGGGCGTTTAATTCTTTTAGGTTTACATAATATTTCTCGCCCTTTTGGCGGATATGCTCTTTCGCCTCTTCGCCAAAGGCGGCAATCATCGCCTCCGGCACATCGGCATCGGTTTCAAAGCAGCACGGACCGATATTCGGTCCGATGGCTGCACAGATGTCCTCCGGGCGGCTGCCGTAGTGTTCTTCCATCATTTTGACGGCCTTGGCTCCGATTTGGGCCGCCGTACCACGCCAGCCGGCGTGAACCGCTCCCACAGCACCGGTAAGCTTGTCCCAAAGGAGGATCGGTGTGCAGTCGGCAGTGAACACCACCAGGCCCACACCGGGGGTGTTGGTAATTAACCCGTCGCACTCCGGCAAATCCGGCAAAAACAATCCCGACCCCTTGTGGCTCTCGTCCACCGCAAGGACAATATCCGTATGGGTCTGCCGGGTCAGCACCAATTCTTCCGGTACAAAGCCCAACTCCTGACCCAAAATTTCATAGTTTTTCAGCACATTTTGAGGATCATCGCCCCGGCGGGTGCCAATATTCAGGCTATCAAGATAACCTGAACTCACGCCGCCAAACCGTGTCGTAAAACCGTGGGGAGCAGAAATGTTCTCCGCCACTAAATATTCTAATTTTCCAACATTTTTAACTTTCAATTTTCAACTTTCAACTTTCAATTCGCCAGCTTGTCCTTCTGCTGGCAGCACTTCTTATACTTCTTGCCGCTGCCGCAGAGACAAGGATCGTTTGGGCCAACCTTGCCGGTATTCCGGACAGGCTGTTTTTTCACGGTGGAATCGTTGGTTACGGTCTCCTTGGCTACCTTCTCCCGACGGACCTCCTGGGTGGGCCGCAGTTCCACTAAGAACATTCGCCGGACGGTTTCCTCCCGGATCGCAGTGATCATGGCCTGGAACATCTCATAGCCTTCCTCTTTGTAGGCGATGACCGGGTCGTGCTGGCCGTAGGCCCGCAGACCGATGCCCTGCTTCAGCTCGTCCATGGCGTCGATATTGTCCATCCAGTATTCGTCCACCACCCGGAGCATAACCACACGCTCCAGCTCCCGCATAATGGCAGGGGTAATTCTCTTTTCCTTTTCCTCGTAACGGGCGACGGCCGCTTCGTACAAGGTCTCTACTGCAGTGTCCTCCGACAGCTCCGGCAGTACCGGCACGCAGTACCGCAGCTCCCTGGCGATTGCCTGCAGAGCTTCTTCATTCATGCCGCCCTGGGCATTGATGGCGTCGGTAACCGCAGAGGCCACCACACCGTGCAAAATGGACAGGATATTGTCTCTTAAGTCCTCACCGTCCAGCACCTTCTGCCGCTGGGCGTAGATGACCTCACGCTGGGTGTTCATAACATTATCATATTCCAGCACATTCTTTCTGGCACGGAAGTTCCGGCTTTCCACGCTTCGCTGTGCCTTTTCCACCGCACCGGACAGGATCTTGGCATCGATGGGGGTATCCTCGTCCAAACCCAGGGTGTCCATCAGACTCATGATCCGCTCGGCAGAGAACAGACGCATCAGGTCGTCCTGCATGCTCAGGTAGAACCGGCTTTCGCCCGGGTCGCCCTGACGGCCGGAACGGCCACGAAGCTGATTGTCGATCCGGCGGGATTCGTGCCGCTCGGTGCCGATAATGAACAGACCGCCTGCCTGACGGACCTTTTCCGCTTCGGGAGCAAGTTCCGCCTTATACTTGGCGATCAGCTCCTCGTAGCGGCGGCGGACCGCAAGCACCTCTTCGTTGTCTGTCTCGGAGTAGGCGTTGGCCTCCCGGAGGATCTCCTCGGGCAGATCCTGCTTCCGCAGGTCGTTCATAGCCATAAACTCAGCGTTACCGCCCAGCATAATATCCGTACCACGGCCTGCCATATTGGTGGCAATGGTAACCGCACCGAATTTGCCCGCCTGGGCAACGATCTGTGCCTCCTGCTCGTGGTACTTGGCATTGAGCACATTGTGGGGAATTCCGGTCTTTTTCAAAAGCTTACTGAGTAGCTCACTCTTTTCAATGGACACCGTACCCACCAGCACAGGCTGACCCTTTTCGTGGCAGGCCACGATCTGCCGGATAATGGCACGGTATTTGCCTGCGGCAGTCTTATAGACCGCATCGGGCAGATCCTTCCGGATCACCGGCTTATTGGTGGGGATCTCCACCACATCCAACCGGTAAATGGCGGCAAATTCCTCCTCTTCCGTCAGGGCAGTACCGGTCATGCCGGAGAGCTTGTCGTACAGACGGAAGAAGTTCTGGAAGGTGATGGTAGCCAGGGTCTTGCTTTCCCCTGCCACCTGTACCTTTTCCTTGGCTTCGATGGCCTGATGCAGACCCTCGTTATAGCGGCGGCCGTACATCAGTCGGCCGGTGAATTCGTCTACGATGATGATCTGGCCTTCCTTGACCACGTAGTCAATGTCCTTTTTCATCAGACCCCGGGCCTTCATAGCCTGGTTGATATGGTGGGAAAGGGTGGCGTTCTCGGGGTCGGCCAGATTCTCCACACCGAAGAACTTTTCCGCCTTGGCGATACCCTCAGCAGTCAGGGAGACGGTGCGGGCTTTTTCGTCTACAAAATAGTCGCAGTCGTAGTTGTCCTGGACCTCTTTTTCGTCAGTCTTGGCAAAGACCTGCTTGCGGAGGGTGGATACGAAATGGTCTGCCATCTCATAGAGCTTGGAGGATTCCTCGCCCTTGCCGGAGATGATCAGAGGGGTACGGGCTTCGTCCACCAAAATGGAGTCCACCTCGTCCACGATGGCAAAGGCATGTCCACGCTGGACAAGCTCCTGCTTATAAATGGCCATATTGTCCCGGAGGTAGTCAAAGCCCAGCTCGTTATTGGTGCAGTAGGTGATGTCGGCGGCGTAGGATTCCCGACGTTCTGCCGGGGTCATACCGGGGATCACCAGGCCGATGGTTAAACCCATATAACGGTAGACCTTGCCCATCCACTCACTCTGGTACTTGGCAAGATAATCGTTGACCGTAACCACGTGGACGCCACGGCCCGTCAAAGCATTCAAATAACAGGGCAAAATGGCAACCAGGGTCTTACCTTCACCGGTCTTCATTTCCGCGATCCGGCCCTGGTGCAATACGATGCCGCCAATGATCTGCACAGGGTAAGGGCGCATACCCAGCACCCGGTCCGCCGCTTCCCGGATGGCCGCAAAGGCTTCGGGCAGCAGATCGTCCAGGGTCTCGCCCTTTGCATAGCGCTCCTTGAATTCCGCAGTCTTGGCTTTCAACTGGGTTTCGGATAAGTTTTTGTATTCTTCTTCCAGTGCCAGAACCTTGTCAGCGATCGGCTGGATCTTCTTCAGCTCCCGCTGAGAACGGGTTCCAAACATCTTGGTCATCAATCCCATAGGTACATTCTCCTTGCGTAGATACTATTTTGACCATTATAGCACAAGAAAAGGAAAAATAATAGCTATTTTATGAATATATCCTGCTTAATTTCCACTCCCTGCCGATAAAACCCGTAGGGAACGGATAAATCCGTTCCCTACGGGTTTTATCGGTGGTAAAAAAACGACCGTGGAGTTACCACGGTCGTTTTTTTAGTTTTTCCAGAGATACAGCAAGATCAGTATGAAAATGAGGAATCCTAAAATAAAGGCTCCGGTGATGAGCAGTGCCGCTTTCATCATGCCCCGGACCGCAGCCCAGGTCTCTCCCCGGGTCAGGTCTGTGGCAGGATCGGTATCGCCGGGCTTTACGCCCTCCTGATACCAGGGCATGCCCTCCACGTTCATATCGGCAATGACGTGGCCGTCATCTTCAAATTCTTCGTGCTTCTTTTTCAACGCAATCTTCCTTTATTCAGCAGGTTTGATGCCCTCGACGGCCTCGGCAAGCATCGCTTCCAGCTCTGCGTTCCGCTCGGGGGAGTTGTGCAGGTGGCAGGCACAGAAATGGCCGGGCTCTACCTCTTGCCAATCGGGTACAAAATGCTTACACACTTCCATGCAGTGGCTGCAGCGGGTATGGAACTTACAGCCGGAGGGAGGATTGGCAGGAGAAGGAATGTTACCCTCCAGGATTACACGGTTCATCTGATAATCCGGGTCAGGAACGGGGATCGCAGAGAACAGTGCCTGGGTGTAGGGGTGCAGGGGGTTGGCGAAGACCTTATCGGTCTCTGCGTACTCCACCAGATTGCCCAGGTACATAACGCCCACGGTGTCGGAGATATGTTCCACAACGGACAGATCGTGGGAGATGAACAGGTAAGTCAGGTTGTACTTTTCCTGCAGCTCCTTCAGAAGGTTAATGATCTGTGCCTGAATGGACACGTCCAGAGCGGAAACAGGCTCGTCGCAAACCACGAACTCGGGGTTCATAGCCAATGCACGGGCGATACAGATTCTCTGACGCTGACCACCGGAGAACTCGTGGGGGTAGCGGTTCTTATGGAAGGGCCGCAGGCCGCAGTTTTCCATAATGTTGTCGATATAATCGTCAAACTCTTCCTTGGGGACCAGCTTATGCTCCCGGACAGCCTCGCTGATGATCTCACCGACAGGCAGACGGGGGGACAGGCTGGAGAAGGGGTCCTGATAGATGATCTGCATCTTAGGACGCAGTGCCCGCATTTCCTTGGAGGACAATGCGTACACGTCCTGGCCGTTGAACAGCACATGGCCGGCAGTCTTTTCACCGGACAGACGCAGGATCATACGGCCGGTGGTGGTCTTGCCGCAGCCGGACTCGCCCACAAGGCCCATGGTGGTGCCACGCTTCAGATTGAAGGTAACGCCGTCCACAGCCTTCACGTGGCCCACGGTCTTGGAGACCAGGCCGCCCTTAATGGGGAAGTACTTCTTCAGATCCTTGACCTGAAGAATATACTGAGGATCATACTCGGGAGGAGTGGATTCTTTATGACTGTTTTTGTCTTTCTTTGCAGTCTGTTCTGCCTTTTTGGGGAAGCTCTCCGCTGCCTGCTGTGCAGCAATCTTACCTTCCTCCATTACCTGATCGTCTGTTTTACCAGCTTTCCAGAACGGCATACTTATTCACCCTCCTTTTTGTCATAGTAACGGTAGCAGCTGACCTTGTGGGTCTCAGACAGGCTGATCTCACAGGGATAATCGCCGTTACAGCCCTCTACGCACATTTCGCAGCGATCCTTGAAATAGCAGTAATCGGGCATATTGATGGGATTGGGAACCTTGCCGGGAATGGAATAGAGCTTATCCACCTTCTTGCCGACCACGGGCTTGGAAGCCATCAGGCCGATGGTGTAGGGGTGGCTGGGGTGATGGAAAATGTCATCGGCAGTGCCCTTTTCCACGATACGGCCGGCGTACATAACCACAACATAGTCAGCCATACCTGCCACAACACCCAGGTCATGGGTGATCAGCATGATGGAAGAATTGATCTTATCCTTCAGGCTCTGCAGAATGTCCAAAATCTGTGCCTGAATGGTAACGTCCAATGCGGTGGTAGGCTCGTCGGCAATGATCATACGGGATTGCAGGCCAGAGCCATGGCGATCATAACTCTCTGCCGCATACCGCCGGACAGTTCATGGGGGTACATTTTGTACACGCCCTCGGAGTTGGCGATACCCACCATTTCCAAAAGCTCAATGGTACGGGCCTTTACGTCTTCCTTGGACTTGCCCTCGGCATCGTGGAGCATAATGACCTCGTTGACCTGCTCACCGATCCGGAAAACAGGGTTTAGAGCGGTCATGGGCTCCTGGAAGATCATGGAGATCTTGTTGCCCCGCAGGGACTGCATTTTTACGTCCGGCACTTTGGTGATGTCATAGGCAACGCCGTCGCCCAAATTCAGGCGGATCGCACCGCTGACCACCTGACCCTGGGGCCGCTGCAGCAGCTGCATCAGGGACAGACTGGTTACGGACTTGCCGCAGCCGGACTCGCCCACCACGCCCACGGTCTTGCCGATGGGCACTTCAAAGCTGACACCGTCCACGGCCTTGACCGTACCGGCATCGGTGAAGAAGTAGGTGTGCAGATCGTCAAATTCCACCGCGTTGGCGGGGTTTTTCATGGTAGTGATATATTCGCTTTCTGCTACGTTCTTCCGCTTACGCTGCTTTTCCAAAACAGCCGTAGCCTTGCGATTCTCCTTGGAGATCCGACGGGATTCCTTGGCGGAGAGATAGCCTTCGGTTTTCTTTTTTGCCATTTGTCTCTCCTCCTTAACGTTTCATTTTCGGGTCAAATGCGTCCCGCAGACCGTCGCCCACGAAGTTGAAGCCCAGAACGGACAGCACCAAGCAGATGCCGGCGGGGATCCAGATGAACCAGTAGCTGGTCAGCACGTGGGAGTTGGATACGTCGTTCATAATGTTGCCCCAGGAAGCAAAGGGGAACTTAACACCCAGACCCAGGAAGCTGAGGGTCGCCTCGGTGATGATGGTAGAACCCAGGCTCATGGTGCAGGTAACGATCAGCTGAGGGATAACATTGGGGATCAGGTGCTTGAAGATCCGGCGGTAGACACTCAGACCGCTGGATTCGGTGGCGGTCATAAACTCCTGCTCACGAAGAGAAAGGATCTGACCGCGAACCATACGGGCAACACCGGGCCAGCCCAGGAAGCCCAAAATCAGCATCAAAAACAGCATACGGATCTGGGGGTCCATACGCATACCGTCCATGGCCGCACCCAGAATAATGATCAAGGGCGTGGAGGGGATACAGTAGAAGATATCCACGATACGCATGATTAGGTTGTCCACCCAACCGCCGAAATATCCGGAAATGCCGCCCAAAATAATGCCGATGAAGGCGGAGATCAGCACAACGATAAAGCCGATCACCAGGGATACACGGCCGCCGTACATCAGACGGGTCAGCATATCCATACCGTTCTTATCGGTACCCAGCAGGTGCTCTTTGTTGGGGAAGGAATATGCGTCGTAAATCAAAGTGGAGGTAACACGCTTGACAGACCACATATCGTTCTGTGCGTCGTAGACCATCTGATAGTCCACTGTTTCGCCGTTTGCGTCCACGAAGGAGAACTCTGTCCGGCCTTCTTCGATGGCCTTGCCCACCTCTTCCCGGAACTGGCGGGAGATGCTGGTGCCGGAGACCTTGGACTGAACGATCATGCGGTTAACGAAGGCGATATCCTCACCGTTCAGGGTTACGGTGCCCACCTCGTCGATGGCATAGGTGTTGCCGTCAGCCTCAAAGGTAGCTTCCTTGGCAGCAAATGCCTTCAGAGCATTGAAGCTGAAATTAAAGCTGAACTTTGCGTTGGCGTCGGCAGGGTTAATAACGTCCTTGTAAGCAACGCCCAGCAGGGTCTCACCGTTGGAAATGGTGTAAAGATCCTCGGCAAGCTTGTCGATGGTGTAGATCACACCCTCGTCTTCAAAGCTTTCGTTCTTTGTGTTGATGGTAAACTTTGCCTTGATCATGGCGGTCAGCTCCTGACCGTCAGCATTCAGATAGCGGAACTCGGTATTTTCCCGGACACCGCAGTATTCCTTCATCTGGGTGTCATAGCGGTGGAACACCTGGTCCTGTTCATAGGGCATGACCCAACCGCCCACAAAGGAGAAAATGAACATGGCAGCCAGGATCACAAGGCCCAGCACAGCCAGTCTGTTCCGGAAGAAACGCTTGGCGGTCAGTGCACCGGGGGAGAGGGTCTTTACCCGGCGGTCATCGCTAAGGGAGTACTGCTCTTCTTTGTTGATGTTTTCCTTATTTTCGCTCATGGAAATACCTCTCCTTTCTTAAGAGTAACGTACCCGGGGATCGACCACCGCATACAGAATGTCGGAGATCAGATTGCCCAGCAATGTCAAAATGGCCATAAAGGTCAGATAGAAGATCGAGAAGGGAATGTCGCCTGCCACGATGGCCGTGTAGGAGGTGTAGCCGATACCGTCGATGGCAAACAATGTCTCGGTGATCAGAGCACCGGAGAACAGGCCCGGCAGGCTGCCGCCGATAATGGTAACCAGCGGGATCAGGGTGTTGCGGAAAGCGTGGCGGTAGATAACCTTCTTTTCGCTGAGGCCCTTGGCACGGGCAGTACGGATATAGTCGGCGTTCAGCACTTCCAGCATATTGGTACGGGTGTAACGCATCAGGCTGCCGATGCCCAGCACGATCAGCACGAAGATGGGCAGCACCAAATGGTGTGCCTTATCCAGGAACTGACCCCAGGAGGACAGCTGATGGTGGTCTCGTCCCACCATGCCGAACAAGTCAAACCAGCCCAGTTTTACTGAGAACACCAGTTTTAATAGGGTTGCAAAGAAGAACGTGGGGAGACTAATGGTGGTCAGTGCCAGAGCCGAGATGGTATAGTCGGTCTTAGAATACTGCTTGGTAGCGGCAATGATGCCCAGAGGCACCGCGATCAGCACCTGCAGCACCAGGGAAATGGCACCCATAATGAAGGACACCCAGATCACGCTCTCAAACTTCTCGAAAACGGGAACGGTGAACTTCCAGCTGTCGCCAAAATTGCCGGTAACCAAATTCTTCAGCTGTGCCAAATAGCCCTCAAAAATGGGCTTATTTAAGCCGTATTGCTCGTTCAGCTGTTCCACCCATTCCTCATAGGGCTTGGAGCCCGGGGCCTGAGAAAGCTGGATCGCCATGGTCTCCACGTAGGAAGCAGGCAGGCAGCGCATTATCAAGAAGATAATGAACACCACAAACAGCAGGATCACCACCGATAAAAACAGACGTTTGATGATAAAATTGCGCATATTTTCCCTCCATTTATTTCTGCGGAAGTCAGGAAGGTCTCTTTCAGAGTTTCCGCTGAATTTGATACGTTCTGCATATCAGACAACCGTTTTGGCAGCAAAACGGCCGTCTCATAGGCAGAAGCCTTTCGCCACAGATTGCCGTGCAACCCGAAGGAAGCACGGCAACCTGCAACGCTAGTTAATTCTTAATTATTTAAGAAAATCGAACTGAATTAGTTCATCTCCAGCTTCTCGATATCGTTAGCCCAGCCCCAGAAGGTGGTGATATCGGGAGTTACGGTCTCCATGTTGACACGCTCGGTGGAGAAGATGATGCAGTTCTGTCTCTGATACATGGGGATCTCAACAGCCCAGTCAGCAACGATGTCCAGAGCCTGCTTGTACAGAGTCTTACGGTAGGTCTGGTCGGTGGACTGACGAGCGTCCATGATCAGCTTATCCAGAGCAGCGTCCTTGATCCAGTAGGCCTTCTCATTGGAGCCGCCCTCGGAGTGGTAGATCTGGTACATGTCGGGATCGGGAGTTGCCTGCCATGCCATACCGAACATCTCGGCAGTACCGGAGTTGACAGCATCAGTCATCTCAGCAAAGTTAGCCATATCGCTGACGATCAGGTCGAAGCCGATCTCCTTCAAGGAAGCAGCAGCCTGAGTCAGAGCCATGAATACGGGGTGGTCGCCGATGCCGCCGCCGCCAACCATGACTTCATAAGCCATCTTAGCACCCTCGGGAGCAGCAGTTACCTTGCCGTCAGCTACGGTGTAGCCAGCAGCCTCGAAGAAGCCCAGAGCGGCCTTCTGAGCAGCAGCGTACTTCTCCTCAGCGGTCATACCCTCGGTGTAGATGTCGTTGCCCTCTGCGTCAACGGAGAAAGCTACCTTGTAGCCCTCGTCGGTAACACGGGGAGCAGCCCAAGAGGTATCGGAGATGGGGTAGTTGATGACGTTTGCGAACTCGCCGTAGTAGGAGTCAATGGCAACGTCACGGTATACGGAGATAACAGTTGCGATAGCCTTACGCAGGTTCTTGGAAGCCTCGGAGCCGCTCTCGCCGCCCACGCAGACGTTCTTAGCTGCGAAGCCGATGTAGCCGTAGCCCAGGTTAGCCACCATGTTGGTGGTGATCTTGGAGCCGGTTACCTCGCCGCCATTGGCATCAGCGATGGCCTTAGCGGTCTCAGCAGAGTAGGAAGGATCGGTGATATCGATGGTGCCGGCAACAACACCGGGAACCTTATCAGCGTCCTGGCCTTCCTGGAACTTGATGTAGTCGATCTTGGGCTCGCCCTTCCAGTAGTTGGGGTTAGCCTTCAGGGTAACAACGCCATTCTCGTAGGACTCGAAGGTGTAAGGACCAGCACCTACGGGCTTGGTGGTTACGGACTTAACGTCGGACATGTCGCCCTTAACGAAGCCGAACTTGTTGTTCTCGTAGTCGTACAGGGACTCTTCGCCGTAGTAGTGCATGGGAACGATGGTCTGACCCATCTGGTAGATAGCGGTAGCGTCCAGCTCGGTCAGAACGATACGCAGGCTGTTGTCGCCGGTCTTCTGGATACCGGTAACGTTAGCAGCGGACTCACCGGTGGAAACGTTTGTGCCGGCATAGGCATAAACATCAGCGGGAATCAGATCAGCCAGAGCGGAGCCAGCGGTCTCAGCTTCCATAGCGGAGAAGCTCCAGTCGTAAGCTGCACCGATTGCCAGAGCGAAGTCCTTGGCGGTAGCGGTTGCGGGCAGACCGTCGAAGCCCCAAGCAGAAGCGGCGGTAGCAACATCGTTGCCATCAGCAGCGTAGCCAGCGGCTGCACAGTAGTCTACGATCTCCTGAGCAAACTTTACCAGGCCATCATTTACAGCAGCCCAGAAAGCAGCCTGCTGCTCTTCAGTAACATAGGTGAAGTCAGTGTTCTCCTCACCCAGCTGACCCAACAGGGCGGACAGCATGATGTTGTTCTTGCGGTACTCATCCAGACCCTCGATGGGCAGAGCATAGAAGGTGGACACGCCGTCATAGGCGGGGTCCAGCAGGACGTACAGAGAGAAGATAACGTCGTCGATATCCATCTCGGTGCCGTCGGAGAACTTAACGCCCTCTTTCAGGGTGAAGTCATAGTAAACAGTGCCGTCGGCATTCTCGGTTACAACACAGTCGGCGATGCCGGTGTAGGTGTAATCGGTGCCGTTGTAGGGACGGACCTCGCCCTCGATGCCCTTCAGGACAACGGCGCCTTCACGGTCGGAGCCCAGCAGGCCCACGTTTACCAGACCCAACACATCGTTCTCGTATGCGTTGGTGTAGAAGAAGGGAGAGAACTTGCCGTCAAAGTTCTGAGTGCCGATGACCAGAGTCTTCTCTTCTTCGTTGGTGTCGGAACCGCCACAAGCCGCAAATGCGGAAACCATCATGACAAGAGCCAGCACCAATGCAATCAGCTTGGTAGTCTTTTTCATTTTTTGACCTCCTAAAAATTTTATATTTGACCAAATGCTGCCATTTGGAAAAATATCAGACACTTATTCTGTTCCTCTGCAAGAGGAACAGAGAAAAGGGTACCCTTTTCTTATTTTTCGATTTCCACGGCTTTCGCCTTTTTCCGCTGGGGAAGCAGTGTTGCTGACCCGGCAAGAGCCAAAAGCAAGCTTCCCATACAAAGGTACTCTTCCAAAATCACCGGGCACAGGCAAATGTAGACCACACAGCCTGCCACCGTTGTACCCAAAAGGATCGTCAGCCACAGGCTGGCCCGGGCGATCCGTTTCTCCGTTTTATCCCGGTGCTCCCGGGTGAACTTTTCCTCGTCAAAGCCCAGTCGCCTTGCTCCTGCCAGAAGCAGATACATGGGCACAAGAGAAAAGGCTGCCGGCAATATAATATATATTGTATGGCTCAGCATCGCCGGGGTCATGAGCATCGGAAAGATCAGCAGTGCCGAAAGCACCGTTACCAGCAGAATATGCCGCCGCAGCCGCAGGATCTCCTCCCGGGAGCGTTCATAGCGGTAATATGTTCCCTGATAAAAAAGCTTCGTTTCCACCTTGCCGGAGGGCGTTATGGCTTTTTCTATCCGATAATCGGATACATATTTTCTGCCTGCCATTTATTCACCACCATGGGTTTTCCGAAATTTTCCGGCTGGCATGTACAAATGACCGCCACCGAAAGACGCGGAAAGGTTTTTGGTATTATACCACATTTTTATCCCGGAATCAACTAAAATTTTTAAACCGCTTAAACATTTCTGCGGAAATCCGACGATTATAATTGTATGGGACGCAATTAAGCGTTCCGCAACGGAGCGGATTAATCCGCTCCCTACATTCTTATTTTGCGGCCACTTTCTGAAGAACGGCGGCGGTGCGGCTGGGCAGGTACATTTGGAAACCGACTCTGCCGTCCTCCTGAACCGTTGCAGTATAATTCTGATGCCAAATACGGCCATGGCCGCCGAAGCAGTAATCATCGGTTGACATAACAACGCGATATTCTCCCTCTTCGGGCATGGTTACGAAATAGTTCTCAAAGGATTTCCAGGGGTGGAAATTAAAAGCAAAAATTGCACTGCCCTTTTGATAGACCATTACCTTGTCGTCGTTGTGCATCTGCAGCTGGGTATCCCGGCTTCCCAGGACACGGCAGGTCTTACACAGCTTCACCGCCTGCTTTTCAAGCTCCAGAAGGTAGTGGTATTTCAGGTCCGGGTCGTCCGCCAAATGCCACTGCCGGCGGCAGTAATGGTAGCTCCAGCCGTTACCCTCCCTGGGGAAGTCGATCCACTCCGGGTGGCCGAATTCGTTGCCCATAAAGGTCAGATAGCCTTCGCCGCCCAGGGTCATGGTCAAAAGGCGGATCATTTTGTGCAGAGCCATGCCCCGGTCAATGACCATGCTGTGGCAATCCTTGTGCATACCCCAGTACATCTCCTGGTCGCAGAGCCGGAACATGATGGTCTTGTCGCCAACCAACGCCTGATCGTGGGACTCGCAGTAGCCGATGACCTTTTCGTGGGGGCGGCGGATCGCCAATTCATAATATATATTGTTAAGATCCCAATATTCGTCGGGGGTCTCCTTCAGAAGCTTGATCCACATATCCGGCTCGCCCATAGCAAGACGGTAGTCAAAGCCGATGCCGCCGTCCTTGATGGGCAGGCACAGGCCGGGAATGGCGGAGGTGTCCTCGGCGATCATAATGGCATTGGGGTTAAATTCCCGCACCATATCGTTTGCCAGCTGCAGGTAGGTTACTGCTTCCACGTCGGTGTTCATGGAGAAATAGGTATCATTGCTCATAAAGGCAGTACCCAGGCCGTGGTCGTGGTAGAGCATGGAGGTTACGCCGTCAAAGCGGAAGCCGTCAAAATGGTACTCCTCCATATAAAACCGCAGGTTGGACAAAAGGAAGTGAATTACTTCATTTTTATCATAATTGAAGCACTTAGTGTCCCAGGCGGAATGGTCGCCCTTGGGGCCGTCGTGGAAGAACTGGTAGGGCGTGCCGTCAAAGCAGTTGATTCCCTCCCGGGTGTTCTTGCTGGCGTGGGAATGGACCACGTCCAAAAGCACCGCGATGCCCATTTCGTGGGCGGTGTTAATCAGGTTCTTTAAGTCCTCCGGCATGCCGAACCGGGAGGAAACCGCAAAGAAATTGGTTACCTGATAGCCGAAAGACGCATAGTAGGGGTGCTCCATGATGGCCATGATCTGCAGGGTGTTGTAGCCCAGATCCCGGACTCTCGGCAGGACGTTCTGCCGGAATTCTTCAAAGCTTCCTACCCGGCCCTCTTCCTGAGCCATACCGATATGGCATTCATAGATAAAGAGCTTTTTCTTGGGCTTGAATTTCTCATCAGTCCAACGGAAGGGCTTCATTTCGTGGATCACCGCGTTCCAGCCGTAGGTAACGGGGTCCTGCACCACACGGGTGGCGTACAGGGGGATCCGTTCCATTTCCTCGCCGTTTCGCACCACGATCGCCATGACGGTCATGCCGTCTTTTAAGGTATCGCCGGGCAGGAACAGCTCGAACACGCCGCCGTCCAGCTTTTTGGCTTCATAGGCGTGGCGATCCCAACCGCAGAAGTCGCCGGTCAGGTACAGCTTTTCTGCGGCAGGGGCCCACTCCCGGTAGTACCAGCCGTCTTCCGTTTTGTGGAAACCGAAATAATGGTGGCCGCAGGCAAGATCAGAAAGCGTCTTGCCCGGCTGTAACAGCTGAGCCTTTTTGTCGATATACCGCTGGGCACGCAGGTCAAAATCCTTTTCAAAGGGGCGTAAATTGGGGTCATATTTTAAGATCTTATGCTTCATACATATCGCCTCCTGATAATAGTTTACTAAGTGTGAGTTTGCCTGTCAAGCATCTCTGCAAACAAGCTGTCGAACATTCGTTGTCATTGCCAGGGGCGTCAGCGACGTGGCAATCTCCTGCGGAAATCTGTGATTTTGTTTGTAGGGAATGCATATATGCATTCCGCGGAACGGATATATCCGTTCCCTACAGGCCTGCCGGGAGATTCCTGCGACCCCGCGGACCTGGGAATGACGTACGTGTTCGGGGCAGAAAACGCTCCCTTGTCAACAGACAAGGGAGGATTGTTATGTCTTTTTAATGAATTTCTCCTTGCACTTGGGGCAGGTGATGGAGATCTTTCCCTTGCCTTTCGGCACTCTCACCTGCTGGCGGCAGCGGGGGCAGCTGTAATAGCGGTGTTCTTTATCCTTGAACCGCTGTAAAAACTGCAGATACTTTCTGTTCTCCTCATACCGCTTATAGGTGTTCCGGGACAGGCAGCGGAAGATCGCCCAAAACATCAGTCCATAGGACAACGCCGTCATTGCCAGATTCACCGGCAGAAACCGCACAAACAAAGACACGATGCACACCGTCAGGCCCGTGCCCAAAATCAGCATATTTAATTTGTCCGTTCCGTACCGGCCCCGCATAAATCTTTGCAGGCTCTGACGGATCCGCCAAAAGAAACCGCCCATAAAAATCTCCTTCGCCAAGTTAGTACCGTTATTATAATGTAAATAAACAAAATTGCAACCGAGGAACGTGATTGTTTACGGATTGTTGATAATTTTTCCTGGGATTGTATATGCAGTCAGGCTTGCCCATAGACTTTCACAGGAGGGATCTTATGAAAAGAAAAGAGTTTTGGATCGCCGTAGCGGCGGTCTGTATCGCCATCGTTTTGGCCTTGGGGCAGTTTTGGGGAGACTCTGTACCAACAGGTGCATGGGGGCTCAGCTTCCGGCAGGAGGGTCAGCCGCCGGCAGGCCCGGCGGAAAGCCGGGAGCTTTACAACCTGAACGCCGCCTATTTGGGAGATGCCTCCCAAAAGGTCATTTATCTGACCTTTGATGCGGGCTACGAAAACGGCTGCACGGAAAAGATTTTGGACGTGCTGAAAGAGCATAATGTGAAGGCTGCCTTCTTTTTGGTAGGCAATTACATAGAAAAGAACCCGGATCTTGTGCGGCGAATGGTGGACGAGGGGCATATCGTGGGCAACCACACCATGCACCACCCGGATATGAGTAAGCTGTCGGACAAAGCCGCTTTCCAAAAAGAACTGACCGATTTGGAGGAGCTGTTCCGTTCCGTAACCGGAAAGGAAATGCCCAAGTATTATCGGCCGCCCCAGGGTGTTTACAGTCAGAAAAATTTGGAAATGGCTCAGGAAATGGGCTACAAAACCGTATTCTGGAGCCTTGCCTATGCCGATTGGAACAACGATGCCCAGCCGACCCGGGAGCAGGCTTTTTCCAAGCTCCTGCCAAGAATCCACAACGGAGCGGTGGTGCTTTTACACTCCACCAGCAGAACAAACGCTGAAATCTTAAATGAGCTTTTGACCAAGTGGGAGGATATGGGCTACCGGTTTGCCTCACTCGACGAACTGTAACCCCCTCGATGGACTTCGTAGGGAATGCATTTATGCATTCCGCGGAGCGGATAAATCCGCTCCCTACATATAAAACCGCGTGCCGGGAATCGGCACGCGGTTCCTATTTACTTGGTCTGGCTGGTGGAGCGGAGGGTTACGTCGTGGTAGCCGCCCTCCACAATGGACACGGAAGAAACCAGGGTCAGCTTGGCGTTCTTCTGGAAATCGGGAATGTTGGTCTCGCCGCAGTTGCACATGGTGGACTTGACCTTGTAGAGGCTGGCCTCCACATTGTCGTGCAAGGAACCTGCGTAGGTAACGTAGGAGTCAACGCCCTCTTCGAAGGTCAGCTTGGTGTTGCCGCCCAGGTCGTACCGCTGCCAGTTCCGGGCACGGTTGGAGCCTTCGCCCCAGTACTCCTTCATATAAGAGCCGTTGACCAGCACCTTGGGTGTGGGAGACTCGTCGAACCGGGCAAAGTAGCGGCCCAGCATCATAAAGTCAGCACCCATGGCAAGAGCCAGGGTCATGTGGTACTCGTGAACACTGCAGCCGTCGGAGCAGATGGGCACGTAAATGCCGGTCTCGGCAAAATACTCATCACGGGCTGCGGCAACCTCGATCAAGGCGGTAGCCTGACCGCGGCCGATGCCCTTGGTCTCACGGGTGATGCAGATGGAGCCGCCGCCGATACCCACCTTCACAAAGTCTGCACCGGCATTTGCCAGGAAGCGGAAGCCGTCCCGGTCCACCACGTTGCCGGCACCTACCTTGACAGTGTCGCCGTAGTTGTCCCGGATCCACTTGATGGTATTGGCCTGCCAGCAGGAGTAGCCCTCAGAGGAGTCGATGCACAGACAGTCAGCACCGGCTTCGATCAAAGCAGGCACACGCTGGGCAAAGTCCCGGGTGTTGATACCCGCACCTACCAGGTACCGCTTCTTGTCGTCCAGCAGTTCCAGGGGATTGGCTTTATGGGAGGCGTAGTCCTTGCGGAATACGAAGTACATCAGATGGTCGTTTTCGTCCACCACAGGCAGGGAATTCAGCTTATGCTCCCAAATGATGTCGTTGGCGGTCTTCAGGGTGGTATCCGCAGGAGCTGTGATCAGCTTTTCCCGGGGGGTCATAAAGGTACTGACCTTTTCGTTTACGTCCATACGGGAGACACGGTAGTCCCGGCCGGTAACGATGCCCAAAAGCTTTCCGGTTGCGGTGCCGTCCTCGGTGATGGCCACGGTGGAGAAACCGTTTTTCTCCTTTAATTCCAGCACATCTGCCAGGGTGGCGTCGGGAGTCAGATTGGAAGCAGAGACCACAAATCCTGCCTTATAGCCCTTGACCTTGGCAACCATAGCCGCCTGGGACTCGATGGACTGAGAGCCGAAAATAAAGCTCAGGCCGCCCTCCTTTGCCAGGGCAATTGCCAAAGAGTCATTGGACACGGACTGCATAATGGCAGAGGTCATGGGAATATTCAAAGAGATAGCCGGCTCTTCTTTGCCCTTGCGATACTTGGTCAAGGGAGTCTTTAAGGACACATTGGCGGGAATGCAGTCCTCGGAAGTATAGCCGGGTACCAGCAGATACTCACTGAAGGTATGACTGGGTTCTGAGTAGTAAAAAGCCATAATTGTTCCTCCTATATAATAATGTTAATTGATCACGTCGTTATCGCCGGCGTCCAGAATATGCTTTTCGGGATTTCCGTGGACGTCCAGGTGCTTAAAGTTACCCATAACCTCGCTGACCTGACTCATGCTGGCGAAGGTGTTGGGATAGCTGCGGATCAGAGCTGCCAGCTGGGCGGCCTGCACATTGTTTACGATGCAAACCAAAACACTTGTTTCCTTGCCCTGATAGATGCCCTTGCCGGGAAGAAGGGTTGCAGAGTGGTGCAATTTTTCAATAATGTCCCGGCTCAGCTCCTGAGGCTTGTCCGTAACGATCTCAAAGCGGATCGCACTGCGGTCGCCCTTGGCCACCATATTGCTGACCATGCTGGTGGAGAAGCAGTAGAGAATGCAAAGCAGCACCGGCTCTAATTTCATGCCGTACACAAAATAGGAGAACACCGCCACGCCGGCGTTGATGGCAAAGGTGATCCAGAACACATTGAAGTCCTTCCGGAATCTGCGGACAATACAGCCGATAAAATATGCTCCGGCCTGCACAGCACCGATCCGCACCATCAAAGCATTCAGATAGCCCATGATCAGGCCGCCCACCAGCGGGCCTAAGATGGTGCTGGTGCCGTTTTCGGTGTAATATTTGAAGGGTGTCAGATCCACATAGGACAGCAGAACCAGGAATCCGGAAAAAGCCGCAACGTACAGCAGTCCCCGCTTTGCCATGGTCTTGCTGACCAAAAAATACACCGCAATCGCCAGCGGCACATTGATCAGAAGGTTCAGATATCCCACATTGATGCCGAACACATACTGGATCATAGTGCAGATGCCGCCGATGCCGGCAGGTGCAAAATTATTGGGATAGACAAACAGGTGATATACAAACGCCGAAATCAGGGCGTTCAAAATCACAAAACCGTAAGAAAGTGCTTTTTTCATGGATACTCTCCCACTATAATTATTACCCTACAATATATCATAGCTTTTTCTCTAGGTCAAGCATTTCTGCCCTGCCAAAAGAGCCAATCTTTTTTTATTTTCTTTTTGCGATTTGTTGCATTTTTATGAAATTTGTGATATATTCCTATGCTGGAAGTATATGTGATTTTTGATGCGAAGGAGAGATCGAGATGGCATCACAGGAAAATATTCGTAATATCGCCATTATTGCCCACGTTGACCACGGCAAAACCACATTGGTTGACGAAATGCTGAAGCAGGGTGGCGTGTATCGGGAAAACCAGGCCACCCAGGACCGGGTCATGGACTCCGGCGACCTGGAGCGGGAGCGTGGCATTACCATTTTGGCCAAGAACACTGCCGTGCATTATAAGAACACCAAGATCAACATTGTGGACACACCGGGCCACGCGGACTTTGGCGGCGAGGTAGAACGGATCTTAAAGATGGTCAATGGCGTTATTCTGCTGGTTGACGCGGCAGAAGGCCCCATGCCCCAGACCCGGTTCGTGCTGCAAAAAGCACTGGAGCTGGGCCATAAGGTCATCGTGGCAGTCAACAAAGTGGACAAGCCCGATGCCCGTGTCCATGAAGTCATGGACGAGGTATTGGAGCTTTTACTGGATCTGGAAGCCACCGACGAGCAGTTCAATTCCCCCACGGTGTTCTGCTCCGGCCGGCAGGGTACTGCCTCCTACAGCCCCGACGAAGCAGGCAAGGACCTGATCCCCCTGTTTGAGACCATTGTAAACTATATCCCCGCCCCTGAGGGAGACAAGGACGCACCGCTGCAGCTTTTGGTGTCCTCCATTGATTATAATGAATATGTGGGCCGGATCGCTGTGGGCCGTGTGGAACGGGGCACTATCAAAGTTAATCAGGAGGTCGCCATCTGCGACTTCCATAACCCGGAGCTGACCCAAAAAGGCAAGGTTGTTGCCCTGTACGAATATGACGGCCTGGGCAGAAACCCTGTGCAGGAGGCCTCCGCCGGCGAGATCGTGGCTCTGTCCGGTATGGCGGAGATCACCATCGGCAGAACCCTTTGCAGTCCGGAAAAGCCGGAGCCCCTGCCCTTTGTGAAGATCTCCGAGCCCACCATCGAAATGACCTTTGCGGTCAACGATTCCCCCTTTGCCGGCCGTGAGGGCAAGTTCGTTACCTCCCGAAATCTCCGGGACCGGCTGGAAAAGGAGCTATTAAAAGACGTTTCCCTGCGGGTATCCGAACAGGGTACAGACGCTTTTAATGTTGCCGGTCGCGGTGAAATGCACCTGTCCATTCTGATGGAGACCATGCGTCGGGAGGGCTATGAGTTCTCCGTCTCCACCCCCAGAGTGCTGACGAAAGAAATTGACGGCAAGACCTGCGAGCCTATCGAAAGAATGGTTGCGGACGTGCCGGAGGAGTGCATGGGTGCAGTCATTGAGAAGATGGGCCGCCGGAAGGGCGATCTTCTTTCCATGACCCCCATGGGCAGCCGTTACCGTCTGGAGTTCTTAGTCCCCTCCAGAGGCCTGTTCGGCTACCGCAGTGAATTCTTGACCGACACCCGGGGTGAGGGCATTATGTCCTCGGTCTTGGAATCCTACGCACCTATGAAGGGCGAAATTGAGCGTCGGCTCACCGGCTCTCTGATCTCCCACGAGTCCGGCGAGGCCGTAACCTACGGCCTGCACGCTGCCCAAGAGAGAGGTGCTCTGTTCATCGGACCCGGCACGCCGGTTTATGCCGGTATGGTGGTAGGCATTTGCAGCCGGAATGAGGACATGACCGTCAACGTCTGTAAGAAAAAGCAGCTGACCAATATGCGTGCCTCCGGCTCTGACGAGGCTCTGCGGCTGGTTACCCCCAGAGTGTTCTCTTTGGAGCAGTGTCTGGAATTCTTGGCAGACGATGAGCTGTTGGAGTGTACCCCCAAGAGCCTGCGGATCCGCAAGCGGATCTTGGATCACGCGACCCGTATGCGGGAACTGATGAAAAAGAGAAACTCTCAGGAATAAGTGCTTGTAGGGAACGCATATATGCGTTCCGTAACGGAGCGGATTTATCCGCTCCCTACACCCTCTTTCGTTAGAATTGCATAACAAAAAAGCTACCCTACAAGGGTAGCTTTTTTGTCGATATATTGCTTTGCAATTCGATATTTTTGCTTGGCAAAATCGATATATGGCTTCGCCATTCGATATGATATAAATCCCTTCACGCCCCGCAGGGCATATCGAGTGCGTTCGCACATATCGATTCCCGAAGGGAAATGTCGAAAATCCCGCAAGGGATTTATATCGACTTTAATGAGCGGCTTCCAGGGGTCGCAGGACGCTGAAGGCATCAAAACGGGTATCGTGGACCTCTGTCAGGAACACCAGATTGATGGTGGGGTCGGCTACGCCGGAGGCGGCCGCAATGTCCGCCGCCTTATAGGCCTCTGCACCTTCCCAGTAAATACGGGTTCTTCCGGTGGGCGGTGTAAAGTGTCCGGTGCTGACAAAGCTCACCGTGAACCGCTCCGTGGCACAGGTTGTTACCAGGGTCTGTGCCGCAGAGCTTAAGGCCTTGGCCTTGTCGCCGGAGAACGCCATATTATCCGTATTGGGGAAGCAGTAGTCCTCAAAGACCACCTCGTCAAAGCCCAAATTCTTCAATTCCGTTGCGATCTGCACCAGATGGGAGACCGTACCCTGACTTGACGGGTTCAGCCAATAACAGCCCTCGTCGTCCACCCACAGGTACGCACCGGATTTGACCGCGATGCCGTCGATGGTATGGTGCAGGCCGTACTCCCGGTCCCGGAGGGCGGGCAGGCGGGCGATCAAATAATATTTGCTGTTTTTCAGGTAGGCGATCAGGCTGTCCATGGCCTCGATATCGATGGCCGAGCTGCGGGTCGTGCCCACCTCGGAGGAATAGAAATAGTTGCCGTAGATGCTCTTTACGTCCAGCATCACCGCAGTTCCCGCCTCCAAGGCCTGGATCTGGGTCTTGACGGCAGGAATATCCTTCAAAGCCTCCGTGTCGGCATAGTAGCCCTTCATCTGCATAAGCTCCGTGCTGTTAACAAGGGCGTCCTCCTCCGTTACAAAGTACAAAGGCGGCAGATTCTCTTCCTTAGGCGGCTCAGCCTCCTGTCCCTGGGGCAGGGTTTCGGGCAGGTCAAAGTCCAGCTTTGCTCCGTCCCGGGTGTAGATCACATACCGTTTTGCCCAAAGCAGCCAAAGTACGGCTATCAGCAACGCCACAAAGGCGATTACCAGCAATATAACGCCGATGCGAATCAGCCTTTGTCGGGTGCGATAGGGTAGTTTCATTTTGTGCTCCTTTTTGCGATCACGCAGCACCATTCTTCTTTGGTGCAGATTTTTTCTATGGTTAGGTTTGCCTCCGTCAGGGCGGTTTTTACGTCCCCCAGCCGGGTGTTCAGAATGCCCGACAGAATCACAACGCTTTCTTCCTGCAAAAAGTTGGGAAGGATCGGGGCTAGACCGATGATCACGTCTGCCACAATATTCACCAGTACCAGATCATACTGCTCTTTTTGCAGGCGGGCCATGAGCTTTTTGTCGGCAGTTACGTTGCCGGTCAGGGCGGTGAATTGGAAGCCGTTATAGGCGGCATTTTCCCGGGCGATGGACTCTGCCTTGGGGTCAATATCCACGCCAACCGCCGAGGCCGCTCCCAGCCGCAGGGCGGTGATGGACAAAATGCCGCTGCCGCTGCCCAGGTCCAAACAACGAAAGCCGGGCTTTACCAGCTGCTCCATATTCTCCATGACCATTTGGGTGGAGGGGTGTGCTCCCGTACCGAAGGTCAGGCCGGGATCTAAAATCACCGGCAGGCGGCCATCGGTCTCATCGGCTCTCCAGTAGGGCAGAACGATCAGCTTTTCACCGATGGGCTGGGGCGGATAGTTATCCTTCCAGCTTTCCTCCCAGTCGGTATCGGCCAAGGGCGTTACGGTCATAGACAGGTCGCCATACTGACCCCGCAGCTCTTCCAAAAGGGCCTCCAGCCGGGAAAGGGAAGACTTGTCCGACTCCTCCAAATAAAGCTTGATTTGGGAAAGACCCTGCAGATAGGACTGTAAGCTTTCGTCAATATAGTCCCAATAGGCCCGGTTTTCCTCCAAAAAGCTCTCAAACTCACTTTGATCCTCCAGCACCAGCTCCGCAAAGCCGGCTTTCGTCAGCTCCTCGGCCACCGCTTCGATGGCTTTCGGGGTGGTGGCTATGGTGATCTCCAGATAGACCATTTCAGTCCTCCAGGGCCATCATTTTGTCGATCCGACGCTGATGACGGGCTTCGTTGGAAAACGCCGTGCCCAGCCAAGTGTCGGCAATTTCCAGAGCCAGCATGGTGCCCACCACGCCTGCACCGATGGCCATCATATTGGTATCGTTATGCTCCCGGGTCATGCGGGCGGACATCACATCGGACAAAAGAGCACAGCGAATACCCTTGACCTTATTGGCGGTGATGGATACGCCGATGCCGGTGGTGCAAAGGACGATGCCCTTTTCACATTCACCGCTTGCCACTGCCTTGGCGGCAGGTGCGGCAAAATCGGGATAGTCGCAGCTATCCAAGGTATGGGTGCCGAAGTCCTTGACTTCATAGCCCTTTTTCTCCAAATGGGCTTTCATGGTGTTCTTCAGTTCCAAAGCACCGTGATCACAGGCAATTGCAATTTTCATCTGTATGTCCTCCTTATAGTACGTAGCCGCCGTTGACGGCCAAAACCTGTCCTGTTACAAATTCCGCATCGGCAAGGTAGATCATGGCGTCCGCCACGTCCTCCGGTGTGCCGTTACGGCCCACGGGGGTCTCCTGCCGCAGAGCTTCCATAATTTCCGGGTCCACATTTTTGCACATATCCGTGCCGATCACACCGGGAGCTACGCAGTTGACCCGAATGCCTGCAGGGCCAAGCTCCTGTGCCAAGGCCTTACTTAGTGCGATCACCGCACCCTTGGTGGCGGAATAGGCCGCCTCACAGGAGGCTCCCACCTGTCCCCACATGGAGCTGACGGTAATGATACAGCCCTTTTGCTTTTGCAAAAAGCTGGGCATCGCCGCATTGACACAGTGGTATATTCCCTTGACGTTTACTGCAAAGAGCCTGTCCCACGCTTCCGAGGAAAGGCTGCTCATAAGGCCTGTATGGCAAATGCCGGCATTACAGATCAGGATATCAATATCCCCTATCTGGGAAAGGGCTTTCGCAACAGCCTGTCCATCAGCTACATCGCAGCAAATGGCCGTTGCTCCGGTAGCTTGTGCCACCGCCTGGGCGGCTTCGTGTTCTTTTTCATACAGGAAAAATACCCGCTCGCCCCTTTGGGCAAAGCGTTTTACCGCAGCAGCCCCTATTCCCCGGGACCCGCCGGTGATCACTACTGTCATAGCATTCTCCTTTGTAAACATATGGCTGCTGCCGGTGGCAGCAGCCATAGGATCATCTTCTTCTGCTCTTGGTTCGGTGGTCGGAATACTGCCGGATCGAAGAAATTTTATTGTTGCTTTCGCTCATAAACTGCTTGAGCTTCTCCTCGAAAAGCTGGTCTGCAGTCTTGGGCTCAGGAGGCGGTGCTGCAGTTCGCACCGGCCGGTTCTGCTGAGGAGCAGGTCGCTGGGGTCTGGCCTCCAGCCGCTTCATGGACAGGCTGATCTTCGCCCCGTCGATCCCGGTAACCATCACCTTTACACTCTGGCCTACGGTCAGGTGGTCGTGAATGTCATTGACAAAGGTATTGGCCACATCTGAGATATGTACCATACCGGTCTTGCCCTCCGGCAAGGTGATGAACGCCCCGAAGTTGGCGATGGATTTGACGGTTCCTTCTACGATTGTGCCTACGGTTAACTCCATGAAAAAATGCTTCCTCCGTTAATCTGAATTCTCCGGGATAAAGAAAAGGGTGTCCTTTTCCACAAGGCCCAGCTTTTCTCCGGCGGTCCTGATAATGCCCTTTACAGAGCGGACCTCATCGATCTTCTGCTGAAGATCCTCGTTGCTCCACTCATACTGTGCCGCCAAATGGCGGAGCTCATCTATTTTATCCTCTGTCTCACGGATCGTTACGTTCAACAGGATCAATGCGGCGGTGGACAAAATGATGGTGGCCAGCACCACACATTTTAATAAAGGCGAACTGCGGCGATACACAAAACGAATTCTCTTTTTGGCCATACCGCTCACCGCCTTCTCTTTTTAGGATTGTATTTATTCTACTCTATTTTTTTGCCGATGGAAAGAGGAAATTTGTAATTTTTTGAAAAATTTTTCGAAAGAAACGAAAAACTGCGGAAAATACCCTAAAAATTCCCTCCCAAAAGGCAGAATATACCGGAATCAGGAACTTTCCCACGGTACAGTGAAAGCCCACCGCTCCCAAAAAGAGCCCTGCCGTGTGCAAAAGCCGCAGGTCTCCGCCGCAGATGCCGAACTCCAGGTACACCCACAGTACCCCCAGTACGATCGCAAAAATGCTGTCCGCCAAAAATCGGGGCCGTGCCGGACGCAAAAAGCCGTAGACGATCCCGGCAACCCCTCCCAGCAGCAGCGAAAGCAAGATCTGGCGGGCGGCCAGTGCCGGCCCGGTCAACCGAACATACGGCTCCAAAAGCCGCCGGCGGCACGGGGTTCTTCATAATGAAGTGCAGATACCTTTCCCTCTACCATAACCTGCTCCGTCGACAGGGTCTTTAACTGCAGATCCTTACCCTGTACCACCAGGGTGCCCAGCTCCGTATGGAGGATCACCGCATTTTCATCGAAGCTGACCACCTCCGTAACCCCGGTCATGGAAAGATGGCTCCGGCCCTGCAGGGTCAGCTTGTGGGGCAAAAGCATTTCGTCCATAACGATCCCTCCTTCCGTAAAGGGTATGTCCTTTCGTCCGCCATTATGCTCGGTTGACAGGGAGGATATAATAATTGTAGGGAATGCATATATGCATTCCGCGGAACGGATATATCCGTTCCCTACATTTTCTAAGGAGAATACTATGCTTTTTGATACTCATGCCCATTTGAATGACCCGGCCTTTGACCCGGATCGGGAGGAATTGATGGCAGGTCTCGCCGGAAAAGGCGTCGGCTTTGTGATGAATGCCGGCTGCTCACTTACAAGCTCCCGGGACATTGTCCGCATGGCGGAAAACTACCCCTGGCTCTATGCCTCCGTGGGCTCCCACCCGGACTCTGCCGATGAAGTAAATGAAGAAGTCATTGAGGAATACAGAAAGTTATGTAAACTCAGCCCCAAGGTCAAGGCCATTGGTGAGATAGGTTTAGACTATTATTATGAGGATATTCCCCGTGAAACTCAGAAAAACGCCTTCCGTATGCAGATGGCTCTGGCAAAGGAAGTAAATTTGCCTGCGATCATTCACGAACGGGAGGCCCACGACGACGGCATGCGGATCGTCAAGGAATTTCCCGGGGTTACCGGTGTGTTCCACTGCTATTCCGGCTCTGCGGAGATGTCCCGGCAGCTGGTGAATATGGGCTGGTACATCGGCTTTACGGGCGTTTTGACCTTTAAAAATGCCCGCAAGGCGGTTGAAACCGCTGCGAGCATTCCTTTGGATCGGATCGTACTGGAAACCGACTGTCCCTTTATGGCACCCGAGCCCTTCCGGGGTAAGCGGAACGACCCGGGGTATCTGTACCGTATGGCAGAGCGATTGGCAGAGATCCGGGGGCTTTCTGTAGAAGAAATCGAGGAAATCACCACCGCCAACGCCAAGGCTCTTTACAGACTCTGATTTCGCAGTACCTTAACCAGCTTTTCCACGAATTCCCAGATAGGCGGCTCCAGCCACTTGTCATACAGAATACACATATAAAGTGCCTGATGGCGGTTTTCTACCGGCACAAAGCTGACGTTTTCGATCCGTCTTACACAGCTTTCCGGCACAAGGCAAACGCCTGCCCCCGCCGCCACCAGATCCAGTGCCGCCTGCGCGGTATTGACGGAGCAAACCGTATTCTCCGCCGCCACCGCACCGCTGGCCCACTGGCCGAAGCTGTTCTCCGTCTCTCTGTTAAATACCACCTGTCGCTCCTGCCGTAACCGGGCAGGGGCGATTTGTTCTTCTGCTGCCAGGGGGTGGTCAGAAGGCAGGGCCACGCAGTAGTTCTGCTGGTACAGCTTGCGGAAATGGAGGGTTCTATCCCGGTTGGTGGTGTCCACCACCGCCATATCCAGCTTTTCCTGACGCACCAGGTCCATCAGCTCGTCTGCGGAGCTTTCCGTGATCTGAAAACGGATCCGGTCATTTTCTGCGGCATATTGGGTGATCTCCCTCGCCACCGCACCGTCCAGGGTGCCGGATACCAGTCCCAGCTTGATCACCACCGGAGCACTGACCCGGCTTTCCTGCAGGGTCATGGTGGCATTGTTCAGCTTCTGCAGTGCGGCGTCTACCTGCTCCCGGAAGAAGCGGCCCTCCTCGGTCAGCCGGACATTCCGGCCCACCTTTTCAAAAAGCTTGATACCCCCCAGCTCGTCCTCCAGATGGTGAATGGCACTGCTTAAGGAGGGCTGGGAGATCTCCAGCCGGGCAGCCGCAAGGGTATAATGCTCCACCTGTGCCAGAACAGAAAAATAACGAAGATAGTTGTAGTTCATATGGACACCTCGAAAATCTATAGGTAAAATCTATAGATAAAATATCATAACTATATTGGTTTTTGCAAGAATTATTTGTATAATCCTTCCTGTGCCCGGAAAATTTCCGGGTCTTGCAGCGTTTTTCCCGGTTTTGACCGTTGCGGTTTGGGAAAATCTGTGGTATGATGATTGTTGGGGGATTCCCTCAATAATGATAATAAGGAGAAGCAAAATGAGCTTTACATATAAGGGCCTGAAGGCCGAGCTGCAAAAGCACATCGTAACCGACGAGGAGATCGACCGCAATATGCAGCGGCTGCTGGAGCAGAATCCCCGGATCGCGGAGATCACTGACCGGCCCACCGAAAACGGCGACGAAGTGATTTTAGACTACGCAGGCTTCTGCGACGGCGAGCAGTTCGCCGGCGGTACTGCCGAGAATCAGACTTTGGTGCTGGGCAGCGGTATGTTTATCCCCGGCTTTGAAGAGCAGCTATTAGACAAGGTCCCCGGCGAGGAGGTTACCGTGAAGGTTACCTTCCCCAAAGAGTACCACGCTGACAATCTTGCCGGCAAGGAAGCAGAATTCAAGTGCAAGCTGAAGGCCATTCGGGTGAAGACCCCCTATGAGCTGGACGATACCTTTGCCAAGGAAGTGGGTCAGTGCGAGACCTTTGCCGAGATGCACAAGAAGATGGGCGAAAGCCTGCAGGCTTACTCCGATGACCGGGGCGAGATGGACCTGCAGGACCGGCTCTTACAGCAGGCTGCGGCCACCTTGGAGCTGAACATCACCGACAAGATGCTGCAGGAAGCCATGGACGAGCAGATGCGTAATCTGGAAGCCCAGCTGGCCCAGCAGGGTCTGTCCATTGATATGTACTGCCAGTTCCTGAGCACCACCCGGGAGGCTCTCCGGGAGGAGTTTAAGGCCACTGCCGAAAACGCCATTCGCAGCCGGGCTGCCATCGACGAGATCGTAATGATCGAGGGTCTGACCGCTGAGGAAGAGGATATTGAGCAGGCACTGGAAATCATCTGTCGCCACAACGGCATCACCATTGACCAGCTGAAGGAGCAATTTGACGCCGGTCTTCAGCAGGCCGTTATCAACAGCGTTCTCACCGGCAAGGTCATGCGGCTGATCCGGGATTCGGCTGAAATTACTATTGTATAAAAGTGTCGGAACGACACCTAAAATAAGGAGGAACATACTATGGCAATCGTTTTTGACGAAAATGGCAAGTACGTAGACGAGAAGGGCATCGTAAAGCTGGACCCTTCCAAGTTCGCTGACTGGCAGATCGCAGAAGAGGCAGAAAAGACTCTGCCCTCCGTCGACTTCTTCCGTCAGAAGCTGGGCCTGCTGGAGGACGAGATCATTCCTTACGGCAAGACCCCCAAGATCGACTTCATCAAGGTTATGAACCGTCTGAAGGACAAGCCCGACGGCAAGTTCATCGAGGTTACCGCTGTTACCCCCACACCCTTCGGCGAGGGTAAGTCCACTGTTTCCCTGGGCCTGATCGAGGGTCTGGGCTACATCGGCAAGAACGCAGGCGGTGCTCTGCGTCAGCCCTCCGGTGGCCCCACCATGAACGTGAAGGGCACCGCAGCAGGCGGCGGCAACGCACTGCTGATGCCCATGACCGAGTTCTCCCTGGGTCTGACCGGCGACATCAACGACATTATGAACGCCCACAACCTGGCAATGGTGGCTCTGACTGCCCGTATGCAGCACGAGCGCAACAACAGTGATGAGTGGCTGGCAAAGAAGGGTCTGAAGAGACTGGACATCGACCCCAAGCGTGTGGAGATGGGCTGGATCATCGACTTCTGCGCACAGAGCCTGCGTAACATCATCATCGGCATCGGCGGCAGACTTGACGGCTACATGATGGAGTCCAAGTTTGGTATCGCTGTTGGCTCCGAGCTGATGGCAATTCTGGCAGTTGCCAAGGATCTGAAGGATCTGCGCGAGCGTTCGGCAAGATCGTTGTGGCTTACTCCGTCACCGGCGAGCCTGTTACCTGTGAGGATCTGGACGTTGCCGGCGCTATGGCTGCCTGGATGCGTAACGCCAT
>JAFTKA010000021.1 GCA_017456105.1 Oscillospiraceae bacterium | reverse complement strand
CCCCAAGCTGGATGGACGTCACATGACGATGTTCCTCAGCCCGAAAACTGCAAAATAACAACGTAATTACACGGAAGGAGAACCAATCATGCCGAAATTTAAGACTCACAGCGGCGCTAAGAAGAGATTCAACCTGACCAAGTCCGGTAAGGTCAAGAGAGCACGCGCTTACAAGAGCCACATCCTCACCAAGAAAGACACCACGCGGACCCGCCGTCTTCGCACCACTGCTTACGCTGACCAGACCAACGTAGCAGCTGTGAAGAAGATGATCCCGTACAAATCAGCGATAGGAGGATACAGAAATGGCAAGAGTCAAAGGCGCTATGATGACGCGCAAGAGAAGAAATGCTACCCTGAAGCTGGCTAAGGGCTACTGGGGTGCGAAATCTACCCACTTCAAGATGGCCAAGCAGGCCGTTATGAAGTCCGGCAACTATGCATACGTCGGCCGCAAGCTGAAGAAGCGTGATTACCGCAGACTGTGGATCACCCGTCTGTCCGCTGCTGTCGCTCCCTACGGTCTGAACTACTCCACCTTCATGAACGGTGTGAAGAAGGCCGGTATCGAGATGAACCGCAAGAGCCTGTCCGAAATGGCTATCCAGGACACCGCCGCTTTCGCCGCTCTGGTCGAGCAGGCAAAGGCCGCTCTGAAGTAAGATGCATTCTAGGCGTGCTGCAAAAGCAGCACGCCTTAAATCTATGCAAATTTCATCTGTTCGGGCGATTCGTGAATCGCCCCTACATATTCAGGAGAGGAGGAACGCCGTGGAGATCACCCATATTGCAAACCGGGCCGGACGGCTGTCCTCTTTTCTGAAAGAGGAGTTAAAGCTGTCCACGGGGCTGATGAACAGGCTCAAATGGCAGGATAAGCTTTTTGTCAACGGTGTGCCCCGGCACGCAGATTTTCAGATCTCGCCGGGAGACGTGATTTCCGTTCCTTTGGAGGAAGAAACGCCCCTGTTTCCTGCCGAGGACACACCCATTACGATTTTATATGAAGACGAGCATCTGCTGGCGGTGGACAAACCCGCCGGTATGCTGATCCACCCCTCCCGTTCCCAGTTTACAGGCACGCTGGCCAACCGTGTGCTGGGCTATTATCAAAAATCCGGGCAGGATTCTGCCTTCCACCCGCTGACCCGGCTGGATCGGGATACCTTCGGTATTGTCCTGCTTGCCAAGAATGCCCATATCCACGCACTGTTACAAAAAGTGCCGGTGCAGAAGACCTACCACGCGGTGGTATTTGGCACATTCCCGGAAAATGCCGGCACAATCGACGCCCCCATCGCCCGGAAACCGCTGCCCAGTTTATTACGGGAAGTGCGGCCCGATGGCAAGCCCAGTCTGACCCGCTATCAGGTCCTGGAATCCGCAGAAAACTGCACCCGAGTGGCCCTGCAGCCGGTTACCGGCCGCACCCACCAATTACGCGTCCACTGTGCCTATCTTGGCTGTCCGATTTTGGGCGACCCCCAGTACGGAACAGAAGAAGCTTTGGCGTTCTCCCGAAAAAAAGGAATCGCAACACAGCTGCTTTGTGCAAAGAAGCTGGAGCTGATCCACCCAATTACGGGCGAAGCTCTGGTGCTAAAATCCCAACTGGACACTTTTTTTCAAAATAAAACGGACTGTCGTTGACAGTCCGTTTTGTTATTGATAGGTAATGGCACTTTCGTTCCCGTCTACAACAGGCAGGATCGTTACGTGCATCGTGCCTGCCCTGCCTTCGATCTGACTGCCCAGCATTTGAATACTGCGGTCCGCCAGTTCCTCCATCGACTGCCGCACGGTAGCCAGCTTGGGGACAGTATACTTACCGATATTCAGGCCGTCCACGCCCACTACGGAGATATCCTCCGGCACTCGCAGTCCGTGATCCTTCAAAGCCCGGATCGCACCGATGGCCATAACGTCCGCCATGGCAAACACAGCTGTAAACTTCCGGCCTTTTGCCAGCAGCTCCTCCACCGCCTGATAGCCGTCTTCAAAGGAGAAACGTCCGGTACAATAATCCTCAGCAGGATCAAAGGCGATATTTTCCTTTTTAAAAGCCTGCAGACTTCCCTCGTACCGCAGCCGGGCAATATCGGATTGTTCCCGGTTACCGCCGATCACAACGATCTTCTTATGACCCAGTTTTACCAGATGCTCCACCGCCAGGAAGCCCACCTGCTTATCGTCGGTGGTAACGCTGGACAGCCCCTCCATCTGCAACCCGGCCGCATCGCCGGTTACCAGTACGCAGGGTACATCGATCTGTGCAAAATCTCTTTGGAAGCTCTCCGCGTTGCCGCCCAGAAAAAAGATGCCCAAAGGTTTTTTCTCCCGACACAGCTGCACGCCACGCTGAACTTCGTCCGCATCCTCGTCGATATAGTCCACGATCAGCGGATACGGCAGGCTCTGCATTTTTGCCTGCATAGCCTCGATGAGGCCCGCAAACAGTTCGTTGGACGTACCCTTTACCACCGCCAGAAGGGAGGTGGGCCGCTGTTGCTTCAGTTGCTTGGCATTGGCGTTCAACTGAAATCCCACCGCCTCCGCCGCCTCCAAAATGGCCTTGCGGGCCTTTTCGCTGACGTTTGGCTGGTGGTTCAGCACCCGGGAGACCGTACCGACGGAATAGCCCGTTTGAGCCGATATGTCTTTAATCGTCATAACAGTGCTCCTTTAGAAAAGTGGGACGGCAGAACTTGCCGTCCCACAAACAAATTTAGCCTTTCACCGCACCTGCGGCAACGCCCTTGATAATGTGCTTCTGACAGAACAGATACACGATAATAATAGGCAGGATCGCAATGAAGATGATTGCCATCATTGCACCCAGGTCAACTGTGCCGTAGCTGCCCTTCAGATACTGCACATGAATGGGAATGGTACGGTATTCCGTCAGGTCCAGCACCAGGTAAGGAAGCAGATAGTCATTCCATACCCACATCAGCTCCAAAACGCCGACGGAGATCATGGTGGGCTTCAGCATGGGAAGAACCACCTTAAAATACGTTCTCAGCGGGCCACAGCCGTCAATGGCTGCCGCCTCTTCAATATCCAGGGGTAAGCCCTTGATAAAGCCCACGAACATAAAGATCGCAAGGCCTGCACCAAAGCCTAGGTATACAACAGGGATCGTCCAGGGGGTATTCAAGCCCAGATTGTCCGCTGTGCTGGACAGGGTGAACATCACCATCTGGAAGGGCACGATCATGGAGAACAGGCACAGATAGTAGAAGATCTTGGAGGCCGCACTGCCTACCCGGGCGATGTACCAAGCGGTCATGGAGCAGCACAGCAGGATCAGTGCTGTGGAAGAGATCGTAATGAAGGCACTGTATCCAGCGGACTTCAGCAGGGGGTAGTTGCCAAAGGTCAAGCCCTTGACGTAGTTGCTGATGCCGGCAAAGGCTTCCTTTACAGGAAGGGAGAACACGTCCAGGTTGATGGCACCGTTGGTCTTAAAGGAGTTCAGCACCACCAAAAGGATCGGGATCAGCCAAATAAGGCAAATAACGGAAAATACAACAGTCAACGCATAAGAACCGATTCTATTCTTTTTCATTACTGCTGCACCTCCTTTCTCCGGGTTGCCGCTTGCTGGGCCAGAGCCAGCACCGCCACGAGGATAAAGAAGATCACTGCCTTGGCCTGGGCTACGCCGTGCCAATTCTTGTTGATCTGATAGGTGGAGTAAATGTTCAGTGCCAGCAGCTCGGTCTTATTGACCTTGGCACCGTTCTCAATGATCTGAGGCAGACCTCCGGTCAGGGCCAGGTTCTGGTCGAACATCTTAAAGGAGTTGGTCAGGGTCAGGAAGGTGCAGATGGTGATGGAGGGCATCACATTGGGAATGGTTACCTTCATCAGCGTCTTCCAACGGCCGGCACCGTCGATCCTTGCGGCCTCCAGCATATCCTCAGGCACCGCTTGCAGGCCGGCAATATAGATGATCATCATATAACCGATCTGCTGCCAGGCAACCAGGATTACCAAGCCCCAGAAGCCTGCACCGGAGTTCAGGATCAGCTGGGCGGCACCCATTTTGGTCAGTACGTAGTCGATCAAAATGCTCCAGATAAAGCCCAGCACCACGCCGCCGATCAGGTTGGGCATAAAGAACACGGTGCGGAACAGATTGGAGCCTTTCATCTTCTGGGTCAGGGCATAGGCGATGGCAAAGGCTACCACATTGATCAAGATAATGGAAACCACCGCAAAGCTGGCGGTGTTCATAAAAGCATTCCGGAAACCCTGATCCCGAAATACTTTGGTATAGTTTTCAAAGCCGACGAACTGGGCGTCCTTCGGAATGTTAAAATTACAGAAGGACAGGTAAATGCCATGGATAAAGGGCCAAATAAAGCCGATACAGAAGCACAAAAAGGTGGGCAGCACAAACACCGGGAACCACCGCTTGATGGGGCGGCGGATCAAGCTTGAGTTGGTTGCACTGCGGCTTGCTCTTCTCTTCTTCAAAACAAGTGTCCTCTCTTTCCGGGGAATTTTAATGCTGCACAGTGCAAAACTGTTAAGGGCATACGGCTTTGCACTATACAGTATGATTAAGATGTGGGGTGGGCGAAAGCCCACCCCACATTGCTTGGAAATATTAGCCGTTTACAGTCTGGTACTCGATTGCCCAGCCGTCAACGAATGCCTGCTCAACAGCAGCCCACTCGCCGGTGCCAGCAGAGTAAGCAGCCAGGGCGGTAACAACGCCGGCTCTCCAGCTGTCAACATTGGGAGTGTGGTTGAATGCCCAGGTAACAGCGTAGTTGCCGTCGGCCAGCAGAGCATTGCCGTCCTCAACAAAGGTGTTGGTGGAAGCGGGAGCCTTCTTGAAGGGGATAGCACCGAACTGCTGCATCATCATAGCAGTGCCTTCCTCAGAGGTTACAACCCAGTTGATGAAGTCCAGGGTAGCCTTGATGTCAGCCTCGTCTGCCTTGGCGTTTACAGCCCAGCAGTTCTCAGTGCCGGAGCACAGAGCAGCCTTCTCTTCACCCTCAACGCCGCAGTAGATGGGGATCATCTGCAGGTCTTCGGTCTTCAGGCCGTACTGACCCTCAGCGGTGCCGGTCAGCTTGTCGAACTCCCAAGTGCCGTTCTGATAGAACACAGCCTTGCCGGTGCCGAACTCTTCCACGGAAGCGTCGCCGGTGGAGGTGGTCAGGGTTGCCTTGTCAGCAGCGGAGTTGTTGATATACAGGTCCCAAATGTTCTTGAAGTTCTCCAGGTACTTGTTGGTGATGGTAGCGGGCTGTACAGTTACGCCGTCATCACGGAACTGGTAGAACAGGGGCATATTAGCCAGGTGGCCGGAGAATCTCCAGGAAGAGGAGCCGTCCAGACCGGCAGAGGAGAAGGCATCAAAGCCCAGCTCAGCAGCACGAGCGTGAATGTCCTCAGCGATGGTCTTCAGGGAAGCGAAGTCCTTGATGTCGGTGATCTCGTAGCCAGCCTGCTTCAGCAGAGCCTTGTTTACGATGATGCCGAAGGTCTCGTAGCAGTAGCCAACAGCCTTCAGCTCGCCATCAGCGTTGTACAGGTTAAAGTCTTTGGTGGTCAGCTCGCCAACGAAGTCAGCGTCGGTCAGATCCAGGCAGTACTCATCCCAGTTCAGCAGAGCGGAAGCGTTGCCGCAGTTGAACAGGGTGGGAGCACCGGACTTGCCCATCTGAGCAGTCAGGGTCTTGTCGTAGTCGCCGGAAGCGGCGGTAACGACCTTAACCTCAACACCGGTCTTCTCGGTGTAGGTCTTGGCCAGATCCTGCCATGCCTGATCGGCCTCGGGCTTGAAGTTCAGGTAGTAAACAGAACCCTTCACTTCAGTGTTGTCGCCGGTAGCGTCGGGGGTGGTGTCGGGAGTGGTCTCGCCGCCGCCACAAGCAGCGAACAGGCCGATAACCATCATGACAGCCAGCAACAGTGCGATGATCTTTTTCATGATTTTTCCTCCTAAAATTTGTTTTCGTTTTTTAGTATGGAAACGTTTCCATACTTTCTGTGTTAAGTATAACGCAATAAAATAGGATTTGCAATCTTTTTTCGTCGTAAAGCAAAATTTTCGACGTTTATACCAATTTCGACACGCCATTTTTATGGATTTTAACAGAGGTTTTGTGCAGTGTTTTCAAAGGGAAAACGGGTTTCCATTTTCTTCCGGCGTTTCTGTAACGGTGGAAGGCCGCACCCTGGGGTGCGGCCTTCCTTTGGGGAATAAAAAAGAAGAGAGGTAGAAAATGGTTTTTGCGAAGAAAGGCACGGTTACGGCTTCCGCCGCCTTTCTGTTTTTATCATAAGGGCAGGTTTTGAACAGGCAATAGCGAAATTGAAAACAAAATTCGACAAATTTATGAACGGCGGGCTGTGCCCGCGGACAATGCGTACAGGGTGCTGATTTCATCGTTTGTCTTTCAGCTCGGTATCGTTCCTATGGTGATGATCGACAGAATTTGTAGGGCGGGCCGCCAGTCGCGGCGGACAATGCGTGCAAAGTCCTGATCTGATCGTTTATCGCCCCGCTCGGTATCGCTGCTCTGCGATGTCCAATAGAATATGTAGGGAGCGGATTGATCTGCTCCGCAAAACGGAATGCATAAATGCATTCCCTACCGTCGTTTTACCGGGGTGATTCGCGAATCGCTCCGTCCGGTGGGAGCAAACCCCCGCCCTACATAATTGCACAGGCAGGGCTTGACAATTCGTCTTCGCTGCCTTATTATTGGTATAAAGGTCCTACCAATAAACCTTATCAATATTAAAGGAGATTTTAACCATGGCAAAAACTTGGGCAATTATCGGCGGCGGCAACGGCGGACAGGCTATCGCCGGGCATTTGGCGATCTTGGGAGAAAAGGTGCGGCTTTTTGATGTGGTTCCCGCCACTGTAGACGCCATTAACGCAAAGGGTGGCATTCAGCTGCATCATGCCGTTGAGGGTTTCGGCAAGCTGGAGTTTGCCACCACAGATATGGCAAAGGTCATGGCTGGAGCTGACGTGGTCATGATGGTCCTCCCCTCTTTGTACCACGAAAATATGGCAAAACAAATTGTTCCCAACCTAAAAGACGGCATGACCGTTCTTTTGCACCCGGAGAGTTCCTGCGGTGCCATTTCTTTCCGTAAGGTCATGGACGATATGGGCTGCAACGCCAAGATCGTTTTGGGTGCTGCCGGTACGCTTTTATATTCTGTCCGGATCCAAAGCCCCGGCGATGTATACGTTTTCGGTATGAAGAGCGAAGTCCCTATGGCCGCACTGCCCGCCTCCGATAACCCTCGCCTGGCAGAGGCGATCCGGGAGGCACTGCCCTGGTTTGTACTGGTTGACAATGTGCTGAAAACCAGCCTTGGCAACATCAACGCCATGATGCACCCCGCTCCCATGCTGTTGAATACCTCCCGGATCGAAGCCAACCCCTTCGTGCCTTTCCAATATTATTGGGAAGGTATGACCCCCTCCGTGGGTAAATATGTGGAGGCTATGGACCGGGAGCGGATCGCTGTGGCCAAGGCTTTTGGTCTGGAACTGCGATCCATTCGTGAAGACTATGTGGCCATGTATCGCTGCGGCGACAAGGACACACCTCTATATCAGCTCTGCAAAAACAACCCGGGCTACGAGGGCATTATGACCTCCAACACTCTGGCCACCCGCTATGTTTTGGAGGATATCCCTTTCTCCCTGGAGCCCATTCAGGCCCTGGCCCAGGTGGCCGGCGTTCCTACTCCTAAGATCGACGCCATCGTAACCATCGCCAGAACCCTCCTGGGCGATCAAATGCAGGAAGGCCGCAACGCCAAGACCTTGGGTATCGCTTCCTTGACAAAGGACTCTCTTCTGTGTTACATTAACGGATAGAATTACACCAAGGGGGTGGCCGTTATCCAATCTGTCAAGCGTACTTCTCTTGCAAAGCAGCTGATCGACGAGATCATCGCCAGCATTCGGTCCGGGGAGCTGCCTGTGGGCAAAAAAATCCCGCCGGAGGCGGAGCTTGCCGAGCTTATGCAGGTCAGCCGGAATTCTCTGCGGGAAGCACTCAAAACGCTGGAGACCTTCGGTATCATAAAATCCGTTCACGGTCAGGGCACGTTTGTGGCAGAAAACGCCATTGGCCGAATCCCAAATATTGAGGTCCTGCACCTGCTGTCCGACAATAACGATCTGCAGATCCTGCTGGACGCAAGACTGGTATTGGAGCCGGGCATTGCCAAGCTGGCGGCAGAACACAGAACCGACGAGGATATTGATGCCCTTTCTTCCAGTCTGGAAACCTTTGTGGGACCGGACACCGATTTGAATGATATGTTCCATATCCGCCTTTCCAAGGCGTCCAAAAACCCGGTGCTCCACGGGTATCTGCAGGCCATCTTCCAAAAGCTGGTGCACACGCCCTATCCTCTTGTGCAGGAAAAGCTGCTGCCGGAACAGCACGAGGAAGATCTCCGGGAACACAGAGAGCTTTTGGATGCTATTATTGAACAGGACGGCGACGCCGCACAGGAACTGATGCGTATGCATTTAAAGCGTCGTTTCCGCCTTTTGTCCGATTAAACAATAACGGGGGAGGCCAAAGGCCTCCCTTGTAAATTCTATCGACCATCACCGTAGGGAGCGGATTGATCCGCTCCGCAAAACGGAATGCATAAATGCATTCCCTACATTTAAAAAAACAAAGCACCGGAATTTCTTCCGGTGCTGTTGTTTTGTTAGCAATTAGCCCTCTTCACGCATCTGAGCGAAGCACTCGCTGCAGTATACGGGACGGTCGGACTTGGGCTCGAAGGGAACCTTTGCCTCGCCACCGCAACGTGCACAGGTAGCAGTGAAGAACTCACGGGGACCACGGGCGTTGGCTTTCCGAGCATCGCGGCAGGCCTTGCAACGCTGGGGCTCGTTCTGGAAACCACGCTCTGCGTAGAACTCCTGCTCGCCGGCAGTGAATACGAACTCATTGCCGCACTCTTTGCAAACTAAAGTCTTGTCTTCGTACATTGATTTTACCTCTTTTCAGCTTGTTAATGCCCCGTGAAAGCCCATCAATTCGACTGGTGATAACGCAGGGTCAATAATATAGGCATACTCTGCCCAAATGGGATTATACACAAACGGAAAACTTTTGTCAATACTTTATAAAAATTTTCCTGAGTTTTGTGGCAATTTATGCACTTTTATGACTAAATTTCAAATTGTTCCTGACCGTCGTAATGAATGTGCAAGTGCTGATATGCCAAGGGTGTAACGCATCTTCCCCGGGGCGTGCGGGTCAAAAATCCCAGCTGCATCAAATAGGGCTCGTAAACGTCCTCCAGGGTGATCGCCTCCTCCCCAATGGTGGCTGCAAGGGTATCAAGGCCCACCGGGCCGCCGCCGTAATTCTTGATGATGGCAGTCAGCATTCTGCGGTCAATGGCGTCCAGTCCCAACTGGTCCACCTCCAGCCGCTGCAGAGCAAGGTCGGCTGCTTCCTTGGTGATCTTACCGCCGCACATGATCTGGGCAAAATCCCGGACGCGACGCAAAAAACGGTTAGCGATCCGGGGCGTGCCGCGACTGCGGGAGGCGATCTCCATAGCACCCTCAGGCTCAATGTCCATACCCAAGATGGTTGCCGATCTCGTAACGATCCGGGCCAGCTCCTCGGGGGTATACAATTCCAATCGCAGAGATACGCCAAAGCGGTCTCGCAACGGGGCAGAAAGCTGACCGGCTCTGGTGGTTGCTCCCACCAAAGTAAACTTGGGAAGATCCAGCCGAATGGAATTGGCAGAGGGTCCCTTGCCCACGATAATATCAATGGCAAAATCCTCCATGGCCGGGTACAGGATCTCCTCCACCACCCGGTTCAGCCGGTGAATTTCGTCGATAAACAGAATATCACCGGGGTTCAGGTTGGTCAGCAGTGCCGCTAAGTCGCCAGGCTTTTCGATGGCCGGGCCGGAGGTAATGCGAATGTTCACACCCATCTCGTTGGCAATAACCCCCGCCAAGGTAGTTTTTCCCAAACCGGGCGGGCCATACAGCAAAGTATGATCCAACGGCTCGTTTCTTAAGCGTGCGGCTTCAATATATACGGACAGATTCCCCTTTGCCTTCTCCTGGCCGGTGTAGTCGGACAAAAGCTTTGGCCGCAGGCCAATCTCTCCTGCGTCCAGAGGAGCAAAGGTGGGCGAAATAATCGGGGAAGTATCCAATTCTTCAGAAAATTCTAAACTCATACAAAACCTCCCGGTTTTCATGAAAACTCAATTTTTTGTAATTCTACATTCTGCATTTTGCATTATGCATTAAATATTACCCTTTCATCACCATCGCTCTTAAAGCATGGCGTACCATTTCTTCGGTGGTTGCGTTGGGATCGACGCCCTTCAGTGCCGCAGCGATCTCCGCAGGAGAGTAGCCCAGCTCCTGCAGGGCCGCATTGGCCATAGCGGCGTTGCCCTGATTTGCAGGTGCTGCCACCGTGGGACCGGAGAAATCCAGCTCCACGCTGCTGCCGCCCACCTTGTCCTTCAATTCCAGAATAATTCGCTGGGCGGTTTTTTTACCCACGCCCTGAGCGGCGGTCAACAGCTTTTCGTCCCCGGTCATCACCGCTAAGGTGAAGTTCTGAGGCCCGGAGGATAAAATGGCCATGGCCGCTTTCGGGCCTACACCGTTGACGGTGGTCAACAGCTCATAACAGTTCTGCTCTTCCCGGCTGATAAAGCCGTACAGGTCAAAGGCGTCCTCCCGAATAGATTCGGTAATGTAGAGCTTTGCCTCCTGATTCAGCTTCAGCTGGGCGGCAGTATGGGCGGTTACACGACAGCCGTAGCCCACGCCGTGGCAGTCAATTACCGCCAAACCCGGCTCTAAAACCGTTACAGGACCCCGAACATAATAGATCATAACAAAACCTCACACAAAAGTAATTGAAAGTTGAAAGTTGAAAATTGAAAGTTATTCTTTAACCGTCTTTACAATCGCTGCTAAGATTTTTTCAATTTCCTTACAATCGGCATACACTGACCGAAATTCCCCCTCATTGAGGTATCCGGCTTCGTGCAGTAACCGCAACCAATAGTCGGTTTCTGCGGCTTCTTTTAATGCGATATTGAGTTTAGAACAAAAATCCGCTCTGCTTTGGGCGTGTTCGGATTCCGCAACATTTGCACCCACACTGGTTCCACAGCGCAGCAGTTGTTTTGCCATAATAAATTCGTGTTTTGTGTTTTGTAGGTAACTACACAATTTTACGATACGTAATGCGAAGCGAAAACTTTTTGTTTGAATAATCTTTCTCATAATTTTCACTTTTCAACTTTCAATTTTCAATTCTTCATCGCTTTCGCGATGAGGGACGTGCTGGACCGGCCGTGGCACAGGGCAATGGCAATGGCGTCCGCCGCATCGTCGGGCTTGGGCAGCTTTTCCAGTTTCAAAAGCCGCTTGGTCATATCCTGCACCTGATGCTTGGTGGCGTTGCCGTAGCCAACCACCGCCTGCTTTACCTGCATGGGCTTGTACTGAAACACCTGCAAGCCCGCCTGGCGGATCGCCAGCAAAATCACGCCCCGGCTTTGGGCTACCCCAATGCCGGTGGTAACGTTTTGGCCGAAAAACAGCTCTTCGATGGCTACCGCATCGGGCTTCGCCACTTCCAGAAGCTTTCGCATATCCTCATATATGATCTCCAGCCGGGCGGAAAAGTCTATTCCCGCAGGCGTTGTGATCGCACCGTAACGCAGAAGCGAAAATTGCCCCCGCTCCCCTTCAATCAGGCCAAAGCCGGTAATGCCGTAGCCCGGGTCGATTCCCAAGATCCGCACAAGAAACTCCTCCTGTGGTGGTATTTCTCTTATCATAGCACATTTGTTTTGATTTGACTATCTTTTTTTATTCTGCCATCAAAAACTGTAGGGAACGGATATATCCGTTCCGCGGAATGCATATATGCATTCCCTACATAGATATAAAAAGCCTGCCGCAAGCTTTGCGGCAGGCTTTTATACATTATAAATTACTTGGAACCGGCGATCTGAGCGGCAACCTCAGCGGCGAAGTTCTCTTCCTTCTTCTCAATGCCCTCACCCTTAATGTAGTGGATAGCATCGACGAACTTCACAGCACCCTTGGAAGCGTTCTGGATATAACCGGCAACGTCGCCCTTGAACAAATCGGCACGGACGAACTCCTGCTGCAGCAGGCAGATCTCCTTGGAGAAAGCAGCCATCTTACCGGCAGCGATCTTCTCCTTAACCTGTGCGGGCTTGCTTGCCATCTTGGGATCGTT
>JAFTKA010000013.1 GCA_017456105.1 Oscillospiraceae bacterium | reverse complement strand
GTTCAGGGTCAGAGTGGGAGCAGCATCGCCGGTCTTCCACTCCAGCTTGGCGTTCCAGTTGTTTGCATCGCCTGCAACGGGATACCAGTAGGTGAACTCAGCACCGCTGGTGTCCTTGACAACCTTGGACGCATTCTTGTAATAAATGGGAGTATCGTACTTGGTCAGCTCCAGCTTGGTGAAACCAAACTTCACAGTAACCTTTGCAGCCAGATCGCCGCCAGTGGGAGTAGTGGTCTCGGTGGGAGCAGAGGTGTTTGCAGGTGCGGTGGTATTGGTGGGTGCGGAGGTATTTACGGGAGCAGTAGTCTCAGTTGCAGGTGCAGTGGTCTGCACGGGAGCAGTAGTCTCAGTAGCAGGAGCAGTGGTCTCGGTGGGAGGAGGTGTGACGGTCTTGTAGGTGACCTTCACATAGTTAGCAGATGCAATAGCCTCTCTGACTGCTGCGTCGGAGCCGTCGGACTTGCGGCCGGTCATGATCTCTACATCGGCACCGGCGGGGATAGTGGGAGTGCTCTTGGAACCAGCCTTGTAGACAGCATTGTAGCTGCCGTAGATGGCAACAGAGCCGCCGTTGATGTTGATATGATCATCAGCATTGGCAGTGGTTGCGCCGCGGTAGCCGCCCTTGGCATACACATTACCGCCGTTGATATTGATATCACCGGAGGTAGCGGTTCTCAACGCAACCAGAGAGGTGGTGCCATACAGGTTGATATTACCACCGTTGATGGTGATATCAGCAGCAGTGGTGCCGATAACCATCATAGTGGAGGAGTAGTAGGAATCAACAGTCACATCCAGGTTGGCATTGATGGTCAGAGCGCAGCCGGAAGCACCGTTGATACCACCGGACATATTGTGCATAGCCAGCTTGGCAGCACCTTCGCTCTTGATGGTCAGAGCATTGTTGAAGGGGATACCGAACTTGGTCTCGATCAGGCTGTCCTCACCGGTGATGACGATGGTCAGAGGTGCGCTGGCATGGGTAGTGATAGCAGTGGTCTGGGCTTCCTCGGTGGAGGGGTAGCCTTCGCCTCTGTATCTCCAGTAGCCCTTTTCGTTGTTGAACTCGTCGTACTTAAAGCCGTTCAGGGTCAGGGTGGGGCCGGCTTCGCCGGACTTCCACTCCAGCTTGGCATTCCAGTTGCTTGCGCTGCCGGCAGCAGGCACATAAGCGGTGAATGCGTTCTGGTCGGTATCGTAAGTATCGACAGCACCGTTCTTGATGTAAACGGGGGTGTCGTACTTCTTCAGTTCGTAGCTTGCATAGCCGAACTTCAGAACGTAGGGTGTTGCCAGATCGCCGCTATCAGCAATTGCCATGGCAGGCAGCAAGCCGATAACCAGGCACAGAGCCAGCAACAAACCAATGAGTTTCTTGTTCATTTTGCATTTCTCCTTATAAAATCATTTTCAGCAGAGGGATACTCCACCAATTATGCTTAGTATAACACAGGGGCAGTCTTTTTGTAAATATACTTTTTTGCCAAAAATTTTTGGTTTTTTCCTTTTATTTGCCCTTAGAATTGGCACTTTTCGGCAATATAGTTCTTCAGCTCGGAAATAGGCACACGAACCTGCTCCATGGTATCTCTGTCACGGACGGTAACGCAGTCATCGGCGGGAGTATTTTCGTCGCCGATGGTCTGGAAGTCCACGGTAATGCACAAGGGGGTGCCGATCTCATCCTCACGGCGGTAACGCTTGCCGATGGAGCCGGCATCGTCGAAGTCCACCATAAAGTCCTTACGCAGCTCACGGTAGATTTCCTCTGCCTTGGGGGACAGCTTCTTGGAAAGGGGCAGGATGGCAGCCTTGAAAGGAGCCAGTGCAGGATGCAGGCGGAGCACAGTGCGGACATCGTCCTTGCCGTTCTTGTCCTGACCCACCACTTCCTCGTCATAAGCCTCGCACAGGAAGGCCAGCGCCACACGATCGCAGCCCAGAGAAGGCTCAATAACATAGGGAATGTAATGCTCGTTGCGATCCTGATCGAAATAGGTCAGCTTCTTGCCGGAAGCCTCCTGGTGACGGCCCAGGTCATAGTCGGTACGGTCAGCGATACCCCACAGCTCGCCCCAGCCGGAGCCGAAGGGGAACTGATACTCAATGTCGGTGGTAGCCCGGGAATAGAACGCCAGCTCAGCAGGCTCGTGATCCCGCAGACGCAGGGACTCTTCCTTGATACCCAGGGAAGTCAGCCAGTTCTTGCAGAAGTCCTTCCAGTAGGCAAACCACTCCAGGTCAGTACCGGGCTGGCAGAAGAATTCGCATTCCATCTGCTCAAACTCACGGGTACGGAAGGTGAAGTTACCGGGGGTGATCTCATTGCGGAAAGCCTTACCTACCTGGCAGACGCCAAAGGGCAGCTTCTTCCGGGTGGTACGCTGAATGTTGTCAAAGTTGACAAAGATTCCCTGAGCGGTCTCAGGCCGCAGATAAGCGATGGAAGAGGAGTCCTCGGTAACGCCGATCTTGGTCTGGAACATCAGGTTAAAGTTCCGGATCGAGGTGAAGTGATGCTTGCCGCAGTTGGGACAGACCACATCTTCGTGCTCTGCGATAAAATCGTTCATCTCGGCAGGCTTCATGGCGTCCACATTGACGCCCTTGCCGGACTCGGACTCTTCGATCAGCTTGTCGGCACGATGCCGGGCACCGCAGCCCTTGCAGTCCACCAGGGGATCAGAAAAGCTACCCACGTGGCCGGTGGTAACCCAGGTAGTGGGATTCATAATAATGGCGGCGTCCAGACCCACATTGTAGTCGGACTCCTGCACAAACTTCTTCAGCCAAGCCCTTTTGACGTTATTCTTGAACTCCACACCCAGAGGGCCGTAGTCCCAGGAGTTTGCCAGGCCACCGTAGATCTCGGAGCCTGCATATACATAACCTCTGTTTTTGCAGAGGTTTACGATCATATCCAATGTCTTTTCGCTGTTTTTCATGGTTTTTCCTCCATTTATCATATAGGTGCTATTATACATAGATTCTCCGGAAAATCAAGCCTGCAGCACATTTTCAGGACCCAGATCCTCCGCCATCAAAGCGTGGACCCGCTCGGCGATCTCCACGGTGGTACAACCCGTCAGCTCCTCTGCCGGGATCACTTCCAAAAGATGCAGTTGCACATCTGTGGATTTTAAACGCTTGGCGTTGCCGAACACCTTGTTTGTACCCTGAACGGTGAATACCACAATTGGCACTTTCGCCTTCTGTGCGATCTTGAACACGCCGCTGCGGAAGGGGTGCAGCAGACCGTCCATGCTGGTGTAGCCCTCCGGGAACACACCGATGGACACCATATCCTTCTTCAGCAGATCAATGCACTTTAAGATAGTCTTCAAAGCCTCCCGGTCATTTTCCCGGTTTATTGGTTGACATAATATCTTGTGCATCACCTTGCCCACAATGAACTTCTGACCATTTTCCCGCTTGGAAATAAAGGCCAGCTGACTGCGGGAGAGTACGTCCAGCAGCACCACCGGGTCAAGATCATGAATATGGTTGCACACCAGCAGAAATCTTCCGTCCCTGGGAAGCTTTTCCAGACCCTTTTTGTGGATCCGCATTCTCAAAAGAACCCGGACGAATCCGGCATAAATGGTGATTAGCCACCTGTAAAACCGGCTATCCTTTTCCTGAGGACGCTCCGTATTTACCAGGCTGCTGCAAATATAAAGGAAAACAAACAGCACCGCCACCAGTGCAATCAAGCTTACGATAAAGCCTGCAGGCAGACGCCAAAGCCAGGCAAGATCCTGGAAGCCGCCAAAGCCCCAGCAGGCCAAACCTGACACAGCTGCCGCAGCGATCAGTGTGGCATACAATAACATAAAAAACCTCCGGGTTTTCATTTTTACCTATTATACTCTTCAAAGCCGTCAGAAACAAGTGTAAATTTCCAAAAAAGGGTAGAAATCACGCCTTCATACTGATATAATAGAAATTGGAGGCAGAATTTATGAAAAAACGCATTTGGGAATTGGACGCCCTCCGGGGCTTTTTCATATGGATCATTATGTTCATTCACCTGTCCTATGACCTGGTGGATCTTTACGGCATTATGGATCCTGTATATCCCAAGCTGTACGCGTTTCAGTTTGCCTGGGGCGGAATGCCCTTTTTGGTGATCGCCGGCATCAGTGCCACCTTAGGCAGCCGTCCTGTGAAACGGGGTCTTGTGGTGATCGGCGGCGGACTGCTCTGCACCCTTGCCACCTTGGGTATGTACCTTGTGGGCTTTGCCCATAAAGGCATCATCATCTATTTCGGTGTCCTGCATTGTATCGGTCTTTGTATGATCCTTTGGTTACTGTTCCGGAAATGCCCCTGGTATGTGCTGGGACTTCTCGGCATCATTCTTTCTGCCGTGGGTTTATATTTTAAGACCCTGACTGTATCCCACCCCTATTTGATCTTATTCGGGCTTTGCCCCCGAAGCTTTGTTTCTTCGGACTATTTCCCCCTGCTTCCCAACCTAGGCTACTTTTTACTGGGAGCTATGCTTGGTAAACTGGTTTATAAACAAAAAATAAGCCTCTTCCCCAATGTCAAAGAAAGCAACCCCATTCGTCGGTTCTTCTGCTTCTGCGGAAGACACTCCCTTGCCTTTTACCTTCTGCACCAGCCTATTTTGGCAGGTGCTATCTGGCTCTATTTATATCTCACTTAGGAGGATTTCCTATGCGTTTTCCCTTCAACCCCCGCCTTCTTCCCCGGCTGAGTCTTCTGCTGGGCGGCCTTGGCCTTGCCCTGCGGATCTGGCTGTTAGCCTCCGGGGTGGACAATAAGGGGCTGATCAGTACCGGACATATTGCCAATATCCTTTCCTTTGTCCTGACGGCTGTGTTCCTGCTTTTACTGGGTGCCGGGATCCAGCCGCTGACTGCAGCGGATAAATACGCCAAGCTGTTCCCCGCCTCTCCCCGGCGGGCATTGGGCGTTGCCCTTGGGGGTATAGGCATTCTGTACAGCGGCATCTTTATGCAGCTGCCCCTGAATAACGTCCTTTCGGTGATCCTTCTTCTGCTGGCACTTGTGGCAGCAGCCGCCATGGCAGGCATCGCCCTTTGCCGGATTCGGGGCTTAAGACCCAATTTCCTGCTGCCCTCTGCCATCACCGTATTTATGATGCTGCACACAGTCGCCGCCTGTCAGGACTGGAATTCCCTTTCTCAAATTGAAAAATATTTCTTTCCCCTGATGGCCTGCGTGTTTTTGCTCCTGACCTGCTACCAGCATTCCCTTTTGAATTTACAGCGGGGCAGTCGACGCCAATACGTTTTTTATTCCCAGGCGGCCCTGTTTTTCTGCCTGCTGTCCGCCACCTCCCACACGGTCTTTTACCTGTGTATGGCCGGCTGGCTGGCATTGGATATTTGCTCATTGAAACTGCCGCGAGTCGGTAAATTCCTAAAGGAGAACAACCAATGATTCTTCCGGACTATGTAAAATACTGTCTGCAAGAACTGGAATCCGCAGGGTATCCAGCCTATGCGGTAGGCGGCTGCGTGCGGGATTCTCTTTTGGGAAACACCCCCCATGACTTTGATTTGTGTACCGGTGCAAAGCCCCATGAGATCTGCTCCGTTTTTTCCCATTTACCCCTCGTCAAAAACGGTGAAAAGCACGGCACCATCGGCGTGGTCATTGACCATCATCTGGTGGAGATCACCACCTTCCGTACCGAGGGCGGCTATCAGGATAACCGCCACCCGGACTGGGTAAATTTCGTCAGCTCCCTTGACGAGGACCTGGCCCGCCGGGACTTCACCGTCAACGCCATGGCCTACTCCCCTAAAGAGGGCTATATCGACCCTTTCGGTGGCCGGGAAGACCTGGAAAACCGGATCCTTCGTGCCGTGGGGGACCCGGGCGAACGATTTACCGAGGATTCCCTGCGGATCCTGCGGGGCGTCCGGTTTGCGGTCCGCTTTCACTTGACCCCCGAGGAGAACACCAAGGACGCCCTGTTCCGCCTTGCCCCCCTGATGGACAATTTGGCAAGGGAGCGGGTATTTGCAGAATTATGTAAACTTCTCACCTACGTGAATGCACAGGATCTTTTAACCTACGCCCCTGTGATCACCCAGGTGATCCCGGAGCTTGCCCCCAGCGTGGGCTTCCGGCAAAACAGCCCCCACCATCTTTATGATGTCTATACCCATACTGCTCAGGTAACCTCCGCAATGCCCCCTGAACCGACCCTTCGCTGGGCAGCCCTTTTGCACGATGTTGCCAAACCCCAATGCTATACTGAGGACGAAAACGGCCGGGGTCATTTCAAAGGACACGCCCCTGCCGGAGCAGAGCTTGCGGACAAGATCCTGCAGCGATTAAAAGCCCCCAACGCCCTGCGGGAGCGGGTGGTGTTTCTGATCGGGCAGCATATGACCCCCTTTACTCCAGACAAAAAGGTCCTCCGCCGCCGTTTGGGTAAATGGGGCCAGGAGGCCACCCGTCAGCTTCTGACTCTGCAAAGAGCAGACTTTTGCAGTAAAGGCACGGGAACGGCACAGGAAGAGCGTGTTTTCGCAGATGTGGAAGCTTGCCTTGCCGAAGTCCTGGAAGAGGGGTCCTGCTTCACTGTCAAGGACCTTGCTGTTGGCGGTAACGACCTGCTGGCTCTGGGTATGACCGGCAAGCAAATCGGTGAAACCCTGGAAACACTTCTTGCCAAAGTACAAAACGAAGAACTCCCCAATGAAAAAGAAGCTCTGCTTTCCGCAGTCAAAGAGAGATAAGGAGGAAGCTATGTTAAAGAAATACGAAACCCTTTTAAGAAGCCTTCTGCACATTCTGGAGCGGGTGATCGCCCTGATGACCCTGATCGTACTACTGTATATGCTGGGTCTGGAGGTCTACCGTATGTTTACTGAGGCCGGCTATTTTGCCTCCGCCCACAATTATTTACATAATGTTCTGAACATCGTGGTGGGTCTGGAGTTTATCCGCATGCTTTTGGATATGACCCCGGCAAATACCTTGGAGGTACTGATCGTTGCCATCTCCCGGCACGTCATTTTAAGCCATGATGACCCCATCAGTAACGTGGCAAGTGTGGCCTGTATCGCTGGCCTGTTCGCCATTCGCCGCTTCCTGATCCGCAAGAAGGAAATGACCATCGAGCTCTCCGAAGTAGAATAATTTTTCCTTCCACCAGTGTAGGGGCGATTAACGAATCGCCCACGAGTGGTTCTAATAATTGCCCCATTGCGAAGAAAAACGCCCAATCCTACAGGATTGGGCGTAATTTACATTTAGTTATTATTAAAGAGGATCCTTGCTGTCCGGCACAAATTCTGCAATATCATTTAGTGAGCAATTTAACACCATACAAAGCTTATTCAGGGTCTTGGTTTCAATGTTCTCGTTAGCCTGAAGCCGACGAATCGTTTTCCGGTCAATGCCGCATTTTTCCCGCAACCAATAGCAGGTCTTCCCTTTTTCCTCCATTGTTACCCAAAGACGATCAAATTTTATCATCATTAACCCTCCTGTCTTGACAGGATTTATTATGGGGTTTATAATCCCCATAGTTAAGGGGATATAATCCCCCTAAAGTATAGGGAGGAAAAAGATGGACTTATATAAAGCGATTCTGATTCATGCATTGGAACAAGGAAAAGTAGAGGTTACATTCCCGAAAATTAACATAGCTGAGATCACAGACAGCATCTGCTATATAGCCTTGCAAAGGATCAAAGACATTGTTCATGACGAAAGCCTTGATGACGAGGAATGCTTTATGAAAATTGAAGAAATTATATGTATCTTGGAATCAATCGGCAGTGATGGCGGCTTCCGGCACGATTTTGGATAATTTTCTAAAAACCCTTGACAAAGGTAGATTCTTCCGCTATAATGACTCCTGCTTTGGACGATTAGCTCAGCTGGTAGAGCATGCGCTTGACGTGCGCAGGGTCAGCGGTTCGAGTCCGTTATCGTCCACCATACATGAAAAATCCGAACTACTTCACGATAGGAAGTGCGTTCGGATTTTTTGTTTATATTAAAGACATTACATTTTAACGAAACCCCGGAAGGATACATTGATCCTCCCGGGGTTATTTCATATAATTC
>JAFTKA010000020.1 GCA_017456105.1 Oscillospiraceae bacterium | reverse complement strand
AGAGTAGAGCCGCAGATGGAGCCCTGGGAAGTGGAACCGTTGGAGGAAAGAACCTCAGAAACCACGCGGATGGCGTAGGGGAACTCCTCAACGGAGGGAATCACAGGCAGCAGAGCCTTTTCAGCCAGAGCACCGTGGCCGATCTCACGACGGGAGGTGGAGCGGGCAGCTCTTGCCTCGCCGGTGGAGAAAGCGGGGAAGTTGTAGTGATGGATATAACGCTTGGTGTCCTCGGGGTAGATGGTGTCCAGCTTCTGAGCAGCGGACAGGGTGTTCAGAGTGCAGATGGACAGCACCTGAGTCTGACCACGGGAGAACAGGCCGGAGCCATGTACCCGGGGCAGCAGACCAACCTGAGCGTCCAGAGGACGGATCTCGTCCATACCACGGCCGTCAACACGCTTGCCTTCCAGCAGCCACTTCTTAACGACCTTCTTCTGCATCTTGTACAGGCAGACCTCGATGTGAGTCTCGAAGTCCTCGTACTTTTCACCGAACTTCTCGGCGAAGTCCAGACGGGCAGCGGTCAGCCGCTCCTCGCGGATATTCTTGTCGTCGGTGTCCAGAGCGAACTCGATCTGACCCAGACCGTAGGCGATCAGATCGTCCAGCAGGTCGTGGTTTACGGCAGCCTTCTCGAAGGTGAACTTGGGCTTGCCGATCTCAGCGACGATACCGTTAATGAACTTCACGATCTCCATATTGGTCTCGTGAGCCACACGGATACACTCATAAACGATGTTTTCGGGAGCCTCGTTGGCCTCGGTCTCGATCATGACCACCTTCTCAAAGGTGGAAGCGATGCACACGAAGCACTCGCTGGCTTCACGCTCCTCAGCGGAGGGGTTTACCACGTACTGACCGCCAACATAGGCAACATTGGTGGTAGCCACAGGTCCGTTCCAGGGAACGTCAGAGGAAGCGATAGCGATGGAAGCACCCAGAGAAGCAACAATTTCTACGGGGTTTTCGTCGTCGCAGGCAAGAACGGTGCAGGTAACAACGGTGTCGTTCCGCAACTCCTCGTCGAACAGAGGACGCATGGGACGGTCGATGATACGGCTGTTCAGAATGCCACGCTCGGAGGGCTTGCCCTCACGACGGTTGAAAGAGCCGGGAATACGGCCCACGGCATACATTCTCTCCTCGAACTCGATGGTCAGGGGGAAGTAGTCGATGCCGGCCTTGGGAATGGGGTTGCAGGTGCAGGTGGTCAGCACCACGGTATCGCCGTAGCGGCAGATGCACTCTGCATTGGCAAGCTCAGCTACCTTACCGGTCTCTACGGTAAAGGGGCGGCCGCCGATTTCCATCTCATACACATGATGGTTGGGATACTGCTTGCGAGTAATCATTCTATTACCTCCTTAGTATTTCGGTCGCCTCTCAAAACTAATTTTCGTCTGCCAACGGCGCTGCTGACCCAACTGTTCACAGTGAAAGCCTTGCAATACACAAAGTATTGCTGCATTTTCACTGCTTCATTTGTGCCAACATTTCTTGTTGTCAGCCAGAAAATAAGTTTTTCGATGCTCCCTGTCGCTCTTACGATAGATATTTGTAAGAGATGTTGCGTGATCGGGAGGTTTAGCACTTGAAACAATTGTCGAAGCTCGGCAACTCTTTCAACTGCTAAAGTGTCTCCCGACAATTACGGAATGCAGAATGCATAATTCATAATGCATAATTTAAGTCAGCGAAGCTGACACCTTCATTCTGCATTATGCATTTTACATTATGCATTACAAAAGGGCGACATTTCTGTCGCCCTTTTGGTTTCTTACTTACGGATACCCAGCTTGGCGATCAAAGCACGGTAACGGTTGATGTCCTTCTTTGCCAGATAGTCCAGCATGTTACGACGCTTACCAACCATCATCAGCAGGCCACGACGGGAGTGGTTGTCGTGCTTGTGCACACGCAGGTGATCGGTCAGCTCGTTGATGCGGGCGGTCAGAATGGCAACCTGTACCTCGGGAGAGCCAGTATCGCCCTCGTGGGTAGCGTTGTCCAGAATGACCTGAGTCTTCTTTTCCTTGAGAATCATAGTTTTTACCACCTTTTTTGAATTTGCCCAAAGCCAAGTAAGGGGTCGGTGTCGTCCCAAAACTGAGCCGTGGGTATAGTTTTATCGTCTGGCCATAGCCAGCCCGACTATCTTAACACAAGTTTTCCCAAATGTAAAGGAAAATTTTCACTTTTTTCCGAAGAAATTGCGAACTTGAGCCCCGTTTTTCCGGATTTCGGCCTGTAAATCTTCCAAAGAAGGGAATTTCTGTTCCGGGCGAAGGAATGCATGGAACGCAAGGGTCAGCGCTTTTCCGTAGAGATCCCCGTCGAAATCCAACAGCCAGGCCTCGGCCCTGACGGTCTTGCCCGCTACCGTGGGACGGTTACCCACATTGACCACTGCCGGATAAGACTTCCCGTCTGTATAGGCCATACAGGCGTAAACTCCGTGCTTCAGGGAAACGATCTCCTCCGGCAATGCCAAATTGGCGGTGGGGATCCCCATGGTGCGGCCGATCTCCCGGCCGTGGGCGACCTCTCCGGATAAAACATGGGGGTGTCCCAAAAACCGGCAGGCCTCTTCCAGCTGACCAGCTTCCAAAAGATTACGGATATGGGAAGAAGAAACCAGCGTGCCATCTAAGGTTTTGGCAGGCACAACAACGCAGTTTTCGCAGGCTTTCGCCAGCATTTCTGCCGTTCCCTCACCCCGAAAACCGAACCGGAAATCGTGGCCGCAGACAAAGCCGGCGGCCTGGTACTTTTCCTGCAAAAGGGTCAGAAAATCCTGCCAGGGCATATTCATAAGAGCCTTGTCAAAGGGCAGCTCTACGACGCAGTCCATACCGAAATGCTTTAGTAAACGAGCCCTGTCCTCTGCCCTGTTGATTAGCTTCGGGGTCTTGCCCAGCACCAGGGTGTCCGGGTGGGAGGTAAAGGTTACCACGCCGGCCTTACAGCCGGTTTGTTCCGCCAGCTTGCGGCAGGCGGAAAGCAACGCCTGATGCCCCAAATGCACCCCGTCGAAAAACCCAAGGGCGTATATGATCTTTTTGTTTTCCATACCCTTGTCCCTTCCCTGATAGAGATACGGCTTCCCCTTGAGGGGAAGCTGTCAGCACAGCTCACTGATGAGGTGTAGCCATCGCTTGCGATGGCGTAAGGATTGCCACCTCATACGTCCCGGCGTTGCCGGGCCACCTTCTCCTCAAGGAGAAGGCTCAAAAAAGCTCTTAATGGTTGACATAATACCGCCTTCGACCTTAGCCAGCATTAAAAATTCGCCGGTTTTGTCGTAGGCCCGGTATGTACCATCGTTAAGACCAATGGAAAAGGAGTTGCCGTTGCGGCAGCGGAGAGCCTGCTTTTCTGTTAAGACTACCTCCGGATATCCGCTGAAAATGGAATCCACGGGAAGCAGATACTGCTCCGGATTTTCCGTTTCCAGGAGGGTTTCCAGCTTCACCGCTTTCTCGATGGGATAATTACCCGCTGCCGTTCTCCGCAGAGCAGCCATACAGCCGCCGCAGCCCAAGGCTTCTCCTATGTCTTTACACAGGGTGCGAATATACGTACCCTTGGAGCAGTGGACACGGAGCTTTGCGGCAACTCCGGCAAATTCCAACAATTCCAATTCGTGAATGGTAATGGTGCGGCTTTTCCGCTCCACCTCTTTGCCCTGCCGGGCAAGATCGTAAAGCTTTTGGCCGTTTACCTTGATGGCAGAATACATGGGGGGAACTTGCTGAATTTCACCCCGAAACTGCCCCAAAACCGTCAAAAGATCTGATTCAGAAATGCAAACGGGCCTTTCTTCCAGCACCGAGCCGGTGATGTCCTCGGTGTCGGTGATCACACCCAATTGCAGGGTTGCCTCATAGACCTTGTCTGCATGCTCGAAAAACTCCACCGCCCGGGTGGCTCTGCCCACAAATACAGGCAAAACTCCCGTGGCCATAGGGTCCAGCGTGCCGCCGTGTCCGATCCTGCGGGTGTTAAACACCCGACGCAGTCTTGCGGTTACGTCCTGACTGGTCCAGTCCTGGGGTTTATCTACAATGACGATGCCGTTCATAGGTCTTCGCCCCATTTCAGAAGCACATCTTCCATCTCTTTGGCAGCCTCTGTGAGGTTTTTGTGAATGGAGCAACCGGCCGCACCGGCATGACCGCCGCCACCGAACTGCTCACAGATGTAGGCCGCATTGTAGCCGGGAACGGAACGGACGGAGACCTTGGTGTTCTCCTGCCCCACTTCCCGCAACAGAGCCGCAACGCATACGCCCTCAATGCTTCTAAGAAACCCGGAGATATTGTTCATATCGTCCTCGTCCACGCCGATCTCCTCTTCCACCGCCTGGGGCAGAGCACAAATGGCGATCTTGCCGCCCGAAAGGAGCTTAAAATGCTCCACGACCCAGGCCTGCAGACGCAGTTTGGCTAAGGAATTGGTGTCAAAGAGCTTGCGGTTCCACTCAAAAATATCCGCACCGGCTGCGGCACAGTCGGCAGATACATCAAAGGTATGGGCGTTGGTGTTGGCGTAACGGAAGCAGCCGGTGTCGGTGGAAACGCCCACATACACCGCTTCTGCCATCTGCTTGTCCGGCTCAATATCCATGTCAAGCAAAAGCTCCCAAATGATCTCCGCACAGGCGGCAGATTCCGAATCCACGTGCTCGTTGGGAGTGTATTCCCGGCCGGAGCCGTGATGATCGATCCGCAGATCAATGCTGTTCTTCATATCTCCAAAGGACTTGGGGAGCATGGTGTCCGCTGCCACGTCCACAGCGATCAGCACATCGCCCTCCTCCGGCTGGGGCTTTACAAGACCCTCCAAAAGGGGTGCATAAAGGGGGGTAACCTCCTCGTTTTCCAGCACGTGGGCGGTTTTGCCTTTTTGACGCAGACCCCGGCAAAGGGCGGCGGCAGAGCCGATGGTATCGCCGTCGGGCTTTCTGTGGGTCAGGATCGTAAAATGATCCCGTTCCAAAAGCCAATCGGCACACTCAATTCTCGTCAGTTCCTTCATCTTGCTCAACCCCCAAAGAATTGATGAGTTCCAACATCTTCGCACCGTAGGTGATGGAGTCGTCCAGGGCCCAGGTAAGCTCCGGGGTGTACCGTAGCTGCAGGGCACGACCCAGCTCCCGGCGGAGATAGCCACCGGCGGATTTCAGACCCTTCAATGCGTCCTTGGCCTTGTCCTCTTCCAAAAAGCTTACATATACCTTGGCGTAACGCAGATCCGGGGTGGTCTCCACATGGGTGATGGAGATCATGGTGTCCTGCACACGGGGATCTTTTAAATTGCGAAGAAGACTTGCCAGCTCCTTCTGGATCTCCTCGTTGATTCTTCCGATTCGGTTGGATGCCATAATATAAGCCTCCTATGATAATTGTTAGATTTTCAAATGCATAATGCATAATGCATAATGAAAGGCAAAGAATTCTGCATTTTGCATTATGAATTATGCATTAGCAATGCCGCGCCGCAAATGCGGTGCGGCATTGGTTATTACTGCTTAATTTCCTGCATGGCGAAGCATTCGAATACGTCGCCTTCCTTAATGTCGTTGAACTTCAGAATGCTCATACCGCACTCGTAGCCGGCGGTAACCTCCTTGGCGGCATCTTTGAACCGCTGCAGAGAACCGACCTCGCCCTCGTGGATCACGATGTTATCACGCAATACACGGACCTGTGCGTCCTTGGTAACCTTGCCGTCCTTGACCATACAGCCGGCGATGGTGCCGATGGCGGAGACCTTGTAGGTCATACGCACTTCTGCGTGGCCGATGACAACTTCCTCAAACTTAGGAGCAAGCATACCCTTCATAGCGGCTTCGATCTCGTCGATGGCATCGTAAATAACACGGTAGAAACGAATATCCACCGCAGACCGCTGAGCACTGGCCTGAGCACCGGCGTCCAGCCGTACGTTGAAGCCAACCACGATGGCACCGGAGGTGGAGGCAAGCAACAGGTCGCTTTCGTTGACCGCACCGACACCGGTATGAATGACTCTGACACGGACCTCCTCGTTGGAGATCTTCTCCAGAGAAGCCTTCACAGCTTCCGCAGAGCCCTGTACGTCTGCCTTGACGATCAGGGAAAGCTCCTTCATCTGGCCTTCCTGCATCTTGGCAAACAGATTGTCCAAGGTAACCTTCTGCATGGCGTTGGCAGCGGCGTCCTTCTGAGCCTGTTTTCTCTGTTCCACCAGCTCACGGGCCATACGCTCGTCGGTAACGGCGTTAAACTCGTCGCCGGGAGAGGGAACTTCCGCAAGACCGGTGATCTCCACAGGAATGGAAGGACCGGCGGACTTGACGGTGCGACCCTTGTCGTTGGTCATTACACGGACACGGCCCACGGCAGTGCCGGCAATAATAATATCTCCCTGATTCAGCGTACCATTCTGTACCAAAAGGGTGGCGATGGGGCCACGGGTCTTATCCAGCCGGGCCTCGATGACCGTACCCTTGGCACGGCGGTCGGGATTGGCCTTCAGCTCCTGCACCTCGGCAGTCAGCAGGACCATTTCCAGAAGGTTGTCAAGACCCATACCTGTCTTGGCAGAAATGGGACAGATAATGGTCTCGCCGCCCCACTCCTCGGGGATCAGCTCGTGCTCGGTCAGCTGCTGCTTGATCTTGTCGGGGTTAGCCTCGGGCTTATCCATCTTGTTGATAGCCACGATGATGGGAACACCGGCAGCCTTAGCATGGTTAATGGACTCAATGGTCTGGGGCATGATGCCGTCATCGGCGGCAACCACCAGAATGGCGATATCCGTACACATAGCACCACGGGCACGCATGGAAGTAAAGGCAGCGTGGCCGGGGGTATCCAGGAAGGTGATGGGCTGGCCGTTGCACTCGACGGTGTAAGCACCGATGTGCTGGGTAATGCCGCCGGCCTCCCCTGCGGTAACGCTGGTGTTGCGGATCGCGTCCAAAGTGGAGGTCTTGCCGTGGTCAACGTGGCCCATGACTACCACAACGGGAGCACGGCCCTGGAGTTCTTCGGCAGTATCCTCATGATCGTCGATGATCCGTTCCTCGATGGTAACGGTGATCTCCTTTTCCACCTTGCAGCCCAGCTCCACGGCCACATACTCAGCGGTGTCAAAATCGATGGTCTGATTGATGCCGGCCATAACGCCGTTCTTCATCAGAAGCTTAATGACCTCGCCGGCGGTCTTCTTCATACGGGAAGCCAGCTCGCCAACGGTAATTTCGTCGGGGATCTTAACGGTAACAGGGGCTTTCCGGGCAACCTCCATCTGCAGGCGGCGGAGTTTCTCCTGCTCCTCGTTACGGGCCTTGTTGCCCTTGAACTTGTTGTCCTTCTTGTTCTGCTGCTGACCCTTTTTGCCGAACTTCTGCTTACCGCCCTGGTAGTTCTGCACACGCTCGGAAACCAGGTTATCCACGTCGGCAAAACGGTTGGCATTCACCTGGACTGCAGAGGTATCCACCACCCGACGCTCTCTTCTTCTTTCCGGCTCAGCGGGCTTCTGAGGCTCGGGCTTTTTCTCCTCCTTGGGAGTTTCGGCCTTCACTTCTGCCTTGGGCTCTTCTTTCGGCTCTTCCTTGGGAGGCTGGGGCTTGGGTGCAGGCTGCACCGCAAAGACCTGTGCCAGAGAGTCGATCTGGTGAGTCTGGGTCAGATAGTCAAATACCACATTCAGTTCTTCTTCGCTGAGAACCTGTGTTGTGGACTTGGGCTTTTCAAAAAACTTGCCAACCACCTCAGAGACCTCTTTGGAGCTAAGGCCAAAGTCGGTGGCGACTTCTTTCAAACGATATTTCACAATACTCATATTCGCACCTCCAAAATCAATGCTTCTTGCGGCCAAGCTGTTTGTTCTTTTCGTGAGCCTTGGCCTCCTTCTGCCGCTGACGGATCCGCTGGGTCCGTTTTGTAAGGCTCTCCAAAAGCTCCTTGTGCTCCTCCGGCTGATTCAACGCCTGTACAAAGGCCAAAGCCATGGCAGGATCGGTAAATGCGGCCAGTGCCAAGGCACTGCGGCCGGTTACCGCACCCATTTCATCTTTGGTGTAAGGAACTTTCAAACATTGCTGGTCCGTACCGGCAACGAAGCTTTTTGCTCTACGCCAGGTGTGATCGCCGGCATCTGAGGCCACCACGATCAACCGGGCGTGCTGGGCACGGGCGGCGGCACCTGCGGGCTCTTCACCCAGCTCGATGCGTCCAGCTTTTCGTGCCAGTGCCAGGTAATTTAACGCTTTATCCATTGGCACTCTCCATTTCCCGGGCAAGCCGCAGGTACACCTCCTGAGGGATCTCCGTTTCCAGAGCACGACCGAGGGAATTGGATTTTTGTGCCTTTTTCAGACATTCCGGATCGGGGCAGACATAAGCACCCCGGCCATTCAGCTTGCCGCTGAAGTCCAGCATCACCGTGCCGTCGGTGCTACGCACCACACGGATCATATCCTTCTTTGCTTTTCGCTCGCGGCAACCCATGCATTGCCGCTGGGGAATTTTCTTTTGCATAAGTTACCCTCCATTCTGTTCAGAATGAAAAGTTGAAAGTTGAAAGTTGAAAGTTATGGTATCGCCTGCGGCGATGATTCAAATCATCAGCAAAGCGGACATCTTAATTTTCAATTTTCCATTTTCAATTTTCAATTATTCTTCTGCCTGAGAGGCAGGCTTAATATCGATCTTATAGCCGGTGAGGCGGGCAGCCAAACGGGCGTTCTGACCCTCCTTGCCGATGGCAAGGCTCAGCTGGTCGTCGGGAACGATGACCCGGCAGGCCTTCTGGCCGGGGATCAGAGAAACAGAGATCACGTCGGCGGGGCTGAGAGCAGCCTTTACGTACTCGCAGGGATCCTCGCTCCATACCACGATATCGATCTTCTCACCGCAGAGCTCTTCCACAACGGCACCCACACGGCCGCCCCGGGGGCCAACGCAGGAACCCACGGGATCCACATTTTCCACAGCGGCACGGACAGCGATCTTGCTGCGGGAGCCGGCTTCACGGGCAATGTTGCGGATCTCCACCTGACCGTCAGCGATCTCGGGGGTCTCCAGCTCAAACAGACGGCGGACCACATTGGGGTGGGTCCGGGAAACGTGCACCAGAGGACCCCGGTTGGCACGGTGAACTTCCAGTACGTAAACACGAATCAGCTCGCCGGGAACATACTCTTCACCGGGGATCTGTTCGCTGACACGGAGCACAGCGTCGCTCTGCTCAGCACCCTGACCGATCCGCACGAACACATCGCCGGAGGGGTCAAGCCGCAGGACAGTGCCGGTCAGCAGCTCCTGGGACTTGGAGGAGTAGTTGTCGTAGACCATGCCACGCTCAGCCTCCCGGATACCCTGAATGATCACCTGCTTGGCGGTCTGGGCAGCGATCCGGCCGAACTTCTGAATGTCTACGGGAATGGAAACGGTCTCACCAATCTGAACATTGGGGTTCAGATTCTTGGCGGCGTCGATGTAAATTTCCAAAGCGGTGTCTTCCACCTCTTCCACAACGGTCTTGACCTGATACATGTAAAGACCCTTTTCGCTCAGGTCCACCACCACGTTCTCAGCGGGGATATCCCGGTGATCCTCACGGTCCTTCCGGTAAGCGTTGGTCAGAGCCTGCTTCAGCCGGTCCACCATATAGTCAACGGGGATACCCTTGAGCTTCTCCAGCTCACGCAGGCTGGCGAAGATCTCAACACCCAGCTCAGCCTGGGGCATTTCGGTTTTCTTGGCTTTCGTATTTCTTGCCATGGTTTTTCCTCCAATTAGAATTCTACCCTGAGGCGTACTAAAGCAACCTCAGATTTTTCAAATGTAATGGTTTCCTTGCCGGCTTCCACCGTAATGCGGCCATCTTCGTAGCCCCGGAGAATGCCGGGAATTTCCTTCAGTCCGTTTCTGGGACGGTAAAGCTTTACAAGGACCGCACTTCCCATAAACCGCTCAAAATCCCCCGGCCGCTTCAAGGGCCGCTCGATTCCGGCAGAGCATACCTCAAAATGGTAGCTTTCGGGAACGGGGTCTTTTTCGTCCAAAATAGGATCGACCAATCTGTGGATCTTTTCGCAGTCTTCAATATCCACGCCGCCATCTTTGTCGATGTACAGCCGCAGATACCGCTCGGACCCCTCCCGGACGTATTCCACGTCCCAAAGGCTGCAGCCGCATTCTTCCACAATGGGCTTTGCAAAGGCCTCAACCTGTTCCGTTACTTTCACAGAAATCCTCCTAACCAGTAGAAAGAGAGAGGGGCGAACCCCTCTCTCCTAAACTACCTACTTACGAATTGTCTGTATTATAGCACCAAAAAATTCCTTTTGCAAGGGGTAAAACCGAAAAAAGTTCGATTATTTTACCTTTAATGCCTTCTTTTCCTCTTTTGTTTTGCAAAAACGCTCCAACTGAGGCACAAAAACCAGGCAAATGAGGGCCGCAGTGAAGCCGCCGTTGTACAGCAGGAATCCGCCGTGCATATCGGGAACGGCAGAGACCAGCAGGTAGTGCAGACCGCCGGCCAGAATGCCGTAGCCAAAGCCGTACTTGCCGGCGATGGGGGAAAGACCGTTGGCGTAGCACAGACCGATGAGAATGGACTGGCTGCCGATGGTGAGAGCAAAGCCCTCTGCTCCCAGAAGACCTGCGATCCAGCCAAACAGGTAGGAAGTCGCGATATAGCCCAGCATAATGGGCAGCACGTTCCGGGGGTGGGAGCCGGAGTTACAGGTGGAGAGCATACAGAATACGATGCCGAAGGTCATACCGGTCCAGGCACCGGAAACGGTGGCGGTGGTGTCGATGGCTGCAGCAAAGTTGAAGTATGCCACGATCATCAGACCGAACACGCCTGCGTTCATCAGGAAGGGAGCAAAGCCGTATTTTGCGGTGAAGCTGACACTGTGGCCGGAGTCCTTCATAAGATTCCAGTAGTCTTTCAGCTTGCAGCCCATCAGCAGGGCGAAAATAATGAACAGCACGAACAGAGCGATGGCAAAAATATTGCAGGCTTTGAAAGAATTTACATCCAAAGCAGCCATGGTGGAAAGCTCGGCAATGTTGCCGGGCAAAACCTTGTACAGCACAGCCCGCAGGAAGAATGCGGTCATGCCCACGGGCAGAGCGGCGGAGTAGTGGTCGTAGCCCTTATGGACATTGGGAGAATGGGCAAGACCTGCCGGCAGGAAGAAGCCGATGATCAGGCCCACAAACAGACCGATGGCCAGACCCAGACCGTTAAAGCCCAGGTACTCCGTGCCGGGATACCGGAACAGCAGGTCGGAGATCAGGGGGGCGATGCCGGTGGAGAACAGCATGGCGTTGGACATAGCACCCAGCTTTTCCTTCTTCACAAGGGCATACAGGCAAACGCCCAGCACCGTGGGGATCATGTTCACCAGGTTCATACCCCAGGAGCCGAAGCCGAGGGTTAAAAGTACACCCAAGGTGGTTACATTGTTGGGCTTTGCACCGGGCAGGCAGCACAGAGCTGTGCAGAACAGGCCCACGATGGCCATGTTCAGGAAGGTGGCGGCAAAACCACCCAAAGCAAAGTAGTTGGTAGAGATCTTACAGGTGGAGGTCATAATTTTCCAAAAACCTGTAAACATCTGATCCCGGTCGGGCATAAAGACCGCACCCACCAAAAATGCCACGGAAACAAAGGCAAAAAACAGCTTCAGGAATTTGCTTTCGGAAAGATTGTTGAGTTTTTTCATAATACACCTCTTAAAAGAATCTGGGCAATCCGAGCCCATAAGATCGAATTGCCCAGACGGTCGGCATTTTTACTGTCTGTACTCCCCTGTGGTTACCCACAATGTTCCGTCAGTTATACAGACAGGATTATGCCTTCCCCTTGAGGGGAAGGTGGCCCGGCGAAAGCCGGGTCAGATGAGGTGTTTATAAAAATTTTCCACCTCATCAGTCAGCTGTGCTGACAGCTTCTCCTCAAGGAGAAGCCTTTTTAGATCTTCTCAGCGGCCTCGACCACGTGCTTCATCAGCACAGTGGTGGTAACAGCACCAACACCGCCGGGAACGGGGGTAATGGCCTCAACAATGGGCTCGACCTCGTCATAGATGCAGTCGCCGGACATACCGCCCTTGCCCTTGGAGGTAATCTTCTCGGGATTCCAGTTCATGGAAACGTCGATAACGATCTGGCCTTCACGGACAAAGTCCTTGGTCAGGGAGTTCAGCACACCGGCAGCGGTAACGATGATGTCAGCGTTCTTGCAGATCTCAGCGGTGTTGACGGTGCGGGTGTGGCACACGGTAACGGTGGCGTTTTTCGCCATCAGCATCATAGCGGCGGGCTTGCCAACCACCAGGCTGCGGCCGATCACAACGGCGTTCTTGCCCTTGCAGTCGATGCCGTAGTGATCCAGAATCTCCATGCAGGCGGCGGGAGTACAGGGGGCGTAGCCCAGATCCTGACCCTCGAACACACCGGCATTAGACATATGGGTCATGGAGTCCACGTCCTTACAAGGTGCAAGACGGTTGCAGATCTCGTCCTGATCAGCCTTCAGATGCTTGGGCAGAGGACGGAACATCAGCACGCCGTGAACGGAAGCATCAGCGTTGACTTCGTCGATCACCTTCAGAACGTCTTCCTTGGAAGCGTCCTCGGGCAGAATGTAATTCTTAACAGTTACGCCCACTTCCTCAGCACGCTTGGTAGCACCCTTTTCGTAGCTGAGGTCGGAGGGGTTCTCACCCAGACGGATAATGCCCAGCGTGGGGGTGATGCCCTTTTCACGAAGGGCTCTAGTACGGGTCTGCAGGGAAGCTACGAGAGCCTCGTTGACTTCCTTACCCAGCAATTGCTTTGCCATAAGTTATCTCCTTTTTCGTTCTTTTGATGTCATTGCGAGGAATAAAGCGATGCAGCAAACCACCGGTGATGATTGTAGGGAATGCATATATGCATTCCGCGGAACGGATATATCCGTTCCCTACGAGTCTGCCGGGAGCAATCCGCAGCCCTCGCCAAAATTACTGACCGAAACCGGCTTTTACAGAGGTAAAGATCTCGTCGGCCAGGTCGCCGTACTCCTTGAGCATGGCGTTTGCCTTGGCGTTCATCTCCTCAGCGACCTCGCGGTTCTTCAGGGTCTTGGTGTTGATGAACACGTTAAGGCTGGCGGCCTGCAGAGCGGCCTTGCAGCAAACAGCACCGCAGCCGGCGTCGGAAACAGCCAGACGGCTGCCCTTGTCGGCAAAGACCTTGATGTAGCCAATAGCCTCACAGCACAGCTCCATGATCTTCATGGGAGTGGAGCAGGCGATGATGGTGGCTTCTTCCATGACCTTGTCCCGATTGGGATCGTCCTTGGGAATGCCGTAGGCCTTGGCCAGAGGCAGGAAGTTCACTTCGTCAGCCTCAACCTGATTCAAAAGCTCGGTCTGCAGAGCATCGCACTTAGCCTTCAGGGCGATGATCTCTTCTTCCACCTCGGCATACTTCTTCTTGCCCACGGTCAAAGAGCCGACCATATTGCCCAGAGCAGTGCCGATGGCACCCACCAGAGCGGCAGCGCCGCCGCCGCCGGGAGCGGGCGCAGAGGAGGCCAGAACTTCCACAAACTTGCGGCAGGATTCCATAGT
>JAFTKA010000019.1 GCA_017456105.1 Oscillospiraceae bacterium | reverse complement strand
CCTGCGTGTTATCCTGAACGGCCTGGGCAAGGACGCCGCTCAGATCATCTCCCGGATCAACGGCTTTACCTATGTGAAGACCCAGTTCGACTACTACACCGGCGAACTGAAGATCGTGGAGCGGATCGCTTACTCCGAGGGTGAGCGTGCTGCTGTTAACTGCTACGGCTGTGATGACGTCCGTGAGGGCGTGGCTGTTATGCGTTACGAGGGTGTTGACGTTTCCATCACCGGTAACTCCACCAACCCCACCCGCTTCCAGCACCCCGTTGCCGGCACTTACAAGAAAGAGTGCATGGAGAACGGCAGAAAGTACTTCTCCGTGGCTTCCGGCGGCGGCACAGGCCGTACCCTGCACCCGGATAACATGGCTGCAGGTCCTGCTTCCTACGGCATGACCGATACCATGGGCCGTATGCATGGCGACGCACAGTTTGCCGGTTCTTCCTCCGTCCCCGCCCACGTTGAGATGATGGGCTTCCTGGGTGCTGGTAATAATCCTATGGTCGGTATGACTGTATCTGTCGCTGTTGCGGTAGAAGAGGCGTTGAAGTAATTTAAGAATTTCCTAAAAATGGCATCTGCCTAAGCAGATGCCATTTTCTTTCACACCGACCATAGGCAAGGTGGCAACCTGCAAGCAGGTTGCGGATCTGAGTCGCTTCGCTCCCCCTGTTGCGGTGCCCTGCGAAAACGTCGCCTGGCAAAGCAGGCTTGTTTTCTGCAGACCGCGGCCACTCGCTCACCTCCCTTCATCTGCCACAGGCAGCGGTCGGCTCGCTCCCCCATGGTCGGCATGACTGTATCTGTCGCTGTTGCTGTGGAAGAGGCTTTGAAGTAATTTAAGAATTTCCTAAAAATGGCATCTGTCTAAGCAGATGCCATTTTCTTTTGTATCTTTCATAGCGGGAAACTAACGATTGTGATTGTAGGGAATGCATATATGCATTCCGCGGAACGGATATATCCGTTCCCTACGTTGTTATATGCTATGGGTACTTTTTATTGACAACGTTAAAGTTCGGGGGTATAATGGCAAAAGATAACAGCTAGGAGGGATTCCTATGGAACTGAAGAACAAAAAAATTGCCTTTTTAGGCGATAGCATCACCCAGGGTGTAGGTGTTACCGGCCCTGAGAAATTATATTGGAATCTGATCGCGAAAGAGACCGGAGCAAAATGCTACGGCTACGGTATCAGCGGCACCCGGATCGCTTTGCAGAGAACCCCTACCACCATTCACGATCCTTCTTTTGACCGCTATTTCGCATCGCGAATCGAGGAAATGATCCCCGATGCGGACATCGTGGTGGTCTTCGGCGGCACCAATGATTTCGGCCATGGTGATGCGGCTTTGGGCGATATGAACGACCGGACCATCGACACCTTCTACGGTGCTTATCACGACCTTTTGCTGAAGCTTATGGAGCGGTATCCCAACGGTCAGATCGTGGTTATGACCCCCCTGCACCGGGACGACGAGAACGACATGCACTACAATAACTACGGTGTCCGTCGGGCGTCTCCTCTGCGGGTGTACGTAGATGCTATCCGTGAGGTTGCCGCCTACTATGGCATTCCTGTGGCGGATATGTATGCCGATTGCCCCATTAACCCCAACTCTCCTTACTTAAAGGAGCGTTACGCCCGGGACGGCCTGCACCCCAACGATGCCGGCCATGTATTGCTGGCAAAGACCCTTCTTAACAAACTGAAGATTCTGTAAAAAACAAAAGCGGCGTGCATTGCACGCCGTTTTTTTAATTCACAACGTTGATGGGGCTTCCATTCAGGAATGCTTTGATACTGTTTACGGTGCAATCCTGGATCCTCATGCGGCTTTCGATGGGTGCCCAGGCCATATGGGGCGTCAGGATACAGTTGGGGGCGGTCAAAAGGGGATTATGGGGGTCTATGGGCTCTTTGGAGACCACGTCGGCGGCCATGCCCCGAAGATATCCATTTTTTAAAGCATCGGCTGCGTCTTGTTCATTCACAAGGGGGCCGCGGGCGGTGTTGAGGAGTATTGCACCGGGCTTCATTTTGGCGAGGGTTTCCTTACAGATAAGACCCTTGTTTTCTTCTGTCAGGGGGCAGTGGAGGGATACAATGTCGGACTGGGAAAGAACCGTGTCCAGATCAACGTACGTGCCGATTTTTTCACCCTCCGGGCATCGACTGCGGTTATAGGCCAGCACCTTCATACCAAAAGCATTGGCGATTTTACCCACGGCTCTGCCGATGCGGCCGAAGCCGATAATGCCCAGGGTCTTGCCGGCCAGTTCCATCTGGGGCGTATCCCAGAAGCAGAAGTCGGGAATGGACGACCATTTGCCCTTATGGACGGCAGCATTATGGTGTCCTACCTGATGGCAGAGCTCCAAAAGCAGGGCAAAGGTGAACTGAGCCACCGCGTCTGTGCCGTAGTCCGGCACATTGCACACGGGAATGTTCCGATCCCTTGCGGCCTTGCAATCCACCACATTGTAGCCCGTGGCCAGCACGCATACCAGCTTTACGGTGGGGCAGGCGTCCAGAAGCTCCGCCGTAATGGCGGTCTTGTTGGTCAGCACGATATCCGCACCCTTAACGCGGAGAATTGCCTCTTCTTGTTTTGTTCTTTCATATACGGTAACCTGCCCGAACTGCTCCAAACATTCCCAGGATAAATCACCGGGATTGACCGCATGCCCGTCTAAAACCACAAGCTTCATAATTACACCTCCGTTTCCTTCATTTTACCACGAAAGTCAAGGGTTGAAAAAGGTGAATTTTTTTGTTAGGATAGGAGAAAGAGGTGCGATATGGAACTGATTTATAAAGATGCGGATATTGTGGTCTGCGTGAAGCCTGCAAGGGTCTTATCCACCGACGAGCCCGGTGGCGTACCGGATTTGGTGCGGCAGGCCTTGGGTGATGAAAAAGCCGATGTGCGGACGGTTCACCGGCTGGATCGGGTGGTGTCAGGGCTGATGGTGCTGGCAAGAAATCCACAGGCGGCCTCCGAGCTTTCCAGGCAGATCCGGGAAGATAAATTCCAAAAAGAATATGTGGCGGTGATCCACGGCCAGCCGGAAGAGGACGGCCGGTTAGAGGATCTCCTTTTAAGAGATAAGGCCCGGAAAATGACTATGGTGGTAACGGAAAAAGGGAAGGGCGTTCAGCCTGCCTCCCTGCGATATCAGGTGCTGTGCCGCAGTCAGGGTCTTAGTCGGGTGCGGATTCAGCTGGAAACCGGAAGGACGCACCAGATCCGGGTGCAGTTTGCCTCCCGGGGCATGCCCCTGGTGGGGGAGCGGAAGTACGCGGTCTTAAATGATGATTGTGAGATTGCCCTGTGGTCTTACCGCTTGGCCTTTACTCACCCAGCTACGGGCGAACAGATGGAATTTATCTTAGAGCCACCAAAAATTTATCCATGGACGGAGTGCTGATATGAAACATTATAAATTTTTTCAAAATAAAGAATGTGAGTATTTTCCCTGCCATAAGACAGGAAAGCCCGAGGATTTTAATTGCCTGTTCTGCTATTGTCCTTTGTACGCATTGGGTAAGGATTGCGGGGGAAACTGCAGCTACACGGAAAACGGCATTAAGGATTGCTCTAATTGCCTTGTGCCCCATGGCAAGGGCGGCTACGATCATATCATGAGCAAAATGCCTATGCTGATGGAGCTGGCGAAGAAAAAGTAATGCCTTGATTTTCTGCTTTAGGCTTGCTATAATAAGCCAGTCGCACGGAGAGTTACTCAAGTGGTCGAAGAGGCGTGACTCGAAATCTCGTAGGGCGTGAATAGCGTCGCCAGGGTTCAAATCCCTGACTCTCCGCCAAAAAACAGGACACCCGGAAGGGTGTCTTGTTTTTATATCACCCAAATGTCGAATTATGACGAAAAATGTTTGCAATATTCCCAGGAAAGCTTTATAATAATAAAAAAAGAACAGGAGGCAAAGCTATGCTTAATAAGAAATTTTTAGCGGCCTTATTGGCAGCTGTTATGGTACTCTCCCTGGCAGCCTGCGATGGCGGCGTCTTCGAGGATACCGTACCCACAACTATCACTGGCAGCCAGACCCAGGAGCCTACCCAGGAGACCACAGAAGCCACCACTGAGGCAACTACCGAAGCTACCACCGAGGCTACTACTGCGGCAACTACGGAGGCCACCGAGCCCCAGACCAAGCCTACCGATCCTGTAACGCCCCCGTCCTACACGGTTTCCGGCAGCCACGCCATTTCCGGCTCTGTCCCCGAAAGCGGTCGGGTGGCTAGCAGCTACTTTGACGATGCGGTATTTGTGGGCGACTCTGTGAGTTTGAAGCTTTCCTATTATGAAGCGTCCATGGATCAGCTGGGCGGTGCTCAGTTTTTGACCTCCGGCAGCCTTGGCAGCGGTAACGCTCTGTGGAGCGTCAGCAGCGAATCCGTCCACCCTAGCTATCAGGGCACCAAGATGCTTTTGGAAGAATCCGTTCCCAAGACCGGTGCCAAGAAGCTCTATATTATGCTGGGTATGAATGATATTGCCGTCTACGGCATTGACGGTGCTGTGGGCAATATGACCAAGCTGATCGGCAAGATTAAGGCCTCTGTGCCGGATATGAAGATCTATATCCAGTCCATGACCCCCATGACCAAGACCAGCAACATTATGTCCAGCGGAGGATTGAACCCCAAGAATGTCCATGCCTACAATCAGGCTTTAGCAGTTGCCTGTCAGAATAACGGCTGGAATTTCGTCAATGTGGCGGAAGTGATGTACGACAGCGAAGGCTACCTGCGGAACGATTACTGCAGCGACAGCAGCGGTATGGGTATCCACTTTACTGATGCCGGTTGCAAGGCCTGGATCGATTACCTGTACACTCACACAGCTTAAGGAGAAGTTATGAAAAAAGTATTATGTATGATTCTTGCTCTGGTGCTGCTGCTGGTTTCTTTAGTAGCCTGCGGTGTAGAGCCTGCTAAAAAGGATATTGCGGCAATCAAGGAGCAGATCATCACCGATCTGGCCATCGAGGGTGCGATGGATATCCCCAGTGAGCGGTTGTTAGACCTGTATGGTATTGATGCCGCGTCTGTGAAGACCTCTGCCTGCTTCATTACCATGGGCGGTGCGTTCCCGGACGAGATCGTCATGGTGGAGGCTGTGGATACTGCTGCAGCCAAGGAGATCGTCCAAAAGCTGGAGACCCGGCTGGCGGACGTAACCAATCAGGCTCAGAATTACGATGCCGAGAGCTTTGCCCTGTTCCAGAAGTGCAAGGTGCAGAGTTCCGGCGTATATGTGGCTCTGTTCATCTCTGCCAAGGCGACCGAGATGCAGAAGCTTTTTGACCAATAAAACCAAAACGGGCAGGTTCACTGCCCGTTTTTCAAGAGGAGAAAAAGACTTTGGTTTTTTCCAGTGTGTTGTTTTTATTTTTGTTCTTAGGCGTGGTGCTGGCGGTCTATTACCTGCTGCCCCGAAAGACACGGAATTTGTGGCTTTTTATAACGAGTCTACTGTTCTATGGTTACGGTGAGCCGGTATTTTTACTTTTGATGATCGCCTCCATTACCTGGAACTATCTTTCCGGCTGGCTGATCGAGAAGCTTTCCGGCGGCAGGAAAAAGGCGGTGCTGATCGCCTGCGTGGCAGGTAACCTTCTGGCGTTGGGCTATTTTAAGTACACAGGGCTGCTTTTGGATACACTCCGAAATCTGCCCGTCTTTTCCTTTTTGCCCTACCCGGAGATCGCTCTGCCCATCGGCATTTCCTTTTACACGTTCCAGGCCATGTCCTATGTGGTGGACGTGTATTGGGGTAACTGTCCGGCACAGAAGGATTACATCACCTTCGGCACTTATGTTGCCCTGTTTCCCCAGCTGATCGCCGGCCCCATTGTCCGGTTTGTGGACGTGCAGCATCAGCTGCAGACCCGCCGGGAGACCCCGGAAATGTTTAATCGCGGTGTAAAGCTGTTCCTGGTCGGTCTTGCCAAGAAGGTGCTGCTGGCTAATCCCTTGGGAGCTCTTTGGGGTGTGCTGCGGGTAACAGAAGGCGGCATTGTCGGTGCCTGGGTGGGCGTGCTGGCTTTTACCCTGCAGATCTATTTCGATTTTTCCGGCTACTCCGATATGGCAAGAGGTCTTGGCAATATGCTGGGCTTCTCCTTTGTGAAGAATTTCAATTATCCCTACATCAGCCGCAGCATTACCGAGTTTTGGCGGCGTTGGCACATTTCTCTCGGCACCTGGTTCCGGGAGTATGTGTATATCCCTCTGGGCGGCAATCGCCGGGGTAAGGCACGGCAGTGCCTGAATCTGTTCATCGTGTGGGGCCTGACCGGCCTGTGGCACGGTGCAAGCTGGAATTTTGTGGTTTGGGGACTGATGTTCGGCGTGCTTCTGACGGTGGAGAAATTCTTCCTGTTAAAGCCCCTGCAGAAAGGTCCGAAGATCATCGGCTACGTTTACACCATGCTCTTTGTGATGCTGGGCTGGGTGATCTTTGATTTCACCAATACCGGGGAGATGTTTGCCTACCTGGGACGGCTTTTCAATGTATCCGCAGGTCTTATCGGACAGGCGGCATACCCAGTATTGACCCATCTGCCTATTTTGGTAATCGGCATTTTTGCCTGTCTGCCCGTGGGCAGGAAGGTTTATGACCGGCTGGCGGTTACCCGGTCTGCCTGGCTGTGGGAGGCTTTGGGTGCGGCCGTGATCCTGCTGCTGTGTACGGCGGCACTGGTCAGTTCCACCTATAATCCGTTCCTCTATTTCCGTTTTTAAGGGGGTCAGGCTATGAAGAAATATTCAGTAAGCATTATTTTTCTGACCTTCCTGGCGGCCATCGCAATTTTGTTTGCGGTGCTGCCCCGGAAAACCTATTCTGAAAACGAAAAGCGGGTGCTGTCCGACACACCGGAGCTGAGTTTAGGTGCGGTTACCGACGGCAGCTTCGGGAAAGAGCTGGAGACCTACCTTGCAGACCATTTTCCGCTCCGTGATTTCTTTGTGGGCGTTCACGCCTATTACGAGCAGGCTTTGGGTCAGAACGGAAACTCCGGCATTTATGCGGGAAGCGACGGTTATCTGATCGCCAGCCCCGGCAAGCTGGACGAAAACCGGGCAAAAAATAATATAAAATATCTTTCGGACTTCGCAGAAAGCACAGCACTTCCTGCGTCCTTGATGATCGTGCCTTCTGCCGGCTATGTGCTGGAGGATAAGCTTCCTGCCGTTCACGAGACCTACTGGGACGATACCCTGATGGATATGGCAGGGGAGAAGATGGATTTTATCGATCTGCGGCAGGACTTTTTGGAGGATTCTGAAGGACTTTATTATCGCACGGACCATCACTTGACAAGCCTGGGCTCTTACAGAATGTATCGGGCGTTTTGCAAGGCACAGGGCATTACACCTGTAGAATTTTCTCTAGCGGAAAGCTATGAGGGCTTCTACGGCACGGCCTATTCTAAGAGCGGTCTGTGGGCTACAAAGCCTGATGCCCTGGAGATTTGGAAACCGGAAAAACCCGGCTCTTACAAGGTAACCATCTGCGAGGGTGAAGAAAAGACCTATGACAGCCTTTACTTTACCGACCACCTGCAGAATATGGACAAATACCCGGTCTTTTTGGACGGCAACCACAGCCTTGTGGTGGTGGAAAATGATGCCTGCCAAAATGGCGAGACCCTGCTCATTTTGAAGGATTCCTACGCTCACTGCTTTGCAACCTTTGCAACCCAGCATTACGAAAAAATCGTGATGGTGGATATGCGGTATTTCCGGGAATCGGTGCAAAATGTCATCGACACCTATGGTGTAACAGAGCTTCTGTGCCTGTACGGAGCGGAGAATTTGGCAACGTCCACGGACCTTGCCTGGTTACTGCCCATAGGCTCTTGACAGGCAGAAATGCAAGTGCTATAATGACAAAAACCGTTGAGGAAGAGTAAGTAAGCTTTCTTAAGTTTCTGAAAGAGAGCCGCAGGCGGTGTGATTGCGGCAGCAAACCGAGAGCTGAATGGACTTCCGAGGGCAATCGGAAACGGATTTTATCCTTAGTATGTGCGACGGAGTGGCTCTCCGTGATCGGAGCCTGCGTATGTTGGTACGCGTTAAGTGGGTACGTTATTTACGTATCAAGCCGGGTGGCACCGCAGGATTATTGTCCTGTCCCAGCTTACTGGGACAGGACTTTTATTTTTTGCAGCGGATCTTTTGCCGCAATTACCCGAAAGGAGAAGAATGTTATGGAAAACAAAATTCCCTACAAAATCTATTTGGAAGAAAATGAGATGCCCAAGTATTGGTACAATCTTCGGGCGGATATGATCAATAAGCCCGCACCCTTACTGCACCCCGAGACCCATAAGCCCATGACGGCTGAGGATCTGGCAGGCACATTCTGTGAGGAACTGATCGCTCAGGAGCTGGACGAGGACACTCGTTATATCGAGATCCCCGAGGAGATCCGCAATTTCTATAAGATGTACCGTCCCTCTCCCTTGGTCAGAGCCTACTGCCTGGAAGAAAAGCTTCAGACTCCGGCTAAGATCTACTATAAATTCGAGGGTAACAACACCAGCGGCAGCCATAAGCTGAACTCCGCCATTGCCCAGGCCTACTATGCCAAAAAGCAGGGCTTAAAGGGCGTAACCACCGAGACCGGTGCCGGTCAGTGGGGTACGGCTTTGTCCATGGCCTGCTCCTATTTTGGGCTGGACTGTAAGGTCTATATGGTGAAAAGCTCTTATGAACTGAAGCCCTTCCGTCGGGAGGTTATGCGTACATACGGTGCATCGGTTACGCCCTCTCCCTCGGAAACCACCCAGGTAGGCCGTCAGATTCTTACCGAGTATCCCGGCTCTACCGGAAGCCTTGGCTGTGCTATTTCCGAGGCGGTGGAGACTGCCGGAAAGCTGGAGGGCTATCGGTATGTGTTGGGCAGCGTTCTGAATCAGGTTATGCTGCACCAGTCCATCATCGGCCTGGAGACCAAGACTGCCCTCGATAAGTACGACATCAAGCCTGATATTATCATTGGCTGTGCCGGCGGCGGTTCCAATTTGGGCGGCCTGATCGCTCCGTTTATGGGCGAGAAGATCCAGGGTAAGGCCGACTATCGGATCATTGCGGTAGAACCCCAGACCTGTCCCACTTTGACAAGAGGCAAGTACGGCTATGACTACTGCGACACCGGCAAGGTCTGTCCTCTTGCTAAGATGTACACCCTGGGCAGCGGCTTTATGCCCGCAGCCAAGCACGCAGGCGGTCTGCGGTATCACGGTATGAACTCTGCTTTGTCCCAGCTGAGAGCTGACGGACTGATGGAAGCAGTATCCGTACCCCAGACGGAGGTGTTTGCCGCGGCTGAGGCCTTTGCAAGAGTGGAGGGTATTCTGCCTGCTCCTGAGAGTGCTCACGCCATCAAGGTGGCGGTGGACGAGGCCATGAAGTGCAAGGAAACCGGTGAGGAGAAGACCATCGTATTCGGCCTGACCGGAACAGGCTATTTCGATATGATGTCCTATGAAAAATTCCACGACGGCATTATGACCGACTATATCCCCACCGATGAGGAGCTCCAAAAGAGCATGGCCACTATGCCTAACGTTGAATAAGCAAGCAAGCGGTTGACGCAATTGTGTCAACCGCTTTTTTGATCACGTATATCTGAGTATTGCACTTTCAACAATAGGACAATGGAAATTCAGCAAAGATTGTCTGTTTTTTGAATTGAAAAGTCGTTGTCAGAATGCTAATATAAAAACACAACTTATTACAAAAATGAGGTGATTTTATGAAACTGCTGATTGATGATGCCAATCTTGAAAGAATCAAGCAGATCTATGAGTATTATCCAATAGACGGTGTTACTACCAACCCCTCTATCCTTGCAAAGGAGAGAAAAAATCCTTATGAGGTATTAAAGCAGATCCGGGAGTTTATTGGACCGGATGCCGAGCTTCATGCCCAGGTGATCTCTCTTACTGCAGAGGAGATGGTAAAAGAGGGACGGCATATAGTCGAGGTTCTGGGTGAAAAGGCAAAGACCTTTATAAAGATCCCCACCATTCCCGAAGGACTCAAAGCGATGCGTATCCTTTCCCGCGAGGGTTACAAGATTACTGCAACTGCAATTTACAATCCTCTGCAGGCCTATCTTGCTGCAAAGAGCGGTGCCGATTATGCAGCACCCTACATAAACCGTATTGATAACCTTGGAAGCAATGGCATAGAGGTCGCAAGAACCATGCAGGATATCTTTGTGTCCAGTGGATATAAGACCCGAATTCTTGCTGCCAGCTTTAAGAACTCCCTTCAGGTGCAGGAGCTTTGCGAATCCGGTATTCGTGCGGTTACTGTTGCACCTGATGTAATTGAAGGCCTCATAAAGCACCCTTGTGTCGATTCTGCCGACGTTACCTTTGTGCATGATTTTGAAAAGCTTTGTGGAGAGGGCAAAACTATGCTCAATTGCGATCAGGATAAATAAGGATCCCGTTGGATCTGTGCTGTCCGGTTGCCACCCATACAATAAGAAAACAGGACCTGCAATTGCAGGTCCTGTTTTTTAGTGCATCAAGAAGACGTCATTGCGAGCCAGTGCGAACACTGGCGTGGCAATCCGTTTTCTCCAATGCGGTGTTTTAGTTACGGATTCCCACGTCGCTTTGCTCCTCGGAATGACGTGGAGGGCGTTCTTATTATGTGTTTTCCTCTGATAGTTTGTTTAAGATCGCGGCTAATTTTGCGTTGACCATATCAAAGTCAGATACTGCGTCCATGATCTCATCATAGGCAACGTCTTTACCGGCGGCCATCAGGTTTCGGGCAAGGTCAGCAACCTCCTGGGCGTGGGCGTCATTGTGGGTAACAAGATACTTCATCATCACCAACAGTTCTTCCAAGGGCGTAGCATTCTCACCGGGGTGATGATCGTGGTCTTCCTCACCGTGGGTGTGGCAATGGGTAAGACCACCGTGGGAGTGGACACAGCCGCTGTGGGAGTGTGCCAGCACATCACGCTTGACACCGCTGACCTGGTACATAAAATCGTTGGAGATTACCACTTCTACCGTAAAGTGGGCATCAAAGATCCGCTTCAGGCTTTCGGCGGTCATGAGACCGTTGGATACCTTGCTGGCTGCACCGCTGTGGTGATTGTCGATGGCCTCCCGGCTCATACCGTGGGCAACCGTCAGTCGACCGTCCTCTTTCAAAAGGCGGGACAGAATCTTAATGAGTCGCTTGGGGTAGGGGAAATGGGGGAAGGCGTTGTAGACCACGATCCGGTCAAATTTCCGGTCAAAGGAATATTCTTCCACATCACCGCAGATCACTTGGATCTTGGGGTTATTTTTATATTTTTGAGAGGCGATCTTTGCCATCTCGGGAGAGATGTCAATGCCCGTTACGGAGGCAACGTTCCTGCTTAGATAGTAGTCAAACATCACACCTGTGCCGCAGGCTACGTCCAGAATATCCATACCTGCGGCAACCTCGGCATTGTCCAGAATCTTTCCGATAATGGTGTCGCTTTTGATCATATCTGCGTCCCAGGAGGGAGCACAGCGGTCAAAAAATTCAATAATATCTCTCTTTTCCATAAAAACCTCAGTTAAAGAAAGTTGCAGTATCGATTCGCTGATAGCCGCCAAAGCTAGAGGGGCAGGTGAAGATATCATCTGCCAGTTCGACGCCCAGGAAAGCCTTGGTGATTTCGTTGGTCTTTGCGGTCAGATCCACGTCCTGGAAGGCTTCCGGGTAAACGGTTTTGGCGATAAACCAGGTGTTGATGAGGGCAATTTCGTAGTTGGTGTAATAGGCGTTATAGGCCATTTGCAAATAGACTTCACCGTTCTGCCAGGCCTTACAGGTATCGAACATAGTGGGGTCTTCTGTGTACAGGGGCTTGATGTTCTTGACGGCCGCGGCGTCCATAATGATGATGTCCATCTGGTCGCCCAGCTCTACGAACTTTTCTTCCTCAATGGGGCCGATACCCTGAATACCTAAACCGCTGACCACGTTCTTGACTCCGGCGACGGAGAAGGAAGTGTAGTTTTCGGCGGTCATCAGATGGTTGGTGGTACCCCAGTTGCCCAGACCGCAGATGTATACGCTGGGCTTGTCTTCTTCAGAAATCTGGGCGACTTTGTCCGCAATAGCGGCCTTTTCCTTGGCAATAAAATCCAAAAGTGTGGCGGCTCTGTCTTCTTTTCCGAAGACCTTGCCCAGCAGTTCCATAGAGCCGGCAAAATTCTCATCGAACACATCTTTGCCGGCCTTCAGGGTAATCACGGGGATTCCCAGCTGCTCCTGCAGGGCATTAGCCTTCTCCAAATCCTCAAACTCGGAGATCACGATGTCCGGGTTACAGGAGAGGATCTTTTCCGCCTCGGCAGCCTGTGCCATAGGACCGCCCACACCGCAGGAGGGGAGGGTATTGAACGTATCGCCAAAGGCCAGCACATAGGGACGGGCCACGGAGTCGAACATCATAGGACGCTCAGCAAGGGTGGTGTTGTCAATATCCTCAACACCGGCAAGCAGGGCAACATCACCGATATAGGAGTACATTCTCAGGGCTCCCGCACCTACGCAGACCACATTTTTATAGCTGCCGGGGGTAACGGTTACCTCACGGCCAATCATATCCGTAACGGTGGTATCACCCTGAGGTGTTTCCTGACTGCAGGCACAGACAGAAAGCGTCATAACCAGCACAAGGCAAAGGCTAAGCAGTTTTTTAATACGCATTGTGGTAACCTCCCAATATTACCGTTTGATTTTCGATTTCGACAATTTTGACATCAATGTCAAAAATATCTTTGATCACCTCTGCGGTAAACACTTCTTTTCCACCGGCGTATTTCACCACACCGTCCTTCATAAAGAAGAATTTATCGCCAAAATAAAGGGCCTGATTCAGGTCGTGCAGGGAAGACAGAATGCTGATATTCTTCTGCCGGGCCAGCTGCTTGGCTTCTGCGATGATCAGCTGCTCATTGGCAATGTCCAAATTGCCGGTGGGCTCGTCGAAGATCATGAGCTTCGGCTCCTGTGCCATAGCCCGGGCGATGGCGATCTTCTGCTTTTCACCGCCGGACAAAGACTCGGCACTGCGGTTGGCAAGCTCAGAAAGCCCCATATCCTTCAGGATCTTTTCTACGGCCTCGTAGTCCTCACGGCCTGCCTTCATACCGAAATAGGAAACTCTGCCCATCAGCACCGAATCGAACACCGTCAGGTCTCCGAAGTGGATATGCTGAGGCACATAGGCGATCCGTCTTGCCCGCTCTCTGCGGGACATTTTCAAAAGATTTTCACCGTCAAAGGCGATGTCGCCCAGCTTGGGCTTTTCGATGCCCAAAATGTTCTTAAATAAGGTGGTCTTGCCACAGCCGTTTTTGCCCAGCAGGATACCCACCTGGCCCTGCTCCAATTCCAGGCAAGCACCCCGAAGCACCGGGTCAGAGCTGTAGCGAAAGTGGAGATTATCAATTCTTAACATCAGTGGTTCTCCTTTCTGCTGAAGATAATGGCAATAAAGAAAGGAGCACCTAGTAGCGATGTGATCGCACCCACCGGCAGGGCAGAGCCGCCGCCCAGGGTGCGGGATAAGGTATCAGCCAGTAAAAGAAGCAGGCTTCCCATCAGACAGGAGACCGGGATCGTAACCCGGTGGTCCTGACCCAGCAGTTTTTTGGTGATATGGGGGCAGATCACGCCCACAAAGCCGATCACACCCAAGAAGGACACGCAAACGGCGGTGATCACAGAGGCAAACAGCAGGGAAATAAAACGAAGACCTGATACATTGACACCCATGGTTTTGGCGGTGGCCTCACCGCTTAAAAGGGCGTTGTATTTCCACGACATCAGCATGAAGAACAAGAAGCCTGCGATCACCGGTACGGCCATAATGATATCGGTGCGGTAGGTGGCACGACCTAAGTCGCCAAAGCTCCAAATAACGGCGGCAGACAGGCCCACGTCGGTGGCGTAGAACTGCAAAATGGTGGTGGCGGCTGTCCACACAGCACCGATGGCAATGCCGGCCAGCACTACCACGTTGGGGGAGAAGGACCGGAGGGTGCAAAGTCCCAAGATCAGCAAAACGGAGAGCGTTGCGAAAATAAATGCCAGCAAAGAGGTGGCATAGGGATTTGCTCCCACATCGAAACTGCTTAAATTATTGCCTGTGGACAGAAAACCACCGGCAAAGGCGATGATGGACAGGTTTGCACCGAAGACCGCCGCATTGGACACGCCCAAAGTAGAGGGGGAGGCCATGGAATTATTCAGGGTGCTCTGCATCACAAGGCCTGCAACGGAAAGTCCCGCTCCGGCAATGATGGCGGCCAGCACCCTGGGGAAGCGGATTTTCCAGATGATCCGGCTTTGGGCATCGCTACCGCCGCCGGACAGGGCCTCCAATGCTTCCCGGAAGGACATATGGGAGGAGCCTACAAACAGACAGGCAAAGCCCAAAACGAGGACGGCTGCCAGCAAGGCTATGATCACGATAATATTTCGTTTTTTTCTTTTTTGCAGTTCTGCAATTTGATTCATGGAGCGATTCTCCCTAAGTGATATTGTTTTCGACCGCATTATATCACTTCCTGACGGCATTGGAAAGCCCCCCAGGGGGATAAATCAGACAAATTACCACAGAAAAAGATTGCACTTGGGCGATTATTGTTGTATACTTAAAGCATCAATTTAATAACACTATGTACAAGGTGCTATTTGGAATGGGCAGTACGGACTTTGTCTGTACGTATCCCAGCGGTACCAAGCCGCCGTAGATGGACAATAAGCCGCCTGTGATCATTGGAGTTTCTCTGAGAAGATCCGGGCAACAGGGCGTCCAGAGCCGGAATACGGCCCTTGTACATTATTCGGAAAACTCTTGGGGGCTGTTTTCTGGATATTTTTTGTGATTGGATCGCTCCCTGAAAAGGGAGCTTATTTTTTTGAAAGGAGGAGACGCCATGAAACACGATGCATTTTCTAAGTGCCACCCGGCTGTGAATTTTCTGTTTTTTGCAGGGGCGATCGTTGCCTCAGTGATGATCCAGCACCCGGCATATCTTGCATCGGGACTGGTTACCGGGGCAATATATTACCTGCTTCTAAACGGGAAAAAGGGCGTAAAATTCCTCCTTGGTATGCTGCCGCTTTTCGTGTTTCTGACGGTGATCAATCCTCTTTTCAACACCTATGGCGACAGGGTGCTGTTTCTTTTGTTTGGAAGGCCCTACACCTTTGAGGCTCTGCTCTACGGTGGGGCGGTGGCGGCCACATTCATCATTATGCTATTGTGGTTTGGCTGTTATAATAAGGTGCTGACAAGCGATAAATTTATGGGGCTTTTCGGCAATTTGATCCCCTCCATATCATTACTGCTGGTGATGGTATTTCGCATGGTGCCCAATTTTATTGGCAAGACCCGGAGTATTGCCGGGGCAAGAAAGTCCATCGGCAAGGGAGCACACGAAGCAGCTTCTTTCAAAGAAAAGGTAAAGGAAGGAACGACGGTTCTGGGTGCGTTGACCGGCTGGGCTTTGGAGGGCGGCATCATTACGGGAGATTCCATGCGTGCCAGGGGCTACGGTGGAGCAAAGCGGTCAAGCTTTATGATCTACCGTATGACCTTGCAGGACTATCTGCTGCTGATTCTCATGCCGGTCTTGCTGGCACTTACGATCCTGGCGGCCCATTTTGGCCAGCTTTCTGCTGTCTATACCCCCACATTGTCGGTCGCACCCGTTTCCTGGGGCGTGATCACTTACACCGCATATCTTCTGATCCCCACTGCGTTACAGATAAAGGAGGCCATACAATGGCACATTTCGAGATCAAGGATCTGAGCTTTTCTTACCCTACGGCAAATGGCAGGAAAACGCTTGATGGCATCAATCTGACAATTCAAAAGGGCGAGTATGTGGTTTTGTGCGGTGCTTCCGGCTCCGGCAAGACGACCCTTCTGCGGCATATGAAATCCGTGCTTGCACCCAACGGAGAAAAAAACGGTGCGATCCTGTTTGACGGTGAGCCGGTGGAAAAGGTCAGCCGGCAGGAGCAGTCTGCCAAAATAGGCTTTGTGATGCAGAATCCCGAGGACCAGATCGTAACCGATAAAGTCTGGCACGAGCTGGCCTTTGGCCTGGAGAGCCTTGGCTGTGATCAGAAGACCATGCGTGCCCGGGTGGCGGAGATGGCCTGTTATTTCGGAATTGCCGATTGGTTTCATAAGGACGTGGCCACCTTGTCCGGCGGTCAGAAGCAGTTATTAAATCTTGCTTCCATTATGGCCATGCAGCCGGAGGTGCTGATCCTGGACGAGCCTACCAGTCAGTTAGACCCCATTGCCGCATCGGATTTTCTGAGCACCGTGCGGAAGATCAATATTGAATTGGGTACGACCGTGATCATTACCGAGCACCGCTTGGAGGATATTTTCCCCTATGCCGATCGGGCTGTGGTGATGGACAAAGGTCGGGTGATCGCCGACGATACGCCCCGGAATATCGGAAAGCTTCTGTATGAAAAGGGAAGCAATATGTTTGCGGCCATGCCCACTCCTGTCCGGGTATTCTACGGAACAAAGGGAGAGGGAGATTGCCCTCTGACGGTACGGGAGGGAAGAACCTGGCTCAGCAAGACCTGTCCTACGCCAAGAATAGGTACTCTGCCGGCAGCAGAGCTGAATGAAAAAAGGGATATTGCCCTTTCTCTGAAGGAGCTTTGGTTTCGGTATGAAAAGGACAGCCCGGACGTGCTGCGAGGTGTGTCCGCGGAAGTCCCGGAGGGCAGCCTCTACGCCATTGTTGGCGGCAACGGTACAGGCAAGTCCACGATGTTAAAAGCGATTTGCGGCATCTGTAGGCCCTACAGGGGCAAGGTAAAGGTGTTCGGCAAGGTAGCCCAAAAATATAAGGCGTCGGAACTGTTCGGCGGCTGCCTTGCCATGCTGCCCCAGGATCCCAGGAGCCTGTTTGTTAAGAGAACGGTCCGGGAGGAGCTGGCGGAGATGTCCGGGGACCAGCAGCGGATCGCTGAAATTGCTGCTGTCTGTGAAATTGAAGATCTGCTGGACAGCCACCCCTATGACCTGTCCGGTGGTGAACAGCAAAGGTCTGCTTTGGCGAAGGTACTGCTTACAAACCCCAGGCTTTTGCTTTTGGACGAGCCTACCAAGGGTATCGACAGCTTCTTTAAGGAAAAGCTGGCAGCGATCCTTGCAAAACTAAAAGGGCAGGGGATCACCGTTGTGATGGTGTCCCACGATGTGGAATTTTGTGCAAGGTATGCAGATATGGTCAGTATGTTCTTCGACGGACAGATCCTGACCACAGACAGTCCCAGGCGGTTTTTTGGAAACAACAGTTTCTATACCACCGCCGCCAACCGTATGAGCCGGCATGTATTTTCCATGGCCGTAACGGCAGAAGATGTTGTGGAGCTTTGTAAGCAGAACGAGGAGGAATGATCGGTGAAAAAATCCAATATTGCAACCCTTATCGTGTTCCTGCTGTTGATCCCTGCAACGCTGTTTTTGGGGACAAAGCTGTCCGGGCGGAGCTATTACATCACCGGCACGCTCATGATTGTTGAGCTGATGATCCCGTTTTTTATGGCCTTTGAGGGCAGAAGACCTCAGGCCAGGGAACTGGTGATGATCGCTACCATGTGTGCCATCGCCATCGCCGGGCGTGTGGCGATTCCTGTGCCCCATTTTAAGGCGGCGTTTGCCCTGATTTTAATTTCCGGTATTGCCTTTGGACCGGAGGCAGGCTTTATGGTGGGTGCCGTTACCGCTTTTGCCAGCAATTTCTTCTACGGACAAGGACCGTACACACCCTGGCAGATGATGGCCTACGGTGCGGGTGGTATGCTGGCGGGCTTTTGCTTCCGAAAGGGTTGGCTGCCCCGGAAGCCCTGGGTCATGGCGATCTTCGGTTTCTTTGCGGTGATTTTGTGGATCGGACCGCTGCTGGACAGCTCCCACGTGTTTTTGATGCTGTCCCGGATCAGCTGGCGATCGGCAATGGCGGCCTTTATTTCCGGCTTCTATGTGAACATCAGCCAGGCCATCGGTACGGTACTGGTGCTGTTGCTGCTGGGAAAGCCCCTTTTGACTATGCTGGACAGGGTCAAATTAAAATATGGTATGTTTGAATAGCAAAAGCCGGACACTTTCGTGTCCGGCTTTTCAAAAAATAAAGAATAAAGAAAAAAGAATAAAGAATAATGAATAAATAAAGCGGCAAAGCCAAAAAACTTTATTATTTCTTATTTATTCTTTATTCTCTCTTCTTTTGGGCGAGATTTATCTCGCCGCTATTTGTTTTCCTTAGCGGTATTTAGTGTTGAAATAAGAATTTTCTTGATCTCAAGGCAATCATTAAGCAGTGATTGACCCTCTTTTTCAGTTACGTATTCAGACAGTATCAGAAGGCGTAACCAATACTCCGTCTCCGCGGTTTCTTTCAGAGAAATTTGAAGCTTTGCAATAAAATCCGCTTTGCTGATACCATAAATTGCTTCGTTGGCGTTGGCCCCAATGGAGGTAGCACTGCGGACAATTTGCTTTGCGATTATTGTTTCTTTCTTCTCTTTTATTAGATACTTATTTAACTTAATAATCCGGGCTGCAAACAGCAGAGCCTTGTCCAATAATGGATTTTCTTTTTTCATTGTTGCTCCTCCTTTGAAAGAATAAAGAAAAAAGAATAAAGAATAATGAATAAATAAAGCGGCGAAGCCGAAAACTTTATTATTTCTTATTTATTCTTTATTCTCTCTTCTTTTAGGCGAGCTTGCTCGCCGCTTTTGGCACCCCAGAGAGGACTCTAACCTCCGACCTTCCGCTTAGGAGGCGGACGCTCTATACAACTGAGCTACTGGGGCATATTATTCTAGTATTGTACCGAAAATTGTGGTTGGTGTCAACTCTTTTGGTCATCTTTGTTTCTATCTGCATATACTACTAAGAACTGAGAATTTTGAAAGGTGGGGACAATGATGTACACACATTCCGACCAGGAGCAGGATATTGACGATCTGATCTTCGACGAAGAGGACGGAAAACCCAGTGAACGGTAAAAGTCAGGCGTTGCCTGACTTTTATTTTTCTCTTTACAGGCGGAAGAAATTGGGATATAATAGCTTTGTATGAATTCTAAGAAATGAGAGTACAGGCCCATGAATATTGAGTTTGACGCTTATAAGCAAAAATTAAATGAGATCAAGCCTGCCCTGGACGGACTGGCAGACTCTTTGAATCTGGAGGGTGCGAAAAACGAGCTGGAGCGGCTGCATGCAATGCAGGAGGCCCTCGGTTTTTGGGATAACCCCGAAAAGAGCCAGCAGATCGTGGTGAAGACCAAGACGCTGGAGAATAAAATTGAAAAATATGCCCAGATGGTATCCTCCTGGGAGGACCTGATGACCATCTGTGAAATGGCTGCCGAGGAAGACGACGATTCTATGCTTCCTGAGCTGAAGGAGGGCTTCCAAAAGCTCAGTGAGGATATGGAATCCTGCCGGCTGCAAACCCTGCTCACCGGCAACTATGACCGGAACAATGCTCTGATGAGCTTCCAGGCGGGTGCTGGCGGCACAGAAGCCCAGGACTGGTGTCAGATGCTTTACCGTATGTACACCCGCTGGGCGGAACGCCACGGCTTCACCTACAAGATCATGGACTATCAGGAGGGTGAAGAGGCGGGCCTTAAGTCTGCGGATATTGTAATCGAGGGCGAAAATGCCTACGGTTTCTTAAAGGGCGAGAACGGTGTTCACCGCTTGGTTCGGGTATCTCCCTTTGATGCCAACGCCCGTCGTCAGACCTCCTTTGCGGCGGTGGAGGTGATCCCCGAGATCGAGGACGACAGTGAGGATTTTGAGATCAAGGCTGAAGATTACGAAATGCAGGTCTTCCGTTCCTCCGGTGCAGGCGGTCAGCACATCAATAAGACAAGCTCCGCTGTCCGGCTGATCCACAAGTCCGGCATCGTGGTATCCTGTCAGACGGAACGCAGCCAGTTCCAGAACAAAGAAACTTGTTTGAGAATGCTCCGCAGTAAGCTGGTGGAGATCCGGGAACGGGAGCATCTGGAGAAGATCTCCGATATCAAGGGCGTGCAAAAGAAGATCGAGTGGGGCAGTCAGATCCGCAACTACGTATTTATGCCCTACACCCTGGTAAAGGACACCCGGACAGGCTGTGAAACCTCTAACGTGAACGGCGTCATGGACGGTGCTTTGGATCCCTTTATCAACGCCTACCTGACCTGTGCTGCCACCGGCACATGGGTTACCAAGTAAAAAACTACTTGCAATTTGAGAAAACTCGTGCTATAATAGCCTAGCTTTTGTAAATTTGGTTCGCAAACGCGACTTTTATGATCTGTAGAAGGAGGTTTTTGCAATGGAGACTTTGAGAATTATTCTGATCGTTTTGGAAGTGATCGCCAGCCTGGCTTTGGTGATCGTGGTACTCGCTCAGTCCGGTAAGGAGGCAGGCCTGTCCGGTGCAGTTACCGGCAACAACGATTCCTATATGTCTAAGGGTAACGGCAGCCTGGATAAGAAGCTGGCTCGTATGACCAAGTGGATCGCTCTGGCTTGGATCCTGTTTGCGTTGGCTCTGACCCTGATTCAGCACTAAGAATACTTGACCGCAGAGCTTGCTCTGCGGTCTTTTTTTAGGAGGAATTACCATGGAAACTGCAAGACTGGCAGGTTTGCAGCCTGCGTCTGTATTCTATTATTTTGAAAAGATTTGCTCCATGCCCCATGGCTCCGGCAACACCAAGCAAATCAGCGACTATCTGAAATCCTTTGCTATGGAGCAGGGGATACCCTATGTGCAGGACGAATTGAATAACATTTTGATGTTCGCAGAAGGTACGCCCGGCTATGAGGATCATGCACCTGTGATCCTGCAGGGTCATATGGATATGGTCTGCGACAAGGACGCCGATTGCACCATCGATATGGATACCGAGGGCCTGGATATTGTCCACGACGGAGAATATGTCTTTGCCAAGGGCACAACCCTGGGCGGCGATGACGGCATCGCCCTTGCCTATATTTTGGCACTGCTTGCCGATAAGACGATTCCGCACCCTCCCATTGAGGCCATCATCACTGTGGACGAGGAGACCGGCATGTACGGTGCTGCAGGTATTGACCTGTCTAAGCTGAAAGGCAGAACGCTCATTAACATCGACTCCGAGGAAGAGGGTATCTTTACGGTGGCCTGTGCCGGCGGTGCAAGGGCAACCATCAGTTTGCCGGCAGAGCGTCGGGCAGTGTATGGACCTTGTGTCCGTTTGACGGTGGAGGGCCTGCAGGGCGGCCACTCCGGTGTGGAGATCCACAAGAACCGTGCCAATGCCAATAAGATTATGGGTCTGTTGCTACAGCGGATTCAGGAGAAAATGCCCATCTGCATCACAAGTCTTGTGGGTGGTGCAAAGGACAATGCCATCGCTCACAGCAGTCAGGTTACCCTGGTTGCCTTGGGAAATGAGCTTGATTGCATCAATGAGATCATGGCTTCCTTGCAGCAGGAGATCCGCAGTCAGTATGAAGAACCTGCGGCTGTGATTCGCGGTGAAAATGTGGACGCTTTGGGCGGAAATGCCATGACTGCCGAGTGTACTGCCAGGGCTATCAAATTACTGCAGGAAGTTCCCAACGGAGTGCAGGCCTGGAGTCAGGATATTGAAGGCTTGGTGCAGACCAGTCTGAATCTGGGCGTTATGGGCCTTGACGACAATTTTCACATGACCTTTGCAGTGAGAAGCTCTGTCAATGCTGAAAAGCGGGAACTTTTGGACACTCTGAAAGCGATTGCAGAAAAGTATGAGGCCGGCTACAGCGAAACCGGTGATTATCCTGCCTGGGAGTACCGAAAGGATTCAATCCTAAGAGATACCATGGTGGAGACCTACCGGCAGATGTACGGCAAAGAGCCGGAAGTAGTTGCTATACACGCCGGCTTGGAGTGCGGCCTGCTCAGCGAAAAGCTGGAGGGTCTGGATTGCGTGTCCATCGGCCCGGAGATGCACGATATTCACACCAGCCGGGAAAAGCTGGGAATTGCCTCCACGGAAAGAGTTTGGAACTATCTGCAGGAAGTGCTGAAAAAGTTATAAGAAAATCAGCCGTTCGCAAGAACGGCTGATTTTTATATTTGCGTAAATTCATAATTTTCAAATTTCAGTCGGTCGCCGGCATCAATGCCGAAGGGGAGCAGAGCTAAAGCGACCTCTGATTCCACGCCGGTCTCGTCATACTTTACGATGGCATAGTCGCCCCGGATATCAGTTACTGTACAGTACATAGTGCCTCCTTGAAAAAGGCCGCCCCGAAGGGCGGCCATATTTCATATTAGTCCTTGTACATCTCAACCAGCTTGTTGAGGTGTTCCCAACGCTCCTTAGCAGCAGCCTCGTTCTTAGCGAACAGTTCGGTTGCACGCTCGGGGAATTCGCGGGTCAGACGGGCGTAACGGGCCTCGTTCATCAGGAACTCCTGATAGCCGTCCTTGGGAGCCTTGCTGTCCAGCTGGAACTTGCCGCTGGCCTTGGAGGGATCGAAGCGGAACAGATTCCAGTAGCCGCACTCAACAGCCTTCTTCATCTCGTTCTGGCAGTTCATCATGCCGCCCTTGATGGAGTGCATCTCACAGGGAGCATAGCCGATGATCAGGGAAGGTCCGTTGTAAGCCTCAGCCTCGCAGATAGCCTTGATGGTCTGAGCCTGGTTTGCACCCATGGCGATCTGAGCCACGTAAACGTAGCCGTAGGACATGGCGATCTCAGCCAGGGACTTCTTCTTGGTCTCCTTACCGGAGGCTGCGAACTGAGCAACCTGACCGATGTTGGAGGCCTTGGAAGCCTGACCGCCGGTGTTGGAGTAGACCTCGGTATCGAAGACGAAGATGTTCACGTCGTTGCCGGAAGCCAGCACGTG
>JAFTKA010000018.1 GCA_017456105.1 Oscillospiraceae bacterium | reverse complement strand
TTGTCTAGCAAATTTTACTCAAGAATTTTCGTTGGCTTAAATTCGATTTTACTCGAAACTTAAACAATTCATTATTGTCCAAGGTGTTTGTTCGTCTTTGCGTTATTCAATTTACAAGGTACATTTCCTGCCCGCCCCACGGGGTGAGCCTGCTAATAGTACCACACCATTACCCGCTTGTCAAGAAGTTTTTTCAAATTTTTTACTTTTTTTCCGGGGTTTTTTCTTCGGTGTGTTTTTTACCCTTTTATCGGGCAGAAAGGTTACTGCTGATATCAGTTAAAGCATCGGAGGCATCGACCGCCGTTTCATCTCTGACAGCCAGATCTCCCAGGCTCACCATGCCGCAGAGCTTGCCGTTTTCCACCACCGGCAGCCGTCTTACCTGGAGCCTTCCCATCAGATGTGCTGCCACCCCGATCTCCGTATCCGGCCGGACAGAGGTTACCTGCCCTGTCATGATCTCTTTCAGCGTGGTTTTCCCCGGTGCTTTTCCGGCTGCCATGCAGCGGGTAACCAAATCTCTGTCAGTTACCAGGCCGCAAACCTCTCCTCTTGTGTTGCACACCGGCAGTACCCCAATATTATATTGTGCAAGGGTGCGGGCAGCTGCTTCCACCGTTTCCCCCTCGCCCACCGAGATGGCGGGACTGGACATGATCTGACGAATTTTCATAGCAATACCTCCTTTGGGTGGAGTATTGTCCAATAAAGCAAAAAATATACAGGGCGTTTTTACGCCCTGTATATTTTACGGGATCAATCGCTGCATCCAGCGTTCTTTTTTAATCATAATAAAGCCCAGGACGCATTTACAGACGTCCGGCAGCTGGCAGCAGAAGAACATCGGCAGAATGGAGATGTCCGTAAACCGGCTCAGACAAAACGCAATCGGAATAGTAAAGACAAACATAAAGCCGCTGTCGTACAGGAAGGTGATGCCGATCTGACCGCCGGCCCGCACCGTATAGTAGCAACTGGAGGAGAAGGTCAGGAAGGGCTTGACCACCGCCATGATCAGGATCAAAGAGGTCGCCAACGCCCGGATCTCACCGCTGGCATTGTAGCAAAGGGGGAACACCCAGGAAATTGCCACCAACAGAAGACCGAAGGTAACACCTGCTGCCACCGCCAGAGCCAGTAACCGGCTGTTTGTGGTCCTCAGTTCTTCCCGGGAATGGTTTGCACCCAGCATCTGACCCATAATAATGCCGATGGTATTGCCGATGGCAGTGGTAACCACACTGGCCAAATTATTGAGGGTGGTAGCGATGCTCACCGCACTGACCACCGCAAGACCGCAGGTGGAGTAGCACTGGCTGATGATGCCCATACCCGTGGCATAAAGTGCCTCATTAAATAAAAGGGGCGTACTTTTGAGGATCATCTTTCCCAAAAGCTTTCCGGGAATATATACGCTCCGGAACAGTCCCTTGATGCAAGGCAGCACCTTGGTATGTAAATGAGCCCAGCCGGCAACCACGCCCAATTCTACAAACCGGGAAATGACCGTAGCCAGGGCAGCACCTCTGACACCCATAGCCGGCAGGCCCAGCTTGCCGAAGATCAGCAGGTAGTTGAGCACCAGGTTGACGCCCACCGCCACCATACTGCCCACCATGGGCACAGCACCCTTGTCGCACTCTCTGAGCGTGCCGGCATAGGCGTTGCACAGGGCAAAGGGCACAAGACCCCAAAGCATAATATCCAAATACTCCAAACCAAAGCCCATGATCGCCCGGGCGTCCTCCGGGGATCCTTCGCCCTGCAGGAACAACCCGATCAGGGGTTTTGCCGCCGGGAACATGGCCACAATAAAGGCCGCTGTGATCACCATACAGGCCAACAGTTTGTAACGCAGGGTGTACCGAATGCCGTCGTTGTCGCAAGACCCCCGGAACTGGGCGGTAAAGATGCCCGCACCGGCATTGATGCCCCACACGCTGAGCATAAAGATCAAAAGTATCTGATTCACCACGGAAACACCACTCATTTCCAGCGTTCCCACGCGACCCACCATCACATTGTCCAAAAGCGACACAAAGGTGGTGATTCCGTTTTGTACAATGATCGGCACGGCCACCGCCGCCACCCGGCGATAAAAAGGCCGGTCTCCGATCAGTTTATTTCTTACTTGCATTATAAACCTCAGTTAAATCTTTGATAACCTCTCCTGCCAGCACAAGGCCTGCCGCCGCCGGCACAAAGGCACAGGAGCCGGGCAGGGCATTTCTCCCCTCCGGCAGTTCTTCCATTTCTTCCTCCGAAGGCACGGGAGCAAGGGGCTCTTCCTCTGAATAGACCACCTTCAACCGCTCGATCCCCCGCTTGCGGCACTCCTTCCGCATGATCCGGGCAAGGGGACAAACAGAGGTCTCATAAAGGTCGGCCACCCGAAACCCCGTAGGATCCAGCTTATTGCCCGTCCCCATGGAGCAGATGATGGGAACACCCGCCTCCCTGGCGGCCATCACAAGAGCCAGCTTGCCCGTTACAGTGTCGATGGCATCTACTATATAATTATATTGTGTAAAATCGAATTCCGCCGCCGTATCCGGGCCGTAGAATTTTTGGATTGCATTTACCTTGATTTGGGGATTGATTGCTAAAACCCGCTCTGCGGCTACCACTGCCTTAGCTCTGCCCACCGTATCGTGGGTGGCCAAAATCTGACGGTTGATATTGGTAAGGCTGATGGTGTCGTGATCCACAAGATCCAACGCACCCACACCGCTGCGAGCCAACGCCTCCGCAACGTAACCGCCAACGCCGCCCAGTCCAAACACAGCCACCCGGGCGTTATTCAGTTTTTTCATAGCCTCTGCCCCGAAAAGCAGCTGGGTTCTGGAAAAGGGATTCATAGGGTTCTCCTTGGTTTTGATTGTACTATCCTAACACGAATCAAAACCGGTGTCAATGGCACTTGCCATCACCCTGCCGGAATGTTATACTATATATAATATGATATAAGGAGCTTGCCACCATGAAAAACCATTTCCTCTTATTTATGGATAAATTGGCTCTGCCGGCGGAGGGCGACCGTTACCTCCGGGAAACGGGCCTTCGGATCATTTCCCGGCACGAACAGGCGTTAAATGCCCTAATTGACGAGCTTTACGCCACGGATTTCCCTCTGATGGATATGATGCAAAAGGCCTGGGAATTGGAAACGGAAACCGAAGAATACACCATGCGGTTCGTGTTTTTAGTCTGTGCCTTCAAACGCCTGCGGGAAGACTACAAAGCCGCAAACCTTCCCGACGAACTGTACTGGGATACGGTGCTGGACTTGAAAGCCAAAGCATTGGAATGTAAGCAGCTTTACGGCATTTGGGGTACGGGAACAGGCTTATGGTATCAGAATTTCTTCCGCATGCAGATTTTCAGTCTGGGAAGGCTCCAGTTTGAGCGAAGCACCTTCCGGGGCAAAGAGCCGGTAACGGTCGGTGGCATAACCGTTCTGCCCGGGCAGACCGTATATAATGTCCATATCCCCAGCGGTGGTCCTATGACACCGGAAGCCTGCGAGGACAGCTTCCAACGGGCAAAGGTCTTTTTTAAGGAAGATCCCCTGATCCTCCACTGCGGAAGCTGGCTTTTGTACAACGAAAACCCCCATATCTTCCCCTCCGCCAAAAACGTTTTGGCCTTCCGGGAACAGTTCCAAATTTATGAATCCCGAGAAAAGCCCGAGGGCGAGGATCTGTGGCGGATCTTCGGCAAGCACTTTGACGGTGATGTATCTTCCCTGCCCCAAATCACCTCCATGCAGAAAGAAACTGCCGCCTGGCTTGCCACAGGACGGCAAATTGGTATCGGATTTGGCCTGAAAATCGTCAAAAACCCGTGAAAAACCACTTGACTTTTGGATTTTCCTTTGCTAAAATAGTCGAGCCGCATTGAAAAGGCTTAAGTTGGCGATCTATGGTCGCCCGCCTCCAGAGCGAGTCTACACAATAAAAGTAGGTGAAAAAGGAATGAAAGCAGTTATCGTAACCGGCGGTAAGCAGTATACCGTCTCCGAGGGCGATGTCCTGTACATCGAAAAGCTGGATGTAGAGGCAGAAGCCACCGTGAAGTTCGACCAGGTTCTGGCAGTGCTGGACGGCGAAAACTCCAAGATCGGTGCTCCTCTGGTTGAGGGTGCTACCGTGGAGGCCAAGGCTCTGAAGAACGGCAAGGCCAAGAAGATCATCGTCTTCAAGTACAAGGCCAAGAAGAACGAGAAGAAGAAGCAGGGCCATCGTCAGCCCTACACCAAGGTGGAAATCACCAAGATCGCACTGTAATTATGACAAGATGCGAGTTTTTTATGGAAGGCGACAGAATCACCGGATTCTCCGTCTCCGGTCATAGCGGTTATGCAGAAGCAGGCAAGGATATTGTCTGTGCTGCCATCTCCGCCACAGTAACCATGGCCGAAGCCACCATCAATGATGTGTGCGGTGCAAAGGCCAAGGTAAGAGTCAAGGACGACCGGATCACCCTGACTCTCCCCGTCTCCTGCGATGAAGAGGAGTCCGTGCAGGCAGTGCTTGCCGGCATGATGCTGACCCTCTGCAGCATGCGGGACGATTATCCGGACTATATCGAAGTTTTGGAGGTGTAACACCATGTTGAAGATTGGTATTCAGTTTTTCGCTCACCACAAGGGCGGTGGTTCTACCAAGAACGGCCGTGATTCCGAGTCTAAGCGTCTGGGCGTAAAGCGTGCTGACGGTCAGTTCGTTCTGGCCGGTAACATTCTGGTCCGCCAGAGAGGCACTCACATTCACCCCGGTGTCAATGTGGGAATCGGCAGCGATGACACTCTGTTTGCTCTGGTTGACGGTACTGTCAAGTTCGAGCGCAAGGGCAAGGATCGCCGTCAGTGCTCCGTATACGCTGTGGAGCAGTAATCACGAAAAGCGAAGGACTGTTGCCCCACGGCAACAGTCCTCTTTTATTATGGCTTCTCCTTGAGGAGAAGGCTTGTGAGCCGTGTTTTGGAGATTCTAAAATGCTTAACAAAAGAAAATTCAATTATCAGTGGGTCATTGTTGCGGCAAGCTTTGTACTGTGCTTCACAGGACTGGGTTTTTGCAGCGGCAATAAGGGTCTGTTTCTGACAGCCGTAACGGAAGCTCTGGACATTTCCCGGGGTGCTTACGCGGTCAGCGACAGTTTGCGGTATATTACCACCGCTGTAACCAACCTGTTCTTTGGCGTGCTGGTTATGAAATTCGGCACCCGGAAGCTGGTAGGCTTAGGTGTAGGTGCTTTGGCACTTTCCTGCCTTGTCAGCTCTCTGGCTACCAATGTGATCGGTATTTACGCAGGCGGTGCCCTGCTCGGTCTGGGCCTGACCTTTGGCGGTACGACCATCGTGGGCTATATCGTAAAACGCTGGTGCAAAAAGAACCAGGGTACGATCCTTGGCATCGTTATGTGTGCCAACGCCCTTGGTACTGCGGTATCCGCTCCCTTTATCAGCAAAATTATCAATAGCGACGTCTTCGGCTACCAAACTGCCTACCGGCTGATTGCCCTGATCCTTTTGGTGGTGGGTGTGGTGCTGGTGCTGGTGTTCCGGGACGCTCCCAAAGCAGAAACTCTGCCCCAAAATAAAAAATCCAAGGGTGCAACCTGGGAGGGCATCACCTTTTCTCAGGCACTTCGCAAGCCCTATTTCTATATTGCCTGCATCTGTATTTTCTTTACCGGTGCAGTGCTGCAAAGCGTAACCGGCGTAGCCGCTGCCCATATGGAGGACCGCGGCCTTGGCGACAGCTTTATCGCTACCGCCACCAGCGTTTACGCACTTTCCCTGGCGGCCTTCAAATTCCTGACAGGCGTCATGTATGACAAAAAAGGTCTTAAGTTTACCATGCTGGTTTGCGATGGAGCTGCAGTGGTTATGATTGTACTGCTGGCCATCGTCTCCGGATCTACTGAGGGTCAGGTGATCGCCATGGCCTACTCGGTACTTGCCGGTCTTGCCCTGCCCCTGGAAACCATCATGCTGCCGCTGATCGCCGGCGACCTGTTCGGCGAAAAGGAATTCGGCAAAATGCTGGGTATTTTTGTTTCGGTCAATACCGCAGGCTATGCGGTAGGACCGCTGGTGTCCAACATCTGCTTTGACGCCATCGGTACTTACACCCCTGTGTTTTTCGTATACGGAGCTCTGATGGTTGGCGTAACGGCAGCATTTATGTTTGCCCTGAAGAAAGCCAAGACCACCCAGACCCAAATTTGTACACAAGAGGACTAATTATGGAAATGTTTGTAGACAGAGTCCGCATCACCGTATGCGGCGGCCGGGGCGGCGACGGAGCGGTTGCCTTCCACCGGGAAAAATATGTAGCTTCCGGCGGCCCTGACGGTGGCGACGGCGGTCATGGCGGCAGTGTAATATTGCGGGTCAATGACAATCTGTCCACACTTTTGGACTTCCGCTATAAGCGGAAATACGCCGCCCAGTCCGGCCAGAACGGACAAGGCCGGAATATGAGCGGCAAGCGGGGCGAGCCGCTTATTATCCAAGTGCCCCGTGGCACAGTAGTCCGGGACGCGGAAACCGGGCAGATCATCGTGGATATGTCCACGGACGATGACTTTATTCTGGCCAAGGGTGGCCGGGGCGGCTGGGGCAATGCCCACTATGCCACCCCTACCCGTCAGATCCCCCGGTTTGCCAAGGCAGGCCTGAAGGGACAGGAACGGGACGTTGTCTTAGAGCTGAAGCTTTTGGCTGACGTAGGTCTGGTAGGCTTCCCCAACGTGGGCAAGTCCACCCTCCTCTCCGTAACCTCCAACGCCCGGCCCAAGATCGCCAACTATCACTTTACCACTTTGTATCCCAATCTGGGCGTGATCTACGTGGACGAGGGTGTGTCCTTTGTTATGGCAGACATTCCCGGCATCATCGAGGGTGCGGCAGAGGGTGCTGGCCTGGGCCACGACTTTCTGCGGCACATCGACCGCTGCCGACTGCTGGTTCACGTAGTAGACGTATCCGGTTCCGAGGGTCGCGATCCTGTGGAGGACTTTAACGCCATCTGTCAGGAACTACACAACTACAGCGTAGACCTGAGCGACCGGCCCATGATCGTAGCCGCCAACAAGTGCGACCTGCTAATGCCGGAGTCCGATAATCTGGAACGGCTGAGAGCATGCGTAGAAGAAGCCGGCTGTGAGCTTTATGAAATTTCTGCAGGCACGACACAGGGCACAAAGAATCTGATGCGTGTGGTAGCCGAAAAGCTTCGCACCCTGCCCCCGGTTACCATTTACGAGCCGGAGTACGTGGAGGTCATTGAAGAACCCGGTGATCCCAACGCGTTGGAGATCGAGCACCTGGGCAACACTTGGGTGGTTACCGGCACTTGGCTGGAGCGGCTGATTATCAATATCAACTTTGACGATTATGAATCGAGAAACTATTTTGACCAGCAGCTCCGCAAATGTGGACTCTTTGCCCGCTTGGAGGAACTGGGCATTCAAGACGGCGACGTCGTGGACATCTACGATATGCAATTTGAATATCAGCGATAAGTTTTAACTAAATAACGTTCTAAACAAACAACGGCTCACAACGTCGCAAATGACGTTGTGAGCCGTATTGGCATATGCTTTTATAGTATCAATAGATGAGCATTGGATAAGCAAGCATTGCATACCCAGATTTAGCATATGGAGAGTTTCCTGAAACAACGATTTTCAGAAATAGTGCATCTGAAACATCAATTTCAATGTTGCGCGGTTGCGTTTTTAGATTCATCATTCCTGAATCATAGGCCAAAACCTCATCCACATAGATTTTCAGACTACCTTTAAAATACTCATATGAATCGGATGATATCATCAATGTTGTAGTAAATTTTTTGTACTCCTTATTTAGTACATATTCCGTTTCTGCTGTCAGTTTATCGTAAATCTGAATATATAACCCTTCTGAAAATCCGTTTCCGTAAATATCGTGTTCATAGTATTTCTTATAATAATTTTTACCGGTGCACGGTGTTAAGCTCCCTAAATCTTTTGGAAACTTGCTTTGGTCTGTTTCAGTAACTCCGCAATGTTTGCATTTTTTTAGATACGCATTGATGACATTCCAATCATGCCCTTTCTCAGACCCTTCCGTTATTTTACAGATATAGCAGGTTCTAGGCGTAGTGCAGTTTGCTTCATTCCATCTATGGCCCGCAGCATCACCCTCTGTTGCACCACAAGTAGCGCAAGTTTTCGGCTCGGTGCAAGTTGCATCACTCCAATTATGACCAACCGCATCTCCCAAAACCACACCGCAAACAGTGCAGGTCCTGGCTTCTGTGCAGGTAGCATCCTGCCATTTATGCCCAAGTGCTACCCCCGACACGGCATCGCAAGAAGAACACGTTTTTGCCTCGGTGCAGGTCGCATCTAACCAAGTATGTTCATGGCAGGCACTCAGGCTAACTAAAGTAAGCAGCATTGTTAATAGCAACATTGTTCTTTTCATAATTTTTTCTCTCCTTTTGTGTATTCGAGAATATAATATTCTCCTTCAGAATATTATATTCTCATAAATTATGTGTGTCAAGACTAAAATATGCAATAATTGAATAGTCAACAGGAGGGATTATTGCATGAAAAATATAAAACTCATCCGTGTAACAAAGGATTTTACTCAAATAAAGGTACAAATGGATACCGGAATTAGCCAAAGCACTCTCTCGAAATATGAGTCCGGCAACGCAGTTCCTACAATTGACAATCTGCTCATCCTTGCTAACTATTACAAAACAAGCCTTGATTTTTTAATGGACCTGACAGATGAACGCAAGCCCTATCCTTCCAAGCAACCATAAAAGCCATTTTTAACAGTACTATGGAACATTATGGTGCATAATTTAGGTATCCGCGATAAAGTATTTGCCATTTTCAACTATTTACTATATAATAGAGTCATCGAAAGATGACTCTATTATTTTTTACCCGGAAGGTGATGGATTTGATACAGAATTTGAATCCAATTGAATTTCAGTCTTTTGGCATTTTACTGCCGGAGAAAGTGCAAGCTACCCATAACGACCAGTCTATGGCTCTGTCCATGGGCAGTGCCACCACTTATAGGACCGTAGCGGACACCAGACTGCGGAGCGAGAGCGGCTTTGCGGTGCTTTCCGTGTCTTTAGACGGCATAAGCTATAAGGATTTTTATTTGGATAGACCCCTGCAGTTAAAGCCCGGCATTTGGTTTCGGCTGACAGCCTTCCAGGAAAAATCCTCCGTGGTGCTTTCGGCAGTACTGATGCCAAGAGAGCTGACCACATCTCCTGCCGATAACTTTGCCATTTACCCCCAGCTGCAGGTAACCTCTCTAACGACCTTCTTCTATCAAGAGCCGGAGCAGGGCTTTTTGTTCCCCGGCGAAGCCCGGGAAATGGCCAAGCTGACCTACGTGGACAGCGGCTCTGTACACTCTGTGGTGGACGGTCAGGACTCCCTGCTGAACCAAGGCGATCTTGTGATCTATGCACCCGGACAATGGCATATGCAATATGCAGATACTGGTGTCGCTCCCCGTTTTTTGAGCATTTCCTTTGCATCAGACCATTGTGATTGGAGTGGGATCGCTAACCGCCCCATCAAGGCCTCCAAGGCCGTACACAGCTGCCTGCAGCAAATGCTCCGGGAGCAGGAATCCCCTGCCCCCCATTCTTCTGATATGCTTTTAAGCCTGCTGAACGTGATCCTTATCAGCCTTCTGCGGGAAACCGCCGGTGAAGTGGCAGTTCCTGCCACCGGAAGCAGCGAAAACCGGATCATCGCCAGAGCCCAGCACTATATCACCGACCACGTCTCAGAAAAGCTGAACGTGCCCATCGTTGCCAAAAACATCGGTGTCAGTGCCAGCTATCTGACGGCATTGTTTCAAAAGCATTTGCAGATCTCCCCCGGTGAGTACCTCCGCCGGGTAAAGCTGCAAAAGAGTAAGCAATTGATCCGTGAGGGCAACCTGAACTTCACCCAGATCGCCGAGGCTTTGGAATATTCCACAGTCCATCATTTCTCCCGTCAGTTCAAGGAGAAATTCGGCATTACCCCTTCTCAGTACGCAAAATCTGTGAAATAAGGAGAGAAAATCTATGGATTTTAAGGTTTTAGCCGTAGGCGACGTAGTGGGAAATCCCGGTATGAATCGGATCAACTACAGCCTGCGTTATCTCAAACGAAAAACCAATGCGGATTTTGTGATCGTCAACGGAGAAAACGCCAGCGTGGTGGGTATGACCCCCCAGCAGGCAGAGGACATTTTGGACGCCGGAGCGGACCTGATCACCATGGGTAACCACACCTTCGGCAAGCGGGATCTGGTAACCTTCCTGGAAGACAGCCCCCGTATCCTGCGGCCTGCTAACTTCGCCCCCCAGGCCCCCGGCCGTGGCTATGGCATTTTCGATACCAAGGCAGGCCCTGTGGCGGTCATCGACCTGATCGGTCGTTGCAATATGGACTACGGCCCTGACAATCCTTTCCTGCAAATCGAGCATATCTTGAAGGAAATCGATACTAAGCTGATCTTAGTGGAGCTCCACGCAGAGGCCACCTCCGAAAAGCTGGCCATGGGATACCTGTTGGACGGCCGGGTCAGTGCCCTTTGGGGTACTCACACCCACGTACCCACTTCCGATGTCCAGATCCTCCCCAAGGGAACGGGCTATGTAACGGACCTGGGTATGACCGGCCCCAAGCACTCAGTGCTGGGAATCCGGCCGGAGCTGTCCATCGCCAAATTCCGGGGCGACCTGACAAGCCGCTACCAGTGGGCTGACGGCCCCACCAAGCTGGAGGCCGTGCTGTTTACCATCGATACCGAAACCGGCCTGTGCAAGGCCGCAGAGAGGGTGGATCTTTATGATTAAAATACTCCACAGTGCCGACTGGCACATAGGTGCTCCCCTGTTAGGCCGTGAGGATCTTCGTCAGGAGCTTTTGCAGATCCCCGGCAAGCTGGCAGCCCTGTGCCGGGACGAAAACTGCGATCTGGTACTGCTGAGCGGCGACCTGTTCGACGGCGGCTATACCCGGGAGAGCCTGCAGATTCTCTGTTCTGCCTTGGAAGAAATGGCCGTTCCTGTGTTCATTACTCCCGGTAACCACGACTTTGTGGGTGGTCAAAGTCCCTGGCTGACCGAATCCTTCCCGGAAAACGTGCATATTTTCAAAAGCAATACCATCGAGTCCGTGGATCTGCCTGAGTGCCGGGTATACGGTGCGGGCTTTACCGGTATGGACTGTAAGGCCCTGCTCCCCGGCTTCCGGGCAGAAAGCGGAAAAATCAATATCGGCATTTTCCACGGTGATCCCACCGTGGCCGCCTCCCCCTATAACCCCATCTCCCGCCGGCAGGTAGAAGATTCCAATCTCCACTACCTTGCCTTAGGTCATATCCATCAGGCCGGAAGTTTTTCTGCCGGCAAGACCCTCTGTGCCTGGCCGGGCTGCCCCATGGGCAGAGGCTATGACGAGGAGGGCGAAAAGGGTGCGTATATCGTAACCGTAGACAGCACCGTTACCGCCCGGTTCGTGCCGCTGGATACCCCCCGGTTTTACGATTTGCAGGGCTCTGTAGCGGATCTGGATCACCTGCTTCCCGCCGCCGGCTCTGAAGATTTCTACCGCATCACCTTAACCGGTGAAGCCGAAAGTGTGGACCTGGCTGCCCTTTCTCAAAAGTATGCCCACTTCCCCAATCTGGTACTGCGGGACAGAACTGTCCCCCCTGTGGACATCTGGGGTTCTGCCGGACAGGACAGCTTTGAGGGCGTGTACTTCGGCCTTTTGCATCAGGCAATGGAGGAAGCTGAGGACGACCAAAAGGAAGAGATCCTGCTGGCCGCCAAGCTCTCCCGCCAGCTTTTGGAAGGACAGGAGGTGGTTCTGCCGTGAAAATTCTGTCTATGAATGCCACCTTTGGCAAGCTATCCAATGCCACACTGCAATTAGAGCCGGGTCTGAACATTATCCACGCCCCCAACGAATGGGGCAAAAGCACCTGGTGTGCCTTTGTTGAGGCTATGCTCTACGGCATTGAGACCTCCAGCCGCAGTAAGACAGGCTTCCTGGCCGATAAGGAGCATTACGCCCCCTGGTCCGGTGAGCCCATGTCCGGCAGAATGGACATTCTGTGGAATAACAAAAAAATCACCATCGAGCGGAAGAATAAAGGCCGCACTCCCTTCGGGGAGATCAAGGTCTATGAAACCGAAACCGGCCTGACCATACCGGAACTTTCCGTTCATAACTGTGGCGAGATTTTGCTTGGCGTGGAGCGGAGCGTCTTTGCCCGGTCGGGCTTTTTGAAGCAATCCCAAATGCCCGTAACGGAAGACGAAAAGCTCCGCCGCCGCCTGAACGAGCTGGTAACCACCGGCGACGAAAGCGGCGAATCGGAAAGCCTTGCCCAAAAGCTCCGGGATCTGAAAAACCGCTGCCGCTTCAATAAAAAAGGTCTGCTCCCCGAGCTGGAGGCCCAGCAGGCTGAGGTTGACCAAAAGCTTATGCAGCTTCAGCAGCTGCAGATGCAGATTGCTTCCATCGAAGCCCGTCAGGCCCAAATCAAGGCGGAAAACCGCTTGCTTACCAATCATTTGGCCGCCCTTTCCTACCAGGAAAACTTAGCCCATACCCAACGCTTAGCCGCAGCCCAGGTGGCAAAGGACACCGCCCAACTGCAATTACAGGCGGCAACCCAAGCCTGCGAAAAGCTTCCCTCCCCCGAAAAGCTGCAGGAAGACCTGTTCGCCCTACGGCAGCTGCGGGATCAGCGGGAAAGACTCTCTTTGGAAACCGTCTCCCAAAAGCCGGAAACGCCCTATAGCTCCACCCTCTTCCAGGGCAAGGACCCGGACACTGCGGTTTTGGAGGCCAAACAGGATACCCAAACCGTTCAGCTTTTGGCAGGTAAGCGTTCCCCCCTTCTCTACATCTTAGGCGGCATTTTACTGCTGGCAGGTGCTAGCCTCTTCTTCCTTTGGAAGATACCCGGCATCGTTGCCGCCCTCTGTGGTATTGCACTTTTCATCGTACAGACGGTAAAGAGCCAAAAACTCCGGACTCGCCTGCAGGCGGTTCTGCAAAAATATCCGGGTCTTTCCGTGGAGCGTTGGGTAAGCGACGCCGAAAGCTACCGGGATTACTGCCGTAACCTCTCTGCCTATCAGCAGGACCGATCCGCTTTCGACCGCCGCAGGGAAGAAAACACCGCCGCTTTTGCGGCTCTGACCGGCAATCTGTCTGCGGCCGAATTTGAGCAGTTCTGCCTGAACGCCCAGGAACAGCATAGGGCTCTGCAGGCCGCCCGTGAAAAATACGCCCAGGCAGAAAGCTATCTGCAGGCTCTGACCTCCACCCAAAAGGAGGTCGCCGCCCCCACCTTCCCGGACGAAATGACCCTGCCCGCCTTTGATGCCCAAAGGCAGCTGGAAAACAACCGAGCAGAGGAGCAGAGCCTGCGGCATCGTTTGGGTATCTGCCAGGGTCAAATGGATACCCTTGGTCAAGAACAGGACCTGCTGGCCCAAAAGTCTGCCATGGCCGCCCGCCATGAAAAGCTGGAAGCCCATTATGCCGCCCTGACCTTTGCCATGGAAACCCTGGAGAAAGCCTCCCGGGAGCTGCAGCGTCGGTTCGCACCCCGAATCTCCCAGCGGGCTCAGGAGATCTTCTCCCGGCTGACCGGCGGCCGGTACAAAAGACTGGCTCTTTGCCAGGATCTGTCTTTAGAAACAGCCGCCGAGAACGAGACCACCCTCCGGGGCAGTCTTTGGCGTAGCGACGGCACGGTGGATCAGCTGTACCTTGCTCTCCGGCTGGCGGTGGCTCAGGAGCTGACCCCCAATGCCCCCCTTATTTTAGATGACGCTCTGGTCCGGTTTGACGATACCCGTCTTGCCTCGGCCATGGAGCTCCTGAAAGAAGAATCCCAGGCCAAGCAGGTGATCGTCTTTACCTGTCAAAGCCGGGAAGAAAGCCTAATGTAATCAGGAGGTATCTTTATGGAATTGCGTGAAGTAACCTATTTAGCCGTAGCCCTGCGAATCGTTGTGGCCGCCATTTTAGGCGGCGTCATCGGCCTGGAACGTGAGATCAAAAACCGTGCCGCAGGCCTGAGAACCTATATGCTGGTCTGTGTAGGTGCCTGCCTTGTAATGCTGACCAACCAATATGTATGCCAGGTATTCGGCACCGGCGACCCGGTCCGAATGGGTGCTCAGGTAGTCAGCGGCATCGGCTTTTTGGGAGCCGGCACCATCATCGTAACCCGCCGCAGTCAGATCAAGGGTCTGACCACTGCCGCCGGACTTTGGTCTGCCGCCGGTGTAGGCCTTACCTTGGGCGTTGGCTTTTACGAAGCCGCCCTTGCGGGCAGCCTTGCCATTTTCGTGGTTATGACGGTCATGCAGCGGCTGGACGCCGGTATGCGGAAACGGAGCAGCCGTGTCAGTGCCTATTTTGAGCTGAGTAAGGACTTGTCTTTGGGAGATTTCCTGCGGCAGGCTGACGAGCTTGCCGTCCATGTGGGCGACATTCAGCGGGAAGGTATGCAGGACTCCGGAGTCCGTGCCTATATCGCCACCTTTAAGGCCGCCGACCGCCGCAACTACGTCCTGATGCTGGAGGACCTCCGCACCATGTCCGGCGTAGAATACATCGAAGAACTGTAAGATAACGGGCGTGTTGATTTACAACACGCCCGTTTTATGTAGCGGAACGGATATATCCGTTCCGCTACGGAATGCATATATTTCTATCGAACAACAACGTAGGGCGGGGGCTTGCTCCCGCCGTTTTGCTTGCGTATAAAAATTTCGGGCGGCCTGTGGCCGCCCTTTGTGTTATTCTATGTCAAACAAACAATCGAAGGAAATGTTCAGAATTTGCTTAATATGAATGATCTCGTCCGGATAAATATGACGCTGGCCAACCTCGATCTTGGCAACCGCACTTCGGGTAATATCGCAACCCCTTAGCTGAAGCTTGGCAGCCAGCTGCTCCTGTGTCATATTGCGTGCTTCCCGTAGGTCATGGATATTTTTGCCGATTCTCTTCTCGATTTCCGGATTCAAACGCCATCACTCCCTGCACTTATTTAGGAACAAAAGCCTTGACTTTATTATAGAATAGTGTTATGATTTCTTTGCACCTATATAGGTGCAAAGAAATAGAAATGGGGAGACATCACTTATGAAGACATGTACAAGATGTGGCCTTCGGGTAGAAGATGAACTGACGAAATGCAACTGGTGCGGCTGCACCGAGCTAGGATCATCAGACGCCCTGAGATATAAAGAATACAAGCCCAGACACGAGGGCTACTATCTCGGGAGGGTCTATGGTTTCGCTTTTCTTAGTGCCCTTATTGCTTTTGTCTTAAGACTTTTTACTTCCGGAGTTCAGGAATACTACGATGAATTTGGACTTTTTGTAACCGAGGTTGTTAAAGGAATTCCCAGAGATTTACAGCTTTATTTTATGCCGCACATTGTGGGTATAGCTTCTTTTTCTGTTTTCTTTAGTATTTGGGATAGAGATGCCGACTTAAGCTACCGACTTCGTGCCATTATTATTTCCACAATTTTTATTGCATTAGCTATCTATGCAATTTTGTACGAAACCCCAGTACTTTCTCTTGGCTTCTAATATACATACGCTACCGAAAAGACTCGGCAGCTTTTTAATAAAAATACCGTAAAAACACAAAAACCCCTTTTCAAAAGGGGTTTTTTATATTATAATGTTTAAGTTTGATAAATATGCCAAGGAGAGAAATTATGGAAGCAGTTTTTAGCACCATATTGGCACAATTTCAGTTGGACTCCCCCGCAGTGTCCTGCGAGAAGTACGGCCACGGTCATATCAATAAAACCTACCTTGTTGCCACCCAGTCCGGCCGGCAGTATGTTCTGCAGAAGCTGAGCAACCAGGCCTTCGGCAATATCCCGGAGCTGATGCAAAACGTCGCCGCCGTGTCCGCATACCTTCACAAGCAGACCGACGACCCCCGAAAGGTGCTGACCCTGGTACATACGGTGGACGATAAGCCCTACTATCACGACGACGAGCTGGGCGACTGGCGTGTCTACATCTTTATCGACAACAGTATCTGCCTACAGGCAGTGGAATGTCCCCAGGATTTCTATCAGGTAGCGGTTGCTTTTGGCTCTTTTGCCCGGCAGCTGGACGGCTTCCCCGCCGAGACCCTGTTTGAGACCATTCCCAACTTCCACGATACCCCCGACCGCTACCGGATCTTCAAGGAGACCTTAGCCAGAGACCCCATGAATCGTGCCAAGGACGTGCAGGCTGAGATTGATTTCGTTTTGTCCCGGGAAGACTTTGCAGATACTCTGGTATCCCAGCTGAATGCGGGCAGGCTCCCCCTGCGTGTAACCCACAATGACACCAAGCTCAATAACGTCATGCTGGATAAGCACACCCGTGAGCCCCTTTGCGTCGTGGACCTGGACACCACCATGCCCGGCCTTTTGGCCTACGATTTTGGCGATGCCATTCGTTTTGGTGCGTCCACTGCCGCTGAGGACGAAAAGGATCTCAGTAAAGTCCGTATGGACATCAACCTGTTCCGCAGCTATGCCGAGGGCTTCCTGACCGCATTCCCCAACCTGACTGCGGCTGAGCGGGACTCTCTGACCGTCGGTGCCAAGATGATGACATTGGAATGTGGCATGCGGTTTTTGACCGACTATCTGGACGGCGACCATTACTTTGGAATCCAGTACCCGGAGCAGAACCTGGACCGCTGCCGCACACAGTTCAAGCTGGTAGCGGATATGGAACGCCAGTGGGACACTATGAAGAAAATCATTTCTGAGGTGAATGCCTAATGATACCGGAAAACGGACGCCCCACAGATTGCTCCCAGCGGCTGGACAAGGAGATCCGGGTCTATGACTTTTTGGATAACCTGGGCATTTCCTACCGGCGGGTGGATCACGACCCGGCTATGACCATGGAAGCCTGCCTTGCCATCGACGGGGCTTTGGAAGCCCCCATGTGCAAAAACCTGTTCCTGTGCAACCGGCAGCAGACGGATTTTTACCTGTTGCTGATGCCCGGCGACAAGCCCTTTAAGACCAAGGACTTATCCGCCCAGATCGGCTCTTCCCGACTGTCCTTTGCCGATAGCGATCATATGGAAAAGTATTTGGACATCACCCCCGGTTCCGTCAGCGTTTTGGGGCTTATGAATGACAAAGAAAAAAAGGTCCGGCTTTTAATAGACCGCGACCTTCTGAATGATGAATATATTGGCTGCCACCCCTGTGTGAACACCTCCAGCCTGCGGCTGGCTACCAAGGATCTGACAACCATCATTCTCCCCGCTATGGAGCACACTATGCAGACTGTAACCCTATAAAACGAAATAACCCTTGATCGTCTTACTTGGACTTGACGATCAAGGGTTATCTCTCTTTGTTCTTGGGTTCACTCATCAATGGCTACCTCGCTTTCTACAGTTTAGATACGCCGCACGATGCCATGATATCTGCTTCTGCGTATCTTTTTTGGATCTGTTCAGATCCTGACGATAAACTCCTCCGCTTTCGCCCCATTCATTCCGACTCCATTTTCGATTCCACTCATCATCATAGGCGACCAGCCTATATGTCGGTTGCCGGTTTCCACTTCGGCCTTATCGTCTTTGCACACATCTGCGTTTCCGGTTTGTTGATTTTGTTTTGTTTTGTTTGAGACCCATATATTATAAATTGGGGAAACGCCTTTATGTGCCTTAGGGTTTTAACTGTACATTGGTATCACCCTTTCTGACTATAAAGTAACATACATTTTTCCCTTTTGCAAGATGGAATATTGTACAAAGTAAATAAGTTTATTTTATTTAAAACGCAGAATTTAGACATTTTGAACAAATACTTGTTGACATGCATCGCAGGATATGTTATTATAATCGTGTTGGGGTCATTGCTGACCCCTCTATTTTTTTACCTTATCTTGTCGAACCCCGCACTTTGGAGTATAGTAAATATAGGAGGTGTTTTTATGCGAGTGCAATTTATCGGTGCCACCCACGAGGTAACCGGCTCCTGCACCCTGCTGGAAGTCGGTTCCCGGCAATATCTGGTGGACTGCGGCATGGAGCAAGGCATTGATGTTTTTGAAAATGTACCCCTGCCGGTGGCCGCAGAAAAAATCGAGGCTGTATTTCTGACCCACGCCCATATCGACCACTCCGGTATGCTGCCCAAGCTTTATAAGGACGGCTTCCGGGGGCAGATCTACGCCACCCGGGAGACCTGCAACCTCTGTAATATCATGCTGCGGGACTCTGCCCATATCCAGGAGTCCGAGGCCCAGTGGCAGACAAGAAAGGCCCAGCGGGCCGGTGATGATCCCATCACTCCTGTTTATGACTTGAACGACGCTGTCGGGGCGATCTCCCTGTTCCGTCCCTGTAGCTATGACGAGATTCTGCGGGTTGCCGAGGGAATTGAGTTGCGATTCACGGATATCGGACACCTGTTGGGCTCTGCCTGTATTGAGCTGTGGCTGACTGAGGGACAAAAGACCCGGAAGATCGTCTTCTCCGGCGATGTGGGCAACACAAACCAGCCCATTATCAACGACCCGAAGCCGGTGGAACAAACTGACTATTTGGTGATCGAATCCACCTACGGCGACCGGCTGCACGAGAAGCCCGGCGATGCCATCGGGGAGCTTGCTATGTGCCTGCAGCGGACCTTTGACCGGGGCGGCAACGTGGTGATCCCCTCCTTCGCCGTGGGCAGGACCCAGGAACTTTTATATGCCCTCCGTCAGGTAAAGCTGCAGGGCCTGGTAAAGGGACATGACGGCTTCCCGGTGTATGTGGACAGTCCTTTGGCGGTGGAAGCCACCGGTGTTTTCCTCCAATGCGACTTAAGCTGTCTGGACGAACCGACCATGGAGCTTGTGAAGCAGGGGATCAATCCCATTTGGTTTGAGGGTCTGACCTTGTCCGTTACCTCCGAGGATTCCAAAGCCATTAACGAAGATAAACGACCCAAGGTGATCCTCTCTGCCAGCGGTATGTGCGAGGCAGGCCGGATCCGCCATCACCTGAAGCATAACCTGTGGCGGCCGGAAAGCACCGTTCTGTTTGTAGGCTATCAGGCTGAGGGTTCTTTAGGCCGAAAGCTCCAGCAGGGTGCTAAGGAGGTCCGTCTGTTCGGTGAGGAGATCGCTGTCCACGCGGAAATCTCCATGCTCCACGGCACGTCGGGCCACGCCGACCAGGCAGGCCTTTTGCGGTGGCTGGAGGGCTTCCGGGAAAATCCAACAATGATTTATGTAAACCACGGAGACGATGGCTCCTGTGAAACCTTCCGAAAGCTTCTGAAGGATCGGGGCTATGCCGCCGAAGCACCCTTCAGCGGTACGGAATACGATCTGATCACCAACGCCATGGTGGTCTACACCCAGGGCAAACCCATCGATCGGGTGAAAACGCTCCGGGGCACGGCCCGGGCCAATGCGGTATTTACAGAGCTGCTGGCAGCCGCGGAAAGCCTGCTGACCCTGGTAAAGAAACGCCGGGGCTGCACCAACAAGGATAACGCCAAGCTGACCGCCCAGATCCGCAATCTGATCCAAAAGTGGAAATAAGCAACGCCCTCCGTTTCCGGAGGGCGTTGCTATTTTAGAATCTGTGCTTTTCAGTGATCTAGCTTTTAACGCTTAACTTATCTCTGGTTCAATACCAATGGATGCAGGATTTACATTGTACGCAACACCACAAAGAGTACAGATATTCTGAGAATTATAGGAACAGTTCAAGATCGTATTTGTCAGACCATTGCACATAATACAGTATTTTATGTGTCGGTTTCCTCCAGACGTAGCCGCACTATGACATTTATATCCCCATGTATGGGTAGTATGTTCACCGATAATAACTCTCGCTCCCCATTTGTCTAGATTTGTAGGTGCGGATGCCGTTCTGTTGTCAAATCCATACATAAGCTTGTTATTACTTGAGCTTTCATATAAATCCGTCAAGCCTATCATGTGTCCAAATTCGTGAGCAAACGTTGTTGCATTCACCACGCTTATACTGTCTTCATATATCTTAATTGTCCAGCGAGTCAAATGCCCTGTTCTGCCATCGGTGCACGTTCCAATATCTGCAACAAACTTCGCGTTAGCAGGTGAGGTTTCATAATGCTCTATATAAATAAGGCCCATACCTGAACCATCGGTCTTTTCTTCAATATCAATAACGTCGCTCCACATATCAGCTCCCGCTCTAACATACTGTTTCAAGGTGTTTGTTAGGTATGGGTCAGATGTATCAAAAGAATATGTTTGTTCCGTGCCGTTTGTGTGCCTCTCTTCCATAATGCGCCAACCAACCGCATCACCGCCCACAAACGAGCCGACATAGTAACTACTGTATTCTGGATCGATGGTAGTTTCTGCTAAAATACCTTTTTGCGTTCTCGGGTGAGCAAAAACAGTAGTACCAGACAGTAATACAAAAAGCATTGCAAACAAACACAACAAGGTGCTTAATGATCTGGTTCTTTTCATAAAAATTCCTCCTTTAACAGTTTCTACAACCCTCTTAAATAATTCTCTAAATCCGTACCCCGATAAATTTTAGGAAACTTATAGCCCATAATTTCATAATAGGGGTCAACACTGATGAGATAGGATCGAACACTTTGCTCGATTTGGAGTTCTTCTCCTATTGTACTATCATAGGTATAATTTGGGCAGCCAAAGAAATTTTTGCAGAGAAGGCCATATCTATCCGTATAGTAACGATTGCCTTCAGCATCGTAAGCAACATCCATAAATGTAGTGAACGCACCAACAATCCAGTAGGCGGGCTGGTAGTCTTCCTCTCCCGTTGCTTTGTGCAAGAACAGGAGCAATTCATTGCCTGCCGTAAACAGGGGATATCCCACCTGCGTCGCGGTAGAACATCCGTCTTGTATCAAAGCGAAAGATTGTGGTAAATCTCCCTTGAATTCCTCCATTACGACAGCCTTGAAGTAACTAAGCTCATGTTCCGTATTCTCCCCAAGCCAATCGCCGATTTTAACCCGAGCCACGGCATAGGCCTCCTCAAAAGCAGACTCAACGGTATGCTGTCTTTTCAACTGCATATACATAATTCCCGACCCTACCCTAACAGGAGGAAGAATGGCGTTCTTCTTTTCCTGTTGACTACAGCCAACCAGCAGGGAAAGCAAAACCACAATTAGTAAATAGCTAAAAAATCTTTTCATGGAGGACACTCCTATTTCTACAAAATGGGTACAAAAAAGCACATAAGGGGCTTACTTTTCAGCCTTCCTTATGTGCGGAATAAAAGGATTTTCAGTTTCCCTCGCCAAGATTGGGCATTGCACATGAACAAAGGCCTGGGAAATACAGAATAAAACATGGCAATGACCTCCTTTCGACAGGGGGTGGTTCTTACATTTCTATTTTAATTTAAGGAAATGAGAATGTCAAGATATTTCAACCACTTTGTAATAAAAAACCGACTGGGCCAATGCTCTTACAGAGCATTGGCCCAGTCGGGGCTTATTTAGAATTCGCACTTCTTGGCGATGTAGTCTTTCAGCTCTGCAATGGGAACACGGACCTGCTCCATGGTGTCGCGATCACGAACCGTTACGCAGTTGTCGGCCTCGGTGGTGTCATCACCCACGGTCTGGAAGTCCACGGTGATGCAAAGGGGTGTGCCGATCTCGTCCTCACGGCGGTAACGCTTGCCGATGGAGCCGGCATCGTCAAAGTCCACCATAAAGTCCTTCCGCAGCTCTCTGTAGATCTCCTCTGCCTTGGGGCTGAGCTTCTTGCTAAGGGGCAGGATCGCTGCCTTGAAAGGAGCCAGAGCCGGGTGCAGACGCAGCACGGTGCGGACATCGTCGTTGCCGTTCTTGTCCTGACCCACGACCTCCTCGTCGTAAGCCTCACACAGGAAAGCCAGAG
>JAFTKA010000017.1 GCA_017456105.1 Oscillospiraceae bacterium | reverse complement strand
CGTTTCCGAAGCCGTTATTACCGTTCCTGCTTACTTCTCCGACGCACAGCGTCAGGCAACCAAGGACGCAGGCAAGATTGCAGGCTTGGAAGTTAAGCGTATTATCAACGAGCCTACCGCTGCTGCTCTGGCTTACGGCCTGGACAAGGAAAACGAGCAGAAGATTATGGTTTACGACCTGGGTGGCGGTACCTTCGACGTTTCCATCCTGGAAATCGGCGATGGCATCGTAGAAGTTTTGGCCACTGCCGGCGACACCCGCCTGGGCGGCGATGACTTCGACCAGAGAATTATGGATTACCTGGTAAATGAGTTCAAGAAGGCCGAAGGTGTGGACCTGAAGAACGACAAGATGGCTATGCAGCGTCTCCGTGAGGCTGCTGAGAAGGCAAAGATCGAGCTTTCCGGTATGACCACCACTACTGTTAACCTGCCTTATATCACCGCTGACGCTACCGGTCCTAAGCATATGGACATTACCATCTCCCGGGCGAAGTTCAACGAACTGACTGCAGATTTGGTAGAGCGTACCCTGAAGCCTGTCCGTCAGGCTATGAGCGACGCAGGTCTCACCGCTTCCGACCTGAATAAGGTTCTGCTGGTTGGTGGCTCTACCCGTATTCCTGCTGTGCAGGATGCGGTTAAGAATTTGACCGGCAAGGAAGGCTTCAAGGGAATCAACCCCGACGAGTGTGTAGCTCTTGGCGCTGCTATCCAGGGCGGCGTTCTCACCGGCGATGTTAAGGACATCGTTTTGCTGGATGTTACCCCCCTGTCTCTTGGCATTGAGACTATGGGCGGTGTATTTACCCGACTGATTGACCGCAACACCACCATTCCCACCCGTAAGAGCCAGATCTTCTCCACTGCTGCTGACGGTCAGACCTCTGTTGAGGTCCACGTGCTTCAGGGCGAACGGGAGATGGCTGCATATAATAAGACACTGGGTCGCTTCCAGCTTACCGGCATCGCACCCGCACCCCGGGGCGTGCCTCAGATCGAGGTCACCTTTGATATCGACGCCAACGGCATCGTAAAGGTCTCTGCCAAGGATCTGGGTACTGGCAAGGAGCAGAACATCACCATCACCGCTTCCACCAACCTGTCCCAGGAGGACATCGACAAGGCTGTCCGTGAGGCTGAGCAGTTTGCCGCCGAGGATAAGGCCCGCAAGGAAGAGGTTGACACCCACAACAACGCCGAGCACCTGATCTACCAGACCGAAAAGACTCTGGGCGAGCTGGGCGACAAGGCTACCGAGGACGAGAAGGCCACCGTGCAGGCCGCCATCGACAAGCTGAAGGAAGCCAACAAGGGCACCGATCTGGAAGCCATCAAGACTGCTATGGACGAAGTGCAGAAGGCCTTCTACCCCATTGCTGAGAAGATGTATCAGAACGCCGCTCCTCAGGACGGCCAGCAGCCCGGAAACGACGGCGTGGTCGATGCTGACTACGAGACTGTAGATTGATCAATAACCCCAAGGGGCGGAAATTCCGCCCCTTTTCGGTGGTTTCTGAGAGGAAATCTGTATGGCAGAAAATAAACGTGATTATTATGAGGTGCTGGGTGTTGACAAAAACGCCAGCAGCGATGAAATAAAGAAAGCCTACCGCAAAACCGCCATGAAGTATCACCCGGACCGCAACCCCGGCGACAAAGAGGCCGAGGAGAAGTTCAAGGAGCTGGGTGAGGCCTACGAGGTATTGTCCGATGCGGATAAACGGTCCCGTTACGACCAGTTCGGCTTTGCAGGCGTCGACCCCAATTATGGAGGCGGTGCCGGCGGAGCAGGCTATGGCGGCTTCGGCGGCTTTGGTGGATTTGGGGATTTTGGTGATATTTTCGGAGACCTGTTCGGCGGCGGCCGCCGTCGCGAAAGCCGAAATGCACCCCAGCGGGGCGAAAATGTCGGAATTCGGCTGGAGCTGACCTTTGAGGAGGCGGCCTTCGGTACGGAGAAAGAGGTTTCCGTTCCGCGGATCGAAAACTGCAGCGACTGTAAGGGTACCGGCTCTGCCGACGGCAAGACCGAGACCTGCTCCTACTGTAAGGGCAGCGGTCAGGTACGTACCACCCAGAACTTTATGGGCATGGCAGTCCAATCTACATCTACCTGTCCCCAGTGCAGCGGCCGTGGCAAGATCATAAAAACGCCCTGTTCCACCTGCCGTGGCAAGGGCAAGGTGCGGCACACACAAAAGATCAAAGTGAAGATCCCTGCCGGAGCAGACCACGGCGTAACCTTCCGTATGACAGGTCAGGGCAACGTGGGCTCCAACGGCGGCCCCAACGGAGACCTGATGGTGGAAGTGAGTGTCAGAAAGCACCCCATCTTCACCCGTCGGGGTACGGACGTGTTCTGCGAAGTGCCGATCAATATCGTGCAGGCTGCTTTGGGTGCGGAAATTGAAGTGCCCACCCTGGACGGCAAGGTCAAATACGAGATCCCCGAAGGGACCCAGACCGGCAAGACCTTCTCCATTTCCGGCAAGGGTGTGCCGAATCTGAACAACCCCAACCGTCGTGGCAGCCACCGGTTTACCGTGGTTGTGGAAACGCCCACCAAGCTGAGCAAAACCCAAAAAGAACTGTTGCAGAAGTTAGGCGAGACTATGGACGGCAAGGCAAATCCCAAGGGCAAAAAATTCTTCGACAGCTTAAAAGATCTTTTTGACTAACCAAAGCCCCCGTTCCGGGGGCTTTTCTATTGACATTTTTTGTATTTGCGGTAAGATAGTAGGGATTTCAAAGAAAGAAGAGATGCTTATGGTCGATGTATTTGAACAGGTGCTGATTCTGCTGGTTTTCTGTGCAGCAGGTTTCGGCCTTGCCAAAAAGGGGATCACCAATCCCAGCCATACCAAAATTTTGTCCGCGTTGGAGATCTATGTATTTATCCCCTGCCTGACCTTCAATAATTTTGCCAAGAATTTTACAGTGGAGTACCTGTCGGACCGATATGTCCTTTTGATCGTTTCGATCATTATTTTGGTGCTGTCCTATCCGTTTGCCAAGCTTCTGGCAAAGCCCTTCGCGAAAAAGCTCTATGATAAGTCGTTGTATCACTATATCCTGATGATCCCCAATTACGGCTACATCGGCTATGCTCTCTGCCAGGGCATCTATGGTGAGCTGGGCCTGTTGGATATGATGATCTTTGCTCTGCCTATGAATGTCTATACCAACTCCATTGCCTACAGTACCCTCACCGGCGGCGATGGCAGGATCAGCATCAAGCGGATCTTCTCCCCGGCGGTCTACGCCACGATTTTAGGCTGTATCGTGGGCATTTCCGGGCTGAACCTGCCTACGGTACTTACGGATATCACCGGCAAGGCTGCGGCCTGTATGGCACCCATCAGTATGCTGCTGACCGGCATCGTAATCTCCGAATATAGGCTGAAGGAACTGCTTTTGCGAAAGAAATCCTATGCCGTTTCCGCCCTGCGGCTGCTGGGAATTCCGGCTCTGGTTTTCGGTCTTCTGAAGCTGACAAGCTATGGCTTCACCCTGCTGGGTCTGCCCGCAGTGGGTGCCAGCGTGGCCTCTGTGATCCCTTATGCGGTGATCACCTACTGTATGCCCTGCGGTATGAACACCATCGTGTTCCCCAAAATGGTGGGCGAGGACTGCAAAACCGGTGCCAGCACCGTGCTGATCTCCACTGTGGCGGCCCTTATCACCATTCCCCTTTGTGTAACCTTTTTGAAATAAGAAAACCCGACAGTACGGTCGGGTTTTTTCTTTTACAGTTGATCCAAATTTAAACTAAATGCCGGCAGGCATTCTTTGATAAACCAGTCAAGCTCCGGCATTTTCATGGCCTTCAGAGCCTTTAAGGAGAGCTTGGCGGCGGAGTCAAACTCCGTGTTGCCGGCCTTCTGCTCCTCCACACACTTAATATAGGCCGACAGCTTATCAGCGGCCTTAACGATGGGAAGACAAGCCTCATCATCTTCCAGCACCAGGGGGGCATAGCTGTCCCGCAGGGCAGGCGGCAGCATATCCAATAGCCGCTCCCCGGCGATCCGCTCCACCTGCTTGTAGGCGGTCTTGATGTCCGGGTTATAGTACTTGATGGGGGTGGGCAGGTCTCCGGTCAGGATCTCGGAAGCATCGTGATATAAGGCCGCTACCGCACATTTATCGGGATCGGGACCTTCTAAGTGCAGAATGTCCCGCCGGATCAGAGCCAGTGCGTGAGCCAGAACCGCCACCTGATGGCTGTGCTCCTGAATGTTCTCAGAAAAGGTGTTCCGCATGAGCCCCCAGCGGGTGATATACCGCATACGACCCATCAGGGCGTAAAACTCATTGGCCATAGTATTCCTCCATCAATGCTTTCAGCATTTGGGGCAGCTCTTTTGGGTCTTCGCAGAAGTGCTTGCCACCGGCAGCCACCAGCTCGTCCTTTTTTCGGAAGCCCCACAGAACGGACAGACAGGGCATACCGGCATTTTTGGCAGTTTCAATATCCGTTTCACTGTCGCCCACATAGATACAGGCGTCAATGCCGATGGCCTTCATACCCTTATATACCATATCTGCCGCAGGCTTGCGGGGACAGTCGGGGGCTTCCCCAAGGGCATAAATATCCCCAAAGTAATCCTTACACAGAGCCTTTACAGGCCGATCGGGCTTATTGGACACAATGGCCATAGGGTAACGCTCGCCCACTTGCTTCAGTGCTTCTAAAACCCCGGGATACGCCCCGGTCTTGATCTGGGCGTGGGTGGCATAGTATTCCTGGTAGGTGGCAAGCACCGTGTCCACATCAGGATCAGTCTCCCTGCCGGGCAGAGCCTGTGCGATGAGCCGCCTTGCACCCGTACCCACAAAGGTACGGATCTCCTCCAAGGAGCGTTCCGGACAGCCGTAAACGCCTAAAGTATGATTGACAGAATCTTTCAGGTCCTCCAATGTGTTCAGGAGCGTACCGTCCAGATCCCATAAAATACCGACTTTCAAATTACAGACCTCTATTCTTAAGTACTCTGATATCTTCTCCCACAAAGGTGAGCCTTTGGAAATTACCCTGCAGACGGGAGGCGATCTGCGGGGAATACCGCCTTGCGATCTCGTCAATGTTCAGATTGGTGGAGATCACCATGGGTCTTCCTGCCAAAAGCCGGTCGTTTACCAGGGCATACAGTGCCGCGGTAACGAAATTGCCTGGCAGCTCCGTACCCAGATCGTCAATGATCAGAAGATCACAGGAATGGATCTTCTTGACCGCCTGAGCGGTTTCCTCATCGGCATCAAAGCGGTCCTTTTCCAATGTCCGCATCAGATGGGGAGCACTTTCATAGGCAACGGAATAACCCTTGCCTGCAGCAATCCGGGCGATGCAGGCGGACAAAAAGGTCTTACCCAGACCTGTATTGCCAACAAACAGGAGATTGCCCGATGATAAGGAAAACCCTTCGGCATATTTGCGGCAGATGCCAAAATTCCGTGCCATAATGGCCCGGGGACTGGCACCAAAATTGGGGTCTACCCGGTCGGGGTAGTAGTCCAGCCGGAAGGAAGAAAACTCCTCGTTGTTTTTGTTCAGCAGGGACAGCTCCTTCATCTGCTCCTGCCGGCAAAGCTCGGCCAAACAGGAACACATAGTGCTTCCCACGTAGCCCTCCCCATCGCAATGGGGGCAGATGCTGTTTTCTGTCAGATAGCCTGCCGGGAAATTAGCACGGATCAGCTCCGACCGCTCCTGCTGGAGAGATTGGTTTGCCTTTTTGGCCTTTTCCATAAAATCACCGCCGCCGGCAAAGGCAGCCTGGGCGGCCAGAACCATACTTTTCCGCAGCTGGGAGTCGATCTCCTTCAGGCGGGGAACTTTCTCATAAGCCTCCTGCAAACGGGTCAGCTGCAGAGCTTCGTTATGGGCTTTTTCCTGAGCAAGGCGTGCTTTCGCCCTGCGGATCACATCACTACTGTATGCCATGGCTTAACCCCCTTGCAAAACTTTCTGTATGGCCTCCAATTCGGCCTGACCCAGCTTTCCGGACGCACCCTTCGGCACATTTGGCCGGTCGCCGGAACGGATCTGCTCACCGGTGAGAAGTCCAGCTTCCTGCCACCGGGTCAAAATTTTATTCATATAGGCCCAGCTGAGACCGCCCGTGTTCAGGCAGGTACGGTCATAGGCCATGGAAATGGCCTCCTGATCAAAGCCCATATCCAGCCACTGCTTAGCATAGCGTTCTTCTCCGGCAGTTAAGGAACGACCCCGGATCTGCAGAGTGTCCATCAGCTGACCCAGTTGGGAATGACGGATATTCTGCCGCTGGATAAAGGCGGCGGCCTCCTCCATGGTGTCGATACCCTGCTCTGCCCAGGCGTAGGCCTCTTTTTCGATGGTACGCAAAGAGGGGTTTCTTGTGCTTCCCTTTTGCCGGGCTCTGTCCTTGCAGTAGCAAACCAGCACCGAGATCACATCGGCAGGGAGACCCAGATACCGCACAAAGCCCAGGAGGATCTTCAGCTCCTCCGTGTTAAGATTCCGGCCCAAAAGCCGCTGGACTTCACCGTACAAGGAGCGGAAGGAATTGTCCGTATCCATAGCGGAGAGCACGTCCTTTTCTGCGTACTGGGGACGCTCTCCCGCCAAGATCACCGCCTGCCGTTTTTCCGGCAGCAGATCCAGCTGACGGAGGGTTGCGGCGGCACAGCTGAACCGGTTGTGGTTCCAATGCAGAGCCGCCTCCGCGGAGGACAGATCGTTTCCGCTGTGGACAAACAGGTATAATAATGCCGCATCACCGCTGCCGGCACTGATCAGCTTATGTACATGATCCTGTTCCACAGAAATCGGGGAAATGTTCATGGTGTCCTCCTTTGCAGAAAAATGTCAATTTAAAATGATTATATCACAGCTTGATTGCGTTCTCAACGGGTGTTATCAGAGCGGAATCCTACCAATTGGACAGATTGACAGAGGGCAATAAAGTCGTCAAGGCAAGCAACTCGACCCCGAAGTGTATGCAGATACTCGAGAGAGGAGAGTTGTGCAGCAAGTCAAAATGCCTTGCACAGCAAGCATTTTAGGGCTTATAGAAAACGGATTGCCACGCCAGTGTGCACACTGGCTCGCAATGACGCGGTTATCATTACAATCGTAATAATGCTTGCATTTTGACGATTGGCGGCTTTTTTGACCCTCTGAAGGCTGCCATTTTTGGCAGGCTTCTGTATCTTGTGGTATAAATGAAAGTCAACCACAATCCGCAAGGGAAAGGGGCTTGATCTTCTTGCGGTAGATCCGCAGGAAAAACAGGATCGCCATGGTGGTGCTGGCAAGCTCCGCAAGGGGGAAGGCCCACCAGACGTGATCTACCTGCCCAGTCAGACTCAAAAGCCAGGCCGCAGGCACAAGCACCACCAGCTGTCGGCACAGTGAAATGATCGTGGAGTAAATACCCGTGCCCAGAGCCTGAAAGCTGGCACTGAGGATAATGCCGACGGCGGCCAGGGGGAAGTGGATACTGACGATCCTGAGAGCCTTTATGCCCAGCTGCATAAAAAGCTCAGAGCTTTCTCCGGAGGAGAAGAAGCCCATAAACACGTGGGGGAACAGTTGGAACGCCGTAAGGCCGATGAGCATAATGACCATGGCGAAGCAAAGGGCGTATTTCAGATTACCGGTAACCCGCTTGGGCTGTCTGGCACCGTAGTTATAGGCCACGATGGAAACCGAAGCGTTGTTAATGCCCAAAACCGGCATCAGGAAGAAGCTTTGCAGCTTAAAGTAAATGCCGAACACCGCAGCGGCAGTCTCACCTAACGCCCGGAAGCCCAGGAAGATCTGGTTCATAGAGAAGTTCATCACCGAGCCGATGGCCATCATAATAATGGAGGGGATACCCACCGTCAGGATCTTCTTGCAGATCTCCCAGCGGGGCATAATGGCCTTCAGGGAGAACTGCACGTCCTTATTACAGGTCAGATTAAAGATCACCGCTAGAATGGCAGCCACCCACTGGCCGATGACCGTAGCCACCGCCGCACCGGCAATGCCCATGGGGGCGATCCCCAAAGACTCTGAGCCAAAAATGAATAACGGGTCAAGGACAATATTCAGGACCGCACCGGTACCCTGTGTAAACAGGGTGAAAATGGTCCGACCGGAGGCCTGCAGCAGCCGCTCACCCATAATTTCTACAAAAATACCTGCACCGAAGATCGTGCAAATGGCCACATAGGAAGCACCGCCGTTGACAGTAGCCTCCACATTGGACTGCATGGCAAAATAGGGCTCAGCCCCAAAGAAACCAAAAACCATAAAAAGAGCGATCGACAGAAACATCAGGAAAATGCCGTTGCCGGCGGCCTGATTGGCTTTGTCCTGCCTGCCCTGACCCAAGGATTTACTCAAAAGGGCGTTGACACCCACGGCGATACCGGTGGAAAAGCCGATCTGCAGATGCTGAATGGGGAAGGCCAGAGAAAGGGCGGTAACGGCACTTTCCGCATGCTCGGGGATTTGGGAAACATACCAGCTGTCCACCACATTATAGAAGGCCTGTACCAACATAGACATAATCAGGGGCAGAGCCATAGTAAACAGAAGCCGGCCCACAGGCATGGACCGCAGTTTGTTCTCCCGCAGGTCGGGAGCGGTTTTTGTAAGTGCCATAGAAAAATCCTCGCAAAAAATGATAACTTAGACATTATAGTGTAAAAAGCCGTCAAATGCAAGGTGTAAATGTTGACTTTTAGTTGGGTGTTTGATATGCTAAACAAAGTAAAAATAAAATAAAAACGGAGGTTTTCTTATGAAACGCACCGATTACATCAGCTGGGACGAATATTTTATGGGGGTTGCCATGCTGGCTGCCCGCAGAAGCAAGGACCCCAGTACACAGGTAGGTGCCTGTATCGTATCTTCCGACAATATCATCATCTCCACCGGCTATAACGGTATGCCCAAGGGCTGCTCCGACGACGAATTCCCCTGGGACAGAGAGGGCGTTGAGACCAAGTACCCCTTCGTGGTCCACGCAGAGCTGAACGCGATCCTGAACGCCAACGGCCGGGACTTAAGGGGCAGCCGTCTGTATGTGGCACTGTTTCCCTGTAATGAATGTGCCAAGGCCATTATCCAGAGCGGCGTAAAGGAGATCTTCTACTTATCCGATAAGTACGCCACCACCCCCACCACCCTGGCTTCCAAGAGAATGCTGGACGCAGCCGGTGTCAAGTACACCCAGCTTCGTCCCAACACAAAATCCATCACTCTGGATTTTGTACCGGAAGAGGAAAAATAAAAAAATAGTGGTGCGAAAATCGCACCACTATTTTCTTGCTTTTGGGAAAAAACCGTGATATAGTAAAACGGATATTGAAAAAAGGGAGGACCTTTTGATGAACAGAAGAACAGGCAAGCGGATTTTGACCGCTGTGATTGCCTTGGTACTGGCGGTTGGCTGCCTTGCCGGCTGCGGTGAAGAGAATTTGGAAAGAACCTATGAAGAGCTGGATACCATGATGGCAAAGCAGCCCGTGGTGGTTACCGGCTATAAGCTGAGCCGCTGGGAGACTGCCGATAACAGCGGTCCCTTGCTGCAGCCCCTGCTGCAGAACAACAGCGAAAAGGCTATTAAGAGCATTGAACTGGCCATCGCTATGTGGGACGCCCAGGGTCAGACAGTGAAGGTGATCTTCGACGATGGCACTATGAATACCGCCAACGTGGCCAAGGTTACATATGATGACTGCAACTTTGCCGCCGGCGGCACCTACGGTGATAAGATCGGCCTGGCACTGAGCGAAAAGAGCGTTTTGCCGGAGCGGATCCAGGCAGTGCCTGTCAAGTGGACCTATGAAGACGGCACCACGGAGGAAAACGCCGGCTATAAATACTGGGTCCATAAGTATCAGAATCAGCCCAATGCCCGTGAGGATCTGGCAAATCCCCAGTTTGCGGTGGTCTTGAACCTGACGGAGGAAGAGCTGACTCAGGAGCTGAAAAAGCAGCCCCTGGTGGTAACGGCCTGCGAGCTGGGTCAGTGGGAGCAGGGCGATCTTCTGTGTGCCACAGTGAAGAATAACGGTGAAGCCACCATTAAGAGCATGCTGTTGGCCTTTGCTACCTTTGACGCAGAGGGCAACCCCGTCTGCATTACCTGGAGCGACGGACAGAAGGCAGAGTCCAATGTGGTGAAGATCCGCATGAAGGACCTTGCCCTGGCTTACGGTGGCGAGTACGGTGCCGATAAGGGCATTGGTTTGCACGCAGACAGCGACAAGGTCGCCTCCTTCCTGGCGATCCCCTATTACTACGAGGACATTGACGGAAACACCTGGGAAAACCCCCTGTATGAAAGCTGGCTTGCCCTGTATAAAGGATAATAAAAAAACACCGGAGCATCAGCTCCGGTGTTTTTTATAGCTGTTTCTTTTTGCGGACACGAAGATAAACCTTATCTCCCAAATCGAAGAGCCGCTGTACCGCAAAGAACACGGTGGGCGTCATAATGAGCAGCGTCAGCATCACCAGGGTGGTGGACAGATTGCCGGATTGCAGGGACAAAAGATCCCGTAAAAGGGTAAAACACAGTAAAAGTGCCACAGCCATCAAGGCCCAAATGAGGATCCGGAACTTGTCGAAGGGCTTGCAGACCTGGAACAACACCAGAAGACCTACTACCGCCAAAATCGCAGTGCATACGGTCTGGAAGGGGGTGAAGGGAAGGTCAAAAACCGCCATAAAGCCCTGAGCCGTCAGCACCACAAAGATGTTGGTAAGACCGCCGGGGAAGGCACGCCGGAGCACACCTGTGATAAACCTGCCATGCACCCGCTCGTAATTGGGCTCCATGGCCAGGAAGAAAGAGGGCACACCGATGGTCAGAGCGGAGATAATGCTCAGGTGCAACGGCTCCAGAGGATAGGGCCAGCTGGTAAACAGGGTGATCAGAGCCAGAGCCAGGGAGAAGATGTTCTTCACCAGGAACAAGGCTGCCGCCCGCTGAATGTTGTTAATGACCCGACGGCCCTCTGCCACAATATGGGGCATGGCACCGAAATCCGAATCCAAAAGCACCAGCCGGGCCACCTGAGAAGCGGCCTGAGCACCGCTGGCCATGGCGATGCCGCAGTCCGCCTGCTTCAGAGCCAGCACGTCATTGACGCCATCGCCGGTCATGGCAACGGTGTGTTTTTTCTGCTGCAGAGCGATCACCAATTGCTTTTTCTGATCGGGGGTTACCCGGCCGAAGACGGTGTATTTTTCCGCGGCGTCCAAAATGTCTTCAAAACTATGTAAGGTGGTGGCGTCAATGTAGGTATCGGCGTTTTCAATGCCCGCCCGCTGAGCCACCTGAGAAACCGTAACGGGGTTGTCGCCGGAAATGACCTTGATGGCAACACCTTGCTTTGCGAAATAGGAGAAGGTCTCCTGTGCGTTTTCTCTTATCCGGCTGGTCAGCAGCACAAGTGCCAGAGGTGTCAGCTTTTCTGCTTCCAAATGCTCGGAAAGGGCATCGGCATAGGAAGCAACCAGCAGCACCCGATAACCGTTTTCAGACCAGGAATTCACCGTTTCCGCAATTTCCCCGAACCTTTTACCCATCACAAATTCGGGAGCACCCACCAGGAAACTGCCCTGATCTTCAAAGTCGCCGCCGCTCCACTTAGTCTGGGAGGTAAAGGGGAAATAAGCGGTGCAGTTCCAATGGGACTCGCCGCCAAACATCTCCCGTAAAGCCCGGGCGGTGTCGTTTTCCGGCTCACGGCTGCCATACAGGGCGGTCATGATCGCTTCCAGTCGCTCGGGGGAATCGTCGGTCAGAGGAAGAATATTTTCCACTTCCATGGAAGGCTCGGTGATGGTGCCGGTCTTATCCACACACAGCACATCTACCCGGGCCAGGGTCTCAATGCAGTTCATATCCTGCACCAGCACCCGCTTTTTGGAAAGCTTGATGGCAGAAACCGCCAAAGCAACACTGGTCAGCAGATACAAGCCCTCGGGGATCATACCAACCAATGCGGCCACAGTGGCCTCGGAGCTTTGCTGCAGACCCAGCTTCAACACGGAAAACTGCTGATAAAACAGCAGTAGACCAATGGGGATCAGGGCATAGCCCACCACCCGGATCAGCTTGTCCAGGGATCGCATCATTTCCGACTTTGCGGCAGTGGGATTTTTCTTGGCTTCACTTGCCAGCTTGGCGGCAAAGGAGGCATCGCCCACGTTGGTCAGCCGGGCGTTGCCCCGACCGGCAATCAAAAAGCTACCGGAAAGAAGGGTATCCCCCGGTGCTTTTTTCACAGGATCGGCTTCGCCGGTAATCAGGGATTCGTTGACCTGAATTTCTCCGTCCACCAACACCGCATCTGCACAGATCTGGTCGCCGGCGGAAAAGGCCACGATGTCGTCCCGCACCAAATTGTCCCAGCGAACCTTAATAAATTCTCCGTCCCGGAGGGCGGTGGCCTCGTGGGGAGCGACCAGCGTCAGCTTATCTACTGCCCGCTTGGCCCGGATCTCCTGAAAGCAACCAATGATCGTGTTCACAAGCACCACGATCAGGAAGGTCATATTCATGGGGGAAGAGCCGCTCAGCAGCAAAATAGCCGCCAGCACCAAAAACACCAGATTAAAGAAGGTAAACAAGTGGGTAAGAATGATCTGACCTTCTGTTTTGCCTTGCTTCGCGGTGATCCGGTTGGTAAGTCCGGCCTCTGTTCGCTGCCGGACTTCTTCAGATGTCAGTCCTCTGTATTCCATAAAGACCTCCCATAGATGATCAAAAGACTGCCCTCACGCACCGACACGGTGGCGGGCTTGCCCACGAACTGATTGCTGACTCCCAAAGGGAAACCGGCAGTCAGGGTGGCGTCAAACAGGGGATATTTCAGGTTTTCCAGGGTTACGCCCCGGGCATCTTGCCCCATACAGAACAGGGAAATATACCCGGAGGCGGTTTTGGGGAAGGAAACAGAGCCGTCCTTTAAGAGGGTAACGATCTGCTCTTTGCCGATCAGATACCCCTTTGCCCCACGATCAGCCAAAAACTGCAGGGTCTGAAAATTGGCAACGGTGTGGTCAAGCCTTGGACCGTCCAAACTGCCGTAGAGCAAAAATTCTTTATAGCCCAGCTCCAGACCCTTGCGGACTGCCAGCATGGCATCGGTATCATCTTTCTCCACAGGAAACAGCTTTGCACCCTCCGGCACATAGCCCAGGGAGTCAAAATCCCCCAAAATGCCGTCAGGGGTCAAACCAAGAGCCTCTGTGTGGCTAAGACCACCATCGGCAGCCAGAATATAGTCGTCCGGACGGATCGGATCGACAAGTCCGGCAAAGCCACCGGCACAGAAAATAATACAGCGAGCCAAGGTAACACCCCCCTTTTTTCAATATAGTATCACAAATAAAAACAAAGGGCAATATGTTCATTCTACTGCTATTTGTCCGTTTGGAATGTAGGGAAAGGATTTATCCTTTCTGCGGAACGCATAAATGCGTTCCCTACGATCTTTTTCGAGGTGCGGAAGGCCTGAGAAAAAGCAAAAGCCGCAGGCATTGCCTGCGGCTTCGCTAAAAAGAGGAAAAATGAAAAAGAGGAAAAATAAATCTTTGTGTCTTTATCATATAAGGAAGATGTGAAGAAAATAAGCGGAGAAATTTTAAGTTTTTATTAAGTTGACCGTATTTTTTACAATAGTGGTTTGACGCAAGCACAAAAATGGAGTATGATACAGAAAAAGGAGGGCGGCCAATGCTGAATAAACTGCAGGCGGTGGAAAGCCGCTATGAGGAGATCTGTGCCCGGAGTGAGCAGCCGGATTTTTATAATGATCCGAAAAAGGCAGCGGCCTTTCTGCGGGAGCGAAATGACCTGGAGCCCATCATAGAGGCCTACCGGGCGTACCGGAAGGCGGAGCAGGATATGCTGGAAGCCCAGGAGCTGATGGCAGACCCCGAAATGAAGGAGCTGTGTCAGGAGACCTACCAAGCCGCAAAAAAAGAAAAAGAAGAGCTTTACAATCAGCTGCAGATTCTATTGCTGCCCAAAGACCCTAACGACGATAAAAGTGTCATTGTGGAGATCCGGGGCGGCGTGGGCGGCGAGGAAAGTGCGTTGTTTGCCCATAGCCTGTTTCGTATGTATTCCATGTATGCCGCCCGAATGGGCTGGTCCGTGGAGCTGATGAACTATAATGATACGGAGCTGGGCGGCGTCAAGGAAGCGGACTTTGTGATCAACGGCCGGGGAGCTTATTCAAGACTCAAATACGAGTCCGGTGTCCACCGGGTACAGCGTGTGCCGGAGACCGAGTCCGGCGGCCGTGTTCATACCTCCACCGCCACGGTGGCGGTGCTTCCTGAGATGGAGGAGGTAGATGTGCAGATCAATCCCGCGGACATTGAAATGCAGGTCTACCGGGCCAGCGGTGCCGGCGGTCAGCACGTCAATAAGACCAGCTCTGCCGTGCGGCTGATCCACAAGCCCACGGGCATTGTGGTGGCCTGTCAGGAGGAGCGGAGCCAGGTGCAGAACCGGGAAAAGTGTATGCGTATGCTGGCCTCCAAGCTCTATGAGATCCAGCAGGAAAAGCTGGAAAACGAAGTTACCGGTATGCGTCGCAGTCAGGTGGGAACGGGTATGCGGAACGAGCGGATCCGCACCTACAATTTCCCCCAGGGCCGGGTAACGGATCACCGGATCAATCTGACCCTTTATAAGATCGATCAGGTGATGGACGGAGCCATCGACGAGATCATCGATGCTCTGGCCACTGCCGACCAGGCAGAGAAACTGAAAAATAATAGTTGAAAGTTGAAAGTTATGGAATTTATTACAAATTCACCGATAGAGACTGAACGGGTGGGCATCGCGTTGGCAGAAAAGCTTTCTGCCGGAGATGTGATCGCCTATGAGGGCGATCTGGGTGCGGGCAAGACGGCCTTTACCCGGGGCATTGCCCGGGGCCTGGGGATCACCGACCCGGTAACCAGCCCCACCTATACTATCGTCAATGAATACCTGTCGGGAAAATATCCTTTGTTCCATTTTGATATGTACAGACTCCATTCTGCCGAGGACCTCTTTGACATTGGCTGGGAGGATTATCTGGAGCGGGGCGGCATCTGTGCCGTGGAATGGAGCGAAAACGTCCGGGACGCTTTGGACGGTGCGATTGTGGTAAAGATCGAAAAAACCGGGGACGAGTCCCGGCGTATTACGGTTACGGGAGGGGAACGGTTTGAAGATATTAGCCTTTGAGACCTCTGCCAAGGCAGGCTCTGTGGCCCTCTTAGAAGACGGTAAGCTCCTAGGCGAAAGCTATCAGAACACAGGCCTGACCCACAGCCAGACCCTGATGTCCATGGCAGAAGCTCTGCTGAACCACTGCGGTGTAACCGTTCAGCAGGTGGACGCAGTGGCGGTAGCTGCCGGCCCGGGCAGCTTCACAGGTGTGCGGATCGGTGTGGCGGCGGCAAAGGGTCTTGCCTGGGGCGGGGAAAAGCCCTGCTATGGTGTGTCCACCCTGGAAGCCATGGCACTGAGCCTGGGCATTTATGAGGGCATCGTGTGTCCTGTGATGGACGCCCGGAGAAGCCAGGTCTATAACGCTTTGTTCTCGGCTGAAGGCGGTGTCTTAACCCGATTGCAGGAAGATCGAGCCATTTCCCTGGAAGACCTGAAAAAAGAATTAAAAAATTGCGAAAAACCCATTTTTTTGGTTGGCGACGGCAGTATTTTGTGCTATAATACATTGGTAGAAGACGTGCCGCAGCTGCGGCTGCCCCCGGAACACCGTATGCATCAGCGTGCCTCCGGTGTTGCACTGCTGGCGAAAATGCAGATCGATAGCGGGGTCAGCGGAGACGGTGCAGCCTTAAGCCCCAATTATTTAAGACTTTCCCAGGCAGAACGGGAACGCCTGGCCCGGGAGGAAGAAAAGGAGAAAGAAAAATGAGCAAGGTACATGTGTTGAACCACCCTTTGATCCAGCATAAACTGGCCATTCTGCGTAACGAGAGAACCAGCGTTAAGGAATTCCGTGAACTGATCAGCGAGATCGCAGGCCTCATGTGCTATGAGGCAACCCGGAATCTGCCCACCCGTGAGGTGGAGGTCAAGACCCCTGTTGCTATGGCCAAATGCCGTATGCTGGCAGGCAAGAAGCTGGCCATCATTCCCATTCTCCGTGCAGGTTTGGGCATGGTAGACTCCATGGTGGATATGATCCCCTCTGCCAAGATCGGCCACATCGGTCTTTATCGGGATCCCGAGACCCATATGCCTGTGGAATACTACTGCAAGCTGCCCGAGGATATCGGCAACCGTCAGGTCTTCGTGGTAGACCCTATGCTGGCCACCGGTGGCTCTGCCATCGCAGCCATTGATTTTTTGAAGAACCACGGCTGTAAGCACATCATTATGATGAACATCATCGGCTGCCCCGAGGGCGTAAAGGCCGTACAGGAGGCTCACCCCGATGTGGACATCTACCTGGCCGCTCAGGACGAGAAGCTCAACGAGCACGCTTACATCGTACCCGGTCTGGGCGATGCCGGCGACCGTATTTTCGGCACAAAGTAAAAAACGCAAGAGGACTGTCTTTTGACAGTCCTCTTACTCGTTCTTGCGTCATTCCGAGTGTAGCGGAGCGGAATCGAGGAATCTTCGCACCGAATGTCTACGCAGCAGTAACGGAAATGCGAAGATCTTTCGACTCCGCATTGCTTCGCTCAGAATGACGCAAGGGGGTAGAAGGCGTGTGCAAGAAAAATTTCATCAAAAATTACCAAAAAGGTTTACAATTCCCATATTGCGTGGTATACTATACGGGCATTTAAGGTAATCTTAAGAAAAAAAGAAAATTTTTGGGGCAAAAAACGCTTCAAAAAACCAACTGAAAGGGGTATTTCAAAATGTCTCACAAGTACGTTTATTTGTTTACCGAAGGCAACGGCTCCATGCGTGAGCTGCTGGGCGGTAAGGGTGCAAACCTGGCAGAAATGACCAATATCGGTCTGCCTGTTCCCCAGGGCTTCACCATCTCCACCGAGGCTTGTACTCAGTATTACGAGGACGGCCGCATGATCAACGATGCCATTCAGGCTGAGATCATGGAGTATGTTGACAAGCTGGAAGAGATCACCGGCAAGAAGTTCGGCGATAAGGAGAATCCTCTGCTGGTCTCCGTCCGTTCCGGTGCCCGTGCCTCCATGCCCGGTATGATGGATACCATTCTGAACCTGGGTCTGAACGAGGACGTTGTTAACGTTATGGCTGCCAAGTCCGGCAATCCCCGCTGGGCATGGGACTGCTACCGCCGCTTCATTCAGATGTATTCCGACGTTGTTATGGAAGTCGGCAAGAAGTACTTCGAGGCCCTCATCGACGAGATGAAGGAAAAGAAGGGCGTTACTCAGGACGTTGACCTGACCGCCGAGGACCTGAAGGAGCTGGCCGGCCAGTTCAAGGCTGAGTACAAGGCCAAGCTGGGTGCTGAGTTCCCCACCGATCCCAAGGAGCAGCTGATGGGTGCCATCAAGGCTGTGTTCCGTTCCTGGGACAACCCCCGTGCTAATATCTACCGCCGTGAGAACGACATTCCCTACTCCTGGGGTACTGCCGTTAACGTGCAGTCCATGGCCTTTGGCAACATGGGCGATGACTGCGGTACCGGTGTTGCCTTTACCCGTAACCCCGCTACCGGCGAGAAGAAGCTGTTCGGTGAGTTCCTGACCAATGCTCAGGGCGAGGACGTGGTGGCCGGTGTCCGGACTCCCATGCCCATCTCCGAGATGGCTGACAAGTTCCCCGAGGCTTTCGCACAGTTCACCAAGGTTTGCGAAATCCTGGAAAACCACTACCGCGATATGCAGGATATGGAGTTCACCGTTGAGAACGGTAAGCTGTATATGCTGCAGACCCGTAACGGCAAGCGTACCGCTCCCGCTGCTCTGAAGATCGCCTGCGACCTGGTGGACGAGGGCATGATCGATGAGAAGAAGGCCGTTGCTATGATCGAGCCCAGAACTCTGGACACCCTGCTGCACCCCCAGTTCGACGCCAAGGCTTTGAAGGCCGCTGCTCCCATCGGTAAGGCACTGGCTGCCTCTCCCGGAGCTGCCGCTGGTAAGATCGTCTTCACCGCTGAGGACGCTAAGGCTTGGGCCGAGCGTGGTGAGAAGGTGGTTCTGGTTCGTCTGGAAACTTCCCCCGAGGATATCGAGGGCATGATGGCCGCTCAGGGTATCCTGACCGTCCGTGGCGGTATGACCTCCCACGCAGCCGTTGTTGCCCGTGGTATGGGTACCTGCTGTGTTTCCGGCTGCACCGAGATCAATATGGACGAGGAGAACAAGCAGTTCACTCTGGCCGGCAAGACCTTCCACGAAGGCGACGAGCTGAGCCTGGACGGATCCACCGGCTGCATCTACGACGGCCTGATCCCCACCAAGGAAGCTGAGATCGCCGGCGAGTTCGGCCGCATCATGGCTTGGGCTGACCAGTACCGCCGCCTGTCCGTCCGTACCAACGCTGACTCCCCCCGTGACGCCATCAAGGCCCGCTCCCTGGGCGCTGAGGGCATCGGCCTGTGCCGTACTGAGCATATGTTCTTCGAGGAAGGCCGTATCGGCTCCTTCCGTGAGATGATCTGCTCTGACACTGTGGAAGAGCGTGAGGCTGCTCTGGCTAAGATCCTGCCCATGCAGCAGGCTGACTTCGAGGGCCTGTACGAGGCTATGGAAGGCAACCCCGTTTGCATCCGCTTCCTGGATCCCCCGCTCCACGAGTTCGTGCCCACCACTGAGGAAGACATCGCGGCTCTGGCTG
>JAFTKA010000016.1 GCA_017456105.1 Oscillospiraceae bacterium | reverse complement strand
TATATGATTCTTACCGATTCTGGTGGAATACAGGAAGAAGCTCCGAGCCTAGGAAAGCCGGTACTTGTAATGCGAGATACGACGGAACGACCCGAGGGGATTGCGGCTGGTACATTAAAACTGGTCGGCACAGACGAGAATGTAATCTATCAGAACTTCAAACAATTACTAAACGATAAAACTGCATACTATTCTATGGCACACGCTTCGAATCCCTATGGCGATGGTTTTGCCTGTAAACGCATCGCCGATATTCTTGAGGCGGAATAATATTGCTTTTGCCTTGCATATTGGGTAAATGTTTTGGCGAAATTTTTACAGCAACGGATTTCTTTAACAAGAAGATTCTATGACAATACTGAAATGGAGTCAAAGTCGTGTTGGAGTGATTACTCCAGCACGATTTCACTTTTGATCAATAGGGGTATGTTGCTGTGTAGAAAGCAGAATAAAATAGAGCAGAAAGCAGAATAAAATAAACCAACTGCTTGCATTCCCATTCATTATGTGATACACTAACAATGCATAAATTTGCCCCCGTGGTGCGGGGGAGAAATGAGGCTTATATGATTTACGAATACGAAGGCGGTATTCCTGAGATAGAATTACGGGAAGCCTTGGCCAAATCTCTGGAGGGACGGAAGCTGAACAAAGTTCTGATCCTGCCCCCGGACTTTACCAGAATGTACTCCGGTGCCGGCAAGATCACTGCCATTTATTATGAACTGCTGAAGGATACCTGCCAGGTGGACATTATGCCCGCCCTTGGTACCCACGTGCCTATGACCCAGGAGGAGTGGAAAGCCTTCTTCGGCGATGTTCCCTTCGACAGAATGCTTGTTCACGATTGGCGCAACGATGTGGTGAAGGTGGGCGAGGTTCCCGGGGAATTTGTATCCCAGGTGTCCGACGGCCTGGTCACCACTGGTATCGATGTGGAAGTCAACCGCCGTTTGCTGGACCCCTCTTACGATTTGATTCTGTCTGTTGGACAGGTTGTTCCCCATGAGGTGGTTGGAATGGCCAATTACGGAAAGAATATTTTCGTAGGCTGCGGCGGCTCCTCTATGATCAACTCCTCCCATATGCTGGGTGCTTTCTACGGTATGGAGCGGATTATGGGCAAGGACTTCTCTCCTGTGCGCCGGGTTTTTGACTACGCTGAGCAGAATTTCCTGATGCACATTCCTTTGCTTTATGTGCTGACGACCACCACCAACTCCGGCGACGAGGTTACCATTCACGGCCTGTATATCGGCCGGGAGCGGAGCAACTTTGAAGCCGCTGTGAAGAAGAGCCAGGAGATTAACCTGACCCATATGCCCAAGCGCCTGCAGAAGGTGGTCGTTTACCTGGACCCCCGGGAGTTTAAGAGCACCTGGCTGGGCAACAAGGCCATTTACCGTACCCGTATGGCAATTGCTGACGGCGGTGAGCTCATCGTGCTGGCACCTGCTGTGGGCCGCTTCGGTGAGGATGACGAGAATGACCGCCTGATCCGCAAGTACGGCTATGTAGGCCGGGAGAACGTGCTGAAGCTGGTGGATATGCCCGAAAATGAGGACCTGCGCCAGAACCTGTCCGTTGCCGCCCACCTGATCCATGGCTCTTCCGACGGCCGCTTCAAGATCACCTACTGCGCTGGCAAGCTGACAGAGGAAGAGGTGCGTGGTGCTGCCTTCAACTATGTGCCCTACGAGGAAATGGTTGCCAAGTACGATCCCAAGAAGCTCACGGACGGCTTCAACACCATAGACGGCGAGGAGGTTTTCTATATCTCCAATCCTGCACTGGGCCTGTGGGTCTGCGATGACTAAGGAGCGCTTTTTGTGAAAAGAATAGATTTGCACACCCATTCTCTGTGCAGTGACGGTGCCCAGACACCTGCCGATGTGGTGCGCACCGCTAAGGAAGCGGGTCTTACCGCCATCGCCCTGTCCGACCATGATTGTATCGACGGCGTACAGGAAGCAATGGATGCCGGTAAGGCCTTGGGCGTGGAAATGATCCCCGCCGTGGAGCTTTCCGCCCAATCGGATACGGAATTGCACATTTTGGGTTATTTCATTGATATCCACAATAAAAAACTACAGGATATGATGGCCTACGCCCTGCAGGTGCGGGACGAGCGGCAAGAGGAAGTCTGCCGCAAGCTTAACGAGCAAGGCTTTGATATCACCATGGACGAGCTTCGGGAAGAGGCCAACGGCAAGGTTCTTTGCCGGGCCCATTTCGCCCAGATTATGGTGCGTAAGGGTTACGCCGAATCCGTCAAGGATGCCTTTAACCGGTATCTCAGCGTCGGTTGCTATGCCTACAGTAACCGGCAGGCACTGACCGGCCCGGAAGCCGTTTCCCTCATACATGAGGCAGGCGGCATTGCGGTGGCGGCCCACCTGCATCTAATTAAAATGCCCGACGAAGAGCTGAAGGAATACTTGAAAAGCTTGATTCCTTACGGCCTGGACGGTGTGGAAGGCTATTATACCGACTACACCCCCGATATGGAGCGCCGCTACCGGGCAATGGCGGAGGAATTGGGCCTGGTGATTTCCGGTGGTACTGACTACCACGGCGCTAACAAGCCCCATATCTCCATCGGTAAGGGCAAGGGCGATCTGGAGATCCCCTACAGTGTGCTGGACGGCCTTCGCGCCCGGCACGCAGAAATTTACGGAAAATAATTTAATGATAATAAAGGAGCAAGTACTATGAGCAAAGCAAACATTGGCCTGATTGGCCTGGCTGTTATGGGTGAAAACCTGGT
>JAFTKA010000012.1 GCA_017456105.1 Oscillospiraceae bacterium | reverse complement strand
TTTCAATTTTGAGTTGATGGGACGGGCGTCCCCGACGGTCGGTATTAAAACTTACGTATCTGTAGGAATAACGGCGGGCCGTCGGGGACGCCGGCCCCTACGATGTTGTACAAACGCGTCGATAAACCGGAAATTTACGGCGTAACGGAGGGTTGGCAAAATAAAAAGCTCCCCAACCGGTACGGTTGGGGAGCAAGATGTTTTATTAAGGGAAAATTACTTGGCGCCGGCGATCTGTGCGGCGACCTCAGCAGCGAAGTTCTCTTCCTTCTTCTCAATGCCTTCGCCCTTTACGTAGTGGATTGCGTCCACAAACTTAACGGAGCCGCCCAGCTTCTTGGCAGCGTCGGCAATGTAGCCGGCCACGTCGCCCTTGAAGAGGTCGGAACGGACGAAGTCCTGCTGCAGCAGGCAGGTCTCCTTGTAGAAGGCGTTGATCTTACCGGCAGCGATCTTTTCCTTAACGGCAGCGGGCTTGCTTGCCATCTTGGGATCGTTGTCCATCAGAGCTACCTGAACAGCCAGCTCCTTGTCAACATCTTCCTGGGGAACCTGCGCCTTATCCCAGTACTTGGGATTCATAGCAGCGATCTGCATCGCCACATTCTTACCGATCTCGGTAGCATCCACATCCGCATCCAGGTTTACCAGAACACCGTGGGTACCACCGGCGTGCACATAGGCAACGGAGGTGTTGTCAGCAAAGCGGGCAAAACGGCGGATCTGCATATTCTCGCCGATGGACATAACCTTCTCCTGCATGATCTCGGTGACGGTCAGCTCGGAGTTGGGGTACTTGGCGGCTTTCAGGGCCTCCACATCAGCGGGGTTAGCGGTAGCAACCACCTCAGCCAGGTTCTTGACCAGATCCAGGAATGCATCGGTCTTAGCGGCAAAGTCGGTCTCGGAGTTGACCTCGATCACAACACCCACACCGTTTACAACGGTAGCGTAGGCAACGCCTTCAGCAGCGATCCGGTCAGCCTTCTTGGCAGCCTTGGCCAGGCCCTTTTCACGGAGCCAGTCAACAGCCTTGTCCATATCACCGTCGGTAGCGGTCAGAGCAGCCTTGCAGTCCATCATACCAACGTTTGTCATTTCACGCAGTTTCTTAACGTCTTGAGCAGTAAATGCCATTGTCGTTTCCTCCTAAAATTTTGTAGATGGCACCCGTTTCCGGGTGCCATATAGTGAATTCTTACTCAGCAGCAGCCTCGGTCTCAGCAGCTTCGGGAGCTTCCTGAACCTCAGCGTCCTCGCCCTGACGGCCCTCGATCACAGCAGATGCCATAGCAGCAGCAATCAGGCGGATAGCACGGATTGCGTCGTCGTTGCCGGGGATCACGTAATCGATCTCATCGGGATCGCAGTTGGTGTCAACGATAGCCACAACGGGAATGCCCAGCTTCTGAGCCTCAGCGATGGCGTTACGCTCCTTGCGGGGGTCAACGATGAACAGAGCAGCAGGCAGCTTCTTCATTTCCTTAACGCCGCCCAGGTACTTCTCCAGCTTTTCGATCTCACCCTGCAGCTGAATGACTTCCTTCTTGGGCAGCATTGCGAAGGTGCCGTCCTCTTCCATCTTACGCAGCTGAGCCAGACGGTCGATACGGGTACGCATGGTGCGGAAGTTTGTCATCATACCACCCAGCCAACGGGCGTTGACATAGTAACCGCCGCAACGGGCAGCTTCTTCCTTGATAGCGTCCTGAGCCTGCTTCTTGGTACCAACGAACAGCAGGTTGCCGCCGTTAGCAGCCATATCACGGACGAAATTGTAGGCCTCTTCCAGCTTCTTAACGGTCTTCTGCAGGTCAATGATGTAGATACCGTTACGCTCGGTGTAAATGTAGGTGGCCATTTTGGGGTTCCAGCGGCGGGTCTGATGACCGAAGTGTACGCCGGCCTCCAACAGTTGCTTCATAGATACGACAGACATGGTTTTTTCTCCTTTTGTTTTTGTCCTCCACCCCGTTCATCTCGCACTGCCCGCCTTCCGAAAAGCGGAAGACACTTGGGGGTGCGATCACCGGGTGTGTGGTTTGATACTACGGGCGTATTTTTCCCGTGCCGAATTATTATAGTAGAAAGAATCCCATTTTGCAAGTACTTTTTTGCATTTTTTTCAAGTTTTTTAGGCGAAATGTTGGGGCGGATACAAAATCCGCCCCAAATGCTCCTTTATATCCAAAAAACCGGCCGCTTTCGGGCTACCCGACAGGCATCGGGCTTCACGTCCACCAAAATAATGTCCGGCCCGATCCGACGGATACAGTGCCAGGGGATCACAAAATCGTCCCGTCTGCCCCACAAACCGAAATACCGGCAGGGTCCCGGCACTACGATAGCCAGAATATGCCCCTCCGGGATCTCGATCTGGGCATCGCAGACATAACCCAATCGCCGTCCGTCGCTGACGCAGATGACCTCTTTGCTCTGCAGTTCCGAGAATTTGGTTGTCATTGCCCCACCCCCACATGTATTTCTATACCTTATGGGAAATTACGGGCAAATATGCGTCAGGATACCACGAAGGCCTTCCGCATGGACTGGATCGCACCTTTTTCCAGCCGGGATACCTGTGCCTGGGAGATCCCCAGCACCCCGGCCACCTCCATTTGGGTCTTGCCGTCGTAAAACCGCAGGGCAAGGATCTCCTTTTCCCGCTCACCCAACGCCTGAAACGCACCCTTCAGAGCGATCCGCTCCATCCACTGGCCCTCGGTATTCCGGGTGTCCCGCACCTGATCCATCACCGTCAGGGGATCGCCGCCGTCTGCAAACACCGGGTCGTACAGACTTACGGGAGCACAGACGGCGTCCAGAGCCTGTGCCACCTCCTCCTGGGGCAGTTCCAAATCTTTGGCCACCTCTTCCAAAGTAGGTTCTCTTCCCAATTTCAAAAGCAGGGCCTCCTTGCATTGCAGCACCCGGTAGGCCACGTCCCGGATAGAGCGGGAGACCCGGATCACGGAATTGTCTCTGAGATAGCGACGGACCTCTCCGGCGATCATGGGTACGCCATAGGTGGAGAATTTTACCTGCTTGGTAGGATCAAAATTCCGGATCGCTTTCATCAGTCCGATACACCCCACCTGAAACAGATCGTCAGGGCTCTCTCCCCGCCCCACAAACCGCTGGATCACCGAAAGCACCAGCCGCAGGTTGCCTTCCACCAGCTTTTGCCGGGCCTCTTCATCGCCGCCCTTTGCCTGCAAAAGCAGGTTTTCCATCTCCTCCGGACGCAAAACACGCAGTCGGGCGGTGTTGACGCCGCTTAACTCTACTTTCCCCTGCATGGACTCCTCCTGAATCGTATTGATGTACTCAGTATTTCCGAACAGGGAAAAATCATACCGACCGGGCTTTTGTGTAAAATCAACAAAAATTTTCCTGCACCAGCCGACGGCATACCCTTTTTTCCGTATAATTTCCCTTAGATTTTACTTTTTTCGTGGTTTTTTATCCCATAACCGACTTTTCTAAACGGATACATAATGTTAACTTTTTTGTTTTTTTCGAGGGTTTATTCAGGCCGTTATGCACTTGAAATTTTTGGGAAATTATTTCTCGAAATGGGAAATTGCTGTTGAAAACTCATACTTTTCCACAATTTCCACAGGTTTGTCCACAGGGGTCTTTTCCGGTGAAAATTCGCCCTCTTCATTCACTTTCGTTGACATAATTACGGAACCGCAAAAATCTGCTTTTCCCCACTTTTTCCCCTGTGATCATTTTGCCAAACCCCCTCAAAAGGTGGTAAAAAATTGTACTTGACAAAGAAAAAAGGTGTCCTCCCGGACACCTTTTTTTATTTCTTTCCCTTCTTTTCGGCCTTGGCTCTTTTCAGCCGTTCCTTGAGCTTTGACCTTAGCTCCGGCGGCTGATGCATCAGCTTCCGGGGGTCGATTTGCTTTGTGCCAAGCCGCTTATTGGCGATCTCGCGGGTCAGGGTGTGCAGCACGGAAATGATAGGAATCATCAAAAACATTCCGACCACGCCCATAAACGCTCCGCCGATGGAAACTGCCATCAGCACCCACATACCGGAAAGGCCGATGGACGTACCCACCACTCTGGGGTAGATCACATTGTTCTCGATCTGCTGGATAATGATAAACATCACCACAAACCAGACTGCCAGCATGGGGTCCTCCACCATAATGAAGAACGCACCGAAAACACAGCCCACCCAGGCACCCACCACGGGAATAAAGGCCGTAATGGCGATCAGTACACTGACAAGGGGAATATAGGGCATTCTGAAAATTGCCATCGCTATGGCAAACAGGCAGCCTAAAATACAGACCTCCACGCACTGGCCGGACAGGAAATTAGAGAACGTGGAATTGGAAAGACGCAGAATCCGCACGGTGTGATCCGCCACCCGCTCCGGCAAAAACGCATAGGCAAGCTTCCTGCCCTGTCGGGACAGGGTCTCTTTCTGGAACAGGCAGTAGTAGGCAAACACCACGCTGATCACCAGATTCACCAGAGCACCGAAAATGCTTCCCAGAGCAGAGATAGCCCCGGTCAGCAGGGAAGAAACACTGTTGCCCACCGTGGTTAAAGCCGTTTCCACCAGAGAGCTCCAGTCGAAGCTTTCCAGGTCCGTATTGGTGTAGACCCAGTTCATCAGGTCCGGATTATCCTGCAGAATGTTATCGATTTTGTCTTCTATACTAAGGAAGAAGCTTTGCAGCTTCGGAACCATATTGGTTACGGAGTCCACCAGCTGCGGGATCAGCAGTACAAATACCAGGGCGATCACCAGCAGGATCAAAAGCGTCGCCAGCACCACCGCCACAAGCCGCCGCAGACCGGCCTTTTTGATACGGCCCAATTTGCTCTCAATGGCCCGCATGGGCACATTCAGCACAAAGGCGATCACCGCACCCACAACGAACGGGGAGAAAATACCCTTCAGTAGCGACCAGATTCCGGAAACCTGCTCCCGGTCATGGAGCAGCCAGTACAGTAAAATTCCGCCTACCACAAGTCCGAAAACGCTCCACAGCGTCCTTTTTGTGATTTTGGGCGTCCATTCTGACATCGCACTGCCTCCTTTCAAATGCATTTCGATTTACATTATATTTTACAAGGTTCTTTCCCCCCTGTCAAGGTGGCATATTGGGTTTCCTGCTCACATAAATTGTCTATGGCAGCACACAGCATCGGAGGGGAGAGTATGGAATATACGATCGAGGACCGTGTCCGTCAATTGGCTGTGTACATCATTGAAACCGGTGCCACCGTCCGGACTGCCGCCCGGCATTTCGGCATTTCCAAGTCCACCGTGCATAAGGATCTTTCCCAAAGGCTACCCCAATGCAATAAACTTCTGTACGCTCAGGTCCGGAAAGTCCTGGACGAGAACAAAGCCCAGCGTCATATACGGGGTGGCATCGCCACCCGCAGAAAGTATCAGAAAACATAATGGCAGAGGGGCTTTGACCCCTCTGTTCCATTACAGATCGTCTGCGTCCTGCACCGGCTTTTCGTCCGGCTTTACAGGCTTGCCCGTGTAGCTGCCCTGTACGTCGGATTTGATCTTCGGGTCAAAAAATGTGCCTTTTTCCTTCATTTTTCCACCTCCTTTGTTCAGTATGTCCCGTTTGCTTTTTTATATTGGACGTGGTATACTGCTTTTGAGGTGTTATTATGTTTGATATCACGCTGATCGCCATGGGCAAATTGAAAGAAAAATTTTATTTGACCGCTGCTGCCGAATATGAAAAGCGGCTGAAAGCCTATTGCCAGTTCCGCATAATCGAATTGCCGGAAGTGCGGTTATCGGAAAACCCCACAACCGGTGAAATTTCCGCCGCCTTGGAAAAGGAGGCGGATACGATTCTTGCGAAAATTCCCAAGGGTGCCTGGTTTTGCACCCTGACCCCGGAGGGCAAGCTTCTTTCTTCCGAGGACCTGGCAGGCAAACTGCAGGAGGTCAAGCTGTCGGGCAAAAGCAGTGCCTGCTTTCTCATCGGCTCGTCCTTCGGTATGTCTCCCCGGCTGAAAGCCATGGCAGATTTGAAGCTTTCCATGAGTCCCATGACCTTCCCCCACCATTTGGCCCGGGTGATGGTCTTAGAGCAGCTTTACAGAGCCGAAGCGATCCAGGCCGGTAGTAAATACCATAAATAACGGGGAGGTCAATGACCTCCCCATTTTTTCCTGAAAATCCTTCGTTCACATTTGTGGGGAATGCATTTATGCATTCCCTACATTAAAACTCGCCGGCGGCGTACATCACCGCGGAAAGGGCACAAAGGGGTGCTGTTTCACACCGCAGGATCCGTCTTCCTAAGGTGCAGATCTCAAGCCCCGCCGCCTTGGCCTTTTCCACCTCTTTTTCTTCCAGACCGCCCTCCGGGCCGGTCAGCAGACTGATGGAGGTAAAGGGTTTTTCCTCCAAGGCCATACGCAGTGTTGTGGCACGTTCATTTTCATAGAACAGGATCGCCTTATCCGCCTGTCGGGCGTCCTGCAAGGCAGCGTCCAGGCTGGGCAGCACCCGCACCCGGGGAATCCGGCCCCGGCCGGACTGCTCTGCCGCGGAGGCGGCGATTTTCTGCCATCTGTCCAGCTTTTTGGAAAGGCTCTTGTCGTCTGGCCTCGACACGCACCGGGCAGACGGGAACGCCACGATCTCATAAACGCCCAATTCGGTGGCCTTTTGGATCACGTGCTCCAGCTTGTCGGATTTGGGAAAGGCCATATAGATGCTGGCCTTTACGGCCGGCTCGGTTTCCGAGGCCTGGCGGCTGTCCACCACAAGGCTTATCTGATTGGCAGATACATCGCTGACGGTGCAAACACACTCCTGGCCCTGTCCGTCGCAGACCAGCACCTTCTCCCCGTTTTTCAGCCGCAGGACCTTGGCGTGAGCCGCATTGTCCCCTGTCAGGACCAAAAAATTCCCCGCCAGCTCTTCCGAGGATACAAAAAAGCGTACCATAGCCCAAACCCCTTTCTTTTTTGACAGTATATCACAAGGATAATCTAAAAACAACTATCTTGACAAACCCGCGGGGCAAGGGTATAATGTGTTAGCATACCTGCGAGAGTGTTGGAATGGTAGACAAGCACGTTTGAGGTGCGTGTGGTTTCGCCGTGTGGGTTCGAGTCCCATCTCTCGCACCAAAAAATACGGATACCCATTGGGGTATCCGTATTTTTTAATGCTCAGATGGGACTCGAAAGATTTAATCGCAATATGCCAGTGGCATATTGCTGACACCAGTTCAAAAACTGGTGGCTACCTTTATTTCTGCCCACCGGGCAGAAATGCAAACGAGTCCCTCTCTCGCACCGCCCGAAGGGCAACCGGGGCTTTCTTGGTGCGAGAGCGGGACTCGAAAGGCCGGCCCAGCCGAAGGCTGGGTAAAAATTGAGAGCTGGCGAGCAATTTTTAGGCCGTGGGAGAGTCCAAAAGCAGCGAAGTGCAGTCCGTAGGACTGTGAACCGCTGCTTTTCCTTTTTCGCACAAAAAAGGGGGGGAGAAGGCGTAAGAAAAGTTATTCAAAAAACCAACCTGTAATTTTCCTCCTGTTTTTGTTCGCGTTTTACTAATATTTTTTAGCTAAGCCTTGAATAAGCGAAAAATCCCTGCTATATTTTACTTTAGAAAAGGGCTTTCTCTTGCTTTAGTTTTTGGATTGTCCTTTTAAAACATTCGGAAAATTGCAAAAACAAGTTCGACTGAAAGGAAAGGTGATTCCAACGGGCTCGTTTAGAAAGCTACGGAAAGTTGCACTTTTATGGAAAACAGAAACATTTCTGAACAAAACACTTTCCGTTCTTGTCTTGCTTTCCTTTTTGGCCATGATCACCTTCTTTTGCTTAGATGTTTTTGAACTCTGTGCAATCGGGATCTGTCTTGGCCAGATATTTGGTGCTATCGGCACTTCTCTCCAATCAGTAATTTTATGGAACAAGAACAGGTTTAACGCATTGTTACAGGCGTTTACCGCTATCTTTTTCATAACGTTGGCTATTCTACATAGCGTCCGTTAAATACCTGTTTACATCGCACCGGCGGCTACCCTTGGGGTGGCCGCTTTTTTGCCTTAACCTAGGGAACAGTCGCCGGCCTGAAGATTTTATCGGGCACCGCAACAGGAAAGTACGTTCCGTTTCGGAATGCATAAACGCATTCCCTACATCTTCTGATATACATTATTAAAATTAACTATTGTGTATCCCCGGCATTTTTGATATAATATTTTGAAAATGATATAATTGGAAGGAATATGCTTTGAAATACGGAATTTGGAATGTTGCGGAACCAAAGGCCGAGGCTGTCAATGGGTTGGCAGGCTCCGGTCATAACCCCCTGCTTGCCATGATTTTGGCCAGCAGAGGTGTTTCCGATCCCCAACAGGCACGGGACTATCTTGACTGCGATGCGGCTCTTTTAGACCCCTATCTCATGACCGATATGACCCCGGCTGTGGAGCGGGTAAAGCTTGCCCTTGCCCGGGGTGAGCGGATCGCCGTTTTTGGCGATTACGATGTGGACGGCGTTACCGCCACCTGCTTGCTGACGGATTTTCTCCGTCGCAGAGGGGCGGACTGCCTGTCCTATATCCCCGGTCGGCTGGAGGAGGGCTACGGCCTGAATCCCATTGCCATTCACAGCCTGCATCAGCAGGGCGTGAAGTTGATCATCACCGTGGACTGCGGCATCACCGCTATGGACGAGGCTCTTTTGTGCAAGGAGCTGGGCATCGATCTGGTGATCACCGATCACCACGAATGCAAGGACACTTTGCCGGAGGCTGTGGCCGTCATTGACCCCCACAGGCCCGACGGCGGCTACCCCCATATGGGTCTGTCCGGTGTGGGCGTGGCCTTTAAGCTGGCTGCCGCTTTGTCCGGGAATCAGGAAGAAACCCTCAATCAGTACGCCGACATGGTCTGTCTTGGCACGGTTGCCGATGTGATGCCCATGGTGGGTGAAAACCGCCGGTTTGTAAATCAGGGTCTGGAGCTTCTGCGGAAGACCGGTCGTCCGGGCATTGCCACCCTGATGAACGAAAGCGGCTGCGACCCCCATACCCTCAACGCCTCCTCCGTGGGCTATATGCTGGCTCCCCGGATCAATGCCGCAGGCCGTATGGGTCAGATCGAGGTTGCTGTAGAGCTGTTTTTGACCGAGGACCCCCTGCGGGCTCAGGAGCTGGCAAGGACTCTTTGTGAAATGAATAAGGAGCGGCAGGCCGTGGAATCGGAGATCTACCGTCAGGCTACAGAAATGCTGCCCCAGGGTCAGATCCCGGAGGCTATCGTGCTGGCAGATGAATGCTGGCATCAGGGCGTGGTGGGCATTGTTGCCAGCCGTATGGCTGAGGAATACTGCTGTCCTACGTTCCTTATCTGCCTTGACGGAGACCATGGAAAGGCCAGCTCCCGCAGCTACGGTGGCTTTAACCTGTTCTCCTCCCTGACCTCCCTTTCCCACCTTTTGGAAAGCTACGGCGGCCACGAGCTGGCGGCAGGCTTTACGATCCACAGAGATCAGATCGCCGAATTTCGTCGTCAGATCTGTGCTTTGGCAAAGGAATTTTACACCTCCGACGGTCCTCGTACTGTACTGAATGCCGACTGTGCCATCACGCCGGAACTGCTGACCCTGCCCAATGTGCAGGCTCTGAGCCGGTTAGAGCCCTGCGGCAACTGCTGTCCCAAGCCATTGCTTGTAATGGAAGGACTCACCGTGGAACGGGTTGGCCTTGTGGGCGGCGGCAAGCATATGCGGTTGCAGCTGCGGCGTGGCAGAACCTCCTTTAACGGCATTTTCTTCTCGGAAACACCCGCGTCTACCGGTATTGCTCAGGGTGATGTGGTGGACGCAGCCTTTATCCCCCAGGTCAATGAGTTCCGGGGCGAGCACACAGTACAGATGAACCTGCAGGATCTGCGGCCCAGCTGCAGAGCGTTATGCGACCCCTCCATGTCCGGCTACGAGCAACTGCGTACAGGGCACATCAGCCGGGAAGCGGCAGAAAAGCTTCTGCCGGACCGGAACACCTTGGCCACCGTTTGGCGGTATTTGGCCAGCTTCTCCCAGCTGCGGGAGGACCCCATGTGCCTGTGCCGGAAGATCGTCCGGTGGTCCGACAGCCCCTTAAGTCTTGGTATTCTTTTGACCTGTCTGGATATTTTCCGGGACGTGGGTCTGTTGGAACTATGCCGCCATCACAAATATCTGACCATCAAAATCCTGCCCCGGCAGGACAAGGCAGACTTAAATGAAAGTCAAACTATGCGTAAATTGAAAGGGATCAATTAGTATGGAAACCTTTTCCCAACATTACGGTTTTTTATATCAAACACTGCAAAAATGCATGCCCGGTGTGGATATGACCCTCATTGACCGGGCGGTGGAATACGCCCGTGAAAAGCATAAGGAGCAGAAGCGTAAGGACGGCTCTCCTTATATCATTCACCCTCTGGCGGTAGCTGCCATCGTGGCAGATATGGGTCTGGACGTGGACGCGGTGCTGGGTGCTCTGCTTCACGACTGTATTGAGGACACCGACGCCTCCTTTGACGAGATCGCAAGCCTCTTTGGCCGCACTACCGCTGAGCTGGTGGAGGGCGTTACCAAGCTGACCCGTGCCAATTTCTCCAGCTCCGAGGAGCAGCAGATGGAGAACCTCCGAAAGATGTTCATGGCCATGTCCAAGGACATTCGGGTGGTGCTGATCAAAATTGCCGACCGGCTGCACAATATGCGTACCATGCAGTATCAGACCCCGGAAAAGCAGCTGATCAAGTGCCGGGAGACCATGGACATTTACGCCCCCCTTGCCCACCGTCTTGGTATTCAGAAGATGAAGTGGGAGCTGGAGGACCTTTCCCTGCGGTATCTGGACCCCGCGGGCTATGAGGACATTTTGAAGCACTTATCTGCTCACAAGGAGCAGGATCAGGCCTTTATGCACACCATTCAGGACAAGATCACCGAACGGCTCTCCTCCATGGGCATTCACAGCACCACCTACGGCCGGATCAAGCACATCTATTCCATCTACCGGAAAATGAACGCCCAGGAAAAGACCCTGGACGAGCTGTACGATATTTACGCCTTCCGGGTGGTGGTGGACACCATTCCCGACTGCTACAATGTTTTGGGCCATGTCCACGATCTGTTCAATCTGGTGCCCGGTCGGTTTAAGGACTATATTTCCACCCCCAAGCCCAATATGTACCAGAGCCTGCACACCACCGTTATCGGAAATCAGGGTATCCCCTTCGAGGTGCAGATCCGCACCTGGGAGATGCACGAAACTGCCGAATACGGCATCGCCGCCCACTGGAAGTATAAGCAGGGCACCGGTGCGGGCGACGAAAAGGACTTTGAATGGGTGCGGCGGCTTCTGGAAAGTCAGCAGGACACCGACGCAGAGGACTACGTCAGCTCTCTGAAGATCGATATGTTCGACGATGAGGTCTTCGTCTTTACCCCCAAAGGCAAGATCGTCAGCCTCCCTGCAGGCTCTACCCCCATCGACTTTGCCTACGCCATTCACTCCGGTGTTGGTAACTCTCTGGTGGGAGCTAAGGTCAACAACCGGATCTGCAATATTGATACCGCCCTGCAAAACGGCGACGTGGTGGAGATCATCACCTCCAAGTCCGGCAAGGGCCCCAGCCGGGACTGGCTGAATATCTGTAAGAGCAACCAGGCCCGCACCAAGATCAAGCAGTGGTTCAAGAAAGAAAGGCGGGACGAGAACATCGTCCACGGCCGCAGCAGCTTTGAAGCGGAAATGAAGCGGCTGCAGCTGCCCCTTACGGCTCTGACTGATCCAGAGCTGGAAGCCACCCTGTTAAAGAAGCTGGCCTTTGACAGCTGGGACGATATGTATGCCGCCATCGGCTACGGCGGTCTGACAGCCGTGAAGGCCATCGGCCGGATCCGGGACGAGATCCACAAGGCCACCAAGGGCTCTGCTGCAGAGAAGATCGCCTCTGCCAAGCTGCCTTCCGAGGACACAGGCAAGGACCGCCACGGCGTCAACGGTGTTATTGTGGAGGATATCGACTCCTGTATGATCAAATTCGCCAAATGCTGTGCTCCCGTGCCGGGAGACGCCATCGTTGGCTTTATCACCAAGGGCTTTGGTGTGTCCGTTCACCGGGCAGACTGCCCCAACACCGCGTCCCGGGAAGATCCCGCCCAAGCTGCCCGCTGGGTGCGGGTACGCTGGGACAATGCGGAGGAACAGCCCTTCGAGACCACCCTGGAGCTAGACTGCATCACCCGGGACGGTCTGCTGTTGGACCTTGCCACCACCATGACTGCCGCCCGTGTGCGTATGAAGGAGCTGTACGGCAAGGACAATCCCGGCGGAAGAAGTGTGTTTACCCTGCGGTTTGAGGTAAAGAACACTGCCGAGCTGGAGGCGATCCGCAACAAGATCATGAGTATCCGGGACGTGATCGGCTCCCGAAGAGGCCAGAACTAGTTTTCCGGGCATCTGCCCGAAAACAATTGAAAGTTGAAAATGGAAAATTACGGTGTCCGCGTTGCGGACTTATTTGAATCATTCCCGAAGGGAATACCACAACTTTCAACTTTTAACTTTCAATTTTCAACTGATTGTTTTGTATAATAAGCGAAATTTCGAGCATCAGGAGAAACAAACTATGCGTGCTGTTTTGACAAGGGTTAAGTCTGCGTCCGTTGCCATTGACGGAGAGGTCGTCGGACAAATCGGGCAGGGCTTTCTGATCCTGTTGGGCGTTGGGCCGGAGGATACGGAAAGACAGTGCCGGTATTTGGCGGAAAAGGCCTTGGGACTGCGGGTCTTCGAGGACGAAAACGGAAAAATGAATTTGGGTCTTGCGGATATTGGCGGTCAGGTGCTGGTGGTCAGCCAGTTCACCCTATACGGCAACTGCCGCAAGGGCCGCAGACCCAGCTTTACCGATGCCGCCGGCCCTGAATTGGGCAATCGGCTCTATGAGCAGTTTTTGAAGGACTGTGCGGAGCTGGGTTATCCGCCCCAGCACGGCCGTTTCGGTGCGGATATGAAGGTAGAATCCATTAACGACGGCCCGGTTACCCTGATTCTGGACACCGACCAGCTAATGGATTCCCCCCGGAGAGGGTGAACAACACCTATCGATTCAAGGCCGTAGGGAACGGATAAATCCGTTCCGCGGAATGCATTTATGCATTCCCTACAATCATAATTGAGAGTTCTCCGTTTTTGAGGTGCTTATGTTAAACATTGAAACCCTCCCCTTGGGAGATAATCAGACCAACTGTTATCTGGTTTGGGGCGACGGCTCCGACGCCTGTGTGGTCATTGACCCGGGCTATGCTCCGGACCTCATTCTAAACAGGGTTGCCGCACTGGGCAAAACCGTGGAAGCCGTATGCCTGACCCACGCCCATTTTGACCATGTGGGCGGTGTGCAAAAAATTGTGGAAGTCTCCGATTGCCCTTTGTATATCAGCCAAAAGGAATGGGCCATGCCCGCCTCCTGGCTGTTTCCCATGAACGGTGCGGCCATTGACCGGCTTACCTATTATAAAGAGGGCGACCGTCTTTCCCTGGCCGGCGGGGAGTTTCTGGTGCTGGAGACCCCCGGCCATACCCCGGGCTGTGTATGTCTAAAGTCTGAAGATGTGATCTTCACCGGCGACACCCTCTTTGCCGGCTCTATTGGCCGCACGGATTTCCCCGGCGGCGACTGGGATACCATTTGCAGCTCTTTGATTCGTCTGTCTGAGCTTGACGAGAATTTAACCGTCTATCCCGGACACGGTGAGAGTACCACGATTGGTAACGAAAACCGAACCAATCCCTTTGTAACGAGGCTGATATGAAACTGACATTACACGGACATGAAGATCTTTACAGTGTAGAGCAGCTCCTCGTGTCTTTGTTCCCTGTGGGAGCAGAGGGGGAAGCGGTATCTTCCCTGCACCGGGGAAAGACCTGGCTTACTGCCGTTACCGCCATTACCTATGGGGGCAAGACTGTCCGGGCGGTAAAGCGGCTGAAAGCAAAGGACGAAACGGTCCGTTCCCGCCGTCAGACTCTGCAGCAGAGCCTGTATCTTGCGGCCGTTCAGCTTTTGCCGGAGCCTGCCTGGGGTGCTCTGGCTGGGGTACGCCCCACCAAGATCTCCACCCGCCACCTTTTGGAAGGGGGCAGCCGGGCATCGGCAGACAAGCTTTTGAAGGACGTGTACTATGTAACCGCTCCCCGCAGAAGTTTAGCTTTGGACTGTTCGGAGTCCACCGTTAAGGCCGCGTCCTTGCTGGACAAAAACGACCTTTCCTTATACATCGGCATTCCCTTCTGTCCCACCCGCTGCACCTATTGCAGCTTTGTCAGCCGCAGTATCGGTAAGCGGACGGAGCTTTTGGAGCCCTACCTTGAGGCTCTTTACCGGGAGATGTCCGTTACGGGCAAACTCCTGGAAAGTTCCGGAAAAAAGATACGTACCATTTATATAGGGGGCGGCACGCCTACCACCCTGGACTCCGCCCAAATAACGGAGCTTCTGAATCGGGTGCAGGACAGTTTTGATCTGTCCCGGTGCATTGAGTTTACGGTGGAGGGTGGAAGGCCGGACACCTTAAATGAAGAAAAGCTCCGTGCCATCTATAAACACGGTGCAGACCGTATGAGCATCAACCCCCAGACCATGCTCGATCACGTTCTGAAGGCCTGCGGAAGACCCCACACCGCTCAGGACGTGGTAAATCGCTATCACGAGGCGGTACAGGCCGGCTTCCAGGCCATCAACATGGACCTGATCGCAGGCCTTCCCCAGGACGATCTTGAAGGCTTCTGCCGTTCTTTGGATCAGGTGGCAGGCTTAAATCCTGCCAACATTACCGTTCACACCCTGGCCCTGAAAAAGGGTGCTGACCTGTTCGAGAGCAAGGCCGGTCTTCCGGAGGGCAGTGCGGTTTCTCAAATGGTGGAATACGCCAACAAGACCCTCTCCTCCCTGGGCTACAAGCCCTACTATCTGTACCGGCAGAAATATATGTCCGGCAGCTTTGAAAATGTGGGCTGGAGCAGGGATAATCTTGACTGCCTGTACAATATTTACATGATGGAAGAATTGCATACCATCTTGTCCCTTGGGGGCGGCGGTATGAATAAAGTCAACCTGCCCGGCGGTGCTTTGGAGCGGTTTCATAACCCCAAATTCCCCGAGCAATACATTGAGCAAATTGATTCGGTTCTTGCCCAAAAGGAAGAACTGTTTGACCTACTGAAAGGAAGCGAATGATTTGGACATCTTGATCTCCGGTGCGACCGTGGTTACCATGAATCCCAAAATGGAAGTGCTGTTCGGTGCATATTTGGGAGTTACCGACGGAAAGATCTCCTATGTGGGCAAAACGCCCCCGGAGGAATCTCCCAAGACCATTGTGGACGCCACGGGTATGGTGGCGATCCCCGGCCTTGTCAACTGTCATACCCATCTGGCAGATACGGTGCTGCGGAGCTTTCTGGACGATACTGACCCCAGGGAGACCCTGGAGCAGCGGCTGCAAAAGCTTGCAAAACTTGACCATCGCAGTGCCAAGTGTTCTGCCACGTTAGGTCTTGCGGAGTGCCTGCGGTTCGGCATTACCTCCGTTTCGGATCTGTCGGAGTTCCCCGAGGCGGTGGCGGAAGCGGCTGCGGAGGTTGGCATGAAAGCCAATGTTGCCCTTGCCGCCAACCGGTTTATTGATGAGAACGAAGATTTTGATTTTGAAAAAGACCCCCAGTGCCAGACCCTTTGCCGTTTGGTAGAAACATGGAACGGCTATGATAACGGACGGATCCGGATCGACGCCGGCATCTATGCCGAGTACACCGGCAACCATCAGCTTTGGGAAGCTCTCTCCGGCTACGCAACGGAAAAGGGCCTTGGTATGCAGCTGCATTTGGCGGAAACGAAAGCCGAATGTGAAGATTGTGAAGATCGCACAGGCCTTACTCCGGCTGAGCTATTAAACTGCCACCGGCTCTTTGACGTGCCTGCCACCGCCGCCGGCTGTGTTGCCCTGACAGAAAACGACCGGTTGCTCCTGGGTAAAAAGAAGGTCTCCGCGGTAGCCACCCCCATCGCCTGCGGCAAGGCAGGTCTTGCCGCCACGCCCATTTCCCACTGCGTAAAGGCCGGAATGAATGTGGCTTTGGGTACGGGCGGTGCCGCAGAATGCGGAAATCTTGACCTGTTTGAAGTGATGCGGTCTGCCGCCATGGCAGAGCGTACCCGCAACGAGAATCCTGCTTCCCTGCCGGCCGCGGCAGTACTGATGATGGCCACCGTCTGCGGTGCAAGAGCCCAGGGTCGGGCCACCCAGATCGGTATGCTGGAAGTGGGTATGGACGCAGACGTGGTGCTGGTGGACTTCTCCGCTCCCCATCTGATCCCCTGCCACAATGTATTGAGTGGACTTGTGTTCTCCGCCAAGGGCGGCGACGTGGCTATGACTATGGTCGGTGGCAAGATCCTCTACCAAAACGGCCAATTCCCCACCATCGACCTGAAGAACATTGTAGCGGATTTAACCGGTTATGCAATTGAACGGTTATTCCGGGAAAACGATACCGCAAATGCTTAAAACTCATTCTGCATTATGCATTATGCATTCTGCATTCTGTAAAGGAATGTGAGGTAATTATGTCAGATCCTTCTAAAAAGCAAACCTTCCTCCACGGTGCGGCCCTGCTTGCGTTGGCCACCGCTGTGGTAAAGGTCATCGGTGCTCTGTATAAGATCCCCCTGCAGAGGATCATCGGCGACGACGGCTTTGGCTATTTCACCACCGCCTATGATATTTACTCTGTACTGCTGATGATCTCCACGGCAGGTCTTCCCATCGCCATGAGCAAAATGATCAGCCAGTACCACGCATTAGGACACTACAACCAGGTGCGGCAGGTCTACAAGACCTCCCGGAACATCTTCCTGATTTTGGGCCTTGGCAGTACCCTTGTGATGATGGTGCTCTGTCAGTGGCTTGCCGCCAAGCTGAACACCCCCGATGCCTGGTTCTCTATTCTGTGCCTGGCTCCCTGTGCTCTATTGATGGGCTTTATGTCCACCTACCGGGGCTTCTTCCAGGGTCAGGAGAATATGCGTCCCACCTCCAATTCCCAGATGCTGGAGGCGGCATTTAAGCTGATTGTGGGTCTTGCCGCCGCATTCCTAATCATGCGTATCACCGGCAGCGTTCCCATGGCCGCAGGCGGTGCGATTTTGGGCGTAACCATCAGTTGCTTGGTGTCCACCCTGTATCTGTACGGCAAATTCCGGCCCGCCTATCGGGAGCTGCCCCACTCCGGCGACGCCGCCTTTGGTTATCGGCAAACCGCAAAGGCCCTTTTGGCCATTGCCATTCCCATCACCATCGGCTCTGCCGGTCTGCAGCTGCTGACCGTGGTGGAATCCGGCCTTTATATGGATCAGATCGTGGAGCTGATCGACACCGACCGCTATGCCCTGCCCCTGATCGAAACCCTGAAAACTGAGGTGCTGGCAAATCCGGAGATCTCCCCGGACAAGGTTCCCTATCAGGTGGCCGCAAACTTAAAGGGCATTTACAGCTTCTGCCTGACCATCTTCAATATGCCCTGTGCTTTTATTATCCCCATTACCGCCAGCGTTTTACCGGCCATCACCTCCGCCCTTACCCTGAAAAACCACCAGGGTGTCCGGGAAACCGAGGAATCTGCCGCCCGGATCACCGGCCTTTTGAGCCTGCCCTGTGCGGTGGGCCTGACCATCTTGGCACGGCCTGTGATGGCGTTGGTTGGCGGCTACACCGGCCAAAGGCTGGATCTTGCGGCACAGCTGATGGCACTTTTGGGAATCAGCATTTTCCTTTACGCCATCATTCAGTACACCAACGTGGTGCTCCAGTCCCACGGCAAGGTCCATATCCCCGTGATCAATATGCTCCTATCCGGCGGAGCAAAGCTTGCGGTGGTTTATGTGCTTTCCGGTAACCCTGCCATTGGCATTTTGGGTACGCCCATCGGAACTCTTTTGTGCTATCTGTGTATCGCGGTTTTGAACCTGATCTGTATTTCCCGGGCTGTGCCCCAAAAGCCGGCTCTGATTCGCAATCTTTTAAGGCCTCTGCTGCCTGCCGCCATTATGGGTGTGGTGGTCTTCCTGTGCCAGTGGGCCATGACGGACCTGCTGCAGATCTCCAGTCGAGTACTGCTCTGCGGTGTCCCCATTGCCGTTGGCGGTGTGGTATATTTGCTGCTGGTTGTACTGTGCAAAGCCATCACAAGAGAGGATTGCCTGCTGCTCCCCAAGGGCGAAAAGCTTGCAAAACTGCTAAAGTTATAAAAAATTGGAAAAATTGCTAAAAACACTTGCATTTTCCCTAAAAATGTGTTAGTGTAAAGTATCAATCTTTGGAAAAGAGGTAAAAACCTATGAACAAAACTGAACTCATCGCAGCAGTTGCCGCTAACACCGGCCTGACCAAGAAGGACGCCGAGCGTGCCGTTTCCGCTACTTTTGAAGCTATCACCGCCAGCCTGACCAAGGGCGACAAGGTCCAGGTTTCCGGCTTCGGTATCTTCGAGGTTAAGGCTCGCGAAGCTCGCACCGGCCGCAACCCCCGCACCAAGGAGACCATTCAGATCCCCGCTACCCGCCTGCCCGCTTTCAAGGCAAGCAAGACTCTGAAGGACATCATCGCCAAGTAAGATGCGTTTAGACAAATACCTGAAGGTATCCCGTCTGATCAAGCGTCGCACCGTAGCCAATGAGGCTTGCGATAACGGTCGTATCTCAGTGAACGGCAAGGTTGCAAAAGCCGGTTATGAGGTCAAGGTGGGCGATCGCATCGAGATCTCTATGGGCCCCCGCACGGTGGCTGTAGAGGTGGTACAGGTGGCTGACAACGTCCGTAAGGACGATGCCGGTGCTATGTACAAGGAAATCTAAAGAATTTGCCCGACAGTTTTACTGTCGGGCATTTCCTTATTCTGCGGGCGATTCGTGAATCGCCCCTACAGGAAACGCCCCCGACAGAAATCCGTCGGGGGCGTTTTTTATCTTTCGTATTCGATAACCACTCTGCGGTTGGGTTCGGTACCGATGGAGTAGGTGGTGATCCGATCCGTATCCTGCAGGGCAGCGTGGATCACATGCCGCTCATAGGCGTTCATGGGCTCCAATGTGGTGCGGCGGCGAGCCTTCAGCACCTGCTGTGCCTTCTTCTGAGCATAGCGGTTCAGGGATTCCTCCCGCTTCTGCCGATACTGCTCAGCGTCCACATTGATGCGGATATGCTCGTCCACGGTGCGGCCGATGGCGTAATTGGCCAGGTGCTGAATGGCGTCCAGGGTGTCGCCCCGGCGGCCGATCAGGTAGCCCAGATCCTCACCCACCAGGTCCACCATGTAGGTGTTTTCCTTGGCAAGCCATGCGTGGGGAACGGCCTGAGAGTTCATATGCTCCAGAAGGCCCTTGACGAAGACTTCGATCTTCTCCTCCAGAGAACCGGGCTCGGCAGGTGCGTAGACCTTGGGCTCAGCCTTGGGGGCTTCCTTCTTAGGCTCGGGCTTCTTCTCTACCTTGGGTTCAGGCTTTACCTCAACCTTGGGTGCTTCTGTTTTCTTCTTGGGCTTGGAACGGGAAGCCGAACCCAATGCGGACTTGGGCTGGGGATCCGGAGCCTCATAGGTTACCTCAACCTTAGCGGGGCTGCCGCCGATTCCCAGGAAGCCGGACTTGGCCTGCTGAAGAACCTGAACAGAAACACTGTCCCGGTCCAGACCCAACTGAGCCAGGGCTGCTTCCACAGCCAGGTCAATGGTCTTACCGGTGGTAACAATGCTTTTTTCCATAGTTATTCCTCCGTTTTTTCAGACGCGTAGCGGTTGGGATCGTAAGCACGACCCTTGGCGAAAGGACGGTCTGCGATGCCGGACAAGGGAGTCTTTTCCTTCTTCTCCTCCTCGGCCGCAATGCCACGCTCTGCCTCGTACTTCTTACGGGCAGCCGCCTTGGCAGCCTCCTGCTCACGCTGCTGCTTCTGCTGTAACTTCTTCTTGCTGGTATTCTCGGTGATGCCGTCAGGGTTGGCGGCACGACGCTCGGCACGCTGACGCTCCTTTTCAGCCTCTAAAGCTTCCTCTTCCAGGTGCTTCTTCAGCCGCTCGGCATCTTCTGCGTCATAGATCTTGCGGTACTTCTTGGTCAGGTAAATGTCCATAGCCAGGGTTACCACGCCCTGAATCAGCCAGTAAAGGCTCAGTGCCAACGGCACGCTGAAGCCCAGCCACAAAGACATCAGGGGCATCAGGTAGGTCATGAACTTGCCGGACTGATTTGCCTGAGAGTTCTTGGCGGTCTCTTCGTCGTAAATGCCCTTTTCGTTGGTAACCAAAGAGTTATTCATCTTCTTGGCCACCTGCATGGAAACCACCTGACAACCGGCAGAAAGCACCGGCAGCAGGAAGCCGCCGATATGCTGCCAGTCATAGGCAGACCACTTGAACACATTGAACGAGGGGATCGAACCCAGATCAAGGCCGATGAAGCTGAAATCGATACCTCTCAGGGTCGTTTCGCTGATGTTGGGGATCGCTTCCTTCAGTTCCTGTACAAAGTTGGGAATATTATGGGCAGCGATCATCTGATGGTAGTAGTTGTTGCCGCTGAACAGATCCGGTGCTGCCGTCTTGATGGTCTCGATGATCTTATTGGCTGCATCGCCGGTTTCGTGAAGCATATACACGATGGGGTTACGCACTACCGTGTACAGGGGGATCAGGATCAGCAAGGGCAGCAGACTCCACAGGCAGCCACCGCCCATGGACACGCCGGAGTCCTTGTAAAGCTGCTGAACCGCTGCGTTCTGCTTCACTTTGTCATCAGCATATTTTCTTTGAATGGCCTGGATCTGCGGCTGCAGCCGGGACATTTTCATGGTGCTCTTCTTGGCCTTTGCGGTGGCAGGATACAGGATCAGCTTAACCAAAACCGCAAACAGGATCAGTGCCACACCATAGTTGGTGGTCAGCTGATACAGCCAATCAAGCAGGTAGCCAAAGGGCTTTTGAATGAGGTCGCCTAAACCTGCTAAAATCATAAATGCTCCTCCTTAAATTAGGGTACGGGGTCGTAGGGATCGCCCTTGTAAAAGGGATTGCACCGCAGCAAACGCCGCAGAGCCAGATACCCGCCCTTACAAGCTCCGTACTTTTCGATTGCCTCCATTGCGTAGACCGAACAGGTGGGCCGGAAACGGCAGCAGGCTCTTCTATAGGGAGAAATGCTTCTCTGGTAGAAGCGGATCAAGCTCAGAAACAGTTTTTTCATTGGGATTCCTCCCGCAGCAAACCTGCCTTCTCCGCCAGGGACAGATAGGCCTTGGTCAGGCTGCCGAAATTGGCTCCCACACAGCGGGAGCGGGCAACCACCACGATGTCCCACCCGGAAGTGAATCGGTCTTCATTGCACCGATAGATCTCCCGCAGGCGGCGGCGTACACGGTTACGCACCACGGCATGGCCCAGCTTTTTGCCCACGGTTACCCCCACCCGATTCTGGGCGGTGCGGTTGGGCTTGGCATACAAAACAAGATAGCTGTTGGCAACTCCCGCGGTGGCGTACAGACGCCGGAAGATATGGTTGAGCTTTAATGCACAGGAAAATTTCATGGTTTCCTCCCATAAGCAGAGAGGTCTGGAACACCAATAGCCTCTCAGCGGCTCTTTTTGTCGTTTTTTGTTTTGTCTTCCTTGCCTTGCGTCAGCAAGGCTACGTCATTCGCAGCAAAAATCATTCAAAAATATCTCGCTGAGAGGTGCTTTGCAGTTTTCAGCCCCTTGCTTTTTTCAAGGCAAAGAAAATCACGCAGGGAATACCCTTTGGTATTTTCAAGGGATTTTCTGCCGCATTGGGAATAGCAAGGTGCTGATAACCTGTTGGGGTTCCAGCCCTCTCTGCTTAAAAAGGGGAGCGGGGCGAATAGCCATTCGCCCCGCTTGGACTCCCGTTTCGCTTTGAGCGATCGGCCGATAGCTCGGCTCATATACTGTTACGCTCAGGCAGACAGAACCTTGCGGCCCTTGGCACGGCGGCGGGCAAGCACCTTGCGGCCGTTGGAAGTAGCCATTCTCTGACGGAAACCGTGAACCTTTGCACGGTGGCGACGGCTGGGTTGATAGGTACGCTTCATATCGGGGTACACCTCCTGTCAAATCACATATGCTCAACAGCCCATAGGGCCGCAGCAACGCATAATAACCGACTATAGATAGTCAAGCTAGTGTATTATAACCGAAAAATCCACCCAGGTCAACAACTTTTTCCAGAATTTCAAAATTGGCTCACATTTTTCTGCCGTCGGAATACGATGGAATGAGCGGCATCGCCGTGAAAAATTTTTTCTGGAGGTATTTTTATGTGCAATAATAACTGTGGTGGTAACATCTGCTGGATCATCATTCTGATCCTCCTGTTCTGCAACTGCGGTGGCAGCGGCTACGGCCTGGGCTGCGGCTGCAACGACAACCGTGGCGGCTGCTGCTAAGCAGCAAAAGGGCACCCCTTTCGGGGTGCCCAATTTTATTATGGTTTTGTCCTCCCCACGTCATTCCGAGACCAGTTCGCAAACTGGTCGTAGGAATCCGTTCTTGCGGTGCAACGCACCGCGTCGCCTGTGGCGACCGGGGATACGGATTGCCACGTCGCTGACGCTCCTCGCAATGACGTCTGCTGTTTAGACACCTACCGGGACAGCTTTTTGCCAAACAAGGCCCTTGGGGTAGAAGAAGCGGATCTTCTCCCTGGCAAGGGAGATCTCCACGGTCTCGGCGGTACGCAGCTCGCCGTCTAAGTTGATGGCGGTGGGCTTATCGCAGATAATTTTTACCTTATCGGTGCGGAAATGACGGATAAGGTCCGGATATTTGGCGTACAGGCCGTTTTTATACTTTCCCACCACCTGTGCCACCTTCAGCCGGGAGACCTTCTTTATGATCAGGATCTCCAGCTTGCCGTCGGCAGGGTCTGCCTCCGGCACGGGATTGAAGCCGCCGCCGTAATATCTTCCGTTGCAGACACAGATCAGGGTCTGCTTGCCGTCGATCCGCTGGCCATCGATCTCAATAATGTAATGCTCGGAGATGCCCTTGATCGTGTTGATAACAGTGGACAGAGCATAAGCACGGAAACCGCTGAGTAGCGGCAGCCGCTTGTAGCGGGCCACGTCCGTGCCGATCCGGGCGTCCAGTCCCACGGAACAGATATTCAGACTGTAATCATCGTTACAGCGGATCAGGTCGAATTCTGCCTCCTCCGCGTCCAGCAGCCGGGGAAGCTCCCGGAAGGGCTCGGTTTCATTGAAGATCTTCACAAAATCGTTGCCGCTGCCGCCGGCGAACATAGTAACCGCCACATTGGGATACCCTGCCGCACCGCAGACCACCTCGTTCAGCGTGCCATCGCCGCCGCAGGCGTAGATCCGGTACTCCTGTCCTGTCTGTGCGGCACGCTCTGCCGCCTCCTTACACTGGCCCGGTGCCTGGGAAACAAAGATCTCGTAGTCCAGCTCCTTGGCGAAAGCCGCGATCTGCTCTTTATATTGTTCTGTTCTGTCTTTACTGCCGGCAGCGGGGTTGATGATAAAAAGGTGCTTCATCTCTTTTTCGTCCTTCTTTCATTGTCCGTGTACATATAAAGATTGCACTGGATCATGCCGTTATAGAGTTTTCGCTTTTTGTCCGCCCGACGGCCGAAATAATGCTCAAATTCCGGCTCGGAGGTGATGATGAACTTCTTCCAGTTATTGGCAAATTTCAGGTGCTTACCCAAGGCTCCGTAAAGCCGCTGGGCGGTCTGCAGTTCCATCATTCGCTGGCCGTAGGGCGGGTTGCAGATGATGATGCCGCTGTCCGTAGGCAGGCTCATTTTGGTGGCATCGCCGTCTTTGAAGGTTACACAGTCAGAAACCCCTGCCTTTCTTGCATTGGCAAAGGAAAGCGACACACAGGCCGGGTCATTGTCCGAGCCCATGATCTGATAACTCCCCTTAAACTCCTTGTCCTTAGCCTCCTGCCGCACCCGCTCCCAGATCTCCTTGGGTACCCAGGGGTATTCCTGAGCGGCAAAGCTGCGGTTTAAGCCCGGTGCCCGGTTCTTGGCAATGAGGGCTGCCTCGATGGGGATCGTGCCGGAGCCGCAGAAGGGATCCCACACAAATTCCCTGCCCCGATAGTGGGACAGCTGGATCATACCGGCGGCAAGGGTTTCTCTTAAGGGTGCGTCATTGCCCACCTGCCGGTAGCCCCGCTTATGCAGGCCCGGGCCGCTGGTGTCCAGATATAACGACACCTGATTTCTGAGTATCAAAAACTGCAGCTGGAATTTAATGCCGGTCTCCGGCAGCCAGCTGATGCCGTATTTTTCGCCCAGACGGCGGGAGGCGGCTTTTTTTACGATGGCCTGGCAGTCGCTTTCGCTCATCAGCTGACTGTCGATACACTTACCCTTCACGGGGAACTGGCCGTCCTTGGGAATGAAATTCTCCAGTTCCGCGTGGTATACGCCCTGAAACAGCTCCTCAAAGGTCCTGGCCTCAAACTGGGCCAGCAGGATATGCACACGCTCCACGGTTCTAAGGCAGATATTTGCCTTAGCTAAGGTGGTCAGGTCGCCGGTAAAAAGGACGCGTCTGTCCTCCACCTGCACGTTTTCAATATCCAGCCGGCGGAGTTCCTGGCCGGCAATGCCCTCTAAGCCAAACAGGCAGGGGGCGGCAAACTGTAATTTCATAGTTTCTCCTGTTACCGAATGATTTTCGTGGCCTTCAGATAGCGTTCTTCCTCAGAAAAGACGCAGCCGCAATATTTCTGCATATAAAAGCCAAGCTCTTTGGCCCTTTCCTGACCGGCCTTGAAGTAGGGGCGAAAATCCCGGTAAAGGAATTCCACGCCGTATTCCTCCGCAGCCCTTTGGGCAACCTCCATCATTAAATTATGATTTTGGTAGGGGCTAATAAACAGCGATGCGGTAAAACTGTCAAAGCCCAGCTCTTTTGCGGTGCGGGCAGTCTCAAAAAGCCGCATTTCATAGCACTTGACGCACCGATTCTCGATATCCTCCGCCACTGTCCGGACAAAGGGCCGCAGGGCGTAATCGTTTTTCTCGATCAGGGGCAAGGAAATGGTTTCCGCATATTCTCTTAAACAGTTCCTCCTTGCCCGATACTCGGTAAAGGGGTGGATATTGGGGTTGTACCAAAAGCCGGTAACCTCCATGCCCTCTCCCCGCAGAACCTCAATGCACTGGTTGGCACAGGGGGCACAGCATATATGCAAAAGCGTTTTCATAAACTCCTCCAAGGGGACATTTTTATCATTGTATCATTCTTTTTTCAACATTGCAAGAATTACAGATTTCCCTTTCCTTTGAGGACAAGGTATGGTAGTATATAGAAAAAGGAGGCGGTAGGTTTGGACGAGCAGTATATGGACGAGGCTCTGGCGTTGGCAAGAGAAGCTTTCGCGGAGGGAGAGATCCCCGTGGGCTGTGTCATCGTGCGAAACGGTCAGATCGTCGGTCGGGGTCGCAACCGCAGAGAAACTGAAAAAACCGCCTTGGGTCATGCGGAGATCGAGGCCATCAGCGATGCCTGCAGGAATTTGGGAGGCTGGCGGCTTTGGGACTGCACCCTCTACGTTACTTTAGAGCCCTGTCCCATGTGTGCCGGAGCGATCATCAATGCCCGGATCCCCCGGGTTGTTTTCGGGGCAAGGGACGATAAATGCGGTGCTTGCGGGTCGGTGTGCGATCTGTTCAGTATGCCCTTTAACCACCACCCGGAGGTAACGAAGGGTGTAAAAGAGGCGGAAAGTGCCGCCCTTTTGAAGGATTTTTTTGCGGATCTGCGGATTCAGCTGCAGACCCGTCCCAAATGGAAAAAGCCACAGACATAGAACTTGTGCGGTGCTAAATAGCACCGCACAAGCTGTTTTTGAGGGTTTTGACAAATTTCGAGGAGGTTTTTATGGACGTTCACAAAAGAAGCTTGCAGATCGGCCTTGGGGTGATATTGTGTGCTCTTGTCTTTCGGCTGGGCGGCGGCATTGCCCAGCAGTTGGCAGCGACCATAGGCCGCCCGGAGGTTGCCAGCACCCTTTTGTTTTTGGAGACCGGACGGGTGGTCCGGGCGGCAGAGCCGGAGCCTGTGCCAACGGTACAGGCAGCTCCGGAGGCGACCCTTCCTCCCCAGCCAGAGCCGGTGGTATTCACGTCATCGGACATAGGAAAGGTAAAGGTCAACAACCGCACGGACAAGGCCATCGATGTGTCCGCTTTGCTGCAGTCTTCACTTTCCTGGGATCTTAAGCAAGACGCTCCCACTGTCCTCATTTACCACACCCACGGCACGGAAAGCTACACCAAAACGGAAGACTACAAAGAATCCTCCTCTTACCGCACCCGGGATAACGGCTACAACATGGTATCCATCGGCACGGCAGTTACGGAGAAGCTGACCAAGGCGGGCATCACCGTGATCCACGACACCGTCCCCCACGACTACCCCTCCTATGACGGCTCTTACGCAGCTGCCCGGAAATCCATTCAGCAGTATTTGGCAGAGTATCCTTCCATTCGGCTGGTTTTGGATCTGCACCGGGACGCCATGACCGACAGCAGCGGCAAGCAAATGCAGGTTGCCGTAGATGTCGGTGGAGAAAAAGCTGCCCAGATGATGCTGGTGATGGGTATGCAGACAGGCTCTGTTTCTTACCCCAACTGGAAGGAGAATATGGCTCTGGCGGTGAAGCTTCACGCCCTTTTGGAGCGGCACTGCCCCGGAATTATGCGGCCTCTTTGTATCCGGCCTCAGCGATTCAATCAGGATCTGTCAAGTGGGGCTTTGCTCATTGAAATGGGTGCGGCAGGAAACACCCGCCAGCAGGCACTAAAAAGTGCGGACATTCTCTGCGATGCCATTTTGGAACTGGCTCAGGGGAGTGTATACCAATAAAAAAGACGCCCAATGGGCGTCTTTTTTATGAATCGGACTAACCAAAAAATCCTGCCGGGTTTTCGATGTCTTTTGGATATTCCTGGGTTCGTATGGTGCCACCGGGGATCATAATCACCCTTCCTTGCCCACTTTGTTATTCTGGCGATATTGCTGTGGCGTAACCCCATTTTGCTTGAAAAATGCCTTGTAAAAGGCCGATTCGGATTTATATCCCACCTGCTCTGCGACGCGGGGAATGGTCTGATCGGTAGTACGAAGCAGCCACGCCGCCTGATCCATACGAGCACGGATCAGCAGCTCCCGGTAGCTCATACCATAGTGCTTTGTGAGGAAGCGGGACAGCTGCCGGGGAGAAATGTGCAGTCTTGCTGCCAATTCCTCCAGCTTCACATTGGTGGACAGGCTTTTCTCAAAAAAAGTATCGATTCGGATCTTTCTCTGCAAGAGGCTGATGGCAGACTCTTTCTTCTGGTCGGTCTGTTCTACTCCCAGCTCCCGGAACACACCGATCAGCAACAACGTCAGCAACGATTGCTGCTGCTCCCTGCGATAGGCGTTCATAGCAGCGGTTTCATAATAGTACTCAGAACACAGCCGGCACAGGTACTCAGATGCAGGAAATACCCGGCAGACAGACACCTCCGTCTGCATCCTCTCGGAAAGCGGCCCTTTCGGCACAAGGATCTGCATGGAAAACCGCTCAATCTGCCCCGGCTCCGTTTTGGCCGCGTGATACTGACCCGGTGCAATAACCATGGCCATACCGGCAGTCAACAGGTGCTGCTCCTTTCCAACCTCCAGCAGGGCCTTTCCGGAAAGAACAACATGCAGTTCATATTCTCCATGGCTATGACGGCCGCCCGCCCAAAGGTAGCGATGCCTATAGTCTGCGTCGCCTGCCCGAATGCGAAGCGACCAGTCAGACAGGTTGATCTCGAAGAAATTTTCGTTCATCTATAATCCCTCTTTTTGTGCGTTTGCTTCCCTTTATTGTCTCGGGGTATTCCCTTTTGCTGTTTTCTTTTATTGTAAATAAAAGGCCGGTATTTTGCAATCTTTATTTTTATAACACATTTTCCCCTCTTTTGTCTGTTGTGTTTTGACATTCTTTCTAATACACGGCAAAAAATAGCAGACAAAAGCTGTAACCATTTCGATTTGGAGGGCATATATGCATTCTCTATAATATGTGCCATAAAAAGACAGGCCCTCAGGCCTGTCTTTTTTGCTTATTTCTTTTTCTTCAGTACAAGCACAGCCGCACCTGCTCCGATGGCTGCCGCCGTAACACCCACCGCAGCAATTACGTACCAGGGTGTTCCCTCACCGTCATCTCCGGGATTTTGAGGTGTTGTTTCCTCCGAGGGCTGCGTTGTCGGCTCAGCGGTGGTCTCTTCCGGCTGGGTTGTCGGTGCGATCACCTGGGTGGTAGGCTCTGTTTCCGGTGCCGGGGTCGCTGCCGTTACGGTTACAGGCACTACGGAGCTGTAGGCTCTGCCGCCATCGGTATCGGTAACACAGCAAACATAATACCGGGTGCCGGGAGTCTTGGTGTCGCAGAACAGATAGTCGCTGTCCTCGCCGTCCAAGGCCTGAATATCCTGGAGCTTGCCGGTGGCGGTTTCATACCACCAGAAAGTCAGCTGAGCCTCCGTATTGGACTTGGCAACGCAGCGGAGCTCCACTTCCGCACCCTGTTCTACGGAAAGAGCTGCAGGCATCTGCAAAATCTCCGGGGGCATTGCATCGCCCTGTACGGTGATGATTGCCCGGTCGCTGGTTACGTCATAATGACCGTCCTCAATGACACACCAAATTTCTGCTCCGTTCAGGCCCGCTTCGATACCGCCAAAGAAGCAAATAAAAGTATTATCATCAGGCTGGTTGGGGCCGTAGGATTCACCGGCATAGGCCTCCCAGGGTTCAAAACCGTTGGTATAATCCGAAATATTGTAGGTCTTTCCCTCGTATTCCAGATACCATGTGGCCTGCAGATTTGTGCCGGTTGCCTTTACCGAATACATAGCCACACTATACTCAGGGTACTGGTAATTCTGGGGCTGCAGGGTGATCTGCGGGGCTTCCGTGGCTGCCATGGCAGGAATGCACAGGGCAACAATAAGCATAACCGCCGCTAACAACATCAAAATTTTCTTCATTTCTTTTTCCCCTTTTTGATTAATTCACGATATCCGCACCGCAATCGGTACAGGTTACAGAACCGGAAGGAATGTTGTGGTTTGCCTCCTCTTCCGCTCCGCAAGTGCTGCAAACCCGCATATGCACACGGCCGTTGGCCCTTTCCCAGGCAGACCAGGCGTGGCCGGTGGCAGGGAATTCATCGATGAAGCCTGCTCCGCACAGTCTGCAGGTATTCACCTGTCGACCGGGTTCTGTACAGGTGGGCTGGGTAATACTGCCTTCTTTCAGGTCGTGTGCCAAGGCAGGAATCGTCTCCTGCCAGCTCTGGCCGCAGGAGCAGACATAGACCTTCTTGCCGGCCACGCCGCATTTGGGGGACATGCCCCTGGAGGTGTCCTCGACCCAGCTGTGGGTATGGGCCGGCTCTGTGGTAGGCTGGGTTTCCGGTTCTGTTGCAGGCTCGGTTGCGGGTTCTGTTGCAGGCTCGGTTTCCGGCTCGGGTTCTTCTCCGTAAAAGGCGTGAGACCAGGCCTCTACACAGCCGTTTTCATCGCTGGCGATGCTGCCGGTGCCGTCATATTCACCGCCGTCGCAGTCCATGGTAACCTCGATGTTATCCACGTCCACGCCCTCGGGCAGGGAATAGAAAATGTCCAGTCGCCCGAAAAAGTCTTCCGGGACGGGCTCATCTTCCTCCATGGTATAATAGCCGGTAGCGGTAAAGCAGGTAAGTTCCAATCTGCAGGCAACCGGCTGATAGTCGATGGTTACTTCCACCAACACGTCCTTGACCGTCATGCCGGGCTCGATCTTTCCGGCAGTAATATGTACCTGTTTCACAGACGGCAGCTCCTCCACCGTTACAATAGAACAGCCGCACAGGGAAATGCAAAGCACGATGGCCAGCAAAAACGCCAATTTCTTCATAAAACTACCTCCCGTTATTCTTGGGTTTTCTTTTTCTTCAGGCTCACCAGCACAACGGCCAGCACGCCGCCGCCAAGGCCTGCCACCGCCACCACGACAAGCCATATCCAGCTGTTGTCCGGCTTATCCGTGGGCGGCTCTGTGGGTTCCACCGTCTCCTCATTTTCTGTTACTGCAGGTTCGGTATCCATGGGAATGGGATAATCCGTGCAATAACCGCAGGTCAGGCAATCGGCACCCTCTATTGTGTGGGCCATTTTGGTCTCCTCCAGCACCGCCTTACAGACGGTGCAGATTCGCCAATGTTTTTCTAAGTCATATTTCCAGGTTTCATCAGGCTGATGTCCCAAAGGTGCCTCCTCCACCGCCACGGAATCGGGAATTTCGTTTTTGCCCTCCGGGTCAGTAAACCGCTTGGAGCAACCGGAACAGGTGTAATGTTCCATCGTGCCACCTTCGGTGCAGGTGGCTGCCACTTTGGGAATCTTGGTCAGACTGTGCTTATGATTCCTGGCAGGCTCTATGATGTAGCCGCAATCGGTGCAGGTCTGGGGTGTGGTTTCCGTGGCTGCCTTGCCGGGATTATGGGGCTTCAAGGTGTCATAGCCCTTGCAATCGGCACATTGATAGGCGTGGCCGGTGGCGTTCACCGGGTGATATTTGGGACTCCACTTGTGGTCAGGCTCCGAACCGTAGCGGTAGCCGCAAACCGCACACTGTGCCTTCTGGGTGCAGGTGGCCGTGCCGCCTTTATGGCCCTCCAGGAAGAATATCTCATCGCAACCGGTGCAGTGTTTATAATGCTGCCCGAAATTGTACTGCCAATCGGTGTAGGTATGGGTATGGGTAGGAACGGAGCTCTCTGCCGCCTTTTTGGCAATAAAGGTATAGGAAAGCTCCACGACCTGCTCCGGGTCCTGCTCGTAGGCCTTGTAGATATAGGGCGGCAGGTTGCCGTTGATAGAGCCGGTCAGCTTGGGCTTGTAGGAAGCGTCTGTCTGGAATTTATAGCCGGTATCCGCCGCCACCCAGATGCTCACCGCGTAGCTCCGACCTTCCACAAAGCGGTCATTGGGACCCATTGACTTTCCGGTCTGCTTATCCGTCCAGGTGATGGGATCGGTCTTATACAGCTTGCAGCCCTTGGTCAAAAACTGGCAGGCAAACTGCGGTGTCTGTCCTGCCACCGGTGCGGTGATGGTCAGATCCACGTTCTTGATCACCGACGCATTACCCTCCTGCGGCACATTCAGAAGACTTGTTCCCACATAGCCCACGAAGCCATTGTAATACACCTGATAGAAGCTACCCTCCTTGCCCAGCACCTCCACGGAAGTGCCCTTGGGAAGGGACGCCAGCTTTTGGGATTCGTTGTAGGTGTAGCGTAACAGGGAGCAAGCAGAAGTCGTGCTTGCGGTACTGACAGCCGTGGGCTTGTTGGTGGTGATCTTGATGGTCTTGGTGTCGATATCCCCAAGATCGTATTGCCCGATGGTCAGATGGAGCTTCATCTCCACCGTTACCGCATTGGTACCCACCGTGTAGGGTATGTAGGTGGTATTATCGCCCACCTTTGTGGTGTGGCCGTTTTCCGTAATGTGAATTTCGCGGGTCAGCTTTACCTCGGAGTTGTTCAGAACCGCTCTGTCTATGGTTTTGCCGCCCACTGCCAGACCCACCTTGCTGCCGGCATAGGTACTGGCACGGTAATTGACATAGTCGCTGGTCTGCAGACCGGACAGATTTGTAACCGTGGGCTCATACAGCTCGTAGCCCCATTTCTGCAAATTGGGGATCAGGTTCGCTGTGGGATATATTTGGACGTGTATCTCCGGAGTATAGCGGACCTCTCCCGTCCCGTCGGTTACCACGCACTGGAAGGGGATCGCGTCCCAATCCCCATAGTCTCCCGTTTTGGTGTAGAGCTGCATATGGTTGGTCTTGGTGCCGCGATAGACGTCGTTATCCTCCAGGTCGATCCAGCCGTAGCCCTCCGCCTGCCATTGATAGGTATAGGGCTCTTTGCCGCCTTCGGCAAAGGCATACAGATCCACAATGCCGCCGGCATAGATCTCCTCATTGTAGTAGCTTACCTGAAAAACCGCAGCCGATGCATTGATCGCGATGGCTGCTATGAAAAGAACCATGCAAAGAAAAAGACAAACTGCTCTTTTCATTTTTTCTTCCTCCTTCTGTGTTCCTTGACGGAATTCCCCATTTATGATAAACTGACAATGTTCTTACAAGAACATTGTAGTGTTTCTTACCCACACTGTCGCCACACTTTTTCTGCAAAAGTGTGGGTCGGGTGGGAATTTTGTCAGGAGGTGTTGTTCGTGATTGGTCCGTTTTTGTCAGGAGGCTCTGTGTCTCTTTCTCAGCTGACTGTGGTTTACGGCATCACCGCCGTGCTGGCATTTTTACTGCTGATCGGCTGCTTTTTCCTGAACAAGAAGAAAGATCCCTGGCTCTTCCTGTTGTTCATCTGTGTGTTGGTAGTCAATACAGGCTACCTCCTGCTGTCCGCTTCTCAAAATCTGACCCAGGCCTTGAATGCCAACCGACTGGCCTATTTCGGCTCGGTATTTCTGCCCCTTTCTATGCTGATGATGGTCCTGCGGCTGACCCGGATCTGTTATGCTTCTTGGCTTCCAAAGCTTCTTTTGGGTATCGGTGTACTTGTCTTCTTGGTAACCGCCAGCCCCGGGATCCTGGATATTTACTACAAGGAGGTTTCCTTCCTGCGGATCAACGGTGTGGTCGCTCTTAAGAAGGTTTACGGTCCTCTGCATTCTTCTTATTTAGTGTATTTGCTGGGGTATTTTTCCGCCATCGTGGGATCGATCATTTACGCCACCCGGAAAAGGAAGGTCTACTCCCACGCCTACGCCCTGGTGCTGGCAATTGCGGTGTTTGTGAACATCGCCGTTTGGCTGGCAGAGCAGTTTGTGGATAATCGCTTTGAATTTTTAGCGGTTTCCTATATTATCAGTGAGCTGTTCCTGCTGGGGCTGCATATGTTTATGGCAGAGGTGGAGCGAAACAAGACCGCCCCCGTGGTCTTGCCCACAACGGACATTGACGAAGAACAGCTCCATCTGTTCTCCCAGGGGCTCTCTCTGCTGACCGCCAAGGAAAAGGCCATTTACGATTGCTATGTGGAGGGTCTGTCCACCGTGCAAGTCCTGGAAAAACTGGCGATCAAGGAAAACACCCTGAAATTCCACAACAAAAACCTCTACGGCAAGCTGGGCGTCAAATCCCGGAAACAGTTGGTAATACTTCATAAATATGCGAAATAACAAAAGCGGAGACCTAAAAGGGCTCCGCTTCTATGTTTATAGATAGCTGTTTACAATCCTTGCGGATCGCAACCTACTATCTATGGGTGGGTGAGGGATTCGTTTAATCAAGGTGTCGCCGGGCCCCTACCCGGCGAGCAGCAGTCCTCCGGACTGTTGCATTTAATCTTTCGAATCCCATCACCACCCTAGAGAAAAAGACAAGGAGACCTGAATGTCTCCTTTAACCCAAGAAGGATCGCCGTTCACAGCCCTACGGACTGCACCCGGCGATCCTTGGATTCTCCCACGGCCTAAAAAACATGCCCCCGGCATGTTTTTTACCTCGCTTCGCTCGGCCGGCCTTTCGAATCCCATCACCACCCTAGAGAAAAAGACAAGGAGACCTGAATGTCTCCTTGTCTTTTT
>JAFTKA010000011.1 GCA_017456105.1 Oscillospiraceae bacterium | reverse complement strand
CTTCTTTTACCGAGATGTACGCCATTTTTATCGCATCCTTTCGTGCTAAAATGCTCGGAACCGCGGAACTCCGCGAAAACCGCGGAACTCGGCTCAACCGAGTTTTACACGAAATACAATAGACACATTGTTCTGCACGTTGAATTTTTCCAAATAATTGGGGAATAATGGACTATTTGGGACATAAAAAGTTAGAAAAAAATAATGGAATTTACTCCTCTATCGATGGCATTCAAGAGAATGGCGGTTTGATTTTTCTGTTTATACTAAACGCCCCAAAATCTAATGATTTCGGGGCGTCTAGCTTTTCAAGGGGAGCAATTATCGCTCCTGCCAAAGCATAAAGTCCAGTTTCTTCACGTTGGAAATTTCCGCATCAGGGAACAGACTTTCAAACTCAGCGATCTTCTGAGCTGCTTCCTCGGTCTGCATATATGTACCGTAGCATCGGCGATACTGCTCATATCTTTCAATTCCCTTTTGCAGACGGTTTTTTACATTGGCAAAAGGTGCTATGATTCCAAAATGACCTTTGGTTACAACACTGTCCCAGATAGGGTATTGCGGATCCACCATCGCCACCATTTTGCTGACAAAGGACATCTCCAGTCTGCCATGCTTCTCATACAAATATGTTAGTGCGTCAGCAAATAAGACACCTGTGTTTTTATGCTGCTGCAGATAGCAATAGTAGTCGCTATAATACGCCTCCGTACGACGACCCATTCTCCAAAAGCCATTATAGGTTCGCTGAAAATCCCGGTCTGTGGATACGTCCGTTTCAAAAAGCTGCTGCCGCAGAAGTCGGTACTTTTCAATTCCGGAACGAATTTTCTCTGTTTTTGTTTTCTTCATAATGTACTCCCCTTAGTATTTGTTGCGGAACAGCAAAAAGCCGAATCCCAAAAGCATCACCTTTAATATAAAGGTTATTATTTTGAAAGGCAACATTATCAGCCAGAAAAAGCCGCGAATCATACTCCCGTTCTCCCCTTTCCCTTGATGTTTGATGCTATCATAGCAGGCAATCTGTCCAATAAAACGGTAGTATTGAATCCCTCCTTGCACTTTGGACAGGGAACTGTTATAATAAGAAAAAACATTAGGAGCAAATGTATGTACGAGCTTACGTTAGCCCGGTGGGAGGACCTGCAGGACGCCATGGATATCCTCAACGCCGGCCGGGAATTTCAGCGGCAGCAGGGATTTATTCAGTGGCCCGACGGGTATCCGGACGAAGAAAGCGTCCGGGAGGACATTCGCACCGGCAAGGGTTATGTTTTAAAAGCAGACGGCAAAAATGCCGCCTATCTTTACATCGGCTTTGACGGAGACCCGGCCTACCCCGCCATCAAGGGTGCGTGGCATCACGATGAGCCCTATGCGGTGATCCATCGTATGGCAATCTCCCCCGCTTTCCGGGGGCAAGGCATCGCAAGCGTGGTGTTCTCTCTTGCGGAGAAATTTTGTGTAAAACAGGGAGCGAACACCCTGCGGATCGACACCGACGGTCAGAATAAGCGTATGCAGCACGTGCTCCAAAAGAATGGGTTTTCTTATTGCGGAACAGTCGTTCAAGGGGGCGGCGACCGCGTGGCATTTGATAAAAAATTGGAGGGTTAATTATGCAATACAGCAAGTACATTGGACACAAATCCCAGCTTTCCTGCGTGGAAGAGCACCGTCTGGTTGGCGGCAAGGGCGACGGAATGCGTCTTTTTGAGGCTAAGAACGGCCTGGGTCTTGCCTGCACCGTCGTTCCCGATCGGGCAGCGGACATTGCCCGACTCAGCTTCAAGGGCTATAATATGGGCTACTTCTCCCCCAGCGGTTATGTGGCACCTGCCTTCTATGAGCGGAAGGACGCCAACTGGCTGCGGAGCTTCACCGCAGGTTTCCTTACCACCTGTGGTCTGACCAACGCCGGCGGTCCGGAGCAGGACGAGATCGATGAACTGGGTCTGCATGGCTCCATCGCCAACACCCCCGCCGAGCAGGCTTACTGGGAAAGGACCGCTGACGCTCTTACGATCCGTGCCAAGGTACGGGACGCCCGGATCTTCGGTCGGAATCTGGAGCTGAACCGTGTGATCACCATTTCCACCAAGGATAACTCTTTGACCCTGACTGATACCGTGGAAAACCACGCAGAGACCGCATCTCCTGTGATGCTTCTGTATCATATGAATATGGGCTATCCCCTCCTCAGTGAGAACGCCAAGGTTGAGGTAGCCTCCTGCAAGGTAGAGCCCCGGAATGAGCATGCCGCCAAGGATCTGGATACCTGGGCAAAAATGCTGCCTCCTACCGCAGGTTTTGAGGAGCAGTGCTATTTCCACAGCTTTGAAACCGAGGGCAAGGCAAAGATCTTTAATCCCGACATCGGTGTGGGCCTTTCCATTCACTTTGACCCCAAGGTCCTTCCCTGCTTCTGCCAGTGGAAGATGCTGGGCGAGCACGCCTATGTATTGGGCTTAGAGCCCGGCAACTGCCTGCCCTTGGGTCAGTCCGGCAACCGGGAAGCAGGTATCCTGCAGACCCTGCAGCCCGGCGAAAGCAAGACCTATCAGTTCACCGTCCGTTTCCACAGCGACATCGCAAGCTGGGAGAAGGCGTAATTACTTAATAAACGGGCGATTCGTGAATCGCCCCTACATAGAAAACCGGGCCTGCCGTGTTGGCAGGCCCGGATCAGTTTTGTTATGAATTCTTCTGGGCTTCAAACCAATCGTTCAATTCCCCTTCCGGGAACGTATAGGGATCGCTTCGGCCGAAAATCTTTCGCCACCCATCTCTTGACACCTCGATCATCAGATCCTGCTCTATCAGATTCTCATAGATCTGATGGGCCTCCCAACCGTCCCCTATGGTACTGCAAGGGATCGTTGCACCAAAGTGGTCATTTCGGGGCAGGTAATAGGCATTCCCCTCGTCATCATAGGAAATATCAATGGCCGCGGCTTTGGCAAATTCTGTGTAGGTATTCTTATAAACAACATCTTCCTCGGCTTTTAAGAATAGCAGCAGCTCGTTACCGTATGTATATAAAAGTGCTGCCGATTTTTCAGAACTTCCGTTCTGCTTCAGGGTAAAGTTTTTCGGAAGCTTCCCTTTAAAAACATTCACCGCTGTTGCGTTATAGTAGGTTGCACCAAGTTCTTTATCCTCTCCCAGCCAGTCGCCCACGACCAAGCGGACTACCACATCTGCCTGTGCATAAAGTGCTTCGAAAGTATCCTCTTCGCTCCACCAACCGGATTCACCTGCTCTTGCAAATCTGGTAAGCGGCAGCACACCCGTTTCTTTTTTGCGTCTGACTGCGGTCTTCCCCTGTTCCAAACTGGCAAAGAACAGCTTGATGTCCTCTTCAGAGAACACTCCGGAAGCTTCATAGGCTCCCTCTCCTAAAAGCGGGTCATCTTTTACAGCATTCTGCCTGACCTCGGAAGCAGGAATTTCTGTCATAGGTGTGGTGCGGGTAACGGATTCTGCCACGAAGGGGTGAGGCACAATGATATGCCGTCTGCCGGCATTGTCATAGGCGACCACCATAGCCGATATATCTCCGCAGCCATAGGTGTCCTTATAGGGTGATAGGCCCGGTGCGGCTTTCGACATAAAGAGGATCTTCTCGTTCCCGTAGGTATAGATCTGTCCATAGGACGTATGCTCGGATGTCCCGTATTGCCTCAGTGTGAAATTCTCCGGAATGGATCCTTTATAACATTCCAGGGCCTGGGCTTCAAAATATGTGCTGCTCCGTTCCCGATCTTCCCAGAGCCAGTTGCCAACTTTTACCCGGGCCACTACCTCGGCATCGGCGTAAAAGTCAGCAACATCAAGGGTGGCCCAGTCCACAAGTCCTCCCCCGCTTGAACTATAGCGTGTGGGCGGCAGGACGATCTCCTCTGTTTCTGTTTCTGTTTCGGTACAGCCGACAATCGACAAGGTCAGCACTGCTATCAATAGAATGCTCAATAATTTTTTCATAGAAAGTCCTCCTTCTGAGGGCGGGGGGGTGGAATCCTACTAATAAAATTATATGGGAAAAACAGGAAAAAATCAAGGTGTAGCAAGGCTTTTTCGGGCAATTCGTGAATCGCCCCTACATAGAAAACCGGGCCTGCGAATGCAGGCCCGGGCCTTTTATTCCCCCGCCAGGAATTTGGCAGGATCGATGGTCTTGTCGTTCAGAGTAACAGAGAAATGCAGGTGGTCGCCTAAAGCGGTCTCCATCAACGCACTCTGTCCCACCGTGCCGATCTTCTCGCCCAGGGCAACGGTCTTGCCGGGCTCCACCGCCACGTCGTCTCCAAGGCTGGCGTAACGGGTGGTGTAGCCGCCCGCATGGCGGATCACCACGGTCTTGCCCATGGTGTCGTCATCGTAGACGGTGTAGACCTCGCCGGCGGCCGCTGCCATAACCGGTGTGCCTGCCTCGGCGGCAATGTCGATGCCGTTGTGGACACGCCAGTCCCGGGTGGTTGCATTATAGCTCAGGCAGTCCATAGCGTACTCCGCCACAGTCTCACCTGCCACGGGAGCAGCAGTCTTCAAGGACTTTTCTGTGGGCTTTGGCTCGGTAGCGTCGGTGGTAGCATCAGGTGTGGTAGTACCCGGCTGGGTAGCCACGGCCTCCAAGCCGTCCGTTGCCACTACGTCCACAGGGTCATTGCTCATTTGGGCGTCATTGTCTGCGTTTCGGTAGTACAAATAGCCGGTGATCCCGATGGCGACGGCACACAGGATCAGGGCTATGTAGTAGCCCTTACCGTTCATCTTTGCACTGAATTTTCGTTTGCTCATTTTTAAGCACCTCCGAAGTCCAGTATTCCCAGTTTTTCGGGGGTTAAACCATTTTTTGTAAAATTAAAAATTCATTGACAAAAGAGTGCTTTTGCTGTATATCTTATAGTGTCTGAAAATGGCGAAATTTTTAAGAAAGAAACGGGGGAGGATAATGTCCAAGGAACTCATCAGACTCCAGGATCTTACCATGGAGTTCGACGGGGAACAGGTACTTGACGGTATCAATCTCTACTTTAATGATCACGAATTTCTCACACTGCTGGGCCCTTCCGGCTGTGGTAAAACCACCACTCTGCGTATTATTGGAGGCTTTTTGACCCCCACTTCCGGCAGGGTGCTTTTTGACGGCAAGTGCATCAACGATATGCCCCCCTATAAACGGCAGATCAATACGGTCTTTCAGCGTTACGCATTGTTTCCCCATCTGAATGTGTATGACAACATCGCATTCGGTCTGAACGTTGCGAAGCTGCCCAAGGCCGAGATCAGCCAACGGGTCAACGAGATGCTGGAGGTTGTCGGTCTGCAGGGCTTTGCCCACCGCCATATCGACTCTCTTTCCGGTGGCCAGCAGCAGCGTGTTGCCATAGCCAGAGCACTGGTTAATCGCCCCAAGGTGCTTTTATTGGACGAGCCTTTGGCGGCTCTGGATCTGCGTCTGAGAAAAGATATGCAGAATGAACTCAAGCGGATCCAGCAGGCCATGGGCATTACCTTTATTTACGTTACCCACGATCAGGAAGAGGCACTTTCCATGTCCGACACAGTTGTGGTTATGGACAAGGGCCGTATTCAGCAGATCGGCAGACCCGAGGATATTTATAACGAGCCGAAGAACGCCTTTGTGGCCGACTTTATCGGTGAGAGTAACATTCTCGACGGCACCATGATCGAAGACTACAAGGTCAAGTTCTTCGGCCGGACCTTCAAGTGTCTGGACGCAGGCTTTGAACCCAATGAGCCGGTGGACGTGGTTATCCGTCCTGAGGACATTGATTTCGTGCCTGTGGAAAAAGGCCATCTGACCGGCACGGTTACCAGCGTAACCTTTAAGGGTCTTAACTACGATATTATCGTGGACTTCAAGGGCTTTAAGTGGCTGATCCAAACCACCGACCACCAGAGCGTAGGTGCGGAGGTTGGAATCCGGTTGAATCCGGAGGATATCCACGTAATGCACAAGAGCGAGTATTCCGGCCTGTTCGGTGATTACAGCTCCTACTCTGCCGAGTATGACGAGCTGACGGAGGACGCCGAAGATGAAGAAGAGTAAGTCCGTACTGCTCAGCACTCCCTATATTCTGTGGATGCTGCTGTTCACCCTGATCCCCTTGGGTGTTGTGGGCTACTATGCATTGACTGACCCGGACACCGGTGTGTTCACCTTGCGGAATATCCGGGAGCTTGGTCTGTTTCTTCCCACCTTGGGCACGTCGGTGTGGTTTTCTCTTGTTTCCGCACTGATCTGTCTGATTCTGGGATACCCGGTCGCCTACTTCATCGCCCATCGCAAACCCACCACCCAAAAGATCCTGTATATGCTGGTGATGCTCCCCATGTGCATGAGCTTTCTGCTCCGCACCCTGGCCTGGGTAGGCCTTTTGGAAACCAATGGCATTATTAACCAGTTTTTGGGTCTTTTCGGGATTGCACCTTTGAAAATGATCGGCACGCCCGGTGCGGTGATTTTGGGTATGGTCTATAACTACCTGCCCTATATGATCCTGCCGCTTTATGCCATTATCGTGAAGATCGATGGTCGCCTCATTGAAGCTGCCGAGGACCTGGGCTGCACGCCCAAGCAGGTCTTTTCCAAGGTAGTATTGCCCCTGAGTATGCCCGGAATCCTCTCCGGCATCACCATGGTCTTTGTGCCGGCCGTCTCCACCTTCTATATCTCCCAAAAGCTGGGTGGCACCGACACTTTGCTGATCGGCGACGTGATCGAGCGGCAGTTTAAGTCCGCAGGCAATCCCAATTTGGGTGCGGCACTGAGCCTGGTGCTGATGATCCTGGTATTCGTCTGCACCGGCATTATGAACCGCTTCGGCTCTGACGAGGAAGGCGGTGTGGTGGTATGAGAAAGACAAACCGCATTTTCACCGTGCTGATCTTCATTTTCCTGTATATCCCCATGCTGGTGCTGATTCTGGCCTCCTTCAATACCGGCAAGAATCTTGCTATTTTTGAGGGCTTCACCTTAGACCAGTACAAAGAGCTGTTTCGGGACAGCGACCTTTTGGCACTTTTGGGCAACTCCCTGCTCATTGCCATTTTATCCACCGCTATCGCCACCGCCTTCGGTACGTTCGCAGCGGTGGGTATCCACAACTTAAGACCCCGTATGCGGAAGGCTGTCATGAGTCTGACCAACATTCCCATGACCAACCCCGACATTGTTACGGGTATTTCCCTTTCCCTGCTGTTCGTGTTCATCGGCACGGGAATGCTGGGTCAGAAGCAGAGTCTTAATTTCTGGACACTGCTGATCGCCCACGTTACCTTTAATCTGCCCTACGTGATTTTGAACGTAATGCCGAAACTCCGGCAGATGAATCCGGCTCTGCAGGACGCGGCCATGGACCTGGGCTGCACCCCGGTACAGGCATTTTTCAAGGTAACCCTCCACGAGATCATGCCCGGTATGATCGCCGGTGCTATTATGGCCTTTACCATGAGCCTGGACGATTTCGTGATCAGCTACTTTGTAACGGGCTCTGAATTTGTTACGCTGCCTGTCAAGATCTACTCCTTTACCAAAAAGCCCATTCACCCCAAAGTCTATGCCATGTTTACATTGCTGTTTTTGCTGATCTTTGTGCTGATGGTAGCAATGAACCTACTGCAGCTGCGGGGCGAAAAGAAGAAAAAGGACCGTCAGGCCAAGGTCAGCTCCAAGGGTATGCGGATCTTCAAGCGGTCTGTTGCGGTCTGCTGTGCCGCGGTATTGCTGTTTGGCAGCATTTTCCTGATCGCCACAAGCGGCAAGGACAAGATCACCCTGAACGTGATGAACTGGGGTCAGAATATAGCCGACGGCAGTGATGGCACCATGGATCTGATCGCTGAGTTTGAGCAAAGATATCCTCACATCGACGTGAACTACTCCGAATATGCCTCCAATGAAGAGCTGTACTCGAAGCTCTCCACCGGCGGTTTGGTGGTGGACGTGATCATTCCCTCGGACTATATGATCGCCCGTATGATCAGTGAGGATATGCTCCTTCCCCTGGACTTTAAGAACATTCCCAACTATGAAAATGTCATAGCTACCTATAAGGATCAGGCCTATGACCCGGAGAACAAGTACTCCGTTCCCTACACCTGGGGTACGGTGGGTATCATCTACAATTCTAAATTTGTAGACGAAGCGGACGTTACCGGCTGGGATCTGCTGTGGAATGAAAAGTACAAAGGTCAGATCCTGATGTTCGATAACTCCCGGGACGCCTTTGGCATTGCCCAGTACAAGCTGGGCTACAGCGTAAACACCACCGACGAAGCAGAGCTTCAGGCCTGTGCCGATGTGCTGGCCCAGCAGCGGCCGCTGGTCCAGCAGTACGTGATGGATCAGGTTTACGCCAAGATGGAGGAAGAGAACGCCTGGATCGCTCCCTACTACGCCGGCGACGCCATGATGATGATGGACAATAACGAAAACTTGCGGTTCTATCTGCCGGAAAATGAGGCGTTCAATCTGTTCATCGACGCCATGTGTATCCCCGACTGCTGTCAGGAAAAAGAGGCGGCTGAGACCTTCATTAACTTTATGTGCGACCCGGAAATTTCCGGTGCCAATATGGACTATATCTGCTACGGCTCTCCCATCGAGGGTGCTACCGAGTATATGGAAGAATACCTGGCAGAAAGTGAAGTGATCTATCCCCCCGCAGAAACCCTGGAACGGGGCGAAAGCTACGGCTTCCTGCCGGAGGAAACCACCCGGTTTGTGGAAAACCTGTTCTTGAAAGTCCGGCTAAATTAAGCAAAAAAGAACTCCGACGATTGTCGGAGTTCTTTTTTATTACTGTAAATGGGATTCGTTGATCAGGATATGCACATCGTCCAGCTGTTTCTGGGAAACGGTGGTAGGTGCGTCCATCATCAGATCCTGTGCGTTCTTGTTCATGGGGAAGGTGATAACCTCACGAATGGACTCTTCACCGCACAGCAGCATCACGATCCGGTCAATGCCGGGGGCTGCACCTGCGTGGGGAGGAGCACCGTAGGTGAAGGCGTTGTACATGGCCGGGAACTTGGACTTTACGTCCTCCTCGCCCAAGCCTACCATCTGGAATGCCTTCACCATGATCTCGGGATCGTGATTTCTCACAGCACCGGAGGCAGATTCATAACCGTTGACCACCAGGTCGTACTGGTTGGCATTGATAGCCAGGAGCTTTTCGGTATCGCCCTCAGCTGCCAGCAGAGCTTCCATACCGCCCTGGGGCATAGAGAAGGGGTTATGGCAGAACTCCAGCTCACCGGACTCCTCGCCCATCTCGTACATGGGGAAGTCCACGATCCAGCACATAGCGTACTGATTCTCATCGAAGTGGCCGGGAATACGTCTGCCCATCATGGTGCGGATCACGCCGGCGGTCTTCTGGGCAGCGGCCTTCTTGCCGGCAGCCATGCAGACGAAAGAGCCGGGCTTCAGGTTCAGCCTGGAAACCAAAGCGTCCTTGCAGTTTACTAAGAACTTGGAAACACCGCCGGTCAACTCGCCGTTTTCGTCCACCTTGACCCAGCAGGCCTTATTGCCGGTCTGCACCTCAACGTCAACAAGCAGCTTATCGATCCACTTGCGGCCCTCGGCAAAATTATCCACCGCAACAGCCTTAACGGTAGCATTCTCGAAAGGACCAAAGCCGCAGCCCTGTACCTCTGCGGTGATATCCTGGACCTCCAGATCGATTCGCAGGTCGGGCTTATCGGAGCCGTAACGCTCCATGGCCTCATTGAAGGGGATATGCCGCCAGGGCCAGGGGGAGACCCGCTCATACTTGCCGAAGGTCTGGAACACAGGGCCCAGCACCTCTTCCAAGGTGGAGAGTACGTCTTCCTGAGTAGCAAAGGACATTTCCATATCCAGCTGATAGAACTCGCCGGGAGTCCGGTCGGCACGGGCGTCCTCATCACGGAAGCAGGGTGCGATCTGGAAATACTTGTCAAAGCCGGAGGTCATCAGCAGCTGCTTAAACTGCTGGGGTGCCTGGGGCAGAGCATAGAACTTGCCGGGGTGGTTCCGGGCGGGAACCAGGTAGTCTCTTGCACCCTCGGGAGAAGATGCGGTCAGAATGGGTGTGGTGATCTCCAAAAAGCCCTTCTCGGTCATACGGCGGCGGATATCAGCCACCACCTGGCAGCGAAGAATGATATTCTTCTTGACCTCGGGATTCCGCAGATCCAAATACCGGTATTTCAGACGGACATTCTCGTCGGCATCACGGCTCTTGTTGATCTCAAAGGGCAGAGCGTTGTGGACACACTTGCCCAGCACCTTGATGGCGGTGGGGATCACTTCGATCTCACCGGTGGCAAGCTTGGGGTTCTTGCTCTCACGCTCGCAGACTGTGCCTGTAACCTGCACAGTGGTCTCCTTGTTCAGGCCCTTGATAATCTGCATCATTTCCTCGGTCTGGACCACCACCTGGGTAGTGCCGTAGAAATCACGCAGCACTAAAAAAGCAAAATTGGCACCCACCTCGCGGACGTTCTCCAGCCAGCCGGCCAAAGTAACCTCTTTGCCTGCATCGCTAAGACGCAGTTCCCCGCAATTATGGGTTCTGGATTGAAACAGCATAGGCTCTCTCCTTATTACGATTTTATGGCATTTATTTTCTCATAAAAAGCAAAAAAAGTCAATGTGGAATTCGTGAAACGTTTACACCTTACGCAAAATCCACAAATTTAATCGATAATTGGAATTTTTTATGTGAATACTATGAAAACTTGTTGTTTTCGCATTTTTTGGATTGATTTTACAGGGCATTTTCCGTATAATATGGTTTATGTGATATGAGGGGGATTAATATGTTAAATATTGTTCTGGTTGAGCCGGAGATCCCCCAAAATTGTGGCAATATTGCTCGTACCTGTGCCGCCACCGGTGCAAGATTGCACCTTGTCCACCCACTGGGCTTTGACGTTTCGGAAAAAGCCGTGAAAAGGGCCGGTCTTGACTACTGGCATATGGTTGAGGTTTTTGAATATAAAAACCTTGATGACTTTTTTGCCAGGAACGATGTAAAGCAAATGTGGTGTCTTTCCACAAAAGCACCCCGCTGCTACACGGAAGCCTCTTTTGAAGACGGGTGCTACCTGCTTTTCGGCAAAGAGACCAAGGGTCTTCCGGAGGATTTTCTCGCTGAGCATTATGAATGCTGCGTGAGAATCCCCATGCGGCAGGAGGCTCGAAGCCTCAACTTAAGCAACGCCGTGGCCATCACGGTTTTTGAAGCCCTGCGGCAGCTGAACTATCCCGGCCTGCAGGACTTCGGCAAAATGCGGAATAATTAAAGACGGAGGAAGTATTATGAATTACAACAAGAAGTCTATTGAAGATATTGATGTAGCCGGCAAGAGAGTTCTGTGCCGCTGCGACTTCAATGTCCCCACCAAGGACGGCAAGATCACCTCTGACAAGAGAATCGTTGCCGCTATGCCCACCATCGAGTATCTGGTGAACAAGGGTGCTAAGGTGATTCTCTGCTCCCATATGGGCAAGCCCAAGGGCGAGTGGAAGCCCGAGCTGAGCCTGAAGATCGTAGCTGATCGCCTGTCTGAGCTTTTGGGCAAGGAAGTTGTTATGGCTTCCGACGTAGCCGGTGAGGATTCCGTAGCCAAGGCTGCTGCTCTTAAGAACGGCGACGTGATGCTGCTGGAGAACACCCGTTATATTAAGGGCGAGACCAAGAACGATCCCGAGCTGAGTAAGGCACTGGCTTCTTTGGCTGATATCTTCGTTAACGACGCTTTCGGCACTGCACACCGTGCCCACTCCTCCACCGCCGGCGTAGCTGATTACCTGCCCGCTGTTTCCGGCTATCTGGTACAGAAGGAAGTTTCCATTATGGGTAAGGCTCTGGCTAACCCCGAGCGTCCCTTCGTGGCGATCCTGGGTGGTGCCAAGGTCTCCGACAAGCTGAACGTTATCAATAACCTGCTGGAAAAGGTGGACACCCTGATCATCGGCGGCGGTATGGCATTTACCTTCCTGGCAGCCAAGGGCTACTCCGTAGGTTCTTCCCTGGTTGACCTGGAGAAGATCGACTACTGTAAGGAAATGATGGCAAAGGCTGAAGCTAAGGGCGTAAAGCTTTTGCTGCCTGTTGACACTGTGGTTGCAGATTCCTTCCCCTCCCCCATCGACGCTGAGATTCCCGTGGAGACCGTTGCTTCCGATGGGATCCCCGAGGGCAAGATGGGCCTGGATATCGGTGAAAAGGCTCAGGCCGAATTCGCCGCTGCTGCTAAGAGTGCCAAGACCGTGGTCTGGAACGGACCTATGGGCGTATTTGAGAACCCCGTGCTGAACAGAGGTACCATCGCGGTTGCTCAGGGTCTGGCTGACTCTGATGCCGTTACCATCGTTGGCGGTGGCGACTCCGCAGCTGCCTGTGAGCAGCTGGGCTTTGCCTCCAAGATCACCCACATTTCCACCGGCGGCGGTGCTTCCCTGGAATTCCTGGAAGGCCTGGAGCTTCCCGGTATTGCTTGCCTGGAAGACAAATAATTTAATACAAATCCGGGGCCGATACCCATCGGCCCCGCCCAACATTGAACTTAACATCGAAGGATCGATGCAAATATAAGGAGAATTACCATGAACAGAAAGTATCGTAAGACCGTGATTGCCGGCAACTGGAAGATGAACAAGACCCCCTCCCAGACCAAAGAATTTATGACCCAGTTGAAGGCCATTATGCCCAAGGGTCGCTGGTGCGACATCGCCCTGTGTGTGCCTGCTGTGTGTATCCCCGCAGCTGTCCGTGCTATGCGTGAGACCCGGGTGGGCATCGGTGCTGAGAACTGTCATGCCGCCAAGAGCGGTGCATATACCGGTGAAATCGCCACCGACATGCTGGTGGACGCCGGCTGTAAGTACGTAATCATCGGCCACTCCGAGCGTCGGGAGATGGGCGAGACCGATGCTCAGGTCAACGCCAAGGTTCTGGCTGCTCTGGAAGCAGGCCTGATCCCCATCATGTGCTGCGGTGAGACCCTGGCTCAGCGTCAGGCCGGCATCACCGATGAGCATATCGCCATGCAGATCAAGCTGGGTCTGGCCGGCGTGCCCGAGGACAAGATCCGCAAGGTCATCATCGCCTACGAGCCCATCTGGGCCATCGGCACCGGTATGACCGCTACCCCTGAGCAGGCCCAGGAGGTCTGTGAGAATATCCGCACCGTAGTTCGCAAGCTCTACAGCTCCAAGAACGCCCGTGCCATTTCCATTCTCTACGGCGGTTCTATGAACGAGAAGAACGCCTTCGAGCTGCTGGCTCAGCCCGACATCGACGGCGGTCTGATCGGCGGTGCTTCCCTGGTACCCGAGAAGTTCGTGCAGATCATCGAAGCTGCCAACCAACCCGTCTGATTCAGAGGGTCATTAAAGCCACCAATCCACATTTTTGCATTTTGACGATTGTCGGCTTTACTGACCTCTGCCACCTGTGCAAAAATCGGAGTAGCAAAAGCTACTCCGATTTTTTATAATTGACAATTGACAATGAAAAAGGGATAATGATTATGTCGTGAGAAGATAGTCTCATTTTCAATTGATTTCCGCCCGAAGGAGGTGCAGGAATGAACACTCTATACTTATCTGCCGCTGAAGAGAACACTCCCAAAATCGCAGCGGAAATCATAGCCTCCGGCGGTTTGGTGGCGATCCCCACGGAGACCGTTTACGGTCTGGGTGCCAACGGACTTGACCCGGAAGCAGTTGCCAAGATCTTTATCGCCAAGGGCCGTCCGCAGGATAATCCTCTGATCCTCCACGTGGCAGAAGCCCGGCAAATCGAAGATTTCTGCTATGATATCCCTGAAGCTGCTTACGCTTTGGCAGAACGCTTTTGGCCCGGTCCTTTAACTATGGTGTTGAAAGCCCGGGATACTGTTCCCAAATGCACCACCGCAGGTCTAAGCACGGTGGCTGTCCGGTGTCCGGATCACGATATCACCCGGCAAATCATCGCCCTGGCGGGCGTTCCTGTTGCCGCACCCTCTGCCAACATTTCCGGCAAGCCCTCCACAACCACTGCTCAGCACGTATTACACGACCACGACGGCAAAATTGACGCCATTGTGGACGGCGGAGCTTGCAGAGTGGGTTTGGAGTCCACCATTGTGGACTTAAGTGAAGACCGCCCCCGTCTGTTGCGGCCCGGCGGCATTACCCCGGAGCAGCTTTTGGAGGTGCTGAAAGATCTGGAGATCGACAAGGCCGTAACCCAGCAGCTTGGTACGGAAGCGGTGGTCAAAGCCCCCGGCATGAAGTACAAGCACTACGCCCCCCAGGCAGAGGTCATCATTATTGCCGGCAGCCGGGAGAAGGCCTCAGGCTACATTCACAGACACATCACCCCCAAGGACAGGGTGCTGTGCTTTGATGAAGAGCTTTCTCTGTACGCCGACTGCAATCCCCTGTCCTACGGCTCGGAATCCGACCCAGCTACCCTTTCTGCCGGTTTGTTTGCGGCTTTGCGAGAGCTGGATATCCCGGAGGTAAATAAGATCTATGCCCGTTGCCCGGTGGGCGGCGGCATCGCCTACGCGGTGCAGAACCGGCTGAAAAAAGCTGCCGGTTTCCGTGTGGTGGACAGCGAGGTGGAATTATGATCGTGGGCATCACCGGTGGCAGCGGCTGCGGTAAATCTACCGCATTAAAAGCGATTTCCGCTTTAGGCGGCACGGTTTTGGATTGCGATGCCATCTACCATCGGCTTTTGGAAACGGACATTGCCCTGCTGGAAGCTATCGAAAAGAGTTTCCCCGGCACAGTAACAGAAAACCGTCTTGACCGGAAGGCCTTGGGTGCGATCGTGTTTTCCGATCCGGCAGCTTTGCAGGACTTAAACGCCATCACCCATGCCGCTGTCAAAAAAGAGGTCCTGCGTCTTTTGCCGGGCAATGGGCTTGCTGCCATCGAGGCCATTGGCCTTTTCGAGGGCGGGCTTTCTGAACTCTGCCACATCACTGTGGCCATTACCGCTCCGGAGGAAATGCGGATCGCCCGGCTGATGGCCCGGGAAAATATCTCTGCCGAGTATGCGAAATTGCGGCTTTCCGCCCAACGGAGTCAGGAGGAATTTATTTCTCTTTGCACCCATCATTTGGAAAACAACGGCACGGAAGAAGAATTCCTTCAGAAATGCCTTGTCTTTTTTGGTAACCCGGATATAATAAAAGAAAATGCTTAAAGGAGATTATATATGGAAGAATTACGTAAGAGCCTGCTGGCCGATCCTAAGAACGGCTATGCTACCCTCACCGCCCAGCAGCGTGTTGAGATGGAAACTTACTGCAAGGGCTATGCCGCATTCATGGACGCCTGCAAGACCGAGCGGGAAGCTACTGCCTGGGCCGTTAACGAGGCCGAAAAGTACGGTTTTAAGGCAATGAAGCCCGGCCTTTCTGTCAAGGCCGGCGACAAGGTCTATTTCAACAACCGGGGTAAGAGCATTATCCTGGCGGTCATCGGCGAAAAGAGCCTTGCTGAGGGTGCTAACATCTGTGCCGCTCACGTGGACTCTCCCCGTATGGACATTAAGCCCAATCCTCTGTACGAGGACTCTGAGATCGCATATCTGAAGACCCATTACTACGGCGGCATCAAGAAGTATCAGTGGGCCACCATTCCCCTGGCACTGCACGGTGTTGTGTACCGCAAGGACGGCACGGTGGTAACCGTTACCGTAGGTGAAGACGAAGCTGATCCTGTTTTGTACGTTTCCGATCTTCTCATTCACCTGTCTGCTGACCAGCTGCAGAAGACTGCCGCCAAGGTCATTGAGGGTGAGCAGCTGAACATCATTATGGGTACTGAGCCGTTAAACGGCGAGGGCAGCGACCTGGTAAAGCTGCACATTATGAAGCTCCTCAACGAAAAGTACGGCATTATTGAAGAGGACTTCCTCTCTGCCGAACTGACCATCGTACCTGCCGGCAAGTGCCGTGAGGTGGGTCTGGACCGCAGCCTTCTGGGTGCTTACGGCCATGATGACCGGGTCTGTGCCTATGCCGAAATGCTGCCCCTCTTTGAAATGGGCACTCCCACCCACACCGCTGTGTGCATTCTGGCCGACAAGGAAGAGATCGGCTCTGTGGGCGTTTCCGGTATGCAGAGCCAGGCCTTTGAATACTTTATGGAAATGCTGTGCGACGCCCAGGGCGTGAAGCTCTCCCATTGCTTTGCCAATTCCTTCTGCCTGTCCGCCGACGTTTCCAACGCCTTTGACCCCAATTTCCCCGAGGTCAGCGACAAGCGGAACAACTGCAAGCTCAACTACGGCGTGGCCATTTGCAAGTACACCGGCTCCCGTGGTAAGGGCGGTGCTTCCGATGCCTCTGCTGAGGCCATGGGTCATGTCCGTACCACTCTGGATAATGCCGGTGTCCGCTGGCAGATCGCAACCCTGGGCAAGGTGGATCAGGGCGGCGGCGGTACAGTGGCTGCCTATATGGCAAACCGGAACATCGTTACGGTAGATGCCGGCGTACCTGTAATCTCCATGCACGCTCCCACGGAGCTTGTCAGCAAGCTGGACTGCTATATGACCATGCTGGCCTGCAAGGCGATTTATTTGGCATGATTTCAAAACGGCACTGTGAAACACACAGTGCCGTTTTTTCGGGCGATTCCTGAATCGCCCCTACTTTACTTTTTCCCAAAAAGATGATACAATAAATTTCCGCAGGAGGTGAGACCCATGAAGAAATATGCTTCCAAAGCAGCCGCTTTTGTTTTGGCCCTGATCCGCAGGACGGTAGAGGCCTTCAAAAAAGGCGACAAGCTGCTTTTATTGCTTTGCATCGTTACCACAGCCTTCGGCTGTCTGATCATTTCCAGTGCTACCCGGTATACCGGCTCTTTTCAGTTCGTGATCATTCAGATCCTGGCAGCTGCCGGCGGCGTGTTTTTGTACGCGTTGGTCTCCTCTGTGGACGCAGATTTTATTTCCGAACACCGGACAGGCCTTGTGGCCATCTGCTGTTTTACCCTGCTATTGCTGATCCCCTTCGGTACGGACATCGGCTCCGGTAACAAGAGCTGGCTGGATCTTCCGATCCTGCCCTTTTATGTACAGCCTGCGGAAATTTGCAAGATCTTCTACATTCTCATTACCGCCTCGGTGATGAATGCTCAGAAAAACCGCATTTCCCACCCCAAGTCCGTGATCCGGATCGTGGCCTATATGGTGCTGATCGTGGGTCTGAACATGGTGCTGTCGGGAGACGCCGGCGTTTCTTTGATCTTCGTGTTCATCTTCATCGGTATGACCTGGGCCGGCGGCGTGAACATTCTTTGGTTTGCGGTGGCTGCCGGTGCTATCGCACTAATGATCCCTGTGCTTTGGCCCTATTTGCCGGAATATCAAAGAGGCCGTTTTGAGGTCCTGTTTAACCCCAACCTTGACCCCTTAGGCATCGACGAGCGGTATCACACCGTCCGCTCCCTTCGCTCCCTTACCGGCGGCGGTATGACCGGTCAGGGTCTGTTCCAGGGTCATCGGACCCAGAACGGTGCCCTGAACGCCCAGCATACGGACTATATCTTCTCCGCCATCGGCGAAGAGCTGGGCTATGTGGGCTGCATCTTCGTACTGGTATTGATGGCACTGATCATCGGCCGGTGCATCTATGTGGGCTGCCGGAGCTCTGACTATATGCGGCGAATGATCTGCTTCGGTGCTGCCTCGGCCCTTATTTTCCAGGTTATGATCAACGTGGGTATGTGTATCGGCGTGATGCCGGTTATCGGTTTGACACTGCCCTTTATCAGCTACGGTGGCTCGTCAATTTTGTCGCTGTACGCTATGCTGGGACTGGTCTCCGGCGTGTACGCCCGACCAAAAGCCACCAGCCACGAACGGTATATAAGACCTCCCCTATAACACAAAGAGCGTGTTGCAATGCAACACGCTCTTATATTATCCGGGCGATTCATGAATCGCCCCTACATTTTTTGATGCTGTTTTACCATTTCCACAAAGCCGGTCATCAAGGGGGACAGCCAGCGTTTTTTGTGGCAGAGGATCTGACTAAAATAGGTTTGCTCCGGAATATCTGCCGGGATCTTTGAAAGAATACCGGCTTTTATGTGCTTTTCCACCGAATACTCCGGCAGGAACGCCACGCCCATACCCTTACGGACCAGTTCCACGATGGCCACAGTAGAGTCCACCTCCACAGAGTCGGACACTGTCGCTCCGCATTGGGCGGCCAGGGTACGCAGTCTGCCGTAGCAAAGTCCCGTCCGCTCCGTTACCACAAAGGCCTCCGTGAACAGCTCTTCCCGGGAGATCTTTTTCCTTCCTGCAAAGGGGTGCTCCGGACTGCAGATGAATACGATTTTTTCCTGACGGCGGCAGCAGCAGGTCAGCTCCCGGTCCGTATTTAAATCTGAGGACAAATACACAAGGTCCAGCTGGTTCTGCTTTAGCTGCTGGATCAGCTCTCCCATCTGTCCCATTTTCAGCCGCAAATCCACCTTGGGAAATTTCTCCTTGAATTGAGGCAGCACCTCCAAAAGGTTACTAAAAAGCAGCGATTCCAGCACGCCGATCCGCAATGTACCTCGCATTTCGCTGCTGTCCTTCTTGGCAGCCGCCCTGTCCATAATATTGACCATTTCATAGGCACTGGCTAAAAATTCCTCGCCCAGAGCAGTCAGGGATACCCGCTTGCCGATCCGGTCAAAAAGCGGATAGCCCAGTTCTGACTCCATCTGCCGGATCTGCATGCTGACGGTGGACTGGACAAAGCCCATTTCCTCGGCGGCCTTGGTAACACTACCCAACTCCGCCACCCGAATGAAGGTCTCCAAATTCCTTACTTCCATAGGTTCTCCTTATCGAAAATTTTGATATATCCGATCGGAATTATTCGTTTTTCAAAATGATTGTACTATATTATAATGCGATTGTAAATAGCCTGAACGAATCAGGCCTAAAAAAAGGAGAGTTTTTTATGAGTATGGAATATTTGAAGAATATGCCCATCGCAGTGCTGGGCGGCGGTGCAGGCGGCAAGACCTGTGCTGCTGACTGTAAGCTGGCAGGTGCAGAAGTACGTCTTTGGGACGCTATGCCCTTTGCAGCAAAATCCCTGAAGGATCTGGACAAGACCGGTATCCTGTTCGACGGTATTCAGCGTAACAAGTACTGCTTTGAGCGTTCCGGCCGGGCATTTTTCGACCTGGTAACCACCGATATGGCCGCTGCCGTTAAGGGTGCAGGTCAGATCATCGTCGCCATGGGTTCCTGGGGCCACGAAGGCACCTTCCGGGAGCTGATCCCCCATCTGGAGGACGGTATGGTGGTCCACGTATTTGCCGACAACTTTGGTGCTCTGCTGCTGCGGAAGATGATGCGGGAAGCCGGCTGCACCAAGAAGGTCATTATTGGCGGTTGGTCCTCCATGCCCTACGGCACCCGGATCGAGACCATCGGCAATTTCCAGTTCCCCCACGTCAGTGCCAAGTACAGAGCTATCACTCTGCGTGGTGCAGCTCTGCCCATGACCGACACCCCCGCATTCATTGAATCTGCCAACTACCTGCCCTGCATGGACGCCGTAACCAAGGGCGACGGTGCTGCCATTGCCAATACCGTGCTGGACGTGGACTTTGCCAACGTCAACCCCGTCATTCACGTACCTGCCACCGTTTTGGGTGTTTCCACCATGGAAAACTGGGGTGTGATCTTCGGTGGCCACGACCGCACCAACTACTCCATGTACTCCCACGGTCTGTGTCCCTCCATCTGCGAGGTGCAGTACCAGTTCTACAATGAGGAAATTGCTCTTGCCAAGGCCATCGGCGTTGGCTGCCCCGAGTATAAGTACGAGATGTTCTTCTCCCGCCGCAGCGTGCTGACCCAGGAGTACATGGGTCTGGACGAGAACGGCAACGACAATGTGGTGTTCCCCCTGGACCAGCCCTCCAACGAAGGCAATACCGGCCCCAACACCATTCACCACCGTTACATGACCGAGGACGTGCCCATCGGCTGCAAGGTCTACCACGACCTGGGCGTACAGTACAATGTTCCCACCCCCATCATTGACTCCATGATCGTCCTGGCCGGTGCTATGCACAAGAAGAGCTTCTTCGACAGTAAGTACAGCCTTTCTTACCTGGGCATCGACGGTATGAGCAAGGAAGAGCTGCTTGCTTATCTGAACGAAGGCGTTTACAACCGCTGATATGGAATTTAAGACAGATTACCGGGTGGAAGACTATGTGCTGAACACCCGCTGGGAAGATCTTCCCAAAGATGTTCAGGATCGTGCGGTAGTATGCGGCATTGACCTGATGATGGCTCTGATTTTGGGAAGCCGGGGTCAGCAGTTCCAAAACGGCAAGCGTTTGGCTCAGCATACCGCACCCGGTTCGATCCCTGTGCCCGGCTGCGACGATACCTTCGGCTTTTTGGGTGCTGCGATGGCCATGGGCCACGCCTCCAATTCCTTTGATATCGACGACGGACACAATATGATCAAGGGCCACCCCGGTACATCCTTTATTGCCGGTGTAATGGCCGCAGGGCTTCAGCAGAATATTTCCTATCGGGAGTATCTGACAACGCTGGTAGTCTGCTACGATGTGGCTGTCCGTATGGGTCTTGCTCTGCAGGATCATTACGGCTTCCTCCACTCCACCGGCACTTACGGTGCTGTAGCCACCGCCGCCGGTGCAGGACGGATCTTCGGTATGACCCGTGAGCAGCTGAATACCGCTCTTTCCATGGCGGAGTTCCACGCTCCCTTGGTGCCTGTGATGCGGTCTGTGGAGATCCCCTCCATGAACAAGGACGGCGTCCCCTTCGGTGCGATGGTGGGTGCTTTGGCGGTGCTGGACACTTTGGCCGGAGAGACCGCAAAGACCCATCTTTTGGAGCTTCCTGCGTATCAGCACCTTACGGATTCTTTGGGAAAGACCTACGAGATCCTGAATCTCTATTTCAAGCCCTATACCTGCTGCCGCTGGGGTCATCAGCCCATACAGGCCTCTGTGGAGCTGATGCAGGCCAAGGGCTTTACCTGGGAACAGGTAGAGTCTGTAAAGGTGCACACCTTCTCCTCTGCGGCACGGCTCAGCAAGATTGTTCCCAAGGACACGGACGAGGCCCAGTATAACATCGCCTGGCCGGTGGCTTCCGCCATTGTCCACGGAGATGTGGGCTTCCGGCAGGTCTGCAACCAGGCCCTGGACGACCAGCGTGTAAAGTCCGTGATGGAACGGCTCTCCTTTGTGGTAGACCCGGAGATGGACGCCCAGTTCCCGGAAAAGCGACTGGCCTGGGTGGAGTTCCGGCTTAAGGACGGAACGACCTATCAAAGCTCCGTGTATGCCGCCAACGGCGAAGCTACGGACAAGGTGGATATGCCCTGGATCACGGAAAAGTTCCGTCGGATCACAGCACCCTTCCTGTCATCTGAAGGTCAGCAGTATTTGCTCGACCTATTGACCCGGGATCCGGAGCAGAAGCTGTCAGCCGTGGTTGCCGGTGTCAACCGGGCATTAAAGGAGTTTCCGTCTAACGCATAGTCCTTGATTGAGGCTGTAGGGAATGCATAAATGCATTCCGCGGAGCGGATATATCCGTTCCCTACAAAAACAATTCGGGCGTGTTGCAAAATTTGCAACACGCCCTTTTTCTGTACAGATTCCTGCGGACGTAGGGGCGATTCATGAATCGCCCCTACAAATTCTAACGAACATTATCCGTAGTAGCTATAGTCAATATCGCCTTTTTTGGCAGTGGTGGGAATCTGTCCGTCGGGGATCTCCAGCACATATTTTTGGCAGGCATTGATCACCTTCGTGCCGCCGTATTCCCGCTGTCTTGTCTGATCCATACCGTACTGCAGGTGCATATGGCCGTGGAGCAGGTATTTGGGCTTATACTTATCAATGAAATCCAAAAAAGCCTCAAAGCCCCGGTGGGGCAGGTCCTCCCCGTCGCCCACGCCATAGGGTGATGCGTGGGTAACTACCAGATCTACGCCGCCGTGGCGACGGATCTTCCACCGGAGCCTTGCGATCCTTCTTCGCATCTGCCGGTCGGTAAAGTGGAATTTGCCGTTATTGTACTTCCGGCAGCCCCCAAGGCCTAAGATCCGCAGTCCCTTATAGACCACCAGCTTGTCGTCAATACAGTCGCAGCCCTCCGGGGGATTCTGCAGGTATCGCTCATCGTGGTTTCCGTGGACATAAAGTAACGGCACTTTTGCCATGGTTACCAAAAAGGATAAGTATTCCGGCTTCAGGTCGCCGCAGGAGATGATCAGGTCATACGCCTCCAGCTTTCCGGGGGCATAGTGCTCCCACAGGCCGGGGTAGATCTCGTCGGACAATGCCAGTATCTTCACAGCGATCCCTCCTTTTCCATGGGGATCTGATCCCGATAAACGCCCAGCTCCCGCACCGTATCCTGTGCAAAGGGCAGGATTTCTTCAAAAGCAGGAATTTTGCCGTCCACATTTTCGCAGAGCCAGTCCATATGCAGCAGCTCTTCCGCAGACAAAATCCGGTCGCCGGGGTTAATGACCCGGCCGGACTGATCCACGATCCTTCTGTGGAAGGGGTCGATCGTACCCTCTTTTAAGCCCTTGCGGAGCATCTCTGCCAAAGCGTATACACCCTCCGGCAGACCCTCAGCCAGGGTTACGTCAATAACGCCGCTGTCCATACCCCACCAGTAATTGACCGCACGGTTTGGATCTTTACCTCTGTCCCAGCTACCGTTCAAGATGGAGCGGACCACGGTTACGTAGAACTTGCCCCACACCCAGCAGGGAGAACCCAGGGACTGTAAAGTGCCGTCCTTAACCATATACGTGCCGTAATCGCCGAAGCTGTGGGGATTGCCGCCCACGGGGATATCCCGGTTGGAGATCACCCGGATTCCCTGGGCCATAAATTCCTCCGCAGGCCGTCCGGGGGTGCAGGACCATTTCAGCTCTACCCTTGCCCGGGGGTTCGTCAACTGAGCACCCAGGGCAAAGGCGTTAATGGAGGCCGGTACGCCGAAAATGGGGTACGAGCCGATGTAGCCGATCCGGTCATTTTCTGCCATAGCACCGGCGATCGCACCGGTAATAAACTTGCCCTCATAGATCCGGCTGTAGTAGGTGCGGACGCTGGAATAGGGTGCGTCCACCGAGCAGTTCAAAAACCGCACCTTCGGGTATTTGACCGCCATCTTTAAGGCGGCACGGCTCATTTTGGGTGTGGTGGTGAACACCGCCTGTGCTCCCTCTGAAACAGCCCGCTCTATCTTCTCCTCGGTCTCCTGAGGGGTGTCTGCGTGGAAATAATGGGACACACTGACTTGCCGGCCCAGCTTCTTCTGCAAATATTCCGCACCGGCATAATGGGCACTGGCCCAGCTGCTGGTGGAGGTATCCATCTGATAGATGAAGGCCACCTGAATGTGGTTAGGCAGGAGTTTGCTCAAAAGGTTGCCACTCAGCTCCGTGTCCGCCTCCGTGTCCACGTTCACCTGCTCGGCCACGGAGATCATATCCTCTTTCAGCCGGCTGAGGGCCTTACGAATGGCATAACCGGAGTGCTTTCCCAGATCCCGGAAGGGATAGACCCGCAGCCACAGCAGCAGTGCCTCCTCAGGAAGCAGATCCATCTGTCCTGTGGCTACCGCTCCGAAGGCCTCCTTAAAATACTGGAAGCCTGCCCGGACTGCACGACGCTCGTTCTCCGTCCAGCTTTCTCCCGGTTCTTTGCCAAGATAAGCCAAAAGCTTGTCGTAATCACCGGGACGGCGGAACTGAATGTCATAGATGCCGGTGGCGGCATAGAAATCCACAAATTCAAAATATGCCTTGATTTGGGGTTCTTCACTGCGTTCCGGTAAAATTCGCTGCACCCGGGCAGAGATCCGGGCCGCACCGCAGAATTTTAATACGCTGACCCGCTTGTTGCCCTCCTGGACATAGAAATTGCCCAGATACTCATAGCACTCAATAGGATCGCTGATGCCCGTTTCGGACATATGAGCCACAAAAAGGCTCACCCATTTATAAGCAAATTCGCTGTCCTCGTCCATCAGGGGCAGAAAGCCCGCCGTCAGGGCAGTAATACGGCCTGCGGATTTGACGCCCACGATCCGCTCTATGGGGATCTCGGTAATGCCAAGATCCACCGTAGACAGTGCGGGCATATCCGTTAAAAGCTCGTCCAGCACAGCCGGGTGGGGATCTTTACCCTGCAGGTGCAAAGCCCTTTGTTCCTTTTGACCCTGCTTTAACGCATGGAGATATTCTTCCTTGGCTTCGATATATTCCATAGAATCACGCCCTTACCATAACGGGTTTTCCCGGAAAATTCAGATATGGAAGCACTTCTGCAGATCCTTATACTTACCCAGCACCAAAATGGTGTCCTCGGGAGCAAAGCGGGTATCAGGTGTAACGGTCAGATTTAGCTTGCCGTCCTTCTTAATGCCCATAATGTTGATGCCGTATTTCCGGCGGACGTCCACCTCAATGACGGTCTTTCCCTCCCAGTTCTTGGGCAGATCCACCTCAAAGATGGCATGCTCATCGTCAAGAGCGATATAGTCGAGAATGTGGTCGGAGCTGAAGCGGATCGCCGTCCACTTTGCCAGCTGCTTTTCCGGGTATACCACCTCGTCTGCACCGTTGCGAAGCAAAAACTTTGCCTGGCCGTCCCGCTCGGCACGGGATACGATCATCTTTGCACCCAGCTCCTTTAGCAGGTACGTACACTCCAGAGACGCCTGAAAATCATCGGAAATGGTAACGATGCACACGTCGAAATTGGGAATGCCCAGAGAGTCCAAAAAGGCCTCGTTGGTGCCATCGCCGATCTGACCGTTTGTGATATAGGGAAGCGCTTCGTTGATCCGCTCCTCGTTATCGTCCACGGCCATCACCTGATGACCCAAGGAATTCAGTTCCTTGGCAATATGCTTGCCAAAACGGCCCAAGCCGATCAATAAAATCTGTTTCATAATTTTCACCCCACTGTGATATGGTCAAGGGGCAGCTTACCCACTTGCCGTTTTGTGCCGGACAGGGCTGCGTAAATGAGGGTCAGTCCGCCCACCCGGCCAAAATACATCAAAATAATCAAAATGCCCTTGGACACTGCACTGAGCCCCGGCGTGATACCCAGAGACAAGCCCACTGTACCTACCGCAGAAGCGGTCTCAAACCAGCTGGTCAGCATTGGTAAATTCTCGATCCTACTGATCACCATAGCTGCACCAACGCTTAAAATTACATACATAAACGTAATGGTCAAGGCAGCGGAGACCACCTCCTGACCTACCCTTCGGCCAAAGAACTGGGGCGACTCCCGCTTCCGGAACACCGCTATGGTACAACCCACCAAAATCGCTAAGGTTGTGGTCTTCAGTCCACCGGCGGTAGAGCCGGGTGAGCCGCCTACCAGCATCCAGAGGATCATCATCACCTTGCCCGGCTCTGAAACCGTGTTCAGGTCCACTGTGTTAAAGCCCGCGGTCCGGGTGGTTGTAGATTGGAACAAAGATGCAAAGATCCGCTCACCCAAGGGCAGGTCCGTGAACTCCAGGAAGAAAAACCACAGGGCCGGCACCACAAGCAGGATTATCGTGGTCGTCAGGATCACCTTGCTCTGCATACGGTAACGCTTCAGGTGAATGCCGTTAGTGCGGATATCGTCCCAGGTCAAAAAGCCCAGGCCGCCGATAACGATCAACGCCATCAGCGTCAGGTTGACCAGCGGATCTCCCACATAGGCAGTTGCGGAGGAATAGCCTCCGAATAGGTCGATGCCCGCATTGCAGAAAGCCGAAATTGAAGTAAATATGGCCGTCCAAATGCCTCTTCCCCAACCGAGATCCCGGATCATCGCCGGTGCCAGTAACACCGCACCAACAGCCTCGATGATAAAGGTCAGTTTTAATAAAAAGCCGGTGAGTCGCACGATGCCGCCCATCTTGTGGGCAGCCACCGCCTCCTGCATGGTACTGCGTTGGAACAGACCGATCCGTCTACCGGAGATCATGGCAAAGGAGGCCGCCACCGTAACCACGCCCAGACCACCGATCTGAATGAGGATCAGGATTACCGTGTGGCCAAAGGTGGACCAGTAGGTGCCGGTATCCTGCACAATCAGACCCGTAACACAAACCGACGTGGTAGAGGTAAACAAGGCATCACCAAAGGACGTAACCTTTCCGGCTGCGGAAGAAACCGGCAGCATCAGTAATAGCGTTCCCAAAAGGATCAGACCTGCAAAGCCCAATACCATGATCTGCGGTCCGTTCAGTCGAAACCGTTTGTTTGCTCCCATTAAAAGCCCTCCTGACGCCGCTGTTTCCGCATTTGTTTCCGCTTCACAGCCGCCTCAATTTCCTTGATTTCCTCTTCCGTTTCCGGCAAAAGGCCCGGTACTTCCACCGCCCTGCCGGTGCTGTCGATGGCCACCATATCAATGTAGGCCCGGTTGATCATGGACCGCTCTCCGCTCAGTGCCTCCCGGTAGGTATCCACCCGGATCTCCATGGAGGACCGTCCCACCGCGGTAACCTTGCCCTGCAGCACGATCAGCTCGCCCTCGTAGGCCGGGGCCTGAAACTGCAAATTGTCAACGGCAGCGGTGGTAACTGTTGCACCGCTGTGCCGGGTGGCGACGATACCCGCCATCTCATCGATCCACTTGAGAAGCTGACCGCCAAAAAGACGGCCGTAGTGGTTGATGTGGGAGGGGCGAATAATATATTGTTGCTCCGTAAGAGACTGGGAAGCCGTTTTCATTTCTCTCATAAAGGATCCCTCGTGTTCTTTATTTGCTCTTATTATAGCAGAAAAAATAAATTTTACAATTCCCTTTTCCACGCACACCCATTCCTGCAGCATCATATAATAAGACGATGCCTTCTGGCAAGGCACAGGTATCCGTGTCAAAGCCCGTCGAAAGTACATAAGATGTTATGCAGTCTTAATATGAGGAGGGATTCTATTGAACAGATACAACGGCTTCGATGATAGAAATTTTACGCCCCAATTTGATGATAATTCCTGCAAACGCCACAGCTTCCAGACATCTTCCTGTGCAGACCGGGAACACAGCTTCTGCTGCAGCAATTGTCCCCCTGGGCCTGCCGGCCCCCAGGGGCCTGTGGGTCCGAGAGGACCTGCCGGTCCACAGGGTATTCCCGGTGTCAGAGGCCCTGTTGGTCCGAGAGGACCTGAAGGGGTCGCCGGACCGGTTGGTCCTCAGGGTCCCGTGGGTGAAGCAGGACCCGTGGGTCCTCAGGGGCCTGCCGGGATCGCCGGACCTGCCGGTCCTCAAGGGCCTGCCGGTGTGGCCGGACCTGTAGGGCCTCAGGGTCCTACGGGAGAAGCAGGTCCTGTAGGTCCTCAGGGCCCTGCCGGGATCGCCGGGCCTGCCGGTCCTCAAGGGCCTGCCGGTGTAGCCGGGCCTGTAGGGCCTCAAGGTCCTGTGGGCGAAACCGGGCCTATGGGTCCTCAGGGGCCTGCCGGCGAGACCGGTGCCACCGGCCCGCAAGGTCCTGTGGGTGCTACCGGTCCTGCCGGTCCTCAAGGGCCTATCGGTTTGACCGGACCCGCCGGCCCGCAGGGTCCTGTTGGTGAGACCGGTCCTGTAGGTCCGCAAGGTCCTATCGGTTTGACCGGTGCTACCGGCCCCCAGGGTCCTGTTGGTGAGACCGGACCTGTCGGTCCGCAAGGTCCTATCGGTTTGACCGGTGCTACCGGCCCACAGGGTCCTGTTGGTGAGACCGGACCTGTCGGTCCGCAGGGTCCTGTGGGTGAGACCGGACCTGCCGGTCCGCAAGGTCCTATCGGTTTGACCGGTGCTACCGGCCCGCAGGGTCCTGTGGGTGAGACCGGTCCTGTCGGCCCGCAAGGTCCCGCTGGTGAGACCGGGCCCCAGGGGCCTGCCGGCGGTGTATTGGGCTTTGCGGATTTCTATGCCTTAATGCCCCCCGATAACTCCGCCACCGTTGCTCCCGGTACCGACGTCAGCTTCCCCCAGGACGGTCCCAACAGCGGCACCGGCATCGCCCGGTCCGGACCCAGCTCCTTCACCCTTGGTAACATCGGCACCTACCAGGTGTTGTTCCAGGTCAGTGTAACCGAAGCCGGCCAGCTGATCCTGACCTTAAACGGTGAGGATCTGGCCTATACCGTAGTAGGCCGTGCCACAGGAGTATCTCAAATCGTCGGTATGGCCATCGTGGAGACCACTGCGGTCAACTCCGTTTTGACGGTCCGAAATCCCGAAGGCACAGCCGCGGCTCTGACCATCACGCCCCTGGCAGGCGGTACCCGCCCGGTTTCCGCCCATCTGGTGATCACACAGCTCCAATAAATTTCAGCCGCCTCCATCTCGGAGGCGGCATTTTTGCGTCTGTTTTAGAAGCGTAACGCATTCGTTGAAATGTAGGGGCGATTCATGAATCGCCCGCGGGTCATTGGTGAATGACCCCTACAAGTTGCAATCCGGTGCTTTCTGTGCTACAATAGTTTCACGAAAGTGAGGGTCTTCTATGATCAGAAAGATGGAAGAAAAGGACAGAACTTCTGTACTGGAAATGATGCGTGTGTTCTACGCCTCTGAGGCGGTACTCAGTAACGGCTCGGAGGAAATTTTTAGGGCCGATTTTGAAAACTGTGTGGGCGACAGCCCCTACGCAGAGGGCTTTATCGTAGAAGACGCAGACAGGATTTTGGGCTATGCCATGGTGGCAAAAAGCTATTCCACCGAATTTGGAAAGCCCTGTATCTGGATCGAAGATCTGTACCTGAAAGAGCCCTACCGGGGCAAGGGGCTTGGCAGCCAGGTGCTGCAGTTCATTTTTGATCAATTTCCGGGCAGTATCTTCCGCCTGGAGGTTGAGGAAGAAAACGCCCACGCCATCGCCGCCTACCGGAAAAACGGCTTTGAAGTGCTCCCCTATCTGGAAATGAAGAAATAAGCAAAGCCGCCGACCATCAGGTCGGCGGCTGTTTTCGGCTTTTCTTTAAATGCGTAACTCTTGCCGACGGAATGTAGGGAACGGTCGCGAGCCTACGTGCCGCCGGTGGCGGAAGCAACGGAGGCGGAGCGAGTGCCGCGGTCGAAAAAATCGAGGATCGGCGAAAGCCCGATGATTTTTTCGGGCACCGCAAACGGAAATTATCCGTTCCGCGGAATGCATATATGCATTCCCTACAATTTCTTTTGGTGGTGCAATTTGCCTGTGGGAAAAGCCTCCCTTGTGTAACGGGGCCTTTTGGTTGCAATCTGTGTCAAATTGTGCTATAATGCACCATGGTTGCAGGAGATTGCCACGTCGCTACGCTCCTCGCAATGACACCTTTCATTGGGAGATTTTTTATGAAGATTTTGTTTGTCTGCCATGGCAATATCTGCCGCAGTCCCATGGCGGAGTTTGTTTTACGGGATATGGCCAAAAAGGCAGGCATTTCTGTAGAGATCGCCTCTGCCGCCACCTCCACCGAGGAGCTGGGAAATCCCATCTATCCCCCCGCCCAGCGGGAGCTACGTCGCCACGGTATTGATCCCGTGGGCAAATTCGCCCGGCAGATCACCAAGGCGGATCTTGCCCATTACGACCGCATTTACTATATGGACAGCAACAATCTGCGGAATTTACGCCGCATGTTCCCCGGAGAGGATCGTTTCCTGCCCTTTTTGGACCGGAGCGTTGCCGATCCCTGGTACACCGGTGATTTCACCCAGACCTGGCTGGACATAGAGGAAGGCTGCAAACGGATCCTGGAGGAGCTGAAATGAATTTAAGTATTTTGGAAGAAAAGCTATCTGAGCTTCCCCTGTATGCCTATTTTTACATTGACCCCAAAAGCCTGGAGTTTTCTGACCGGATCCGTTACATCTGCTCTTCGGAGTGTCCCATGTACGGCAAGACCTGGGCCTGTCCCCCGGCGGTGGGCGAGGTGTCGACATGCCAAAATAAGTGTCTTGCCTACAGTAACTGCCTGATGATCGGCGCAGTCGCGGAAACGGCGGACATTGCGGATATGGACGCTACCCTGGCCACCCGGCCGGAGCATGAGGCCCTTACCGAGCAGGTAGCTTCCCTGATGCGGGAGCAGGGCATTGAGCCCTACATTCTTTCCACGGAGGCCTGTGCCATTTGCGAGCGTTGTGCTTATCTGGACGGCCAGCCCTGCCGTTACCCGGAAACCATGCACCCCTGTGTGGAAAGCCACGGCATCAACCTGATCCCCACGCTGGAAGAAAACGGTCTTCCCTTCCAGTTTGGCGACAATGTGGTTACCTGGTATTCCCTGCTGTTCTTCAATGAAAAATAAAAATGCCCTTGCCGGTCAATGCTAAGCATTGGCCGGCTTTTGTCATAGTTTGCCAAATTTGGCGGTTCAAAATCATCAATCTGACGAAATGTGTCGAAATGCTCTTTTGCGGCAAGGGTTTTTCTTGACAAAAGGGGCGAAAGGCTTTATTCTTTTACTATACGTTTGGAAACGTTTCAAATCTCAATTTCCACCTGCGTGAACCTGTTGGTTTCATGGCCCATATACTGTTTCATAAGGAGACTGCACTATGCGTAAAAGCGGTATCTTAATGCACATCACTTCCCTGCCCGGCCCCTATGGCGTGGGCTCTATGGGAAAGCCCTCCTACGAATTTATCGATTTTCTGAAAAAGGCCGGTCAGAGCTGCTGGCAGATGCTGCCCCTGACCCCCACAGGCTACGGGGATTCTCCCTATCAGTCCTGCTCCACCTTTGCAGGAAATCATTATTTAATTGACCTGCCTTTGCTGATCGAGCAAGGCCTTTTGGAAAAAGAAGAAGCTGACCGGGTACAGTGGAACTATACTGAGACCCGGGTGGATTTCGGTCTTCTGTATCAGAATCGCTTAAGTGTGCTTCGTTTGGCTTATGGCAGATTTACCGAAAACGAAAAGCTGGATCTGTTCTGCAAGGAAAACAGCAGCTGGCTGCCGGACTTTGCCCTGTTTATGGCTCTGAAGGAAGAGAACGGCGGCAAGCCCTGGTATGAATGGGAAGCCTCTTTAAAACGCAGAGATCCGGACGCCATGTGGCAGGCCCGTCAGCGACTGAAGGACGAGGTCCGTTTCTACTGCTTTATTCAGTATCTGTTCGATACCCAGTGGCAGGCACTCAGGAGCTATGCCCATGAGGCCGGTGTGGAGATCATCGGTGATGTTCCCATCTACGTGCCGCTGGATTCTTCCGACGTTTGGAGTAACCCTGAGCTGTTCCTTTTGGACGAAAACTTAGACCCCATTGCGGTGGCCGGCTGTCCCCCCGATGCCTTTGCCGAGGACGGTCAGCTGTGGGGCAATCCCCTGTACCGCTGGGACGTCCATGAGCAGGACGGTTTCGGCTGGTGGATCCGGCGTTTGGCTGCAGCAGGAACCCGCTTTGATGTAGTCAGAATTGACCATTTCCGGGGCTTGGAGAGCTACTGGTCCATACCTTACGGTGATGAGACCGCCCGGAACGGCAAGTGGGTCAAAGGTCCGGACATTGCCTTTACCGATGCCATTAAGAAGGCTCTGCCCCAGGTGCAGATGATCGCCGAGGATCTGGGCTTTATCACCCCCGAGGTGAAGGCCCTGCGGGACGCCTCCGGTTATCCCGGTATGAAGGTGCTGGAGTTTGCCTTTGACTCCCGTGAGCCTTCCGATTACCTGCCCCACACCTACACCCAAAACTCCGTGTGCTACACCGGCACTCACGATAATATGACCATGCGTCAGTGGTTTGAGACCGCCGACGAGGCCGCCGTCAAGTATGCCGCAGAGTATATGAATTTACGCCACGGGGAAAACTGGGTTTGGGGTACGATCCGTACCGCAATGGCCAGCGTTTCCGACCTGTGTGTTGTCCAGCTGCAGGATTACCTGGACCTGGGCGGCGATGCCCGTATGAATTTCCCCGGTACTCAGACCGGTGATAACTGGGTATGGCGGGCAGAGGCCGGTTGTCTAGCAGACGATCTGGCAGAAAAAATTTATGATATGACACGGCTTTATGGCCGTTTGAAGGAGCAAGATCTATGAGCTATAATTGTCTGAACATTGTCAAATGGACGGAAGCCCAATTAAAATACACCCACGACGTATCCCTGAAGGACGCCAGTGCCCAGGAGCTGCACGAGGCACTTTCTCAGGCTGTGATGATGGCCATTTCCGACAACTGGAATCACAGTAAGCGTACCCGTATGCATCAGCGGAAGGCCTACTACATTTCCGCTGAGTATCTGATCGGCCGGCTGGTATATTCCAACCTGTACAATTTGGGTATCCTGGACGAAATGAAGCAGCTGTTTGCCGAGCGGGGTGTGGATCTGTCCATTTTGGAGGAGATCGAGGACGCCGCTTTGGGTAACGGCGGTTTGGGTCGTCTGGCTGCCTGTTTCTTAGACTCCGCCGCTTCCACCAATATCCCCCTGTCCGGCTACGGTCTGCGGTACAAGTTCGGCCTGTTCAAGCAGAGCTTCGACGCCGCCGGCAGCCAAAAGGAAAATGCCGACGACTGGTCCAAGTTCGGTGATCCCTGGTCCTATCGCCGCTATAACCACACCGTAAAGGTCAAGTTCCCGGATCACACTGTGTTGGCCGTTCCTTACGACGTGCCTGTGATCGGCTACGGCACGGAGAATATTAACACTTTGCGTCTGTGGCAGTGTGAGGCTGAGGAAGAGCTGGACTTTAACGCCTTTAACGATCAGGACTACCTGCGGGCTCTGCAGCAAAAGAACAAGGCCGAGGACATCACCCGTGTTCTGTACCCCAACGACTCCACCTATGAGGGCAAGCGGCTGCGTATCAAGCAGCAGTATGTGCTTTCCTCTGCATCTTTGCAGGATATGCTGCGGGTCTACAAGTCCATTCACGGCGACGATCTGACCCACTTCCCGGAGCTGTATGCCGTTCAGCTGAACGACACCCACCCGGCTATGTGTATCCCCGAGCTGATCCGGCTTTTGATGGCCGAGGGTATGGACTTTGAGCAGAGCTTCCAGATGGCACAGAAGACCTTCTCCTACACCAACCACACCGTTATGGGTGAGGCTTTGGAAAAGTGGGATCTGGAGCTTTTGGGCTCTGTTGTACCCGATATCGTCAACATCATCTGGCGGATCGACGAGCGGCTGAAAAAAGAGCACCCGAACCTGTTCATCGTCCGGGACAACACCGCTCATATGGCAAACCTGAGCATTTACGTGGGCAGCTACATCAACGGCGTGGCTGAGATCCACTCTCAGATCCTGAAGGACGACGTGTTCAAGGCCTGGTATGAGGCCTTCCCGGAACGTTTCCAGAACAAGACCAACGGCGTTACCCCCCGGCGGTGGCTGGGTCTGTGCAACCCGGAGCTGACCAGACTCATTAAGTACCGCATCGGCGGCGATTTCCTGAAGGACCTGGATAAGCTCTCCAAGCTGAAGCCCATGATCGATGACGATATGGTGGGTCAGTTCAACGCCATCAAACGGCAGAAGAAGGAGCAGCTGTGCAAGCGGATCGAAAAGCAGGAGGGCATTAAGCTGAACCCCAACTTCATGTTCGATGTGCAGGTCAAGCGGCTTCATGAGTATAAGCGGCAGCTATTGAATGCTCTGTCCATTGTGGATATCTACTTCCGACTGAAGGACGGCTCTTTGACCGACTTCCAGCCTACGGTCTATCTGTTCGGTGCAAAGTCCGCACCCGGCTACGCCCGGGCAAAGGCCATTATCCGCTATATCAACCGGATTGCCCGTATGATCAACAACGACCCGGAGATGGACGGCAAGCTGAAGGTGGTGTTCGTGCAGAACTATAACTGCTCCTACGCAGAGTCCATTATCCCCGCCGCCGACATTTCCGAGCAGATCTCCCCTGCCGGTACAGAGGCCTCCGGCACCGGCAATATGAAGCTGATGCTCAACGGTGCGGTAACCCTGGGCACTTTGGACGGTGCAAACGTGGAGATTGTCAAGGAAGCAGGTATGGAGAACAACTACATCTTCGGTGCTACCGTTCCGGAGATCAACGAACGCAAGGACAGCTACCGCTCCCGGGATATTTACGAAAATAATCCCCGGCTCCGTCGTGCCATCGACACCCTGGTTGACGGCACTGTGCCCACCGACGATGCCCAGAAGGAGCTGTACCACGCCCTGCTGGACGGCACCGGCTGGCATAAGGCTGACCACTACTTCCTTTTGATGGATTATGAATCCTATCTTGACCGGAAGCTGCAGGCCAACCGGGACTATGCCGACCGGCTGGGCTTTGGTAGAAAGTGTTTGATGAATATTGCCAGCGGAGCTAAATTCTCCTCTGACCGGACCATTCGTCAGTACGCCGAAGAAATTTGGCATATCGAGCCTACACAGTACTAAATTTTATGGAGCAGGCCTGTCAACAGGTCTGCTCCTGTTTTTTCGCGTCATTCCGAGCGGAACGAAGTGAAGTCGAGGAATCTACGCACCGAATAACTGCTCAGCAGCAACGAAAATGCGTAGATCCTTCGACTCGCTTATGCTCGCTCAGTATGACGCACTTCTTGTAATTCGCAAAAAGCCCCCGGAGGAGACCTCCGGGGGTTACGTTTTATTTTGCGACCTTTCGCTGAATGAGTTTTACGATCTCTACAATGGGGATCACCAGGAAGGCAAGACCCATGGCGATGCCGTACTCCACAAGACCGATGGTGGTGAAACCGAAGGCCTTGGCGATAAAGGGAATCTCGATCACTGCGGTGGTCAGCAAAAGGCTTCCCAGCATAGCTGCCCACAGGACCTTGTTGTGGCTCTTCAGGCTAAATACGGACTTCCGCTGAGAACGCAGGTTGAAGGAGTGGAAGATCTCACACATGCTCATTGCCAGGAATGCCATTGTCATACCGTGGCCGGACTCACCGAGGGTTGTCAGCTGCTTGAACCAGTCCGCACCGCCAAATTCCATGGCTGCACCGATCAGGTAGGCTGCGATGGTGATGATGGTTACCAAAATGCCCTGATAGACCACGTCCACACCCAGACCGCCGGAGAAGATACCGTCCTTGGAATCTCTGGGAGGCCGGTTCATGGTGTCGGGCTCTGCCTCCTCAAGGCCCAAAGCCAGAGCCGGGAAGCAGTCGGTTACCAGGTTAATGAACAACAGGTGGACAGGGTTCAAAAGCACAAAGCCCATCAGCGTTGCTCCGAACACACCCAAGACCTCGGACATATTGGAGGCAAGCAAAAACTGGATCGCCTTTCGGATATTGTCATAGATCCGACGTCCCTCGCCCACGGCGGAGACGATGGTAGCAAAGTTATCGTCAGCCAGCACCATATCGGCCACGTTCTTGGTAACGTCCGTACCGGTGATGCCCATACCCACGCCAATGTCGGCGGACTTGATGGAGGGTGCGTCGTTGACACCGTCGCCGGTCATGGCGGTGATGGCACCGTTTGCCTTCCAGGCGGTAACGATCCTTGTCTTATGCTCCGGCTGGACACGGGCGTAAACACCGAACTTCTTGACAAATTCGCAGATATCCTCATCGGAAATGCTGTCAAGCTCTGCACCGGTGATGGCTTCACTTGCGTCAGTGATGATGCCCAGCTCCTTGGCGATGGCCACGGCGGTATCCTTATGGTCGCCGGTGATCATCACAGGCCGGATACCGGCAGCCCGGCATTCCTCGATGGCGGCCTTGACCTCGGGGCGGACCGGGTCGATCATACCGGTCAGGCCCACAAAGCACAGCTCCTGTTCCAGGAACTCAGGGGTGTTATCGGCAGGCTTTTCACTCCAGTCCCGCTTGGCGGCAGCCAACACCCGGAGTGCCTTATCGGCCATGGCCTTGTTGACGGCCATAATTTCCGCCCGCTTTTCCTCGGTCATGGGTTTAATCTGACCGTCTTCCAGATAAGCAGTACACTTCGCCAGCACCACGTCAGGACCGCCCTTGGTGTACTGTACAAAGCCATTTGCCAGAGCGTGGATCGTGGACATCATCTTCCGGCCGGAGTCAAAGGGTGCTTCGTCCACCCGGGGCGTGGCCTTTTCCAGCTCCGCCTTATGCAGGCCAACGGAATAAGCAAAGTTTACCAGAGCACATTCGGTGGGCTCGCCCTCAGCCTGATTCTCCTCGTTGAGATTGGCGTCGGAGCAAAGAGCCATGGCGGTAGCCAAAAGCTCTGTAGGACCGAAATGGTCCACAACCGTCATCTTGTTCTGGGTCAGAGTGCCGGTCTTATCGGAGCAGATCACCTGGGTGCAGCCCAGGGTCTCTACAGCAGTCAGCCGACGGATCACCGCATTTCGCTTGCTCATCTTGGTAACGCCGATGGAAAGCACCACCGTAACCACTGTAGCAAGGCCCTCGGGGATCGCCGCAACCGCCAGCGACACCGCCACCATAAAGGTACCTAAGATTCCGTTAATGGAATAATCCTGCTTCATGATAAGATTGAAAGCAAAGATAAATACGCAGATGCCCAGCACCAGGTAGGAAAGGGTCTTGCCCAGGCTGTCCAGCTTCTTCTGCAGGGGGGTCTGCTCGTCCTCGGCAGCTGCCAAAGCACCGGCGATCTTACCCATTTCGGTATCCATACCGGTTTCAGTGATCACTGCCTTGCCCCGGCCATAGACCACAGTAGAGCCCATATAGCACATATTCTTCCGGTCGCCCAGAGGCACTTCCTCCTGACCGGCAGTCAGGTTCAGAGCATCGATCAGCTTATTGACAGGTACGGATTCACCGGTCAGTGCCGCTTCTTCGATCTTCAGACTGGCACATTCAATGATCCGGCCGTCCGCAGGAACAGCGTCGCCTGCTTCCAAAACCACCACATCACCGGGTACCAGCTCATCGGCGTGAAGAACCACTTGCTTTCCGTCCCGGATCACCTTACAGGTGGCCGCGGTCATGGTCTGCAAGGCTTCAATGGCAGCTTCTGCCTTACTCTCCTGGATCACGCCCAGGACCGCATTCAAAAGCACCACCACCACGATGATGCCCACTTCCACCAGACCTTCGGTCAGATGACCCGGGTCTCTGGGCAGGGGCAGCTGCAGATAGTCAATGACTGTGGTGGCTGCGGAGACCACCGCAGCGATCATCAGAATGATCAGCATGGGGTCTTTCAGCTGTGCCATAAATCTCTGCAGAATGGTAGGTTTTTTGCCTTCGGCCAGCTTATTCGGGCCATACTTTTCCAGTCGCTTCGCAGCTTCCTGGGAGGTAAGGCCCTGACCGTCGGTGTCCAGCGATTTCAGAACTTCATCGGTGGACTTCATGTAGGATTTTTCCATGAATCAGCACTCCTTCATTATAATAAAACAAAAGACCCATACGCATACCTACCGGGTATGTGTACGAGTCTCATTCTTTTACAAGTATTCCGGGCTTTACGCCGTTTTGACGGAACTACTTAACGCATAAGCGTTGAATTACTCCCTCATGACCCTTTTAGTATATCCAAAATGTGGGGGTAAAGTCAAGATGTTTTTTATTTGAAAAGTAACTTCTCTGTGCTATAATACAGAAAAAGGGGGCGGTTATGTGAAAAAATCCAAGTTCTATTCAGCTCTTATCATTTTCAGCCTGGTTGGACAGGTTGCCTGGGTGGTAGAGAATATGTATTTTAACGTATTCATCTATAATATGTTCCACGCCAGTGCCGCAGAAATCTCCATGATGGTCTCTGCTTCTGCCATCGCCGCAACGGTTACCACCATCTTTATGGGTGCTCTTTCCGACCGTTTGGGCAAGCGGAAGGTCTTTATGTGCGTGGGCTACATTCTGTGGGGTATTTCCATCTGGAGCTTCGCTTTGATCCGTATGGACGTCATCTCGGCAATCTTCCCTGCGGCTGCTTCTGCCGCCAGCATCGGTGTAACCCTGGTGATTGCCATGGACTGCGTGATGACCTTCTTCGGCTCTACCGCCAACGACGCCTGCTTCAACGCCTGGCTGACGGATTCTGCCGATCCCAAAAGCCGGGGTGCGGCCGAGGGTATCAACGCCATGATGCCTCTGATGGCCATTTTGGTGGTGTTCGGCGGCTTTATGGGTGTGGATCAGGGTCAGGCCAACGGCTGGACGCTGATTTTCGGCATCATCGGTACTGCGGTGCTGATCATCGGCATTTTGGGCTTCTTCCTGATCGAAGAGCCTAAGCTGACACCCCGAAAGGAAAATTACTTCGGCAATCTCATTTACGGCTTCCGACCCTCTGTGATACGGAAGAATGCGGTGCTGTACGGCGTTTTGGGTGCTTACGGTGTGTTTGGCATCGCCATCAATATCTTTATGCCCTATTTGATCCTCTACTATACCGAGGGGCTCAAAATGCAAAACTACGTGCTGATCTTTGCTCCCGCCATTATTTTGGCGGCGGCCTTTACCGCCCTTTACGGACGTATTTATGACAAAAAGGGCTTTCAAAAGACCGTGCTTCCCTCTTTGGCACTGCTTCTTGCGGGCTTTACGGTGCTCTATTTCTGCAAGTCCACACTGCCAGTGTTCTTAGGTACGCTTCTGATGCTCTGCGGCTACCTTTCCGGCATGGCGGTTTTCGGTGCTATGCTCCGGGATAAGACTCCGGAAAACCGGGCCGGCATGTTCCAGGGTCAGCGGATCGTGGGTCAGGTGCTGCTGCCGGGCATCATCGGCCCTGCCATCGGTGCGGCGGTGCTGAAAAACGCGGAAACCATTGTAAACACCGACGGCACAACCTCCTTTATTCCCAATGAAAAGATCTTTTTGGCAGCCTTCGGTGTTACGGTACTGCTTTGTCTTTTGCTGATCCCCCTGTTTTCCCTTGTAAAAAAGGAGAAGACACATGCTTAAAAATCTCTACACCTCTGCCGGGGAGCAGGTGTCCGACACCCCCTGGCAGGTCTATCCCAGACCCCAACTGCGGCGGGATTCCTGCCTGAACTTAAATGGATACTGGGATTTTGCGGTTTCTGCCAAAGAAACGCTCCCGGAAACCTTCGATAGAACGATTTTAGTGCCTTTCTGTCCGGAAAGCCTGCTTTCCGGAGTCAACGAACATTTCCCTGAGGGTAGCTTTCTGTTCTACCGTAGAAGGCTCACCCTGCCGGAAGGCTTTGTGAAGGACCGGGTGATCCTGCACATCGGTGCTGCCGATCAGATCGCCGAGGTTTTTGTCAACGGCCAGTCCGTTGGCAGCCATGTGGGCGGCTATGAAGCCTTTTCCTTCGATATTACCCACTGCCTGCAAGAGGATAACGAACTTCTTATCCGGGTACAGGACGATCTGCAAAACAAGGCCCTTCCCTACGGCAAGCAGACCTTAACCCGGGGCGGTATGTGGTACACCCCGGTGTCCGGTATCTGGCAGACGGTTTGGCTGGAAAGCGTTCCTGCAAACTATATTGAATCCTTGCAGATCCGCGTTTCGGAAGCCTCTGCCACAGTGCAGGTCATACCCGCTTTGGACGGTCATATCCTTTTTGAAAACAAAAAAGTCCCCCTGATGGAGGGCATGGCCGTTTTAAGTCCGGAAAGCCCGGTGCTTTGGTCTCCGGAAAATCCCCATCTGTATGATTTTTCTGTGGTTGCAGGCCAAGACCGTATCGATAGCTATTTCGCCTTAAGAACCCTGGAAACAAAAGTGGTGGACGGGATCCCCCGGCTGTGTCTGAACGGAAAGCCCTATTTCTTCCACGGACTTCTGGATCAGGGCTACTGGAGCGACGGTATCTACACCCCCGCCAGCCCGGAGTGCTATGAAGAGGATATCCTTGCTATGAAAAAGCTGGGTTTTAATACCCTCAGAAAGCATATTAAGGTTGAGCCTGCTCAGTTCTATTACGACTGCGACCGGCTGGGTATGATCGTCTTTCAGGATATGGTCAATAACGGCGATTACCGCTTCTTCTGGGACACTTTGCTACCGACCCTGATGGTGCAAAAGCTGTCTGACAAACGAATGCACCGGGATCAAGCCACCCGGCAGGCCTTCTTAGACAGTATGGCAGCCACCGTCCGGCAGCTGCAAAACCACCCCAGTATTTGCTACTGGACCATCTTCAATGAGGGCTGGGGCCAGTTCTGTGCAGACGATGCCTATGATCGGCTCAAAGAGCTGGACGACACCCGCTTTATCGACGCAACCTCCGGTTGGTTCCGCAGAAAGAAGACTGACGTGGACAGCCGCCACATCTACTTTGGCCCTTGGGGGCAGCTGAAAAAAAGCGATAAGCCCCTGGTGCTCAGCGAATTCGGTGGCCACTGCTATCCTGTGGAGGATCACATTTTCAACCCGGAAAAGGCCTATGGCTACAAGTCCTGCAAGACCTTGGCCGACTTCCACAGGTCCATTGAGAAACTGTATCGCAAAAGAATTTTACCGGCGGTTTCCAAGGGGCTGTGTGCCGCAATTTACACCCAGGTCTCCGATGTGGAGGACGAGATCAACGGGTTACTCACCTATGACCGCAAGGTCTGCAAGGCAGACCAACAAGCTATGCAGGCTTTGGCAGTTGATTTGATACAAGCCATGAACTAGTTGTAGGGAACGGATATATTTTATGATGTGCCCAATAACGTAAAAAAGGACGTGTCTTACGACACGTCCTTTTTTATAAACTTATCCCCAAAGGCCGTCGGGGTACAGACCCCTGTCGGCCATCTCCTTAAGAGCTGCCACCACCTGAGGCTTATCGGCGGCATAGGTTACACCAAACCACTTGGCAGGCGTCCGCAGCACCTTCACGGTAGCCTTCTTCTCCTGTAAGAGATCAGAGACCAGCAGCGGCAGGTAGAACTCTGCCTTAATGGGATTTGTCTTCAAGGCGTTCTCCAAAAATGCCGGGAAATGATTCTCGATCTCCGCCAGGAAACCGGGGGTGAAACCCCAGAAGTTCATGGACACGGGGGCATCGGCAGAGACCTCAGTCCAGGTCTGTCCGTCGTCCTCGGTAAAGTGGATACCACCGGGGAACTTCTCAATCTTGGTACGCTCGGCAATTTCTGCCAGATAACCGTCCTCATTGGTTACGCAAATACCCCGGGCTACAGAGCCGTGGTCGGTAACGGTCTTGCCCAGCTCATAGCCAACCATGGCGTAATTGTAAGTATCGGTATTGGTAGCATTCAGCAGATACTTGTAGATCTCCTGGAATGCCTCCTTGCCGTAGTAGTCATCGGCATTGATTACCGCAAAGGGTGCATCACCGATCTCATTTTTTGCACACAGCACTGCATGGCTTGTACCCCAGGGCTTGGTCCGCTCTGCAGGAACGGTAAAGCCTGCGGGGAGTTTATCGATCTCTTGGTAGGCATAGCGGATCTCCATGGGGCACTTTTTCAGTCTTGCACCTACGGTATCCATAAAATCCTTTTTGATAGCTTCTTTAATAATGATAACCGCGGTTTCAAAGCCTGCTTCGTGGGCGTCAAACAAAGAGTAGTCCAAAATAGCTTCGCCGTGGCTGCCCACCGGGTCGATCTGCTTCAGGCCGCCGTAACGGCTGCCCATACCTGCGGCCAATACCACCAGAACCGGTTTCTTGTTCATAACAAAACCTCCATTTATTTTGGTGTTTTCATTATATCCTATTTTTTACCAAAAAGCAAGCTACCGCAAAAATTCCGTGTTCAGACACAGGGTTTCCCCCTGCAGCTTCTCCCACCGGAACTGATGAACAAGCTCTTTGGCACTGATATCTTCCAACGTGTCCGTAAGGCCTGCCGAATACGCCAAAATGCCCAATAGCCTTTGGGGCGTCATTTTCTGACGCAGGACGCCTAAATCCAGATCCTGATCCCGCTTACTGAGGCGACGGCCATCGGAGGCCACCAAAAGAGGCACGTGGCCGTAGGTCGGGTGCGGGAAGCCGAACAATTCCTGCAGGTACATCTGCCGGGGAGCAGAGCTCAGTAGATCCACACCACGGACTACCTCCGTAACCCCGGCCTCACCGTCGTCCACTGTAACCGCCAGCTGGTACACATAGCAGCCGTCTGCCCGCCGGACCACGAAATCACCGCAATGGGTCGCAAGATTCTCTTCATACAACCCCTGGCACAGATCCTCCACCTGCCAAAGCCTGTCCGGTACTTTCACCCGCCAGGAATGGGGAAGGTCCTGCTTTTCTCTTCCCCGGCAAGTGCCGGGATAGACGTAAGTACCGTCGGACAAATGGGGTGCATTGACGCTGTGGAGCTGACTGCGGGTGCAGTAGCAGGGGTACAATAGCTCCCTTTGCTGCAAACGGTCAAAATAGGAATCGTAGACCTTGCTTCTTTGGGACTGGGGCTGGGTCTCCAGATCCCAGTCAAGTCCCAGCCAGAGAAGGTCGTCTCTCAGGATCTCCGCAAATTCATCGCTGGTCCGCTGAGTGTCCAGGTCCTCCATACGCAAAATCAGGCTGCCGTTCCGACTGCGGACGGAAAGCCATGCGATCAATGCGGCAAATACATTTCCCAGGTGCATACGGCCGGAGGGCGTGGGAGCAAAGCGGCCCACAGGCGGCTTCATATCCAATACTTCAGGAGAAACCATAATAATACCCCCAAAACCCCTAAGGCAAGCAGCAGTGCTGCGATGGCAAGACCGGACGCACCCTGCTCCGTTTCGTCCAAAACCTGCTCGGCATACGCTTCCAGATCCTCATCGCAGCGGTCGGCATTATAAACGCAGTCGTCATACTCGGGCTCGTCTTCTTCCCATTCCTCCTCATCGGGCTCTGCTTCCATCAGAGCCTCCTGAAGCCGGGTCAGTTCTTCGTCCTTATCCTGAAACATACCGATCACCTCTTTAAGCCTATTTTAACCGAAAGAAGCTTTCCTGTAAAGTGGGGCTTGTGAAACGGGCAAAAATAGTGTACAATACCATTATTATACGGAAGGAGGGATACCATGGCCATTGACCCGGAAGAAATGAAAAGAAGACGGCTTCAAAAGCAGCAGCAGCGGGAAAGCCAGCAGGTGCAGCGTAAGAAGCTGATGATCCGGTTGGGTATTGCTTCAGGCGTGCTTTTGCTGTGCGGCATTTTGATCTTTGCCCTGAGTCGGCCGGACGCCCCCTCCCCCCAGTCGCCTACAGAAAAAGAAACCGTTGCCCCGGCACCTACCCAGCCCACAGAAATCCCTCCCACCACCACGGTGCATCTTGCCTTTGCAGGCGATCTGATCATCACTGACAACGTGGTCAATTCCGGCGGTGCGGATCTGAATTACAGCAAGGTGTTCGGCGACGTTGCTCCGGTGCTTGCCAATGCGGATATGGCCGTTTTGAATCTGGAGGGCAGCCTTTACGGTGCTCCCTACGGCACGCAAACCGCCTCCGCTCCCCTGTCCATGATGGAGGCTCTGGACGATGCCGGCGTTGACCTGATCCAGCTGGCCAACTCCTATTCCATCTACCACGGCATCTCCGGTCTGGGTCAGACCATCGACCGGGTGCGATCCGCCGGTATGGAGCCTTTGGGTGTGTGGCCGGATACGAGCTCCTACCAAAAAGCCCGGGGCTTTACCCTGCGGAATGTAAACGGTTTGAAGATTGCCTTTGTGGCCTTTACCAAGGGCATGGTGGACGGTATGGCTCTGCCCGCCGGCAGTGAAAACTGCGTCAATATCCTCTATGAGGACTATGACAGCACCTATCAGAACATCAATACAGAGAAAATCACCCAGGTCATGAAATCCGCCGCCCGGGAAGACCCGGACGCCATCGTGGTTCTGCTCCACTGGGGCAGTAAGGAGAGCGACACCGTCAGCTCCAGCCAAAAGCGGATCCTGAATCTTTTGCAGGAGCTGGGAGCAGATGCGGTGATCGGTACTCACCCCATTTATCTGCAGCAGATGTCCATGAATGAAAACGGTCAGTTTGTGGCCTATTCCTTGGGCAGCTTCTATTCCGATGCTCAGGACAGCGGTATGGAGTATTCGGTGATTTTGGATCTTGCGTTTACCAAGGATAATAAGTCCGGCAAGACCACCATTTCCGGCTATGACTACACCCCCATTTATACGGCAAAGCAGGACGGCCTGCCGGTACGGGTGGTGCGGATCAAGGAGACCATGGCGGCCTACGAGAATAACTATATTGAAAAGGTATCCGAGGCCGACTACAACGCCATGGCGTATGCCCTGGAGCGAATTGAAGCCAGAATCAAAGGTGAATAAAAGAATCCCCCGGTGGTAAACCGGGGGATTCTTTTATTTGTTCAGTTCCCGGAAGATGGGAAGGGCCTTCAGGATCGTATCATAGCTGACACAGTAGCAGACTCTCAGGTATCCGGGGCAGCCGAAGATGTCGCCCGGCACCACCAGCACATCTTTTGCCATGGCCTTTTCACAGAAGGCCATGGCATCGCCGCCGGGGGCTTTTACAAACAGGTAAAATGCACCGTCGGGCTCTGCCATCTCATAGCCAGCCGCCCGTAAGCCCTCGGAAAGAGCCTTGCGGTTTTGGGCATAGGCGGTCATATCCGGACGCAGGGTAGCACACCGGGCGATGACCTGCTGCAAAAGAGAAGGAGCACAGATGTGGCCTGTCAGCCGGGTACCGCCGGAGATGGCGGCAGCCAAGGCTTCGCTGTCGGTAGCCTGGCGGGGAATGTAAATATAACCGATCCGCTCGCCGGGCAGCGACAGGGATTTGGAGTAGGAATAGCACACGATGGTATCCCGGTAAATGGTGGGAATAAAGGGGGCAGGCTTTCCGTACACCAGTTCCCGGTAGGGCTCATCTGCCACGATATAGATGGGGTGGCCGTATTCTGCCGCCTTCCGGGTCAGGATACAAGCCAGGTGCTCAAGGGTCTGGGCAGAATAGACTGCACCGGAGGGGTTATTGGGCGAGTTGATGATCACTGCCACGGTATTGGGATTCAGCATAGACTCCAAGGCTTCCAAATTGATCTGGAAGCCGGGAATGTCCGCAGGCACCACCTTAAATTTCGAGCCGGCATGCTCCACATACACCTGATACTCCGGAAAATAAGGGGCGATGGTTAAGATTTCCGAGTTCTCCACGGACAGGGCGGTGAACACCGCCACCAGCTCTTGAGAAGTGCCGCAGCCGATGGTCAGCTCCTGTGGGGTAATGGAAGTGCCGAAGCGGTCATTTAAGTCGTCAGCAATGGCCTGCCGGGTGTCCAGATTGCCGGTTGCAGAGGTGTAGCTGTGAATGGCAAGGGAATCGGTATCTAAAAGGATCTCCCGAATGGTATCGTTGATCCTGGCAGGTGCGGGTATGCTGGGATTACCGATGCTGAAGTCAAACACATTCTCCGGTCCGACAATGGCAGCACGCTGTTTGCCGTACTCCGCCAGCTCCCGGATCACGGAGCGGTTTGTGCCTAATTCATAAGTTTTCTGATTATACATAGATCTCTCCTTACAGGTACAGGGGCTGGGGCGGGTCAAAGGGCTGGGGCTTATAGGTAACCGAGCCGATGGGCTTGCCGCTGATGCCGTATTTGGGGTTGTAGCCAAAGAGGTTTATGTAGCGGGGCAGGTCATTTTTTTCCTGTTCCATCTTCTCCATAACCGCCACTGTGGCGATGACGTCGTCGATGGCACGGTGGGAATTTTGCACCTGTTCGGAAAGGCCATACACCTCAATGGCGTTACACAGCTTATGGGGATAGCTGTGGCGATCCTTATACACGGTTAAAAGGTCCAGCTTATCCTTGCCCTTCAGGCAGGATATGTCGCCGTCCCGCAAAAGCATATAGAAAAGAAAGCTCAGGTCAAAATGGGCGTTATAGGCAAGCAGCAGGGTGTTGCCTGCAACCATACGGGCAAAATCCCCGCAGACCTTTGTCTTGGGTACGCCCTTTTCCAGCAAGGCTTCGTTGGTAATGCCGGTGAGCTTTTCAATTTCCGGCGGTACCCGGTTGCCGGGTGAAAGGGAGATCAGCTCATCGTATTCTTCGATGATCGTGGGAACGCCTTCACGCAGCTCCACCACCACCGCCGCAAATTCGATGATCTCATCTCGGTGATAAAATAAGCCGGTGGTCTCCGTATCAAATAAGACCAGTCGGTCGTAGATAGCAAACAATGCATTCATAAGCCCAGCTCCTTGGCTCTTTTGAATTTGCTTTTATGCTCCGGTTCAAGACCGTATTTTTGCCGGAAGAGAAGGCCGCAGGCGTTGGCATCGTCAATGCTGCCGCTTTTCAGCTCGATCTCCACCTCGCAAAGGGGAATCCGGGCATTTCCGTTAAACAGAATTCCCTCGTCCAAGGCCAGCTCCAGGGTGCTTTCCCCGAAACCCAGGGTCAGATACCGCCGGGTAAACCTTGCTCCGCAGACGGGGACGATGCCCTCCCGGGTCAGAGAAAGGAGCTCTTCTGTATTTCTAAGTTTACATAATATCGGAATTGCCGTTTCGATGCTGTCATTCTCAGTCTCCCACTCCCCTCTTGCTCCATTCTCAGCGGGGGTTTTGAGGGTGCAGACGCTTTTTCCGTTTTCCAGCCGCCTTCTGAGGGTGTAGTGCCGGGAAGACAGGGCATCTGTGGGGGTGTCATAATAGGTCGTTTCCATGGAAAGGGTCTGCCACGAACCGGGGTTATCCCGCAGAATCTTTTCCTGCACCGATGCAGTTGCCCGGAACTTCAGTTCATATTCCATGCCCATAGCTTTGCCCCCTTTGGAATTTCCCTTATTATACAGGCTATTTTTTGATTTCTCAAGGGTTTCGGAAAACAATCCGCAAAAATCTTTCTCCAAGGACCGATTCCGACAAAATTAACGCAGCTTGCGTGTTAGGCTTGTGCTATACGAAAGGAGTGATCTTATGATTTCCTTACAGGGCTACGTGCGGCAGGGTCGGCACACCCTCCGCCGCTGGTCCGTAGATCCGAGATTCCATGTTTTCCTCCGGGGGTTGGCACATGTGGCGGCGGGCTTTGTCCTGAGTGCCGCCAGCCTTGCCAATCTGCCAATATCCCTGAGTTTGGGGCTTGTTTGTGCCTGCAGCGGCTGGTCGGCTGTGCTGGTGGCCGCAGGCGGCAGCTTGGGCTACTGGGTTTTTTGGGGAACAGCAGCAGAACAATGCCTTGTTTGGCTCTCAGCGGGACTTATTCTGACCCTTTTCCTGTCTGATCGGCGGATCAGTCGGGAGAATCCCTTACTGCTGCCGGCAATTTCAGCCCTCATTACCGCCGCCACAGGGCTACTGTTTCAAACCGCTTGGGAAGACACCGCCCCGGTGGCAATTTACGGCCTGAGAGTCCTGTTAAGCGGTGGCAGTGCCTGGCTCTTTGCCCGGCTGTTTCAGGGCAGGAATCCTACTTTGGAGTGGATCGCCTGGTCTTTGGGTATTTTGGGGCTTGCCCAAATTGCCCCGATCCCCTACTTGAATTTTGGTTTTGTGGCCGCCGGAGCCATGACAGTAACCGGAGCATTTCCCGCGGCGGCCCTGTCAGGGCTTGCCCTGGATTTATCCGAGATCACGCCGGTACATATGACAGCGGTGATGACCATGGGGTATCTGATCCGGTTTTTACCCCGGTATCCCGGCTGGCTGGGGCAGATCGCCCCGGCATCGGTATATTTAGTGGTAATGGGGCTCACCGGTCAATGGGATCTTTACCCCCTACCTGCCCTTTTTCTGGGTGGTATCCTGGGGGGATTTCTGCCGGGGCCCGGCCGCTTGGCTCACCGTCGGGGTGAGACCGGAGCGGCACAGGTCCGACTGGAGATGGCGGCAGGTGTTTTGGCACAAACCCAGCAGGTGCTTTTGGAAATGCCCCAAACCCCTGTGGACGAAAATGCCCTGGTTTGCAAGGCCGCGGAAAAGGCCTGCTCTGGCTGTCCTGCCCGGCATTCCTGCAAGGACATTCGCAGGATCACTCAATTGCCGGGGCTGCTGCTGCACAAGCCCCTGCTCACCAGTCAGGAGCTTCCCATCATTTGCCGCAAAAGCGGAAGATTCTTAGCAGAGCTTCATCGCTCCCAGGAGCAGCTTCGCTCCATTCAGGCCGACCGGGAACGGCAGAAGGAGTATCGTGCGGCGGTGATCCAGCAGTATCAGTTTTTGTCAGAGTATTTACAGGAGCTTTCCGACCAGCTCTCCCGCAGAACTTCGGGCCAAAGGCCCTATTACCGGGCAGAGGTTCGGGTCTACGGCAACCGGCCGGAATCCGACAACGGCGACCGGGTGATGAAATTTGCCGGCACTTGCCACCGGTATTATGTGCTGATGTGCGACGGTATGGGTACGGGTCTGGGTGCGGTGCAGGAGGGAAAAACCGCGGCCAATCTTTTACGCAAGCTTTTGACTGCCGGCTACCCTGCCTCCCACGCCCTGCAAAGTCTTAACAGTCTTTGTGCCCTGCGAAACCGGGCAGGGGCGGTAACGGTGGATCTTTTGGAGCTGGAGCTGGACACCGGCAGAGCCACCTCCTACAAATGGGGAGCGGCTCCGTCCTATCTGGTATCGACCATCAGTGCAGAAAAAATTGGGACAGCGGGGCCGCCGCCCGGTCTGTCGGTAACCGAAAGTCGGGAAGAAACGGCCCGGCTGTCCCTACGCCGGGGGGAGGTTTTTGTGTTAGTCAGCGATGGCATCGGGGAGAATGATGCCATGCACTGCTGTAAAGAAAATATCGGGCGGACACCTGGGGAGTTGGCCTCCGGCCTGATGAACTGTGGTCAGACGGCAGGAGAGGACGATGCAACCGTAATCACCGTTAGGCTCGATCCGTCGACCACGGGAACATAATACTACAGATTTTGCGAAAAGTTTGTCGAAACACAAGATATAGTTGAAAATTTGGGGATTTTTTCACTATATATAGAAAAAGGTGCATTTTCGTGGAGAAAATGCACCGCTTATTAAGCTTGTTGGGAATGCCGAGGACCTGCCGTATGGTCCTCGGACTCCCCAGACGGCCTAAGGGAGAAGCGAACCGGATATACAATATCCAAGATTGCCTTCGCTTCCCCCTTAGGAATCCCCTTGATAACCTGTTTGTGCGTTTTTATAATCGCTGGCTTTTTGACACTTCAATCTTATACTCCTTGAATATCCAGGCTTTCCAAAACCTGCTGACCCCGGGCGGTCAACGCCAGACTGCCGTGGACAGGAAGATCCCGGTAAGCAGTCATATCGAAGCCACCAAGGGGCTTATCGTAATCCAGGGAGATTAGTCCCTTTTTTTCCAAAAGGGTAAGCAAAATGCTGTAGACTTCCTCAGGGTAGGCATCGTCTTCTCTGTAAACGGGGGTCATATCGTCCGCTTTCCGGGCTATGGGCCAAAAGGGGATCTGCCCCAAATTTCGCAGGATCGCCACCTCGTCCGGCCCTAAAGTCAAACTGCCGCAGCTTTCACAACAACCGCCGCTGCAGCCACTGCAGCCACTATTCAGTCCCATTTATTTCACCTCTTACATATTATATTTAATATTATATCAAAAATCTTTCATTTCTACAATGGACAATCCATATTGTATTTTAGGAGGGATCTTTATGAAAATAAACTGGAAGCAACTCATCATCAGTCTGGCCATACCCCTGGCCGTGGGCGGTCTCGGCACCCTGCTCTCCGGCGGTATGGGCAGCTATAAAATTATGAATCAGCCGCCCCTGTCGCCGCCGGGCTGGGTGTTCCCCATCGTGTGGACGATTTTGTACTTGCTGATGGGCTATGCCTCTTACCTGGTGTATACCTCAGGGAAACCTCAGGAGGAGATCCGCAAAGCACTCACCCTGTATTTTGCACAACTGGTTTTAAATCTTCTTTGGCCCATCGTGTTTTTTGGCCTTGGCTGGTATTTGGTGGCCTTTTTGCTGCTGATCGCCCTTTGGGTGCTGGTCTATCTGACCCTGAGAAAGTTTTCTGCCATCAACGAACGGGCGGGAGATCTTCTGCTTCCCTATATTTTGTGGATCACCTTTGCCGCTTATTTGAATTTGGGTGTGTATTTGCTAAATTAGTCTATACAAAATCCGGGTTTTGTGGTACAATAATTTTGTATCAAAACAAAGGAGGACGTTGTTATGGCTAACAAATACGCAGGTACTCAAACCGAAAAGAATCTGGAGGCCGCTTTCGCCGGCGAATCCATGGCAAGAAACAAGTACACCTATTTCGCATCCAAGGCCAAGAAGGAAGGCTACGAGCAGATCGCTGCCCTGTTCCTGAAGACCGCTGACAATGAAAAGGAGCACGCCAAGCTGTGGCTGAAGGAGCTCAAGGGCATCGGCGACACCGCTGAGAACCTGGTTCACGCCGCTGAGGGCGAGAACTACGAATGGACCGATATGTATGCAGGCTTTGCCGAGACCGCCGAAAAGGAAGGTTTCCCGGAGCTGGCTGCCAGGTTCCGTCTGGTCGCTGCCATTGAAAAGTCTCACGAGGAGCGTTACCGTGCATTGCTTAAGAACGTGGAGACCGCTGAGGTCTTCAAGAAGAGCAGTGTCAAGGTTTGGGAGTGCCGCAACTGCGGACATCTGGTTGTGGGCGAAGCCGCACCTGAAGTCTGCCCCACCTGTGATCACCCCCAGAGCTACTTCGAGATCCACGCAGAAAACTACTAAGATATTCAGAACCCGGGCGTTGCCAAAAGGCAACGCCCGGGTTTTTCGTTGGAGCAGGCGATTCGTGAATCGCCCCTACTTTTTGTCAAATTCCTCGGATACTTCCTTTAAAAGATCCCGGATCTGCAAATGCTGGGGGCAGCTCCCCTCACAAGCTCCGCACTGCAGACAGTCCTTTGCCCGGGTGCCTTCCTTGGTAATAATGCCGTAATAGTAGCCCGTGTTCCAGTTGTTAAAGGCCTTTTTGGCGTTCAAACAGGCGAACAGGTCGGGGATCGGAATCCCCTGGGGGCAGACCTCGGTGCAGTACCGGCAGGCAGTGCAGGGAATGGTGCCCAGCTCCCGGAAAATGGCACAGACCTTTTCGATGGCCTTGTTTTCCTTTTCTGTCAGGGGATTAAAATCTTTCATAAAGCCCACGTTTTCCCGGACCATTTCCAAATCGCTCATACCGGAAAGCACCATCATCACGCCCTCCTGGCTGGCGGCAAAGCGAATGGCATAGCTGGCATTGGAGCCGCCACATAGTTCATCAAAGACCTGCTGGGCCTTTTCGGGCAGCTTTACAAGACTGCCGCCCTTGACCGGCTCCATAATGATGGCAGGCTTTTGGTATTTCCGGCAGACCTGCAGACAGTTCCGTGCCTGGACCGCGGGGTCGTCAAAATCCACATAGTTCAGCTGGATCTGCACCACCTCGATCTGAGGATAGGCCGTAATAATCTGCTCCAGCACCTCTGGGGTGTCGTGGAAGGAAATGCCCACGTGCTTCACCTTGCCCTCTGCCTTTAATTCAAAAGCGGTCTCATAGGCACGGCAGGCCTTGTACTTGGGGAAGTTCCGCTTCTCCTGGGCGTGCATCAGATAAAAATCAAAATAGTCCACGCCGCAGGCTTCCAGCTGGCTTTCAAACAGGGGGCGAATGTCCTCCTGGCATTGGAAGAAATTGCCGGAGAGCTTATTTGTCAGCACATAGCTTTCCCGGGGATATCTCTCTGTCAAACACTTCCGCAGAGCAGGTTCACTTTTGCCGTCAGTATAGCCGTGGGCGGTGTCAAAGTAATTAAACCCCGCCTCCAGAAAGGCATCTACCATCTGGCAGGTCTTTTCAATATCCACCTCTTTTTCCAGCATGGGAAGACGCATAAAGCCGAAGCCGAAATTCTTCTTGATGTTCTCAAAACAAGCCATATTCATTCCTCCATTTATTTTACAGCACCGATGACATGGCTGAAGATGTACAAAGTATCCATAAAGCGGTCTGCATGCTCCGGACAGCCGAACACACCGATGATCAGCTTCCGTCCCTCATAGTTGAAGGCGGACAGCAGGCATTTTCCCGCCAGGGAGGTGTTTCCGGTCTTTAAGCCCTTGGCATAGGAGCAATAGAACTCATTGTCCGGGTGGATCAGGAAATTGGTGTTCTCCCACTGGGGAATTCCCTCGTCCTCATCGAAGTTGGGGTTATTGCCCTCCGGCAAGGCCGTATATTTTACGATCAGCTCATTGGTCATAGCCAGCTCGCCCAAAATGGCCATATCCCGGAAGCAGGTGTAGTGGTTATCATGGTGATAGCCGTCGGGGTTCATAAAATTGCTGCCGGTCATACCGGCATTTTTTGCGGTAATATTCATCTGCCGGACAAAGACATCGGCAGCCTCCGCCGGGGCAAGCTCCGGATTATGGGCAATTTCCCGGCCGGCTGCTACGGCAGTAATATAGGCCGCATCGTTGCCGCTGGGCAGCATCATGGCCTCAACCAGCTGCTCCACCGCCAGGGTATCGCCCCGCCGGATAAAGGCGATGGAGGAGTCCGCCGCCACCAGATCCAGGGCGTCCCCTGCCACCACCTTGTCGGCAGGCTTCAGATACTGCAATGCGGTATAGGCGGTCAGCAGCTTGGTGATACTGGCAGGGTAGAGCTTTGTATCCTCTCCGTACTGTGCCATCATGGTATTTGTCTCACAGTCGTAGACAAAGAACCGTTCACAGGTAAGCTTTCTTCCCGGGAAGGTCTCCCAGTCGGCCTTAGGCTTCGGGGATACCACCACTTCAAAAACTGGCTGTGCCACCGTTTCTGCGGTAGTCTCCGTGGTCTCGAGCGGAGCATCACTGGGGCTGAAAACACCGGTTAGTGCACAGACGGCCAAACCGATCAGCAGTACAAAAACGGTGATCTCTATGATAAGTACTTTCTTCATAGGTCTTTTTATCTTCCTTTGCAGGCATAATGATATGCCATTTTATAATCCTCCAATTGCCGGTAGCATTGCTCCAGACCCGGCCAGGCCTCTTGGGGATACGCTTCTTCAATGGGCAAAAAATGCTCAATGGCCTTTTCGTATTCCCCCAAGGCAAGATGTGCCTGTGCCTTCAGAAGATGCCATTTGTCGCTTCGGGCAGCCGCAGACAGAAACGCAAGGCAGGAAGCTGCGTCCTGCTCCTGCAATGCCGCCTCTGCCCGGAGCAGAAGCTCCTGATCCAGAGAAGGCAAGCTTTTTACTACAGTACCTGCCTGGAAGGGGTCTGCCCGATAGCACAAAATTGCTCTTTGGCGAGCCAGTGCGTCCGTATAATAGGGTGTCTTTTCTCCTGCCTGCTGTGCCTGATCTAACAAGGTCAGAGCATACTTGGGCCGCTCCTCCAGCACTTCCTCTGCCAGGGAAAGGCAGGCAAGGGTCTCTATTAAGTACCGCTCCGCGTCAAAGCAGTCATCAGGTGCGTGATATTCTTCCAGCAAATCCAGCACGTCCCGGGGGGGAGCGTTCCGCAGGCTTACCATCAGCCGGGCATTGGACGATAGTACGTCCTCCAAAAACCAGCTTAAGGGCAGCTCCAGCCGTGCTGCCAAAAGCCGCAGGGTTTCCATGGAGGGATTGGCACTGCCGTTTTCAATCTGGGAGAGCATATTCCGGGTGATGATATCCCCGCAAAGAGCCTTTTGGGACAGACCTTTCTCCAGTCGTGCCTGCCGCAGTTTTTCGCCCAGTTCCATATGCCTCACCTCCTGGAATTTTCATTATATCACGAACAAAATCGAAAATCCACCGCCTGCAAAAAATTCATTTGCTATTTTTTATATATGGCTTATAATGATAGAAAACAAAGAAGGAGCGAAGATGGTGGATTGGAGCAAAAAAGCCCTGCGTCAGCGGGTAAAGTATATTGACAGAAAAATCGTATTTATCCACACCCTGGTGAGTGTGGGTCTGATGCTGTTACTGACGGTGGCAGACTATGTCCTGATGGGCAAGGTAAATGAAACCTCCGGTCTTGCCGGCATCGGCTCCCGGGCAATTTTAGAAACCCTGCGGACGGTTTTGCAGTACGTGGGTATGATCCTGCTTCCCTTCTGGGAGATGGGACTTGTGTTTGCCTCCCTTCGTATGGCAAGAGCTCAGCAGGTAAGCACCTATGACCTGAAGGAGGGCTTCCGTCGTTTTTGGCCGGCTCTGCGGCTGATGCTTTTACGGCTGGTGCTTTGTCTGGTGGCAGGTATCGCCGCCATGCAGGTGAGTCTGACTACCTTTTTGTACACGCCCCTTTCGGACAGGCTGACTGCCCTGGTAGCACCCTTTGCCCAACAGGGTTCCGACGTGCAGACCATCTTCCAGGAAGTTCCCTTTTCTGAGATCCAGTCCGCCGTATTGCCGGCACTCATTTTGTTTGCGGTGCTGTTTTTGGGAATTTTGATCCCTGTGCTTTACAGAGTCCGTTTTGCCGACTTTGCGGTTATGGACGGAGCAGGTGCTTTTGCTTCGCTTCTTAGCAGTAACCGCTGTATGAAGAGAAATTGTTTTAAGCTGCTGCGTGTGGATCTGCAATTTTGGTGGTTCTACCTTTTGGAGGTCCTGGTGGTGGTTCTGTGCTACGGAAATACCCTTCTGCAGGCTCTGGGCGTAACGCTTCCCCTGTCGGAAGGTACAGGCTTTTTCCTGTTCTACGGACTCTATGCCCTGTGTCAGCTGGGCCTTCACAGCCTGTTCCGGGGCAGAGTGCAGACTACCTATGCTGCCATTTATGATAATCTGAAGGAGCAAGTATGATCCAAACCCTTTCTTTAGCCCCCGGCTTTACCCTGCGATGCTATGAAGATAACCGATTCAAGCAGGGCGGGCTCAGTCTGCAGATGGTGCGGCCCATGTGCCGGGAAGAGGCCGCTATGAACGCTCTTCTTCCGGCTGTTCTGCTGCGGGGCAGCAAGAATAGTCCCGACCTGCGGGATATTACCCTGCGGCTTGACCATCTGTACGGTGCCGGCGTGGGAACGCTGGTTCGGCGGGTGGGCGATTATCAGACCATCGGTTTGAGCTGCACCTTTATCGAGGACAGGTTCGCCCTGCCCGGAGATCAGGTTTTAGCCCCTATGGCCGATTTTCTGCGGGAGCTGTTTTTAGAGCCTGTGCTGGAAAACGGCATTTTCCGCAATGACTATGTGGAGGGCGAAAAGCGGAATCTGATCGCCGCCATTGCCGCCCAGAAAAATGACAAAAGAGTTTATGCCGGAAACCAAATGCTGACCCATATGTGCGGCACTGACAGCTACGGAATCCCCCGTTTGGGCCAGATCCCGGAGGTGGAGGCCATCTCCGCAGAGGGTCTTTATACCCATTATCGGAAGATTCTGAAGACCTCCCCTATGGAGATCTTTTATGTGGGCTCTGCAAAGCCGGAGTATGTGGCAGAATTGCTGAAACCCCTGTGTGTCAGTGAAGACCCCATTCCCCTGCCGCCGCAGACAGTGCTGTGCCCTGCCGAACCGGCAGAAATCAAAGAGCAGATGGACGTTACCCAGGGCAGGCTTTGCCTTGGCTTTACCACCCCTGTTACCACCAGAGATCCGGGCTTTGCCGCCCTGCAGGTGATGAACGCCATTTTTGGCGGCGGCATGACCAGCAAGCTTTTTATGCAGGTCCGGGAAAAACTGTCGCTGTGCTATGACATCGGCTCTTCCTATTATGGCAGTAAGGGTGTAATGACCGTGGCCGCAGGCATCGAATTTTCCCAAAAGGAAGTGGCTCAATCCCAGATCCTTGCCCAGTTGGAAGCCTGCCGCAAGGGCGATATGACCGAAGAGGAAATCCTTTCTGCCAAGCAGGGGATCATCACGCAATTGCAGGCCACCCACGATGCCCCCGGCTCCATCGAAAGCTATTACGCCACCTCCGCCCTGAACGGTCTTGCCATGACCCCCATGGAATATATCCGGGCGGTGGAGAAGGTAAGCCTACAGGATATTAAAGAAGCGGCAGAAAGCGTTCAGCTTCACACCGTGTATTTTTTGGAGGGGGAAGCATGATGAAAAAGACCAGTTACCCCCTGTTGGACGAGGTGTTATACACCGCGAAATTGCAAAACGGCCTTTCTGTGGCCGTTGTCCCCCGACCGGGCTTTACGAAAAAGCTTGCCTATTTGGTAACGGATTTCGGTTCGATCCACCGGGAATTCTCCTTAAACGGAAAGGCCTACACCGTGCCTGCGGGCATTGCCCATTTCTTGGAGCATAAGCTCTTCGATATGCCGGGCCGGGATATTACCGCGGAGTTTGCCGCCTTGGGTGCTGTTCCCAACGCCTTTACCGGCTACGATATGACAGCCTATCATTTCTCCTGCACGGAGAATTTCTATGAATGCCTGCGGCTGTTGCTGGAGTTTGTATACACCCCCTGTTTTACCCGGGAAAGTGTGGATAAGGAGCAGGGCATTATCGGTCAGGAGATCGATATGAACCAGGACGCTCCCGAAACGAGGATCTTTGAGAACCTCATGGGGAGTATGTACGAAAACCACCCGGTGCGAGAGCCCATTTTAGGCACGAGAGAGAGCATCGGTTCTATCACCCCGGACATGCTGACCGACTGCCACAGGGCCTTTTACCGGCCGGAGAATATGCTTTTATGCGTGGTGGGCGATGTTGACCCGGAAAAGGTGGAAGCCATCGCTCTGGAGCTGTCCCCCAGGGACAATCCCAAGGTAACCGATGTCCGGTGCTGGCAGGAGGATATGGCCGTGAAGCAGCCCTACTGCTCCGAGCAAATGGAAGTGGCCATGCCCATGTTCCAGCTGGGCTTTAAGTGTGAGCCCCTGGGCAAGGGTGAGGACGCGATCCGGCAGGAATTTATGGGCGATCTGGCAGCTGAGGCTCTGTTCGGAGAGTCCTCCCGGTTGTATCTTAAGATGTATCAGGAGGGGCTCATCGACTCTGCCTTCGGCGGCGGCTTTGAGACCATCGAGGGTATGGCACTACTCACCGCCTCCGGCGACAGCTGGGAGCCGGAAAAGGTACGCTCTTCCATTTGGGAAGAGGCCGCCCGGATTTCCAGAGAGGGCATCATTGATTCAGATTTCCTCCGTATGAAACGCAGCTCTTTGGGCCGCCGGATCAAGGGTCTGGACAGCTTTGATTCTACCTGCTTCCGTGTCTGTGCCTACCATTTTTCCCGGTATGACTACTTCCGTTTCCCGGAAGTTTATGAATCCGTAACCGCCCGTCAGGTGCAAGAATTTTTACAAAGGGTCGTAACCGAAGAACGCACAAGTCTTTCGGTGATCAACCCCATAGAGGAGGTAAACTGATGAACTACTCTACCATTTCCTTCCCCGGGCTGGGAATTTCCTTAAATCCGCCCCGGGAGATCCCCATCACCGACAGCTTCAGCATCCATTTTTACGGCATTATCATCGGTTTGGGCCTGCTGCTGGCAGCGGTCTACGGACTGCGACGGAGCAAAGCCTTCGGTCTGCGGCAGGACGATATTATTGACGGTCTTTTGTGGATCGTGCCTTTGGCAGTTGTCTGTGCAAGACTTTACTACTGCATTTTCTCCTGGAGCGACTACAAGGATAACCCCATCGAAATGCTCTATATCTGGAACGGCGGCCTTGCCATTTACGGCGGTGTCATCGGTGCGGCATTGGGCGTGATCGTGTTCTGCAAGATCAAAAAAGTACGCCTGGGTGCGGTACTGGATCTGGTGTCCATCAGCTTTTTGATCGGTCAGAGCATCGGCCGCTGGGGCAATTTCTTCAACCGGGAGGCCTTCGGTGCAGAAACCTCCAGCTTCCTGCGAATGGGTCTTGAAAACGCCAAGACCGGGGAAGTTATTTACTACCACCCCACGTTTTTCTATGAATCGGCATGGAACGCTATGGGCTTTGTACTGCTGCATTTTCTGTCGAAAAAAAGAAAATACGACGGTCAGATGGCTCTTGGTTATGTGGCTTGGTACGGTTTGGGTCGGGCATTTATCGAGGGTCTGCGGACCGACAGCCTGTATTGGGGCCCGTTCCGGGTCAGTCAGGTATTGGCGGCCATTAGTTGTTTGATCGCTGTAGCTGCTCTGGTGATTTTGCACTTCCGCCCCCATAAAGAATTGTATGTCAACACCGTGGAAGATAAAAACGCACAAAATGATGCCGGTTAATTTGTAGGAAACACCAATGGAAAAACCCATCTGTTTCGGTTACAATGATAACGTTAGAGGAAAAGAAAGGAAGTAAATTTCTATGAGTAAAAAGGGAATTGCCGTTGCCGGCAACATGATCGTGGATCTGCTGTACCCCATCGCAGGTTTGCCCGGCCCCGGTGAGCTGACCACCGTGGTGGCTGATGTGAGCCGTTCCACCGGCGGTTGCGTGTGCAACGATATCGTGGATCTTGCCAAGCTGGATCCGGAGCTGCCGTTGGTTGCCCTGGGCCGCATCGGCGACGATGCCGAGGGCCAGTTCGTTGTGGACACCCTCAGTGCCTATAAGAATATCGATCTGAGCCACGTGGTCAAGGGCGGCGTAAACGCCTACACCATCGTCATGGCCGACGAGATCACCAAGCAGCGGACCTTCTTCGTGGGCCGTGGCTCCGGTGCTCTGTTCTGTGAAGAGGATATCCCCTGGGACAAGCTGAATGTGGACATTCTCCACGCCGGCTACATTCTGCTGCTGGACACTCTGGACAGCGAAGATCCCGAGTACGGCACCAAAATGGCAAGACTGCTGCATACCGCCCAAAAGCACGGCATCAAGACCTCCATCGACGTGGTCAGCGAGGCCGGCGACCGGTTTGTGCGGATCGTGCGTCCTGCCCTGAAGTACACCGACTACTGCGTGATCAATGAGGTGGAGGCCAGTGCCACCACCGGTATCTCCCTGCGTACTGAGGAAGGCGAACTGATCCGCGAGAATATGCTTCCCGCTCTGCAGAAGATGAAGGAGCTAGGTGTCTCCACCTGGGCTGTGATCCACTGTCCCGAGGTCGGTTTCGGTCTGGACGAGAACAACAATTATGTGGAAGTTCCCAGCCTGAAGCTGCCTAAGGGCTACATAGCCGGCACTGTGGGTGCAGGCGATGCCTTCTGTGCCGGTGTTCTGTACGCCGCCTGGAAGGGTGAAACCCTGAAGTCCGCCATTGAGCTGGGCACTGCCTCTGCAGTGTGCTCCTTGTCCGAGGCCAACGCCACCGACGGTATGCGGACCGAAAAAGAAGCAAGAGAACTCTACGCATCTATGAGATAATGAAAAGGCCCCTCACCCGAGGGGCCTTTTTTACACGTCATTCCGAGACCAGTTCGCAAACTGGTCGTGGGAATCCGTCCTCTTGCAGTGCAAAGCACTGCGTCGCCGTTGGCGACAGGGACGCGGATTGCCACGTCGCTCCGCTCCTCGCAATGACGTGGTATTTTGTAGCTGCCAGACAATCCGCCACGCCACCGATAAAATCTGTAAAAAAATATCGAAAGGGTATTTACATTTCCATAAGAATCGTGTATGATAGCTGGGAACAGAGTAGGAGACCCCGCGTGAAGTGCTGCCAAAATGGGGAGTTGAGTGGCAGACGAAGGACATTGTCCGCGATGAGGTATCCGCACCCGCTGCGTCATATAGGAGTCTTCCTTTATGTAGCAACGATACTCGGTCGGGTAAAGGCCGCCGATTTTGTGCTGCCCTTTTCCTTATGGGTGAAATAAACTCCCTGTGCTTCGGCACGGGGTTTTTCATTTGTAAGAGGGGTTGCAGGCGTTCCCGTTGCCCACATGAATGGAGGCATTTTTTATGAAAGAGAACACCAGAAACAAAACCCTTATGGCAACCAAAACCATCGTCTATTGTGCTATGCTGATCGCATTGAGTATTGTTATGGCACGGGTCTTGTCTTTTGCCACACCGGACGGAATTCGTTGGTCGTTGGATAAATTCCCCCTGTTTTTGGCAGGAATGTTTTTTGGACCGCTGGCAGGTGCGTTGACCGGATTTGCCGCTGATTTCCTGGGTAGTTTGATGCAATTCGGCTTTAACCCTTTGCTGTGCCTGCCTGCAATTTTGTACGGATTGTTTGGTGGACTGTTGCGTCGATACATTCAGAAGAACCCCTCAATCTTCCGTTTGGCTTTCAGTTACCTGTTCCCGATCGTCATTGGTTCCATTTTGTGTCAGAGCTGTGCACTGGCCTATTTTTACTTTGACGGTGCATACCTAAAGGGTGTTTTGTATTATTTAAGCACTCGTAGTGTCCAGTTTGCCATTATGCTGGTAGTGGAAGTATTGATCATCTATATGCTGATGAAAACCAATGTCTTTACCCGATTGGGCGTATGGCCACCCAAACTCAAAAAAGAAAGGAAGTCTGCCTAAATGACTGCTGAACAGGCAATTGAATATATCCACTCCAAATTTTGGAAGGGCAGTATCCCCGGTTTGGGCCGGACGCAAACCCTGCTTAACAAAATGGGCAACCCCCAGAACAGCCTGAAGTTTATCCATATTGCCGGCACCAACGGCAAGGGCTCTACCGCCGCTATGACCGCCTCCATTTTGCGGAAGGCAGGCTACCGCACAGGCCTTTACACCTCTCCTTATATCTACCGTTTCCACGAGCGGATCCAGATCGACGGAGAGCAGATCAATGATGAGGATCTCATTGCCGTTACCGAATATGTTAAGCCCCTGGCAGAATCCATGGAAGAAACCCCCACGGAATTTGAGCTGGTGTGCTGCATCGCCTTTGAGTACTTCAAGCGGAAAAACTGCGACATCGTGGTGCTGGAAGTGGGCATGGGCGGTGAATTTGATGCCACCAATGTGATTAAGACCCCCGAGGTGGCCGTGATCACCAACATCGGTCTTGACCATACGGATTATCTGGGCTCTACCGTCGAGGAGATCGCCCGCACCAAGGCAGGCATTTTTAAGGAGAACGGCCACGCGGTTATCTACCGGGGAACGCCTTCTGTGGAAAAAGTCTTTGAGGACGTGTGCCGGGATAAAAAGGTATCCCTCAAAAAGGCCGATTTTGAAGGTCTCACCCTCCGCTCCCACGACCTGTTCGGTCAGGAATTCGATTGCGGCAACAGAAAGAATATTCGTCTTCCCCTGTTGGGCGACCATCAGCTTCACAATGCGGCAGTGGTGCTGTCCGTTGCCGACACCCTGATTGAAAACGGCTGGAAGATCTCTGAGCAGAACATTTATGACGGTATCCGGGAGGTCAGCTGGCCCGGCCGGTTTGACATTGTCAGCCGGGATCCCCTGTTTATCATCGATGGCGGCCACAATCCCCAGTGCATTGAAGCACTCATTAAGAACATCGAAGATTATCTGCAGGATCGCAGGGTCATCGCACTGACCGGTGTGCTGGCCGACAAGGATTACGGCGATATGTATAAGCCCGTAATGCCTCTTGTGGAGCAGTTCGTCTGCATCACCCCCGACAATCCCCGGAAGCTGGAATCTACTGAGCTTGCTCTGCATCTGCAAAAAGCCGGTGCAAAGGCTACCGCCTGCGAAAGCACCCGGGAGGGCGTGATCAAGGCAATGGAACTGGCAGGAAAGGACGGCGTTGTGCTGTGCTTTGGCTCGCTGTACTCCATCGGTGCGATCCACGACAGCCTGAAAGAAGTACTATTATAATAAAGGAGAAGCCCTATGCATATCCATCATGATCACGTGGCCGGCGGCCACACCCACGCTCACGAGCATACCCATACCCATGAGCATACCCACGACGGCGTAACCCATTCCCATGAGCATTCCCACGCCCATGAACACGATCACGCTCACCCCCATGAGCACGACCATCTGCACGATCACGGTGCAGAGCATAATCACAGCCATGGCTGCAGCGGCTCCTGCGGCAGTTGCGGCTCTTCCTGCAGCCACACCCCCATGGACGAATTGAAGGCTCTGATGAAGTATATGGTAAACCACAATGCCGCCCACGCCAAGGAGCTGGCAGATCTTGCCGGTCAGTTGGAAAAGGCCGGCAACCACGCCGCCTTTGAGCAGGTGATGGCGTCCGTATCCGATTTTGAAAAGGGCAATATGCGGCTGAGCGTCGTTCTTGCCAGTTTGGAGTAATATTATGTGTCTTTCTACGGTTTATAAAAACAAGATGGCCCCGGAGGCCATGGTGATGAACAATGTTATGCGGATTGAGTGCAAGGACGGCCAGGTGATCCTGACAGACCTGATGGAACGGTCCGTTACCATTGAGGGCTTTTTGGAATCTGCCAACCTGGTGGACGGCTACGTGGTAGTCCGAACCGCTGATTAAGAATATATACAAAGGGGACTGCCTGATAGGCAGTCTCCTTTCAAACTATCTATAACGAATTGTAGGGAATGCATTTATGCATTCCGTTTTTTTCGGAACGGATAAATCCGTTCCCTACGTTCAAATCTATAATCCGGTGGAGGAACAGCTCTGTTTTGTCCTGAAAAAACCTGTCAAAACGGAGGGAAATGCGGGAAATTTGTGGGAAATTGGTTTACCATAACTGAAAAAGCCAAAAAATCCCAAAAGGTTACATTTTTATGACGAATTATGTAAATCAGTGTAACCTTTTTTACAATATGTAGTGGTTGGCGACAAAGTTTTTGTGCAATATTTTGTTGTTGGTTAACATAATATTTTCTTAAAAAATAGGCAAAAAGTTGCCGATTTGCCGAGTTTGACCCAAAAGACTTGACTTTTTATGAAAATATGCTATAATGCTCAGGCAATCCTTTTGAGGGTTGTATTTCTTTGCCTACAAAAGATGCCGTCATTTTGACGAATGAAAATTACCATTGAAAGGAGGTTCCTTCCATGAAAAAGTATGCGTCCATGTTCAAAAAGAACAGGCGGCAGATCCTGCGGTCCGCGGCTGTGTTTGTGCCGATGATCCTGGTGATCTGTATGATGTGCATTACGGTTTTCGCAAGAAACACCTATGTGATCACGGACGGTGATCAGGTGATCGTACATACCACCTACTCCACCAATCCCAAAGAAGTTTTGAGTGAAGCAGGATTTTCTCTGGAAGAAGCCGACTCCTATACCACCGATGCCACCGAGGGTGCGGACATTGCCATCAATGTACTCCGTGCTCAGACCATCAAGCTGACCAACTGCGGTGAAGCACAGGAGCTGATCAGCTACGGCGAGACTTTGGAAGCCCTTCTGAATCGCTCCGGTATCGTTCTTTATGACGATTATGTGGTATCCCTGCCCCTGGACACCGAGACCTTTGACGGTATGGAGGTGGCCGTGGACCGTGTGGTGGAAAAACAGGAGTCCTACACGAAAGAAATTGCCTACGAGGTCATTTACTGTGATGACCCCAACCTGCCTGCCGGTGAAGAAAAGATCCTGGCCACCGGCTCTGCCGGTCAGATCCTCTATGAGGACAGCGTGATCTACCGTAACGCCAAGGAGGAGAACCGGACCAATCTGCGTCAGACTGTGCTGGAGCAGCCGGTCAACCAGATTGTTGCCCGTGGCACCGGCCTGGGTGGAAACCCCGATATGCCCCTGATCGGTGATGGCGTGATCGTTCTGCCTACTGGCGAGATTTTGACCTATTACTCTGCCCGGACCTTCTCTGCCACCGCATATACCAAGACCGACGCAGGCTGCGATGACTATACCGCAACCGGCTCCCGGGTACATAAGGGTGTTGTTGCCGTTGATCCCACTGTTGTTCCCTACGGCACCCGTATGTTCATCGTAACCAGAGATGGCTCTTATGTTTACGGTTTGGCTACCGCGGAAGACTGCGGCGGCGGCATTAAGGGCAACCACCTGGACCTGTATCACGATACTTATGCTGAATGCATGCAGTTCGGTGTCAGGAATTGTACCGTGTACTTCCTGGGCGACGCCAACTGGAGAGAGTAAGCTGAGGAGAATCGAACTCCGATAGGTTATGCTTGCAAATCCGCCTTTTCGTTGCTATAATGGCAGCGGAAAGGCGGATTTAAGTTTATGATTGACGTCTGTAATATTCATGTCATGAAGCCGCTGCTTGCAGAGCACGGCTTTCATTTTTCCAAGGCAAAGGGACAGAACTTTCTGGTAGCCGGTTGGGTACCGGAGCGGATCGCTGAGGACTCCGGTGTGGACGAGACTGTGGGCGTGCTGGAAATCGGCCCGGGCATCGGCCCCCTGACCCAGCAGCTGGCTCTGCGGGCAAAAAAGGTCTGTGCTGTAGAGCTGGACACCCGGTTAGAACCGATTTTGAAGCTGACCGTGGGCGAATTCTCCAATTTGGAGATCCTTTGGGGCGATGTGCTGAAGCAGGATATTCCCGCATTAGTGCAGGAGAAATTTTCCGGCCTGCGGCCTATGGCCTGTGCAAACCTCCCTTACTACATCACCTCCCCCATTTTGACGGCTCTTTTGGAAGCGGACTGCTTCGAGGCCGTTACGGTGATGGTGCAAAAAGAGGTTGCTCAGCGGATCGCAGCCAAGCCCGGCTCTGCCGACTACAGTGCCTTCAGTATTTTCTGTCAGTACTATGCCCAGCCGGAGCTGCTGTTTGACGTGCCGGCAGGTTGTTTCCTGCCCCAGCCCAAGGTTACCAGTGCGGTGATCACCCTGCGGGTGCGAAAGGAACGGCCCTGGGAGATCCTGAGTCAGGACATTTTCTTCCGCACAGTTAAGGCAAGCTTTGCTATGCGTCGCAAGACCCTGCAAAACGGCCTGGCTGCCGGCTTCCCGGAACTGGGTAAGGCCGGGGCAGCGGAAGTGATCGCAGAATGTGGCTTTGCCCCCACGGTTCGGGGTGAAACCCTGGATATTGCCCAGTTCGCGGAGCTGTCCAACGCCATCGCCAGGAGGAAGGGTCATGTTTGAATTTCTGCTGATTGATTTAGACGATACCATTTTTGACTTTCGCGGACAGGAAAAGCTTGCCCTGCAACAGGCTTTAAGACTCTTTGGCATTGACCCCACCGAGGAGGTCTGCCACCGCTACCATCTGATCAACAAGGACCATTGGGAACGGCTGGAGCGGAAGGAGATCACCCGGGAGCAGGTGTTAGTGGGTCGTTATGGGGTGCTTTTGCAGGAGCTGGGTGTTAACAAAGATCCGGTGCAACTGGCAAGAACCTATGAAAAATGCCTTTCGCAGGGCCACCTGTTCCTGCCGGGAGCAGTGGAGACCCTGGAAAGGCTCTATGGTAAGTATAAGCTGTACATCATTTCAAACGGCACGTCCCACGTGCAGGCCGGACGGCTGAAAAGTGCGGACATCGGCCACTTCTTTGAAGACATTTTCATCTCTCAGGAGGTGGGTGTCAACAAGCCCGACCGGGAATTTTTTGAGCGGTGCATCGCCAGGATCCCCGGCTTCCAAAGGGAAAACGCCTTGATCGTAGGCGACAGTTTAAGCTCGGACATCTTAGGCGGCATCAACGCAGGTATCAAAACCTGCTGGGTCAACGCCCAGCGTAGGCCCGCCGATCCCCGGATTCCGGCCGACTACGAGATCGAAAGCCTGGCAGGACTTCCTGCTCTGCTGGAACGCCTATAAGCGAACCGCCACGGGCTTTCTGATCACCATGGTATTCTCCGTAACGGTGCAGTCCATGGCTATGATCTGTACCCCGGCAGCCTTCGCTTCGCGGAGGGCTTTGCCGAATGCCGGGTCGGTGGCATCATTGGGCTGAAGATATTTTACATCTGCCATCTGGATCACAAAGAGTACATAAGCTCCATAGCCCTGCCGGGCAAGCTCCGCCAGCTCCCGCAGGTGCCTGGCACCCCGCTGGGTGGGTGCGTCCGGAAAGGCACAGATACCGTCCTGCTCCAAGGTAACGCCCTTTACTTCCAAAAAGCAGGGCCTGCCCTCTTTTTGAAAGGCAAAATCAAACCGGGATTCCCCCCAGCGGGATTCCGGCCGGAGGTTCTCAATCTCCCCTAACCCACCGGCTAAGAGCCATTCCTTGGCAGCGGCGTTGGGGGCTTGGGAGTCCATATTGATGAGCCGTTCTCCCTTTTGCACCGCAATGAGATCATACCGGGTTTTGCGGGTGGGAGAATCCGCGTCCAGACACCAGACCTTTGCTCCTGCAGGGAGCAATTCCCGGCAGCGTCCGGTATTTTTTACATGGCAAATTTCCGGTTTGCCCCCGATTTCAATATGGGCGATAAACCGGTTGGGACGGGACAGAAATATCCCGGGAACCATCTTTTCATAACGCATAACATCACCATTTCCAGTTTAACAGGTTTTTATCAGGAGTGCAACCATGATCGCTAATTTCCACACCCATACCGCCCGCTGCGGCCACGCCGAGGGCCGCACGGAGGACTATATCGAAAACGCTATCACCGGGGGCTTGCAGGTCCTTGGCTTTTCCGACCATACACCCTATTGGTACCCCGAGGGCTGGCGTTCCAAGATCCGTATGGGTCCTGAGGATCTGCCCGCTTATTTGGAAGAGATCACCCGGTTAAAAGAGCAGTACGCCGGAAAAATCGGAATCCACCTGGGTCTGGAAGCGGAGTTCTACCCCGGATTGTTTTCCGATCTTTTGGAGCGTTTAAAGGATACACCTGTAGAGTACCTGCTGCTGGGTCAGCATTTCCTGTATAACGAAAAGGACGCCCCCTATAGCGGAGCGGCCACGGAAGATAAGGCGATTTTAACCCAGTATTGCGATCAGGCCATCGAGGGCATGTACACCGGGCTGTTTTCCTATATGGCACACCCGGATCTTGTCCGCTTTGAAGGCGACGAAAACATCTATCGGGCAGAAATGACCCGGCTGTGCAAGGCGGCAAATGAATGTAAAATGCCGCTGGAGATCAATCTTTTGGGTCTGCGGCTGAACCGGCATTACCCGAGAGAGACCTTTTGGGAAATTGCGGCAGAGTATAACTGCTCCGTGATTTTGGGCAGTGATGCCCACGATCCCAAGGGTGTCTGCGTCCCGGAGACCGAAGCCGAGGCGTTGGCTATGGCAAACAAACTGGGATTGAAGGTAGTAGACAGCATCGATTTTCGCCTTAAAAATGCTTGACATTTCCGCAAAGTGCTGATATAATCCTCTTTGCTAACGGAGGCTTAGCTCAGCTGGTTAGAGCGCCTGCTTCACACGCAGGAGGTCGATGGTTCGAGTCCATTAGTCTCCACCAAAAAAGACACCACCCAATCGGGTGGTGTTCTTCTTTATTCTGGCACAGACAAGGGACTCGAACCCATTTTCATGGAACTGTCCGGTGGACAGTTCCTGCCACCAGTGCAAACACTGGTGGCTACAATAATTTTGACCTCCTGGTTGGGAGGGCAAAATGCATATCGAGTCCATTAGTCTCCACCAAAAAAGACACCACCCAAT
>JAFTKA010000010.1 GCA_017456105.1 Oscillospiraceae bacterium | reverse complement strand
GATTCGAACTCCGGACCCACTGCTTAAAAGGCAGTTGCTCTGCCAACTGAGCTAGCGGATCAAATGGCTGGGATGGCAGGATTTGAACCTACGAATGCCAGAGTCAAAGTCTGGTGCCTTACCGCTTGGCGACATCCCAATCTGGATTTGAGTCCTCTCAGCCTGGGCGGCCCAGCGACGGACACACGGAGTATTATAGCACGGGTGTCCCCGTTTTGCAACTGTTTTTTAACAGATTAATCCTTAAAAAACAAGTTGTACCAAAAGCATATAGCAAACAGTGCCCACGCCGATGCTTAAAAGAGAATTTCGCTTCCAAATGTGCAGTACTGCGACCACGGTACAGCCGATCAATTCCGGCAGTCCGTAGGGGTAGGCAAGAAAGACCACGTCCTTCATACAATACACTACCAGCATACCCATAATGGCACAGGGCAATACTTTGCCAAGGTAGGTGATTATTTTGGGGGTTTGGTGATTTTCCCGGAAAATCAGGAAGGGGAGGAAGCGGGTGGACATGGTAACGAGTGCTATTACTGCAACCATGAGAATATCATGCATTATGCTCCCTCCTTCCGGTCTTCTTCATAAGGATCAAAAGGGAAGCCATCAGAGCCATGGAGGGGATCAGGAACAGCTGGCTGCCGAAGATCGCAAGACACACGGCAGTACAGCTAACGCCGATGATGGCAGGCAGATGGTTTTTGTGGGCGATCCACTGCTCTACAAACATGGTAACGAACAGGGCAGTCAGCACAAATTCCACGCCCTCAAAATTGATGGGCAGGTAAGAGCCCGCCAGATGGCCCAGGCTGCAGCCTAAGATCCAGTAGATATGATCGAACAGGGAAACGAAAAAGCAGTAGTTGTGGCGGCTCATGCCCTCAGGAGGCTCGTTTTGTGTAACAAGGGCATAGGTCTCATCTGTCAGGGCAAAGATCATATAGGGCTTTTTCTTGCCTGCACCGGTGTAGGGATCTATCAGGGAGATGCCGTAGAAAATGTGCCGGGCGTTGACCAAAAACGTAGCAATCGCGGCACTGAGGATCGACGCACCGCCGGACAGTAAGCTTACTGCCAAATACTGCCCGGAGCCGGCAAAAACCACCACGGCCATAGCAAAAGCCCAGATAAAGCCGTAACCGTGTTGACTTAAAAGGATACCAAAGCCCGCACCCAAAAACAAATAACCGGTCAGAACCGGCAGAGTGTCGAGAAATACGGTTTTTAAGCTTTTCCGGGACATGGTACATCTCCTTTTTTGTGCTGGCAATAGTTTAGTGCGGAAACGATTTTTTGTCAATACCGAGGTTGAAAAAATGCATTAAATTCGCTATAATGAAGAAAAAACAGGAGGCAGTAGATATGAAACGTGAAATTAAGCTTTGGGATTATGCAGGTCAAATTTTGGAGGGCGTGCAAAAGGCCGCTCTGGTAACTACAAAAGCGGACGGAAAGGTCAACGCCATGACCATCGGCTGGGGTACGCTGGGCATCGAATGGAGTAAGCCCGTCTTTATCCTGTTTGTCCGGGAAAGCCGCTATACCATGGAAATGCTTCAGAAGAATCCGGAGTTTACCATCAATGTCCCTCTTGGCGATGTGGATAAGAACATCTTAAAAGTATGCGGCACAAGATCCGGCCGGGATATGGATAAAATCAAGGAACTGAATCTTACCTTGGAAGAGGGCAAGACCGTTTCCGTACCTGCCATTAAGGAGCTGCCCCTGACGCTGGAGTGCAAGGTTCGCTACCAACAGCCCCAAGATCCCAACGGGATCCCCCAGGATATTACGGAGCATCACTACCCCAGGAACGCAACCTTCCCCAAGGGCGACTACCACACTGCCTACTACGGCGAAATTACCGCAGCGTATATTGTAGAATAAGAAAAGGGACCGTTTGACGGTCCCTTTTTACTATGAAACGATTCTGGAAAACAGGAATTTGGCGATGCGTTTATAAAGTAGCAATGTCAAACCCGAAACCAAAACGCCTTTGATGAGGTTCAGCGGTGCTACCGCAAACAAAACAAATGTGAACAGGGAGTCGATCTTGCCGTTGATGGCACTGCCCATACCGATGATGGTATCCAGCGGCAGACCGTAAAGCTGTGCAAACTTGGGAATCAGGTAAATTCCGTTGAAGGCACTGCCGAAAGCGGTGAGGAAAAATGTTCCGGTGAAAAGTCCCCAAATGGCACTTTTCCGGGTCTTGTTGATGTGGTAAACGATCACTGCCGGCAAAGCCAGGCTGCAGCCGGTGGCGAAATTGGCAAAATCTCCTACAAAGGCGGTGTCCGTGCCTTTTAAAAGCAGCTTCAGAAGGACCTTCAGGCCCTCGCAGAACACCACGGAGGACGGGCCTAAATAAAAGCCGCAGAGCATAACGGGAACTTCGGAGAAGTCCAGTTTATAAAAGCCCGGTGCCAAAAAAGACAGAGGAAAGTCTAATAGGTGCAGAATCGTTGCAACCGCGGCACACAGGCCGATGACCGCTACCTTCCGTGCGGAGGAGACCTTCCGTGATCTTAGAAGATACCGTTCTGCCAGCCAGGCGATCAAGCCCAACAGAGCAATAATGGCGATACAAACCAGCACAAAGGACAGGTTTTCTTTAATCTCTGACCACATAAGCTACCCCCAAAAAGAAACACCCTGAGCGAAAAACACTCAGGGCGTAAAAATACGGAACACATCTTCTTCCATCCAGACTTTACGCAAATTGCTTTGCCTAACTGTCGGTATCGGAATCACACCGATTCTGCGTTTGCACGCTCGCGGACTGTACCGCCGGTCGGGAATTTCACCCTGCCCTGAAGAATTATTTACGGTGCTAGGGTAACACAAATCTGTCCACTTGTCAAGACAGGGGCCTGTATGGTAAAATTAAGAGGTACTCTCCACCGGTACGGTGGTCTCTTCGATTTGCTCAGCTGCGGAAGACTTGACTCTTTCAAAGCCCTGGATCGTACCCTTGGGTGCGGTGTCGGTGATGTCGCCGCCGATGATCTGATTCTTATAGACCAGGACTGTGGCGTAGACCGGCTGGGTAGAGCCTTCGTAATTATTGACCTTATATACATACCGCATGACGGTCTTGCCTGCGTATTGGGTCAGGTCATAGCCCTGACTTTTCTGCAGAGCGTTGTACCGCTCGTAGACCTCGGTCTGCTTTTCGGGAATCCGCACCTGCCCGGACTCCACCGGGGAAGTGCTGACTTCCCAGCCGTGGCCTTGCAGGAAGCTGACCCGGGCGTCGTTACCGGATACGGAGCCTGCGGCGGTGGGGGTGGTACTGTCGTTGCCGCCCAAAAGCAAAACAAGTGCCAAAATCACACCTGCGATCGCAGCCAATGCGATCAGAATCTTTTTCATATTGACCTTTGCGGTCATGACCATCATGAAGATCCCTCCTGTTATGAATTCACACTATAGCGTATTCACAGCTTGGACGGGATAGAACGGAGGAACCATGGAGCGTTTGGACAAATTTCTGGCGAACTGCGGTGTCGGCACCCGCAGTCAGGTAAAGGGAATCCTGAAAACCGGAGCGGTGTCGGTGGACGGCGTGGCGGAAAAGGACGGCAGCCGGAAGATCGACCCGGCGGTCCAGTCTATCACCGTGAATGGTGAGCCCTTACAGGCTGCCGGACGGGTGGTTCTGATGCTCAATAAGCCTGCAGGCTATGTAACGGCTACCGAGGATCGCACCGAACGGACGGTTATGGAGCTGCTGCCGGAAAAATACTGCCATATGGATCTGAGGCCTGTGGGAAGGCTCGACAAGCAGACGGAGGGCCTGCTGCTTTTTACGAACGACGGAGACCTCTTGCACCGGCTCATCAGCCCCAAAAAGGAAGTACCGAAGGTGTACTATGCCAAACACGAAGGTACGGCCGGGTCAGAGGACGTGGCGGCCTTCGCTTCGGGTCTTACCCTGGCAGACGGCACGGAGTGCCTTCCTGCGGTGCTGCAGCCTCTGGGGGCAGGGGAGAGCCTGATCACCGTATGTGAAGGAAAGTACCATCAGGTGCGGCGAATGATGGCCGCCCGGGGAATGCATGTAGACTATCTGGAGCGTCGTCAGGAGGGTTCGCTGACCCTTGGAGACCTGCCAAGAGGGGCTGTTCGGGAGCTGACAGCCGTCGAATTGACCAATCTGGAAGGTTAAAATGACGAAAAATAATTTTCTTCTTCCGACGAAAACACAGGCAAATCAACGGTTTTATGGGGATTTTACCTAAAAACGATGGCCTGTTTTGCAATAAAATGTCAAATTATACTTGCAAATTGTGCAAAATGCGTGTATAATAACAGGGCAGTTTTATGAAATATGCTTTTTGTGCAATATTCTGAGGAGGCTCTGTATGTCTAACAGTATTTTCCAAAATGTGATTTTGCAGCTTAAGGGCGTGGGCGACCGGACCTTCGGCGTGCTGGATACGGACGGCTGCGTGATCGCGTGTACCGATGCCGCTTTGCTTGGCGAACGGTGGACTGATGCGATGCTGAAGATCTCCGGCAGCACCGAGCAGACCGTTACCTTCGGCCAGAAGTCCTTCCGTGCGATCATCGGCAGTGCCAATTTCCTGGAGTATGTGGTTTTCTGCACCGGTGATGACGATAACGCCCGTGCTTTCTGTAATATGGCATATATCGCTCTGAACGGAGCCCGCAGCTTTTATGAGGAAAAGCACGACAGAGGAACCTTTGTTAAGAATATTATTACCGATAATATCCTGCCCGGCGATATTTACATTCGGGCAAAGGAGCTGCATTTTGCCACCGATGCTCCCAGAGCCGTATTTTTGGTGCGGCAGTCCGGTCATAGTGAGGTAACCACCGTTGATGTGCTGTCCGGCCTGTTCCCGGATCGGCTGCAGGACTTTGTACTGAGCATCAATGAGACGGACATTGCGGTTATCAAGCAGTTGTCCACCGTGCCTTCCGGCAATGAGCTGGAGAAGATCGCAAAGTCTATCGAGGATACGCTCAAGAGTGAGCTGTTTATCAAGCCCATCATTGGTATCGGTACTGTTGCCGAGCATCTGCGTGAGCTGGCCGATTCCTATAAGGAAGCCCAGACCGCTATTGACGTGGGCAAGGTGTTCGATACCGAAAAGAGCATCATTAACTATGAGAACCTGGGTATCGGCCGACTGATCTATCAGCTGCCTACCACACTGTGTGATATCTACCTGACCGAGGTGTTCAAGAAGAACTCCATCGATTCTCTGGATCAGGAAACATTGTTTACCATCAATAAGTTCTTTGAGAACAACCTGAACGTGTCCGAGACCTCCCGGAAGCTGTTCGTCCACCGGAACACCCTGGTGTACCGTCTGGAGAAGATCAAAAAGCTCACCGGCCTTGACCTGCGGCAGTTCGACCATGCCATCGTCTTCAAGGTGGCCCTGATGGTCCGCCAGTACCTGTCCTCCCGTGATATGAGATAAAAAACAGGGTGCATTATGCACCCTGCTTTTTGTTCATATGGGCATGAAAAGGCTTGTCATTGCCAGGTGCGTAAGCGACGCGGCAATCTAACAATTTTGCTTGTAGGGAATGCATTTATGCATTCCGCTTTTTTTCGGAACGTCTTTTCCTGTTGCGGTGCCCGGCAGAAACTTCACCTGACAAAGCAGGTTTGTTTCTCGCCGACCGCGGCCACTCGCTCTGCTCCCTTGCTCTGCCACCGGCAGCGGTCGCATCGCTCTCCGTCCCCTACAAAAAAAGGGCCCGCGGTGCAGGCCCTTAGAATATTGATTCGGTCGGGAGGTTGGAGACGAAATGGTAGGTGCCCTCAGCGGGTTTTAGGGTAACACGCCAAATGGGACTTGGGCGGCTATACTTGTCCTTATAATATAGCTTTATGGTACCGTCAGCGAACCGTTCTCCGGAGAGGATCTCCGGGAGCAGATAGGCAGTATCACCGTGGAGGTGGTAAAAGGCCTCGTATTCCTCCAAATATACCAGTTTATCCAATCCGACCTTCAGGGTCTGGGACAGGTGCAGGCCGGTGTTTTCCTGAAAGATAGCGGTCATATCCTCCAGCGTGATTTTGGAGTAATCCAAGGCCCAATCGTTACCGGTAATTTTGTTATAAAGCTCTATTTCCTCTTGGGAAACCGCGTCGTATTCGCCAAGGCCATGCCGGAACAGAAGGCCTAAATCAATGTTCTCGGGGGAACTAAATTCACAACGCAGGAACATATTGCGGATATTGAAGCTATATTCACCCTGATCGTCTAAAGTTGCAGAGGAGAAAAATTCCTCATTGAACCAACGCAGCTCCGCTTCGGTAAGAGGCTCGCCCGGTTTGTCGGGGGTGAACCGGTAAAGGGGGTAGTTTCCGGTATCGTCCAAATAGTTCAGGTAGATATGGCCATCGTCCGACAGCACGTGCTGATAGCTGGCTATCCTCCGGTCGGGGGCATTGCCGATGGCCACGATTTGACCGATGGATTTCTTAACGGCGTACAGCTCGCCGGATTTCAGATACACAATGAACAGTTCCCGGCTGTTAGAGATGTTTTTGATATCCTCGGTGGCAATGGGGACTTCCCGGGCAGTTTCCAGGACCAGATCCACGATGGACAGATAATAACCGGAGGTGTCGGTGGCGTACCGGCTGCCATATAGAGTAAGGCCCTCGTCGGACAAAAGAACCTTCTCGTAGGCAGTCTTGTCCAGGATACCGTCCTCACAGTGCAGACAGTAGAGGGTAATATAATCCTTCGGTGGGATATAGCTCTTTTCCGAAATTGCTTCGATAGAAGAGATCAGACAGGCACCGTTCACCAGGAAAAAACCTCCAAGGTTTTCTCCCGGGACGTCCAAGTCGGTCCACTTCTTGCCGTCATAGTAGGCGATAGCCTCGTTTTTGCCCAGGGTGGCCACGGCGTTGGAAAGATCGGGAGAGAGGTAGATCTCTTTGATGTTCAGATCGGTTTCCGGGCCGATGGGGGTAAGGGTTTTATGGAAGAGGTTCGCTAAAAAATGATAGGACTTTTCCCAGGTGTAAATGCAGACATGGACTACATCGGTGTTTTTGTCGATGGCCTCCACACTAAGAGAGCTGTCCTCAGGTGGGAGAATACGCAGTTCTTCTCCAATATTGGCCCAGAGGAAACTGACAGGATAGGTTTTGCCGTCTATGTCCGCTTCACAGGAGAACAAGGTGGTGGGGAGGCCGGCAGGCTTCCCGTCCCGGATAAGGTATATGGTCTTGTCCTTGTAATAGAAATCATCATAGAAATGGAGTCCCTGAGTCGGTGCGTCATCGGTGTGCTTTGTGCTGCCGCAGCCCCATAGGAGCAAGGCAATCACAATACAGAGGAAAATGGAAAAATAACGTTTCATAACAGGCCTCCTTTCAAAGTCATGACGGTGAATTTCCTTTCACTTATTAAGACAGGTCAGCCGTACATTACGGGACAGCGGCAATGCTGTAAAAAACATTTTTGTGTTCCTGTTCCGAGATGTTGGGGCTGAAGATCAGGGTGTAGAAGTATTGGTTGTCGGTCCAGTAGTATTTTATGGCACTGCTTTGGATTCGGAATACCTGGTATCCGTCCAGTTCCATGATCTCATAAGGAGAATCCTCCGAGGACAGGACACTCTCAGTACCCTCTGGAATGGGGTATTGGTCAAAGGTGATGCAGGTATCACTATCTGAACGCCACAGGCAGGTTACCCACTTTTCGTGGATCAGCTTCCGCTCCAGCGTGAAACCCTCAGGAATGTGGGTGGGGAGATACACAGTTTCCACAGATTCCGGTGCAGAAGCGGCCGAAATGGGGTCAAAGCTGTATTCATATTGGGGGGTAGCGGAACGGGAGAGGATATTCTCCCGGAGCTCCGGCACGGCAAATACGGTGAAGACCGAGGCGGCAAGGATCGCTGCCAGCAGTACCGCACGCCGGACGGTCCGGCTTAGGTGATACACAACGGCAGATTCAGATTTACCCAGGAGTTTTTTACAGGATTTTTCAAATTGGGGCGAGAAGTCATTGGGCAGTTCGTTTTCACCGGGGACTTGGGAAAAATCCTCCAGGGTGCTGTCCAACAGAGCCTTCTGAAAAACGGTATTCTTATTCATAGCACAGCCCCTCCTTTCTGCACAGTTCAATTAGCCGTTTGCGGCCACGGGCCAGCTGCTTGCGGACCGTGTCCTCTTTTCGATCCAAAATCTGGGCGGCGGCTTTGGTATCGTGTTCATGGACATATACCAGCAGCAGCACCTCCCGGTAAGGGGTGGGCAGCTGGTGCATAGCACTGAGCAGCAAATCATAGTCCTGACAGAGCATAACATGCTCAAACACATCGATGTCGGCTGCTGTAAAGTCGGAAAGCTCCGTTTCAGATTTGCGTTTCTGCTTTTTGGGGACAAGTGCCAAAGCGGCGTTCTTGGCAGCAGTCAGCACGTAAGCACGAATGATCCGCGGCTCATTTTGGGGTATGCGTTTGATATTCCGGGCGATGCCCAAAAGGGCATTTTGGACAGCGTCCTCGGCATCGTGCCTGTCGCCCAAGATTTGTTCTGCCACATATAGCATCTGCTTTCGGTAGCTGTAATAGATATCTTCAAAACGGAGCTGGTCCGACTTTTCGTCGATCAGTGCTGCGTACATAATGAGCATGGGGAAACCCTCTTTCTAGTATGCCTTTCACCTATATAGACAGATGAAACCGTCAATTCGGGACAAGAAATTAAAAAAGCCTGCCATTTTGGCAGGCCTTTGGTGTACGACTACGTTTTCTGCAATCCATGTAAAAACAAGGTAGCAGCCAACAGATCCGCACAGCCGCCGGGGGACAGATTTCTTTCAACAAAGGCATCGTCCAGCTTTTGGATCATTTCTTCCGAGGGGAAGGGATCGTGCATCAGCAAGGCCTGCACGGCTTGCTTTGCAAACTGAGCCCCTTCTTCACCGCCCCGGTGATAGAGATTGGTGTCCTCCACATGGGCGATCAGATATAAAAGAGTACAGGCAGCGGCCTGCTCCTCCGTAAGACCTTGCTGTAAAGCCTGATGTAGCATAGGAAGTCCGATGTTTGTAACAGAGGGCAGCCCATCGGCTACTTCGCCCCGGATACCACGCAGCTTTTTCTGTAAAAACAACCGCTTACCGGCAGTATTCGTATTGGTAAGGAGAAAATCCTTTTCTGCTTCCTTGCCCATCAGGGCTGCATCTGAGAGAATGGGATCGGAGTGTCTGCCGACACAGCCGCAGAGAATTCCCAGGGTGAAGATCGCACCCTTATGGGTGTTCACGCCCCCGGTAGCTTCCAGCATCGTCTTTTCCGCCCGGATACCTGCTTCCCGCAGCTGACGGAAGGTGTCCTGAGGGGACAGATGGGCGGTTTTTTGCCCGATCGCCACGCATTCGGAAAAATAGGGTCTTAGAGCATTGGCACTATTAACAAAGGTTTCAAGGCACATATCCTTGTGGCTGCCGTTGTTGCGGCGATCCACAAGACCTGGCTTGGGAGTGGTGTTAGCTTCGTCCAGAAGACTTTGCACCGCCAGCTCTGCTGCCAGGATCTGCTGGGTGGTATTTTGTAACTGCTCTACAGAATGGAGTCTGCCTGCGGCACAGGCTCTTCCGGGCCTGCCGCAGACCAGGCAGCCCCGTTCTGTTTTCCGCTGCAGCTTTTGACCGCTTAGATCCAGAACGTCCATATCAAACAGCCGCCCCAGGGGGGTGGCTTCTTCTATTTGTACACAGATATCTTTGAGTCGGGCAGCTGGCATTTCCACCGACAGGTATGCCTCACACCCGGTGGGCAAGTACCTGACCTGCTGATTTTTGACGTTGGGAACGGCCCTTAAAAGAGCACTCAGCCCGGCCTGAAAACCCCATTTGATCAAAGGTGAGGTCTTCACAGGCCCGGCAATATTCATGGTGAAGCAGATCAGAGGACAGTTAAACTGTTCCAAAAGCGTTTTTTGAAGCTGCACCCGGTCTTCCCGGGCTTGCAAAATTTCGGATAACTGTACGTTCATACTTAATCCCAGCCGGGACGCTGCATTCTGTTATCCAGCTTCTGCAGCAGTTCGTCAGATTTCTCGCCCACACAGCCTACCAGCAGGTATCTGCGTTTGAAACGGTCATAAATGAAATGCTTCATAAGACGGAAATTCTCGATCTGCCCGGTACGTTTTACGTGAAAGCGTGGTCCGTCGCATTTGCAAACCGTATCACCGATGCTGATGTGCGTGTCATCTACATAAGTAATTGGTACATCTTGGGCAATGATCGCGTTGACCTTTTGCTCTACCTCTGCGATATCAAAGCTAGGCTTGGTTTCAGGAAAGTAGATGGCAAAGCCGTGGCGTACATCGTCGTGGCCGCAGCGGTCTATATCAAATTCACCGATAAACATTTCACACAGGTCCTCGGCGGAGTGGGCCATCAGACGATAACGGAGGGACTCATAAACCACCTGCCGCAGCTCTTCCGGCTCCGGACCAAAAATGGTAGGCCGTGCGATCAGCACCTGCTCACCGACACCGATCAACAAATTGGCGTTGGCACCAAGCAACGGATATATCAGGTCAAAGTGTTCCACCACCACCCGGCGGCCGTTATCAAGAGCCTCTGCGATGGCATCAGCCAGGACGCTCATTTGGGTAAAGCCGTTTTCAAAACGCACATCCAGGTGGTAGGTGTGGGGAGAGAAGAAGGCAAAGCCCTGATCCTGCTCCAAAAGAGGCAGAGGACGCACATACACGCCGTTGTCGTCGTTGGTCAGCTCCAAACCGGGAAACATACCACGGATCAGGGCACTTTTGCCGGAGCCAGCTTCGCCGATGATGCCGATCAGCTTGTCCTTGGGGGACAGATACAGCTGGGCGAGCTGCTGTCCCAGGGCGTACATACGGTGGGCACCCCGGGGGGCATAGTAGCTGCTGAGGATATGGGTCGGACGTCTTTCAATCATAATGATTTCTCCTTAAATAACGGAATGTGGTGGAAGGCACCAGGGAACGAACGGTATCCCAGTCGTTGGCGGAAAGAGCCTTGCGGACACGGCTGGCACTGATGGGGCTGCCGTCCGCTTCCTTTCGGGGGATCTGCGTCAGCGTGATCCCGTGGCGGGGGAGGGCGTCTGCCAACACTGCATTATACTGAGCGGTCATGGCAGAAAGTGGCTCTGTGCCCACATAGCGGCGTGTGATACGGAATTTCGGGGCGTAATATCGGGTGAAAACGGCTATGTCCAATTGACAGTGTATGGTCTCTGCCGAATCCCGATCCTTCAGAAAATAGGTAGGGAAGGTGGCAGAGGAAATCAGGTACGGGCCGGTGGGAAGCACCGTTACATTGGGTAGATCCTTCGTGCCAAGCTTTACCATATTCAGCCGGTCTTCCGCAGAAAAATAACCCTTATCCTCCGACAGAACAAATACATATAAATGCTCACTTTCCTTTGCGGCAGTTTCGATAAGATACCGATGGCCCAAAGTAAAGGGATCGCAGTTCATAACGATGGCACTGCTGTCTATAGAAGAAGAGGGGAGAGAATCCAAAAAGCTTTGGATTCCGTTTTTGTGGTCTTCCATCAGAAGCACCTTGTCGGTGCTTGCCACCGGGTAGAACAAAAGGGGTAAAAACAGGGGCTCATTTTGGGGCTTGGTGTAAAGGAACAGGTGCCGGTGTCCTGCCAAGAACGCCTCCTGACGCAGGGCGGTCAGCACCGTCGCCAGAAGTCCCTGGCCCTGATAAAGGGGTTCGGTAGCCAGGTATTTGAACAGATTTCCCTGCAAACTGCCCGTGGCGGCAAGAACATTGCCGTCCCATAAAAGCACTGTCTTTTCCGGCAATTCCTCAGGCGTAATACCGGAAGAAAGCAAGAATTGCTCCCAAATATCCCGTTTTTTACCCCGCAAGGCAGTCAAAAGCTCCAATTCCACCAAGAATTCCCCCTTTCTTGTATTTGCTTTTATTATACAGTAAGAATGAAAATATGCAATCCATAAAAGAAAAATATTTGCATTCTTGCATATTGTGTTATATAATATAGGCAAATTGTTACTGTAACATTTTGAAAAAGGAGAAACACTATGAAGATTGTCAGAGCGGCATCGGCAGGAACGCTGGAATCCAGCGATGCCTATGTGGAGATCGAACCGGCAAAGGACGGGATCCAACTGCAGGTTGAGTCCGTGGTTATGGATCAGTTTGGCGATGCCATTGAGAAGACGGTCCGTGAGGTTTTACAGGAGCAGTCCGTGGAGAACGCCAATGTGCGGCTTGTGGACCGGGGTGCGTTGGATTGCGTGATCCGGGCCCGGGTAGAGGCCGCTGTACTGCGGGGAGGGAAAGCCTGATGTATAGAAGCTTACTGTTTTTGCCGGGAAATAACCCTAATATGCTCATAAACGGCAACTGCCTGGGTGCGGACGCCGTGATCTTCGATCTGGAGGACGCAGTCTCTCCCAGCGAGAAGGATGCCGCCCGTCTGTTGGTGCGGAACACCCTGCGTTATATGGATTTTGGTGCGTGCAAGCGGATCGTCCGGATCAACGGTACGGATACGGACTGCTGGCAGGCAGACCTTGATGCGATCCTGCCGGAAAAGCCGGATATGATCCTGCTTCCCAAGACCTCTACTCTGCAGGACGCCTCCGCGGCAGATACTTATATGTCCGAACTGGAAGACAAATTGGGATTGGAGCAAAATACCGTGGGCCTGATCGCTCTGATTGAAACGGCTCTGGGTGTTGAAAATGCGTTCCGCATCGCCACCAGCTCTCCCCGGGTCCGGGGACTGTTCCTGGGTGCGGAGGATCTGACGGCAGATCTGCAGTGCAAACGCACCAAGCAGGGCCGTGAGATCGAATATGCCCGCTCCCGACTGGTAATGGCCGCACGGGCTGCCGGAATAGATGTCTACGATACGCCCTTTACCGACGTCAATGATGACGAGGGAATTTTGGAAGATGCTAATGTTGCCAAGGGCTTCGGATTCTCCGGCAAGGCGTCTATTTCTCCCCGGCATATTGGCACCATCAATCAGGTGTTCAGTCCTGCTCAGGAGGAGATCGACTACGCCTATGAGGTACTGGAGGCCATCGCCTTGGCAAAGCAGCAGGGAAAGGGTGCCATCGCACTGCGGGGCAAGATGATCGATGCTCCCATCGTTGCCCGTGCCAAGCGTACCATCGCCATGGCTGAGGCCTTGGGTCTTGACAGGGGGGATAACCATGAGTAAACAGGTAAAGTCATTACGGGAAGCCATTGTCCTGGCGGGACTGAAAGATGGCATGACCGTCTCTTTCCACCACCACTTAAGAAACGGAGACTATGTTCTCAATATGGTGATGGAGCAGATCGCAGAGCTGGGCATTCGGGATATTACCGTCAACGCAAGCTCTGTGTTTGATGTACATATGCCGCTTGTGGGCCACATCAGAAACGGTGTGGTTACCGGCCTGGCGGCCGACTATATCAGCGGCGGCGTTGGCCGTGAGATCTCCCGGGGTGTTTTACAAAATCCCGTGCAGTTTCGCACCCACGGTGGCAGACCCAAGGATATCGCCCTGGGAAGAACACCCATTGACGTGGCATTCATTGCTGCACCTACAGCCGACCATCAGGGTAACTGTACCGGTAAAATGGGAAAATCCGCCTGCGGCAGTATGGGCTACGCCTTTGCCGATGCGGAATTTGCCAAAAAAGTGGTCGTCATCACGGATAATCTGCTGAATAGTCCTTTGCAGGAGATTTCTATCTCCGGTGAGCACGTGGACTATGTGGTGGAGGTGGACGCCATTGGCGATCCCAAGGGTATCGTCTCCGGCACGACGCAGATCACAAGAGATCCGGTGGGCCTTGTGATGGCACAATTGGCAGCCAAGGCCATCGATGCCTCCGGTCTTCTGAAGGACGGCTTTGCCTTCCAGACCGGTGCAGGCGGTGCGTCCCTGGCGGCGGCCAAGTACTTAAAGGAAATTATGCTGGCCAAGCAGATTCAGGGCAGCTTCGGTCTGGGCGGCATCACCGGCTATATGGTGGATATGCTCCATGCCGGGTGCTTCCAGAAACTGTTGGACGTTCAGTGCTTTGATCTGAAGGCGGTGGAGTCCATTCATACCGATCCCCGGCATCAGGAGATCTCTGCCATGCAGTATGCCGCACCCGGCCAAAAGTCGGCGGTGGACGATCTGGATGTGGTGATTTTGGGTGCGACTCAGATCGACACGGACTTCAATGTGAACGTCCATACCGATTCCAATGGCTATATTATGGGCGGCAGCGGCGGCCACAGCGATACCGCCGCCGGAGCGAAGATGTCCATGATCATTGCACCCATGTTCCGGGCAAGACTTCCCATCGTTACCGATCGGGTGGCCTGCATTTCCACGCCCGGCAAGGACATTGATGTGCTGGTAACCCAGGGCGGCATTGCGGTGAATCCTGCAAGGGTAGAACTGCGGGAGCGGCTGATTGCGGCAAAGCTGCCGGTGTTGGATATCCACGAGCTGAAAGATAAGATCGAGAAAATTACCGGACGGCCCCAGGCTCTTGTGAAAGGAGACCGGGTGGTGGCAGAGGTGATCGGCCGGAACGGCGATCTGCAGGATCGGATTTTCTCTAAGGAGGATTAAAAATGCGTCATATTGGGGCAGAACAGATCACACAGACCGTAAAACGGCTGTGCATTGAGGCCAACTGCCATTTAAGCGGTGATATGAAGACCTGTATCCAGGACTTTTACGCCAGGGAGGACTGGTCTCAGGCTAAGGAGATCCTGGGCAGGATCATTGAGAATTATCAGATTGCCGACGAAAAGAATCAGCCCATTTGTCAGGACACAGGCGTTGCCTGTGTGTTCCTGAAGATCGGACAGGAGGTCCATATCCAGGGCGACCTGACGGAGGCAGTCAACGAGGGTGTCCGTCAGGGCTACACGGAGGGCTACCTTCGGAAAAGTGTTGTAAAAGACCCTCTGGATCGGGTCAATACCGGGGATAATACCCCCGCAATGCTCTATGTGGAGCTGGTTCCCGGTGAGAATATCGAGATCACCGTTGCCCCCAAGGGCTTCGGCAGTGAAAATATGAGTGCCATCAAGATGCTCCGTCCCTCCGACGGCGTGGAAGGCGTGAAGGATTTTGTGGTCAGCGTGGTAGAGCAGGCAGGTCCCAATCCCTGTCCGCCCATCGTGGTGGGCGTGGGCATCGGCGGTACCTTTGATAAGGCGGCATACCTTGCCAAAAAGGCACTGCTGCGTCCGGTGGACACCCGGAACGAAAATCCCTTCTATGAAGCTTTGGAAAAGGAACTGCTGGACAGGATCAATGCCCTGGGCATCGGTCCGCAGGGCTTTGGCGGTATGACTACCGCCTTGGCTGTAAACATTGAGCAGTATCCCACTCATATTGCGGGACTTCCTGTGGCGGTGAATATCAACTGCCATGTTACCCGCCATAAAACGGAGGTGATTTGATGGCTGAGATCAAAATTACCGCACCTCTGACCAGAGATGCCGCAAGAGCCTTGCGGGCAGGCGACAGCTGTCTGATCTCCGGTGTGATCTACACCGCCCGGGACGCCGCCCATAAGCGGCTGTGCCAGCTGGTGGCAGAGGGCAAGGAGCTGCCCATGGAGATCCGCGACAGTGTGATCTATTTTGTTGGCCCGACCCCTGCAAAGCCCGGTCAGGCCATCGGCTCTGCAGGACCTACCACCTCTTACCGTATGGACGCCTACAGTCCCACGCTGATCGCCCAGGGTCTCACCGGCATGATCGGTAAGGGCAAGCGTGGTGCGGAAGTGGTAAATGCGATGAAAGAACACGGTGCTGTGTACTTTGGTGCCATCGGCGGCTGCGGAGCACTGCTGAGCAAGTGTATCAAAAAGGCCGAGATCGTGGCCTATGAGGATTTGGGTGCGGAGGCGATCCGCCGGCTGGAAGTGGAGGATCTTCCTGCGGTTGTGATTATTGACAGCCTGGGCAACAACCTGTACGAATCCGGTCGTGAGGCCTACCTGAACAGGAAAAAGGGATAATCGCCCTTGACAAAATTTAACATACCCCGTAAAATTGGTATAGAACAATTTTGCGGGGTATTTTTATGGAGTCTATTTATAAAATCAACCATGACCTGGAGGTGCCCATCTATCAGCAGCTGGTGGACGGGATCCGGGCAGCGATCAAAACCGGAACGCTGATCCCGGGGCAGCAGCTGCCCACAGTCCAGGAGGTAACGGAAAAGCTGGGCATCGCAAGAGGTACTATCAAGCGGGTCTATGACGAACTGGAACGGGCAGGCCTTGTGGAAAAGGTGCAGGGCAGAGGTACTTTCGTCCGGTACCAGCCGGCCAACTCCGGCAGCCGGAAGGAACAGGCCATGGCAGCCATCGATGCTATGCTGAAGCAGTTGGAGGATATGGGGTTGTCTCCGGCGGAGATCAACATTTTTCTGGATCTGAAGCTGCGGCAGTGGGCAGAGCAGGAGGCTCACGTGAAAGTGGCACTGGTGGAGTGCAACCCGGAAAACCTCTCCCAGCTGTCCGAGCAGCTGCGGCATATCAATGGTGTGGACTTGTATGCCTACCTTATGGATAATGTTCAGCAGTACCCCTATCAGCTCAGTGAGGACTTTGATCTGGTGATCACCACCTCTGCTCACGCAGAATATGTGGAAAGTGTCCTGCCAATTAAAAAACAGCTGGCAAGAGTGGCTCTGCGGCCCTCGACCCGGTATCTGTCCCAGATCATCAAGCTGCGGCCGGGTGAAAAGCTGGGAATCGTGGGCTATTCTCAGAGATTTGCCCACCTGGTGTACACCACCTGCAAGACCTATGCCGAGGAAGCGGAGGTTTTTGAACCGATGATCCCGGCTGGGGAAGCGGAACTTAAGCAGTATTTGAAGGGCAAAAATGTGGTGCTTGTGCCCAAGTCCTATGAAAAGTATCTCAGCAGTGGGGTAGTGGAGGTTCTGAGGGATTTTGCCGGAACCTTGGTTGAATGCTATTACGAATTGGACGAGGGGTCTGTCCTGTATTTGGAGAACAAAATCAAACGGCTTTTAGAAGCGAAAACCATATAAATAAGATCGGACCGTCCGTGGGTATTTCCCCCGGACGGTCTTTTGCACCCGAAAGTGTTTTCCACAGAATTCCGGGATACAAAAACATACAAAATATGGGTTTTGTCTCTTGACAAAAGTTATAGAACATTGTAGCATATAATTACATAACAATCTACTTAAATGAGGTGTGATTATGGAAGCTGGAAATAAGAAAGTACTGGTCATTGGCGTGATCGGTGCAGATGTCCACGCAGTGGGCAACAAGATCCTGTACCATGCCTTTACGGAGGCAGGCTTTGAGGTGATCAACCTGGGCGTTATGGTGGCTCAGGAGGAGTACATCGCCGCAGCCATCGAGGCTAAGGCAGATGCCATCGTGGTCTCTTCTTTGTACGGTCAGGGTGAGCTGGACTGCCGCGGTATGCGGGAAAAGTGCGATGAGGCCGGTCTTGCTGGTATTCCCCTTGTGGTAGGCGGCAATATCGTCATTGGCAAGCAGAAGTTCGAGGACGTGGAAAAGCGGTTCAAGGACATGGGCTTTGACCGGGCATTCCCTCCCGGCACACCTCCCGAAACTACCATTGAGGCTCTGCGGGAGCTGCTTCACATGGACGGTGAAACCAAGTGAAACCGATTCTTTTGATCGATTTCGGAAGTACATACACAAAGCTTACCGCTGTAGACGTGGAGGGGGAGACCCTTCTGGGTACGGCAGCGGCCTATACCACCGTGGAGACCGATATCAATGACGGTCTGGAAAAAGCCCGGCTTCAGCTGGAAGAAAAGGTAGGCGTACTCCATTACGAAGCCACCTATGCCTGTTCCTCGGCAGCCGGTGGCCTGAGAATGATCACCAGCGGTCTTGTGCCGGAGCTGACCGGTGAGGCTGCACGGCTGGCAAGCTTAGGTGCCGGTGCGAAGGTGATCGGTGTTTATGCTTTTCAAATGACCGAAGACGATCTGGAGGAAATTCAGGCGGCAAAGCCGGATATCTTCCTGCTGGTGGGCGGAACGGACGGCGGCAACACCGACTGTATATTACACAATGCCAAAATGCTGGCATCTATGAAGCCCGGCTTTCCCATTGTGATCGCCGGCAACCGGGTGGCAGCCCGGGAGTGTCAGCGGATTTTGGACGGTTGTGAGGTTTACGTCTGTCCCAATGTGATGCCCAAGTTCGGCACACTGGACATTGAGCCCACCCAGAAGCAGATCCGGGAGATCTTCTTAAACCGGATCATTCAGGCAAAGGGCTTAAGTAAAGCGGCCCAGCTGCTGTCGGATATTATGATGCCCACACCCTCTGCAGTGCTGGCGGCTATGGAATTACTGGCCGACGGAAGCGGCGACGAGCCGGGAATCGGAGAGCTGGTTGCGGTGGATGTGGGCGGTGCAACCACCGACGTTTACTCCATCGCCGACGGTATGCCCGAGCATATGAACACAGTCTACAAGGGACTTCCTGAGCCTTACGCCAAGCGGACAGTAGAAGGCGATATCGGTATGCGGTACAGTGTTCAGGGTATCGTAGATGCCGCAGGGCTTGATACCGTGAGCCGCCTTTCCGGCCTGTCAAAGGAAAGGGTTACCGAACTGGTAAAGAATCTGCGGGAGAATCCCGATATGATCCCTAACGGAGATCAGGAGCTGGAAATGCTCGATTACGCATTGGCCTGCTGTGCCACCCGGGAGGCGGTTACCCGCCATGCAGGCAGTATTTCCGAAACCTACACCATGATGGGTCTTACCTATGTGCAGGAGGGTAAAAACCTGACAAAGGTAAGTCAGATCGTGGTTACCGGCGGCAGTCTGATCCATACCAAACGAACAGAGGAAATTGCCGCCCACGCCCTGTATGACCCGACGCAGCCGGGGTCTTTGCGACCCAAGGATGCGGGCGTCTGGGTGGACAGAAAGTATATTTTGGCTGCCATGGGACTCTTAAGTGCTTATTATCCCAGGACGGCCCTGCGAATTATGAAAAAGGAGCTTGAATACTATGGACATTCAGAACAAGCGAATTCCTGAAGGAGAATTTCAGCAGCTTCGAAAAGAGGTTTTGACTCAGTGGCCCACCGGAAATGCAGTGGATCTGGAGGAAGCGGTTGCTTATCATAAGTCCATGCCCGCCAGCCGCAACTTCTCTCAGAAGCTACTGGATGCCAAGCGGGACGGCCGCACTCTGGTGCAGCCCCGTGCCGGTGTGCCGGTTGTAGAAGAGCATATTAAGCTGATGCAGTTTTTGGAGAAGGAGGGCGAAGCGGACCTTCTGCCTTCCACTATTGACAGCTATACCCGTCAGAACCGCTATCAGGAAGCGGAAAACGGCATTGCTGAGTCCATTCGTTTGGGCCGTGCCATGCTCAACGGCTTCCCGGCTGTGAACCACGGCGTTGCCAATTGCCGCCGGGTGGTGGAAAGTGTCAACGTGCCTATGCAGGTACGCCACGGCACGCCCGATGCAAGATTACTTACTGAGATCACCTTCGCCGGTGGCTTTACCAGCTACGAGGGCGGCGGCATTTCCTACAATCTGCCCTACTGCAAGAACATTCCCATGGAACGCACCATTCGGGACTGGCAGTATGTGGACCGCCTGACCGGCCTTTATGAGGAGATGGGCGTGTCCATCAACCGCGAGCCCTACGGCCCGCTGACAGGCACTTTGGTGCCTCCCTGTATTTCCCATGCCGCTGCCATTATTGAGGCACTGCTGGCTGCAGAGCAGGGCGTTAAGAACATCACTGTGGGCTACGGCCAGTGCGGCAACCTGGTACAGGATATTGCGGCGATCCGCACCCTGCAGGAGCTGACTGACGAGTACTTACAGAAATACGGCTACGGCGATGTGAAGGTTACCACCGTTCTGCACCAGTGGATGGGCGGCTTCCCCGCTGACGAAGCCAAGGCATTCGGTGTTATTTCCTCCGGCAGTCTGACTGCCGCCCTTGCCAAGGCTACCAAGGTCATCGTCAAGACCCCCCACGAGGCAGTGGGCATTCCTACCATGGAAGCCAATGCCGAGGGTCTGCGTTGCACCAAGCAGGTGGTCAATATGCTCGCCGATCAGAGCTATCACGACGATCATCTGGAAGAGGAAAAGGAGATCATTCGTCAGGAGACCCGGTGCATCGTGGACAAGTGTTTCGAGCTGGGTAACGGCGACATTGCTGTGGGTGTATGCCGTGGCGTGGAGGCTGGCGTTTTGGACGTGCCCTTCGCACCCTGCCGTGCCAACGCAGGTCTGATGCTGCCCTGCCGTGATAATAACGGTGCGGTTCGTATTCTGAACCCAGGCAACCTGCCCTTTACCAAGGATCTGAAGGACTTCCACGAGACCAAGATCTACGAGAGAGCTATGGCCGAAAAGCGGAAGGCTTCCTTCCAGATGGTCATTGATGATGTGTACGCAATCGGCAAGGGCCGCCTGGTAGGTCGCCCCAGATACTAAGGAGAAAATGCTATGAAAATTATTGACGTTGTTTGTTCCGCCGGTCGGACCGGTTTCTATTTCGATGACCAGCGTGCCATCAAGCAGGGTGCAGGCCACGACGGCATGTTCTACGTGGGCAGCCCCGTTACCGAGGGCTTCCGCTCTGTCCGTCAGGCAGGCGAGTCCATCTCTGTGATGCTGATCCTGGAGGACGGCCAGATCGCCTTCGGCGACTGTGCCGCTGTTCAGTACTCCGGTGCAGGCGGACGGGATCCCCTGTTCCTGGCTGAGGATTTTATTCCTGTGATCGACAAGTACATTAAGCCGGAGCTTGTGGGCAAGGAGGCTGACGATTTCAGAGGCCTTTGTGCTATGATGGAGGCTATTCAGGTGGACGGCAAGCGTCTGCATACTGCCATTCGTTACGGCCTGTCCCAGGCAATTCTGGACGCAGTTGCCAAGGCAACCGGCAGAATGATGTGCGAGGTTGTGGCTGACGAGTACGGCTGCACCGTGTCTGAAGAGCCCATTCCCATCTTCACCCAGTCCGGTGATGACCGCTATATGAACGCCGATAAGATGATCATTAAGGGTGCTCAGGTGCTGCCCCACGCTCTTATCAACCACGTGGAGGAGAAGCTGGGCAAGAAGGGTGAAAAGCTGGCTGAGTACATTGCCTGGCTGCGGGACCGTATTTTGGCCAATCGTACCGACGACAGCTACCTGCCTGTCTTCCATATGGACGTTTACGGCACTATCGGTGCTGCCTTTGGCAACAATAACTACGCCGCTATGGCCGATTATATCGAGGAGCTGGGCCGGATCGCCAAGCCCTTCAAGCTGCGGATCGAAGGTCCTATGGACTGCGACTGCGACAGAGAGACCCAGGTGGTTGCATTGGCCGGTCTGACTGCAGAGCTGGACAAGCGGGGCTGTGATGTGGAGCTGGTTGCTGACGAGTGGTGCAACACCCTGGAGGATATCAAGGAGTTTGCCGACCGGAAGGCAGGCCATATGGTACAGATCAAGACCCCTGACCTTGGCGGTATCAACAACACCATCGAGGCGGTGCTGTACTGCAAGGAGAAGGGTATCGGTGCCTATCAGGGCGGTACTTGCAATGAGACCGACCGCAGTGCTCAGGTCTGTGTCCACTGTGCAATGGCTACCCAGCCTGTGCAGATTTTGGCAAAGCCCGGCATGGGCGTGGACGAGGGCTATATGATCGTCTACAATGAGATGAACCGGATTATGGCTGTCCGGAAGGCCAGAAAGAAATAAGAAAAAACAGGGTGCATAATGCACCCTGTTTTTTTGTACGTAGGGGCGATTCACGAATCGCCCGCTTTATTCTGCAGGCAGGTTGGAGACGAAATGGTAGGTGTCTCCGGCGGGTTTTAAGGTAACGCACCAGAGGGGGTTATGACCGGTTCTTAATGCCCGGTAATAAAGTTTCACAGTACCGTTTGCGGCCCGTTCACCGGACTGAATGTTATAAAATCCATAGGCAATGCCGCCGTGGCCGTGGTAATAGGCATCGTATTCGGCAAGATACACCAGCTTATCCAGTCCAATCTTTAAGGTCTCATCTGGGTGCAGGCCGGTATTGGCTTGAAAAACGGTGATCATATCTTCCTTGGAAATCTTGGCATAATTCGATCCGATATCGTTACCGGTAGTGCGAATATACAGGTCGATCTCTGCCTGTGTAACGGCATCGTATTCTCCCAGACCCTCCCGGAAAACGACCTCATAATCGATGTTTTCCGGGGCATCAAACTCGCAACGCAAAAACATATTGCGGATATTGAAGACCTGCACCTCTTCTTCTATATCTTCTATGTCGGCGAAGAATTCCGTACCGAACCACTCCAGCTCGTCTTGGGTCAGGGGAGTGGTTTTCTGTTTGCACCCCCAAAGCAGGAAAACAAGCACAATACATAAAATGACGGTCAAATAACGTTTCATAGTAGGCCTCCTCTCAAGAGCGGGCGGGTTGCTGCGAATGCTACTTGTGGTTGGGGTCAGCGGTATTTTGCCATGGCTTCTTTCCAAATTTTCCAATAATTATCATTTGCTGTTGGGGTAACAGCTTTGGCACGGCTTTGATCGCCAATGCACATAACTCCCTCAAAAGCTACAGGACCGATTACCTTTTGGCCTTGATAATTAAAGGCTTGGTTGTGTTCATACTTTCCAAATACCAAATAGGTATGGTATTTTTGCATAGGGGAATAGCCGTATAGGACGGCTGTTCCGTAATCGTAATACTCCAAATTGATCGGGTCTTCTTCGGAGATATAGCGAAAAGGCTCAGCTACGTAATAGTCCTTGCCCACGGTCAGATATACGTCCTCCCCGGCATAGAGAATCTTGGTAATGGTTACGGGGGTTAGAACGTGTTCCGTAGCGTAAGCAACACTCGGGTCCCGTTCCTCAGGGGGAGGGGGCAAACGGTTGATGCTGGGTCCGCTGACAACGCACTGGAAGATCACCGCAGTGGGCTTTAATTCGCTGCTGTTATATTCGTACTTTGTCATTTGCTCCAGCTCCGAAAGAGAATAAGGAATACTTCTTTCCGGCTCTATGCTGTTTACGACCTTCTCCGGATCAAAATAAAACCTTCCCCGGCCGGCTGGTGCGGAGCAGCCTGCCAACAGACAAATAACGAGCAGCAATGCAGGAATTTTATACTTCATAAGATCACCTTTTTCTGTAGGGGCAGGGCGGAGGGTCGGCTCTTTCAATTACATTATACCATTGACGGTGAGTGGGTCGCAAGGTTTGCGTTATTCGCAAAATCGACAAAAACCGGGGAGAGTTTTGGGCAAATTGCCGTAATTGCGGTTTTCCAGTATTTTTCAGCCCTGGGCTGATTGACATAAAACCTGAAATGTGTTACAATTTGGTTACACTATCATTTTGGAGAAAAATGGCCATGATTGAATTTACTGATGTTACTAAGTCCTATTCCGTAGGCACGCACGCTTTGCGTGGCATCACTATGCAAATTGAAGACGGAGAGTTTGCCTTTTTGGTTGGCCCCTCCGGTTCCGGTAAATCCACCATTATCAAGCTGATCACAGGAGAACTGAAGCCCACCAGCGGCACAGTCCATGTGAACGGCTATTCTTTGGAGCGGATTCGCAAGCGTGAGATCCCTTACCTGCGTCGCACTGTCGGCGTCGTGTTTCAGGATTTCCGCCTGATCGATACCAAGACGGTTTATGAAAATGTAGCCTTTGCCATGCGGGCAGTGGGTGCAAGAGAAAAGGAAGTTCGGGAACGTGTCCCCTACATACTGGAGCTTGTAGGACTTGAGACCAAGAGCCGCCGCCACCCCACGGAGCTGTCCGGCGGTGAGCAGCAGCGTCTTGCCATCGCAAGAGCGTTGGTGAACAACCCCTCCACCATCATTGCCGACGAGCCCACCGGTAACCTGGACCCTGCCAAATCCCTTGAAATTATGACACTTTTGCAGGAGATCAATAATCTGGGTACGACCCTTTTGGTTGTTACCCACGCACGGGACCTGGTGGAACGGTTCGAAAAGCGAGTGATCGCCATTGACGAAGGCTTGGTGGTCAGCGACGGAATAGGTGGGTACAAGCTATGAAAGGCAATAAAGGATATTTGATCAAAGAGGGCATTCGTGGTATTTTCCTCCACGGCTTTATGTCCTTTGCCGCCGTGTGTGTTACGGTGGCCTGTCTGCTGGTGGTTGGTTTTGTTTCCAGCATAGTTTATAATGCGAATATCATTGTCAATGACTTGAATAAGACCAATCAGGTCATTGCCTATATCGATATGGAATATCCCGATGACAAGGCCTCCAGCATCGAAACCAATATTCGCCGGCTGGATAACATCAGTGAGGCTGTGTTTGTGGACCGGGAGGTCGCCTGGAAGGACTTCTTGGCGGATCAGGAAGATCCCGATGAATTTGCCGGTGTGGGTGCCGGAATTTTGGAGCACCGTGTGGAGGTTACCCTGAAGGACAACCACCTGTTGGATCAGACCGTCGAGGCGATCAAGAATGTCCCCGGCGTGTCGGAAGTGAAGGCTTCTCACGAGATGGCAGAGAACTTTTCTGCACTGGAAGACGCAGTCAGAGTCCTTTCCCTGGTGCTCATCGGCATTTTGCTGGTGGTGAGCTTGCTGATCATTTCCAATACGGTCAAGCTTGCTATGTATGACCGGAAGGAAGAGATCTCCATCATGAAAATGGTGGGTGCTACCAATGGCTTTATCCGCCTGCCCTTTGTGGTGGAAGGCTTTATTCTGGGTATGTTCAGTGCCTGCCTGGCCTTTGGCCTGGAGTGGCTTTTGTATGATACGCTGGCGTCCCAGATTTCTATGGGTTGGCTGAAGCTTGTATCCTTTACGGATCTGCTGGGTCCCATGATCGCAACCTTCGCAGCAGCCGGTCTGTTCGTTGGTGTTGTGGGAAGCTGGACTTCCATTCGGAAGTTTATGGACGTATAATTTGGAGGGATTCCTATGAAAAAGAAAACGCAGAAGAAGATGACTGCTATTTTGGCAGGTGTTATGGCAGCGGTTTTGCTGCTGGGCCTGGTGGCCAGTACGATTATGTACTTTGTTTAAGGAGTAATCTATGAACATACGCAAAAGAGTCCTTTCCGGATTCCTGGCGATCGCATTGCTGGCAGGCATTTTTGTAAACGATAGACCCATGGAGGTCAGTGCTGCAAAAAGCTCCGCTGCCATCAAAAACGAATTAAACGACCTGGAAGAAGAAAAGGCCAAAATTGATAAAGAACTGAAAGCTCTGCAAAAGCAGCTTGCCGATCACAAGGGCGAAATGCAGGCAATGGTCAATCAGAAAAATGTGATCGATCAGGAGATCACCCTGATGTATCAGCAGATCGATAACATCAATGACCAGCTGACCGCCTACAATAACCTGATCGCAGATAAGCAGGACGAGCTGGATAAAACGGAAGCCCGCCTGGCTGAGCTGCAGGTGCAGAATGCCGAGCGGATCCGGGCTATGGAGAAAAACGGAAAGCTGTCCTACTGGGCGGTGATCTTTGATGCCAACAGCTTCAGTGATCTGTTGGACAGGTTGAAGATCGTCCGGCAGATTCAGGCAGCTGACCGCAACCTCATGAGCGAAATGAATCAGGCAATTGCCGATGTGGCGGAGGCCAAAGCCGGCCTGGAGGCAGAAAAGACCTCCCTGGAAGCAACCAAGGCAGAGCTGGCAGAATCCCAGAAGAAGCTGGAAGAAAAGCGTGCCGAGGCCGATAAACTGTTGGCTCAGCTGGCAGAAAGAGGTCTGGAATTCGAGGCCATGGTGAGTGAATCCCTTCACGACAGTGCAACGCTGAAGGAGCAGATCCTGGAAAAGGAAGAGCAGTATGACGCTGCCAAGGATCGGGAATATAAAGAGTACCTGGCTCAGATGCAGCAACAGCAGAAGCCTAATTATTCCGGCGGTAACGCCGGCACCAGCAATACGGTTGCCGGTGTTGACTGGCTGGTACCCATCAGCTATACGGCCTTTACCAGTGCCTACGGCTGGCGTGATCACCCGGTTTACGGCGGTCAGAGATTCCACCACGGCGTGGATCTGGCAGCACCCAGCGGCACGCCTATTTATGCCACCCGTTCCGGCGTGGTAACCACCGCGTCCTATGAGGCAGGCGGTGCAGGCAACTACGTTTCCATCAACCACAAGGACGGATTTAGCTCCATCTATATGCATATGACCCGGTATGTGGTATATGCCGGTCAGTATGTCTATGCCGGCCAGGTGATCGGTTACTGCGGATCTACTGGAGCATCTACCGGACCCCACCTGCATTTTGGCATTTACTATAACGGTTCTTCTGTGAACCCTGCCAACTACATTAAGATCTGACAAAAACCCACAGCCCTCTGGGGGCTGTGGGTTTTTCAGAGGTTCACTAATGCCACCAACCGTCAAAATGCGATAAACCTTCTCCTTGGGGGGAAGGTGGCAAAAATCATTGATTCTTGACGGTCGAGGTATAAATAACCTTGCTACGCAAGGCATTTTGACTTACTGCGCAACTCTCCCCTCTCGAGTATCCATATACACTTCGGGGTCGAGTTGCTTGTCTTGGCGGCATTATTGACCTCTGCAATTTGGGCAATATACTGTTATCGAGGTGATATTGTGGAAACATCGGGCGTAAAGAAGTTCATACTGCGGACCTTGTCGTACCTGCTGGTGGCGGTGCTGGCCTCCACCATGACGCTGTTTTTCTTCTACAGACAGGGGACGGGAAAGCTCTCGCAGCTATCCATGGTGATTGAGAACCAATTCATTGGGGAGGCTGATACAGAAGCCATGGAGGACGCTGCCGCTGCAGCCATGGTGGACGCCATCGGGGATCGGTGGAGCTATTATATGACCGCTCAGGAATACGAGGACGCTCAGCACAGGAAGAACAATACCTATGTGGGCATCGGCATTACCGTATCTGCCCGTGAGGACGAAAAGGGTATCGACATTCTAAAGGTAGAGCAGGGTAGTTCTGCGGAAACTGCTGGCATTCAGGCGGGGGATATTCTGATCGCCGCTGCCGGTCAGGACGTTACCGGCTTAGACATCAATGCCGCCGGAGACCTGATCCGGGGCGAACCGGGCACGGAGGTGGAGATCTCTGTGCTGCGGGGTGAGGAGACTCTCAACTTTACGGTACGCAGACAGGTGATCGATATGGCCGTGGCGGTGGGAACGATGCTGCCCGGGAACGTGGGTCTTGTAACCATCGAGAACTTTAACAGCAAATGTGCCGCGGAAAGCACTGCGGCCATCGAAGAACTGTTGGAGCAGGGTGCAACCGCACTTATCTTTGATGTTCGGAACAACCCCGGCGGGTATCTTTCGGAGCTTATCAAGCTTTTGGACTATTTGCTGCCGGAGGGCGTATTGCTGAAAACGGTGGACTATTCCGGTGGAGAGGAGATCGACCGATCCGATGCCGATTGCCTGGAAGTACCGATGGCGGTGCTGATCAACGGCAACAGCTATTCTGCGGCGGAGTTTTTTGCGGCCGCTTTGCAGGAATATGATTGGGCGGTGCTGGTAGGTGAGAACACCACTGGCAAGGGCTACTATCAGCAGACGATCCAGCTGATCGACGGCTCAGCGGTAAATCTGTCCACAGGCAAGTATTTTACACCCAATGGCGTTAGTCTGACAGAGGTGGGCGGCTTGAAGCCGGAGGTTTTGGTAAAGGTAGATGAGGAAATGGCACTGAGGATCTATGCCGGGATCCTGCCTCCGGAGGAAGATCCGCAGGTGCAGGCAGCTATCAAAGTGCTGACCGAATCGGTATCCACCGTCGGTGGTGCCGATAGAGAAGATTAAATAAAACGGACGTGTTGCATTTTTGCAACACGTCCAATTTGTTTTGCAGCGAGGGGATAAATCCGCTCCCTACGAATCCTTTATGACAAATAACACAATGGCCAATACAGTCTGCACGGCAAGGATCACAGGAATTCCGATGGTGAAGGAGGGGTGTCTTGTTTTGTGGTGTGCAGCGTAAACACCGCCAAGAACACCCAAAGCTCCGCCAAAACACGCCACGCAAAAGAGAATGGCTTCCGGAACTCTGTACATTTTTCTTCTGGCTCTTCGCTTGTCGGCTAGCATAAGAACGAAACCCAGAGCATTGAATATAAGCAGGTAGACAAACAATAGTTTCATAATCATGACCTTTCAGGAGGGATAATATGAAAAAATTAGGGTTCTTGGTATTGCTTGCTTTGCTGTTAACAGGCTGTGGGGCAACAGAAACCTTTGAGACGGTATCCGATGAGTATTTGCTGCCAGCAGGCTCGACGTTACAGGAGGTCTCTCTGGTTTTGCCGGAGGAGACCGATGTGCAGGTGATGAAGGAACAATATGGCAGCTTATACCTTTGCCAGGGGTACACCTTAACGGTGCATACCGCCGAAGGCGGTGATCTGAATAGGACCTTGACTGCGGCCACCGGTTTTTCCCGGGAGGAGCTGCAGCTGATGGAGTCCCGTCAGGGGGAAATCAAACGTTACGAAGCGGTTTGGGCCGCGGCCGGAGAGAATGAACCCCAGGTCGGCAGGATCTGTATCCTGGACGATGGCAGCTATCACTATGTACTTACTGCCATGACCGATGCCTCTGTATCGGCTCAGATGCAAGAGCCTTTGCAGGAGGTGTTCTCCTCGTTCCAGCTGGTGGAGGGAACTAATACTGCTCCATAGCCTCCCGGCACAGGGCCTTACAGGCTTCAACTACCGATTGGGGGTGCAGGACCTTTGCCTTAGCCCCAAAGCCGATGATCCAGCTTAAGAACATGGGAGACACCACCACAGGTACGGTAAAATTGAAATAGTCCTCGCCGTCGGGGATCAGCATAATATCTCTGCCGAAGCGATCCACCGCCACGTTCAGAAGACTTTTGTGGAAACGGAGCTTGACCTGCTCCATATCGCCCGAGTACATCTGGAACAGCCGGTTGGCGTGCTCGTTCAGAGCTTGGCCTGCCAGCTCCGGGCAGGGGGCCCGATGATCCGGAGTGGTTTCAATATCCGTCATTCGGTCCACCCTGTAGGCAGTGATGCCGTGGCGGTCCGAAAGTGCCAGAAGATAGCAGTTTTCGTGATCCTGACACAGACCGTAGGGACTGGCCTCGTAGGCTCTGTCGCGGTATTTTCGTTTGCCCCCAAAGTCCCAGTCAAAGTAACGGAAGGTGATCTTCCGGTTTTGGCTGATGGCCTCCTGAATTGCGTCCACATTGTAGTAGATGGACTCATTCATGCTCTTGACCCGGCCGGCAACCACAACGTTTCGGCGGATCAGCTTGGCGTCCTGCTCGTTACACTGAGCACAGAGCTTTTCGATCAGCTCCCGGGATTTCTTTTCCGTTAGGTAGCGGCTGGACTGCACTGCATCGATAAGCAGCTTCAGCTCCGGCAGCTCAAAATTTCTTGAGCCGATATAGTAGCCGCCGTTTTTGCCGGGCAGGGAGATAATGTCCACACCATATTCCTGCAATGCGGCTATATCCGAATAGACAGTCTTCCGATCACAGCGGATCCCATGCTGACGATCCAGATGTGCAATAATATCCGCTGCTCTCACGGGGTATGCCTCGTGGGAGTTTTTCTCTAAAAAGTCTAGAATATACAGTATTTTTAGCTTTTGGTTGTCGGATTTTGGCATAAAAAACCTCCTCCTTTCCCATAGTATAACATATATAGTGCTATTTGGAAACAATTATTTTTTTCGGCATAGACTTGCTGCAGGGGGTGTTTATATGTGCAGATACAATCAGCTTTGGGGTCTGACCCTGATGGCCTTCGGTTTTGGTGTACTGGTGGGTTTGTGGCTGTCGGGCGGTTTTCTGTGCCACTGCTTCGGCTTCGGACTGTTGGGTGTGGGCTTTTTTGTTCTGCGGAAGGCATAAACTTGTCCAAAAAGGAATAAGCTTTACAAGACAAGGAGTGATCAAAATGCAGTTTCATAAAACAACATACCCTTGCCTCCACAGGGTAAAATGGGAGGTACAAAACACGGAGCAGACCCAGGAGCTGCGACTGAACGACGGTATGCCGGACATTGGCAGAGTTCTGGGAAGCTGGGGTCAGGTGCTGCTTCGCAGCAAAGAGTGGCGGAACGGGGAAATGACAGTTTCCGGTGGCGTGATGGTATGGGTGCTCTACGCCCCGGAGGACGGCTCGGATCCCAGATGTATGGAAAGCTGGATCCCCTTCCAGCAGAGCTGGGAGCTGCCCGAAACCCAGTATGACGGTAATATCAATGCGGTGTGTCTTCTGCGGTATGTGGACGCCAGAAGCATCTCTGCCAGAAAAATGATGGTCCGGGTAGGGGTCGGTTGTCTGGGCGAAGCGATGGTGCAGAGTGAAGTGGGTGTGTATAATCCTGATGATATGCCGGAAGATGTGCAGCTTCTGAGGAATACATACCCCATGATGCTGCCGAAGGAGGCAGGGGAAAAGCCCTTTGTGATCGACGATGAATTAAGCGGACCTGCACCCCAAAAGGTGATCTATTACACCCTGCAGCCGGAGATTATGGACCAAAGGGTCATGGCCGGCAAGGTGGTCTTCCGGGGAGCGGCGAAACTGCATATGCTCTGCCGTGGGGAGGACGGAATCCTCTATACCCGGGACCACGAAATTCCGTTTTCCCAATTCTCGGAACTGGACGGGGAGTATTCTGCCGATGCTGATGCCTGCGTTACCCCGGCAGTTACCAGTCTGGAATTGGAGATCCTGCCGGAGGGCCAGCTGCACCTGAAGGCCGGACTTACGGGGCAGTATGTGATCTCCGACCGGGAAATGGTGGAGGTGGTGGAGGACGCCTATTCACCCCGCAGACCGGTGGAAATGCAGTGGGAGCAATTGATCCTGCCAGCAGAATTGGATCGGCAAAGGCAAACCGTTCGGGTGGAGACATCTGTGCCGACACAGGGCGGCCGGGTGGTAGATACGGTCTTTTATCCGGATAATGCCCGGACTATGCGTTTTGACGATCAGGCGGAGATCGCACTTGCCGGGCAGTTTCAGATGCTTTTCTATGACCCGGAGGAGCATTTGCAGTCGGTTCAGCCCCGATGGGAAGGGGAGTGGACATTGCCTGCAGATAAGGATAGTCAGGTGCTGGTTACGGTGGAGAACACCGGCCTTGCTCAGGGGTCAATGAGCGGAGAGACCGCACAGCTGCAAAGTGAGATCCCGGTTTCTGCCCTTACTGTGGCACAAAAGGGGATCGGTATGGTTACCGGGCTGGAACTGGGGGAGGAGACCCAGCAGGAGCGACCTAATCTCATTCTCCGGAAGGCCGGGGACGACAGCCTGTGGGAGCTTGCCAAGCGGTGCGGCTCTACGGTGGAGGCCATCACAAAAGCCAATAGTTTGGAGGATCAGCCGGAAAAGGACAGAATCCTTTTGATTCCCGTGGTGTAAGAAAAACGGTGCTTAGGAAACTAAGCACCGTTTTTTAGATAGGAGAAATTGTAGGGAACGGATTTATCTGTTCCCTACAAGGTTAGTTGGGGTGCGGCAACGGGCGAAGAGTGAATCGCCTATAAACAAAGAGGGCAAACCGCCGTAAGGAAGCATTGGTTTTGAACGGCATAATTTTGCATTAACCGCATAAAACCCCGGAATATTACGACATTCCGGGGTTTGGCTTTTATGGATCAGAATAATTTTCACTTCAAAACTGCATAGCACCTGAAAAGGATGGGGATTTTTGTGAGATAAGAAAAAGGAGTGCAGGCATACTTTGTGTATGGCAAGCTCCTTTTTCGCAATATCACGGAAAGCCACGCCTTTTCAGGCAATACTTCTTTACAGAGGGTTGCCCCTTATAAATAAAACCACCGCTGTGTGGGAGAACAGCGGTGGGGCCGGTGTCGCATTGGGGGAAATGTCCGTCCGAGGTGAGTTTACTACATTGTGGGTGCAGAACAAAGGGAATCCTGTCGATTATAAGAAAAAGTATAATGCCAGGGTCAGCAGGGCATTATTCTTTTCCTCCTGACAATCGCCTGCCATCAATAGTAATAGCAGTACGATGATCAGATCAGCAGTTTCAAAATTCTTGGGAAGCAACTGCCTTAAAAAGCTGCCGGCTGAGGTTTCCCGGGGAGGAAAACAGGGAGCTTCCGGGGTATGGGGCGGCTTTTCCGGCTCTTTTTCAGGTCTTGGGGGATCCGGGACCCGATTTCGGTGGTGGGAGCCGTCCGGCTGGGGAATATAACGGTTATACATTTGCTCACCTGCCCAAATTGGATTGAGATAGAAAGGTACCGGCAAGACCTGCCAGCTTTGCCGCCCGCATGGCCTTTTCCAGTTTGGATATGCGGTATTGGCTCAGGTAGGGGGCCAGAGCCGATAAGAGGTTTCGCTGATTCTTGTCGATATTGCTTTGACTGGCAAAGCCTGCAAGCCGCTGGATCGTGGCCATATCAATATCCGGCAGCGACGGCTGAGGGGCTGGGGCTTCTTCCTGGGGCGGAGACTGAAAGCTCTGTGCCATGGACATAATTTTCTGCATCATCTCCGGGTTCCCCAAAACCGCCTGCAGCTGGTTTTCAATACCGTCCATCACTTGCCCCCTAACTGCTGCATCAAAGCCCGCACCTTTGGGTCGGAAAGAAGGGACTGCAGCGTGTCCTGTGCGGCATTATACTGTCCGGCGTTTGCCTGTGCTGCTGCCTGCTGAAGTTTGGTTTGGTCTGCGTTTTGCAGCATGGCAAACAGCTGCTGCCCGGCAGGGCTTTTGGCAAGACGCATGGCATCGTCCACAGAAAAATCCCCATATTTTTTGTTCATCATATTGCCTCCTCTCCAAATGCCTGCTATAATAAAACCAATACAGTATATGCAGGAGAGTGTCATGAGGATACTGGTTTTATCCGATTCCCACGCAGGACTCAGCTTTATGCGGCAGTGTATGAGGTCCGTAAGGCCCGACTGTGTGATCCATTTGGGTGATTTTTATGAGGACGGCAAGGCTTTGTCAGAAGAAAATCCCGGCACACCCTTTTATCAGGTGCCCGGGAATTGTGATCGATATCGCTGCCCCGAGGGGTTACACGAAAGTATGTGTCTGACCTTTGACGGTGTGTGGATCTTTATGACCCACGGCCACCGGCAAAAGGTGAAATTCGGCCTGGGTGAACTGCTGGCACAGGCAAGAGTGTCGGGGGCTCAGGCGGTCTTATACGGCCATACCCACCGGGCCGACTGCCGGTGCGAAGAGGGACTTTGGATCTTAAATCCCGGCTCCTGCGGCTCCTGGGGCGGCTCGGCCGGAGTCATCGAAATTGAGAATCAAACCATCACTGCCTGCAAAATCATTACGCAGGAGGATTTGGAGGATAAGCTATGATACTGACCATTGATATCGGAAATTCCAACATCGTTCTGGGCGGCGTCAAGGACGATGAAATTGTCTTTGAGGCAAGACTGCGGACGGAGGCCACCAAGACCTCCGACCAGTACTGTGTGGATATTAAGATCCTTTTAGATGTGCAGGGCATCGATCCCAGAAAGATCGAAGGCTGCATTATTGCCTCGGTAGTACCTCAGGTGCTGAACTCTTTCCAGACGGCCATCAAAAAGCTCACCGGAAAGACAAGCCTTGTGGTAGGCCCGGGACTGAAGACCGGCCTTAACATCAAGCTGGAGAACCCCGGTCAGACCGGTGCAGACCTTGTGGTGGCAGATGTGGCGGCACTTAAGGAGCATAAGCCCCCTTTGATCGTCATTGATATGGGTACGGCTACCACCATGTCCGTTCTGGACGAGACCGGAGCCCACATCGGCGGCTGCATTATTCCCGGTGTGAAGATCTCCATGGACGCACTGACGGAAAAGACCGCTCTGCTTCCGGGTTTGCAACTGGATCAGCCCAAAAAGGCCATTGGCCGCAATACGGTGGACGCTATGCGTTCCGGTATTATGCTGGGTACAGCCTGTATGCTGGACGGTATGATCGAAAAAATGGAAGAAGAGCTTGGTCAGAAGACCACGGTGATCGCCACCGGCGGCATCGCCAAATTTGTTACACCCCTTTGCCAAAGATCCATTGTTTACGACAAGGATCTGATCATCAAGGGCCTTGCGGCTCTCTACCGGGATAACAGTCAGTTAAAAGGCCGTTAACAGGAAGATGAGCGTTGCGAGAATTCCTCCGCAGCAGGCGAAGGTCAGAAGGGTGTCCAAATACTTGTGCAGCACCTCCTTGCGGGTGGCGGCGTTGGGGTAGGGAACGGCTCTTCCTTTGCGGTAAACGGTTGCGGTTTTCATATTCAGTTCCTCCTTATTGTTTTGTCTGACCTAAGGATACAAAACATTAAGGGAAATAAAACGGACCGAATCATAAGACTTGCATCGTGGTCGAAAATATGTTACAATGTTGTGAGAACGGAGGTGGCTTATGAGTTCTCAGAATCAAACCAATAACAGAAGAACGGCTGGCGGGAACAATGGCCGCTCTCAAATGGATAAATTCAAGGTCTTCTGCGGCAATGCCTGGCAGGTAATGAAGATTACGGGCAGATGGCTGTATAAGCTCAGAAGCCTGGTGCTTTCCATTCCGGTGGCGGTGCTGGCGGTTTCCCTTGCTCTGCGGAATCTGTGGGCTTTGCCCGGTAACGTGGGCATTAACCTGTTGGACAACGGTGCCTACGCTTTCTACGTCAATAAGGGTATCGCGGTGATCGTGCCGCTGGCCATTACGGCTCTTTGTCTGCTGTTTATGTACATTTCCCGGAGAATTCTCTATCCGTGGCTGGTCAGTGTCTTTTCTCTGGCACTGCCGATCGTGCTTTGGATCACAAATGCGTTTTAATATGATTGCCGCCTGCGGGCGGCAATTTTACTCAAAATCAGGAGGTATATAATGGAATATCGTGTATTGGGTAAAACCGGGCTGAAAATTTCCCGTATGGGCTTTGGCGGCATTCCCATTCAGAAGATCGATGCCGAGGGAACGAAGCCCCTTATTAAAATGCTGTTGGACAAGGGTATCAACTACATTGATACCGCAAGAGGCTATACTGTCAGCGAGGAGTATCTGGGCATCGCCCTGGAGGGTGTCCGGGACAAGTTCGTGCTGGCTACCAAGAGTATGGCCCGCACCAAAGAGGCTATGGCAAAAGACATCGAAATCAGCCTGAAGAACTTAAAAACGGATTATATCGATCTGTATCAGGTTCATAATCCGGGTGTCAAGGATCTGGAAACTGTCCTGGCCCCCGGCGGTGCTTTGGAGGCTCTGCAGGAAGCCAAGGCGGCAGGAAAGATCGGGCATATCGGCATTACCTTACATAGTGTGGATCTGTTCCGGGAGGCGGTGGAATTCCCCTGGGTGGAGACCATTATGTTCCCCTATAACATCGTGGAGACCCAGGCAGAGGAGCTGATCGAAAAATGTCGGGAAAAGAACATCGGATTTATCGATATGAAGCCCTTGGCTGGTGGTGCTATTGACGATGCTAAGCTTGCTCTGCGTTTTGTGGCGGCCAATCCCTATGTGGACGTACTGATCCCCGGTATGGCAGAGACCCGGGAAATCGAGGAAAATTTCGTTGCCATTGGGGACAATTCTCCCTTGACGGCAGAGGAAGTTGAGAAAATTGAAGCAATTCGAAAGAGTCTTGGTACCCAGTTTTGCCGCCGGTGTAATTACTGTGCACCCTGTACCGCCGGGATCCCCATTCCCATGGTATTCCTGATGGAGGGCTATTACAGCCGGTATGACCTGAAAGAATGGGCGGCTGGAAGATACAATGCCATGGCAAAGACTGCTGCCGATTGCGTTGAGTGCGGTGCTTGTGAGGATCGCTGCCCCTACAATCTGCCGATCCGGCAGATGCTGAAAAAGGCAGTTGCGGTTTTCGGAAAGTAACGGAGGAAACAATATGACTGATGTAGTGGCTCTTGGCGAACTGCTGATCGACTTCACGGAAAACGGTCTGTCGGGGCAGGGGAATCCCCTGTTTGAGGCAAACCCCGGCGGAGCACCCTGCAATGTGCTGGCTATCCTTCGAAAATTGGGTAAAAGCTGCACCTTTATCGGCAAAGTGGGTAACGATATGTTCGGCAAGATGCTGGAACAAACAGCCCAAAATGCCGGTATCGACACCCGGTATCTTCTGAAGGATAACCACATTCCCACGACCCTTGCCTTTGTTAAGACTCTGGCCGGCGGCGACCGGGACTTTTCCTTCTACCGCAAGCCCGGTGCGGATATGTGCCTGACAGCGGAGGAGCTGCCTGAGCAGGTGCTCCAAAACGCCCGCATTTTTCATTTTGGCTCGGTATCCCAGACCCATGAGCCGGTGCGTTCTGCCACCAAAGCGGCGGTGGAAATTGCCAAAGAAGCCGGGGCTTTGATCTCCTACGACCCCAACCTGCGTCCGCCCCTGTGGGACGACCTGGAGGAGGCCAGGAAAGAGATCGCCTGGGGACTGGGAAAATGCGATATTTTGAAAATTGCCGACAATGAGCTTTTGTTTATGACCGGGGAAGAGGATTTTGACAAGGGAGCTGCCTTGCTGAAAGAGCAGTATCCCAACCTGAAGCTCATTAACGTAACTGCCGGTGCAGGGGGAAGTTATGCCTACTATGGGGGCAAGCGGGTATTTGTGCCTGCCTTCTGTCTAGGCGGTACCATCGAGACCACCGGTGCCGGCGATACCTTCTGCGGCTCGGTGCTCTCCTATATTTTGGAAAAGGGTCTTGTGAATCTGACGGAGGAAAACTTAACACAAATGCTCCGGTTTGCCAACGCCGCTGCCTATCTGGTTACTACCAAAAAAGGTGCGATTCTTTCTATGCCGGAGCGAAAAGATGTGGAAAAGATCTTGTTTCCGGGATAAAATACGGAAAAAAACTTGACGGAGGAACCGTTTTACTCTATAATGTATAAGAAATTTTTAGCAAAGGAAGGATTTTTGCTATGGCTAAGGAATTTAAGATTACCAGTCTGCGACTGGCAGACCTGGAAAAGGAACTGAACTATTTGAAGACCACCCGGGAACGTGAGATCGCAGCCATGATCGCTGAGGCTCGCTCCTACGGCGACTTGTCCGAAAACTCCGAGTACGATGCTGCCAAGAACGAGCAGGCTAAGCTCTATGGCCGCATTGCTGAGATCGAGGACATTCTGTCCCATGCGGTGATCATTGAGGACGAAAACGAGGCTACCGGCCGTGTGGGTCTGGGCTGCACTGTTACCGTAGAGGACGAAGCCGGTAAGAAAACCAGCTACCGGATCACCGGTTCTCAGGAGGCTAACCCCATGGAGAATAAGCTGTCCGATGACTCTCCCTTCGGCCGTGCGGTTGTTGGCAAGTCCATTGGCGACAGCTTCACCGTAAACGCACCCTCCGGTGCCTATACCCTGAAGGTTGTTGACGTAACTCGCGAGGGCTAAGATATGGCAAAGTTTGAACCCCAGGCGGAGCTGCCGCTGTCCGAGCAGGCACAGATCCGTCGTGAAAAGCTGGAGGCTCTGAGAGCCGAAGGCAGAGATCCCTTTGTGGAGACCAAGTTTGATTTTAATACAGATTCTGCCGCCATTAAGGCAGATTACGAGGGCTTCGAGGGCAAGCTGGTCCGTGTGGCCGGCCGCCTGATGAGCAAGCGTGGTCAGGGCAAGGTTATGTTCTGCGATCTGCAGGACGCTACCGGCCGTATCCAGCTGTTTGTGAAGATCGACGAGCTGGGTGAGGAGGAGTATGCCCGCTTTAAGAAGAACGATATCGGCGATATTGTAGGTGTGGAAGGTGAGGTCTTTAAGACCAAGACCGAGGAAATCTCCATTCGTGCCAAGACGGTAAAGCTGCTTTCTAAGTCTTTGCTGCCCCTGCCTGAAAAGTACCACGGCCTGACCGATAAGGAGCTGCGTTTCCGTCAGAGATATGTGGACCTGATGGTGAACCCTGAGGTCAAGCGGAATTTCGTGGTCCGCTCCCAGTTTATTAAATTCATGCGGAAGTACCTGGACGATATGAACTACATCGAGGTGGAGACCCCGGTGCTGAACACCATCGCCGGCGGTGCTGCTGCCCGTCCCTTTATTACTCACCATAACACTTTGGACATCGATATGTTCATGCGGATCGCCACTGAGCTGCCCCTGAAGCGGCTGATCATCGGCGGAATGGATCGGGTGTATGAGATTGGCCGAATCTTCCGTAACGAAGGCATGGACCCCAAGCACAACCCGGAATTCACCACCGTAGAGCTGTATCAGGCTTATGCGGATTTCCATGATATGATGGACATCGCCGAGGGCATTATCTCCGGTGCTGCCAAGGAGATTCTGGGTACTTATGAAGTGGATTGGCTGGGCGAGCATATCGACCTGACTCCCGGCTGGCGTCGACTGACCATGGTGGACGCGGTTAAGGAGTATTTGGGCATCGATTTCGGTGCCATCACCGACGATGCTGAGGCTGTGGCTGCTGCCAAGGCCAAGGGCGTGGAACTTAACGACGCCGCAGAAAAGACCTGGGGTAACGCCCTGTATGCCTGCTTCGACCAGAGAGTTGAGGAGCATCTGATCCAGCCCACCTTTATCACCATGTATCCTGTGGAGGTTTCTCCTCTTACCAAGCGGAGTCCTGAAGATCCCCGCTTAACTGAGCGGTTTGAACTGTTTATCTGCCATTCCGAGCTTGCCAATGCCTACTCTGAGCTGAACGATCCCATCGATCAGAGAGAGCGGTTCATGAAGCAGGTGGAGCAGCGGGAGCGTGGCGATGACGAGACCGAAATGCTGGACGAGGATTTCCTGAATGCTATGGAGTACGGCATGCCTCCCACGGGCGGCATGGGTATGGGCATCGACCGCTGTGTCATGCTCCTGACCGGCAACGACACCATTCGCGAGGTTATCTTGTTCCCCACAATGAAACCTTTGGACTAAGTGAATAGAACCCCAGGCCTGCACATCTGTGCAGGCCTGGGGTTGTTTTATTTGATTTTTTCTTGTAACTTCTGATAGTACAGGTCTTCGTCCAGGGGGAGGGAGACCTCTTTTTTTGTCCAATGGGACAGGTAGGCGGCATTGCAGAGGGTCAGGTTGTGGATTCCCTCCGTGCCGGGGGCGATCAAGGGTTCACCCTGCAAAACGGCATTTGTAAAGTTTCGCAGGATCGCCACGTGGCCGGCATTTCGGTTTTCAAAACGAAACACCTCCGTTTGGGAGGACATTTTGGCGGCAGACTGGGTATTGACGTAGTTGCTCGCAAAAATGGATTCGGTGGTGGGGGTTTCCAACCGGGTCAGGTGTAAGGTGTTTCCCTCTACCACGATCTGTCCGCCGCTGCCTGCGATTTCCAGTCGGTTGGTGCCGGGGTATTCTCCGGTGGTGATGATGAAGGTGGCGGTGGCACCGTTTTCATATTTGGCAAAGACGGTGGCCTCGTCTTCCACTTCAATGTTATGGAATTTTCCGGTGGGGCAATGGGCGGTGATGCTTTGGGGCATGCCCATAAACCACTGCCACAGATCCAACTGGTGAATTCCCTGATTCATCAGCACACCGCCGCCTTCACCGGCCCAGGTGCCACGCCAGGAGCAACTGTCATAATAGGCCTGCGTCCGATACCAGTCGGTCAGGATCCACACAAGGCGGTGGGGCGTACCGATGGCGTTTTCCCGGATCAACTGCCTGACCTTTTGGTACAGGGGGTCTGTCCGCTGATTGAGCATCAGGGAAAAGACCTTTCCGCTTTTTTCTGCGGCCTCGTTCATCTGCCGGACGGCCTTGGTGTAAACGCCGGAGGGTTTTTCACACAGTACGTGGTAACCCTTTTGGAAGGCCTCAATAGCGATCTCCGGGTGGCTGTAATGAGGGGTAGTGATCAGGACGGCGTCGGCAATATGCTCATCAAGCAGCTCGTGGTAGTCCTGATAGAAGGGAATGTTTTCCAAAGCATCTGCCTTTTCCTTGCTTCTGGCACAGACTGCCGTCAGCTCCAAACCCGGAACTTCACCGGAGAGAATATGTTTTGCGTGGGAAAGACCGATGTTTCCCAAACCGATTATGGCGATTTTTAGCTTTTTCATAGAAGATCACCTCAGACAGACTTTTGAATATTATACCAGTAAGGAGCAAAAAATGCCATCTTTTTTATAGAAATCTCACTAATCGTGAAAATTGAATGAAAAAATATCGGAATAACAGTTGAAACGGCAGTTTTTTTATGGCATAATAGCCACATAATTGCACGCAGACGGAAAGCATTTGTCCGTCTGCCAAAAATAGGAGGCAAGTTTTATGAAGTATGATCGTACTTTTAACTTCTCCGCAGGTCCTGCTATGATGCCCGAGCCTGTGCTGGAGGAGATCCGTGATGAGATGATGAATTACCGGGGTTCCGGTATGTGCGTTATGGAGATGTCCCACCGCTCCAAGGTGTTTATGGACATCGCCAAGGAGGCCGAGGAAGACCTGAGAAAGCTCATGGGTATCCCCGAAAACTATAAGGTCCTGTTCATTCAGGGTGGTGCAACACTGCAGTTTTCCATGATCCCCATGAACCTGATGAAGAACGGTAAGGCCCTCTACATTGAGACCGGTGCCTGGTCCAAGAAGGCCGTTGCCGAGGCTAAGAAGGTGGGCCAGGTTACCGTTATTTCTTCCAAGGATAAGAATTACACCTACATTCCCGACTGCTCCGACCTGGATATTCCCGCGGATACCGACTATGTGTATATCTGCGAGAACGAGACTATTCACGGCACCACCTGGCAGACCCTGCCCAACACCAAGGGTGTTCCCCTGGTTTCCGACCAGTCCTCCATGTTCCTGTCCAAGCCCTGCAATGTATCTGACTACGGTATGATCTACGCCGGCGTACAGAAGAATGTTGGCCCTGCCGGTATGGTGGTGGTCATTATCCGGGAGGACCTGATCCGGGACGACTTGGGCGATCTGCCTGTTTATATGCAGTATAAGACCCACGCCGATGCGGATTCCATGTACAATACCCCCAACTGCTGGGACATCTACTGCTGCGGCAAGGTGTTCAAGTACCTGATCGCTCAGGGCGGTCTGGAGGCTATGGCCAAGAAGAATGAGGAAAAGGCCAAGATCCTGTATGACTTCCTGGACAGCTCCAAGATGTTCGGTGGCACTGTTGAGCCTGCGGTTCGTTCTCTTATGAATGTGCCTTTTGTTACCGCGACCGCTGAGCAGGACGCGGCTGTGGTTGCTGCCACCAAGGCGGCCGGCTTTGACAACCTGAAGGGTCATAAGTCCGTGGGCGGTCTCCGGGCTTCCATCTACAACGCCATGCCTAAGGAGGGCGTGGAGGCACTGGTTACCTTCCTGAAGGAATATGAGGCAAACAATGGTTAAGAACGTATTTCAGTCTGCGGATATCCTGCTTCCCAAGGACGCGGATATGGAAAAATGGGCGGTCATCGCCTGCGATCAGTTTACCTCCGATGAGGCTTATTGGGAGCGGGTGCGGAAGACGGCCGAGGGCGTTCCTTCCACATTACATCTGGTCCTGCCGGAGGTGGAGCTGGGTACGCCTATGGAGGAGATTCATACTGCTCTTATTAACGAGTCCATGGCCCGCTATCTGGAGCAGGGCGTGTTCACCCAATATGATAATAGCTACATCTATGTAGAACGGACTCTGGAAAACGGCAGTATCCGTCAGGGTCTTGTGGGCAAGGTGGACCTGGATTCCTATGAGTACACCCCCGGTGCAACCTCTGCCATTCGGGCTACCGAGGCAACTGTTCAGGAGCGGATCCCGCCCCGTCAGCGGGTTCGCAGAAATGCACCGCTGGAATTTCCCCATATTTTAATGCTCTGCGACGACTGGGAGCGAAAGCTCATTGAGCCGGTGGCGGCTAAAAAGGACAGCTTCCAAAAGCTCTATGACTTTAACCTGATGGAGGGCGGCGGCCACATTGCGGGCTACCTGGTTTCCGGTGAGGACGCAAAGGCTTTTGATGAGGCTTTGGCCCAGTACAGTGCCACAGTAGGGGAGAAGTACGCAGGTCTTAAGGGTACACCCATGGTCTTTGCGGTGGGCGACGGCAACCACTCCCTGGCTACCGCCAAGTCCTGCTATGAGGAGCTGAAAAAGAACAATCCCAATATGGATCTTTCCGACCACCCCGCCCGGTATGCTCTGGTGGAGCTGGAGAATATCCACGATGCCGCTCAGGTCTTTGAGCCGATCCACCGGGTGATCTTCCGCACAGAGCCGGAGAAGATGCTCTCTACCATCAAGTCCGAAATTTGTGCAGAGGGCGGTTACCCTGTAAAGTGGTACATTGGCGACAGGTTTGGTGAGATTTATCTGGATAAGGCCAAGGGCGAACTGGCTGTGGGCGTTCTGCAGAATTTCCTGGACGATTATCTGAAGGATAATGAAGGCGAGATCGACTATATCCACGACGATGATGCTCTCATCGACTTTGCAAAGCAGGAAAACGCCATCGGCTTTATCCTGCCGGTGATGGAAAAAGGACAGCTGTTCCGTGGCGTGATTGCCGACGGTGTGCTGCCCAGAAAGACCTTCTCCATGGGTCATAGCCGTGAAAAGCGGTACTACCTGGAAGGCCGGAAAATTAAATAAGAAAAAGCCACCCGATCGGGTGGCTTTTTTGTTACAATGATCAGTTCAGCATGACCTGACCGCCGGTTACGGGAATGGCCTGGCCGGTCTCATATTTCTGCTCCACACAGTACATAACTGCACGGGCAACGTCGATGGGCAGGCAGCCACGGTTCATGGGCACCTTGGCCTCGTAGAACCGACGGACATCGTCCACGGTCTTGGCACCGGGCACCTTGCCGGCATTCAGGTACTGTACGAAAAGACCTCTTTCCGGATCGCTCCACAGAGGACCGTCCAGGTAGTTACCGGGGCAGATGGCATTGACCTTGATGTTGTAGGCACACAGCTCCAAAGCAAAGGACTGCACAAGGCCGATGGCACCGAACTTGGAGCCTGCGTAGGCAAAGTTCTTATTGGAGCCTTCCAGACCGGACTTGGAGGACATAGCGATGATATCATAGCTTTCCTCGGGAGCGGCTTCGTGCTGAGCCTGCATAATGATGGCTGCGTACTTGCAGGTCAAAAACAGGCCGGTATAGTTAATGGCGGTTACGAACTCAAAGTCCTTCTTCTCAAACTCGGCAATAGGGCCGGAACGGACAACGCCTGCGTTGGCCACCATAATGTCCAGACCACCGAATTTTTCCACGGTCTGAGCGACCATATTTGCACAGCTCTCTTCATCGGACACGTTCACGCCCACAGCCCAGGCACGGTCGCCCATCTCCTTGGCAACAGTCTCAGCCAGGGGCAGATTCATATCGGCTACGATAATGGTAGCACCCTCAGCATAAAGCTCCTCAGCAATACCCTTGCCGAAGCCCTGAGCAGCACCGGTTACGATACAGATCTTACCGGAGAGCCGGCCACTGCCTTCCGGACGATTATGTACGTTCTTCTTTGCAATTTCGCACCATTTTGTCATATCTACGGACATAATAGATTCCTCCTTTTACAGCTTTGCTGTAATGTTACCATGAAATTATACCACAAGGATTTCCAAAAAGCTATACTTTGAGCAAAAATACTGGAAAGTTGCGGAAAAGTTGGAAAGGCAAGGCGGCATTTTGGCGAAACTGTGAACTTTATACCTCAAGTCTTGACACAGGACAAACTAACTGGTATAATCCGAGCGGTGTTCAATGTGCCTTGAGCGGAGGTTGAATCTGTGAAGATTTGGGAAATATTTCTCTTGGCTGTGAGCCTCAGTGCGGACGCTTTCGCAGTGTCGGTCTGCAAGGGCCTTTCCGTGAAGAAGGCAACCTTAAAGCAGGGTGTGATCTGCGGAGCTTGGTTTGGCGGCTTTCAGGCACTGATGCCGGCCATTGGCTTTTTGCTGGCAAGCCTTTTTGCACAGGCTATCGAAAAATATGACCACTGGGTGGCGTTTGGCCTGCTGGCGATTATCGGCATCAATATGCTGAAGGAAGCTTTTGAAAAAGACGAGTGTGATTGTTGTTCCGAGGGCGACTTTGCCGCAAAGACCATGTTCGTCATGGCGGTGGCTACCAGTATCGACGCACTGGCAGGCGGCATCGCTTTGAAGATGGACAGTGGCGATCCTTTGATCGCGATTCCCATGATCGGTGTGATTACCTTCTGCTTCAGTATCGTTGGTGTGAAGCTCGGTAACCTCTTCGGTGCCCGGTTTGAAAAGAAAGCTCAGGCAGCCGGCGGTGTGATTTTGGTGCTGCTGGGTCTTAAGATCCTGTTGGAGCATTTGGGAATACTTACTTAAATACCGATACAAAGTATCGTTATTGATTAAAAAACAACTAAGGAGAAATGAAACATGAAAAAGATTATTGCTTTGTTGCTGGTTGTCGTTATGGCTGTATCCGTATTCGCAGCTTGCGGCAAGGGCGGCGAGAACGGCGGCGAGACTGCCGGTAACGGTCCTGCCAGTGCTCTGGAGATTCTGGAGACCGTGTGGGGCAAGTACGAGGATGCAGACAAGCTGTTCCCCATTATGGGCGGCGACGGTGAGGATATGTCCATGGACGCTCCCGGCAAGATCGACGAGCTGGAAAACCTGCAGTACATCGTGTACGTTCCTGCTGAGGAGATCATCAATGTTGATGACGCTGCCACCATGCAGCACGCTATGAACGCCAACAGCTTCACCTGCGGTGTTATGCACATGGCTGAGGGCGTGGACGCTGAGACCTTTGCCACCACCATGAAGGACACCATTTTGAACAACCAGTGGATGTGCGGCTTCCCCGAGAAGCTGGTTGTAGCTGCCATCGGCGACTACATTCTGGTTGCTTTCGGCCTGAATGACGCTATGACTCCCTTCCAGACCAAGCTGGCTGAGGCTTATGCAGATGCCAACGTTCTGTTCATTGAGGATATCCTGTAATTTGTAACCAAGAAGGAGGGCAGCGGTTTCCGCTGCCCTCTGTTTGTAAGGGGGTATGTGAATGCTGTTTTCCAGTATTCCTTTCTTATATTATTTTCTGCCCATTGTACTGATCGTCTATTTTGCAGTACCCAAGGTGCTGAAAAATGCGGTGCTGCTTTTGGCAAGCCTGGTGTTCTACGCCTGGGGCGAGCCGAAATATGTGGTGCTGATGATCGCATCGATCCTTATGTTCTACGGCTGCGGCCTGGCCATCGGAAAGGCAGAAACCAAAAAGATGAAAAAGCTGTGGCTGACAGTATCCGTTGTGGTCAGCCTGACGCTTTTGGGCATTTTTAAATATGCGGATTTCTTTGTGGACAGCTTCAATGCTGCTACGGGACTCAGCGTGCCGCTTTTGCGGCTGGCACTGCCTATCGGCATCAGCTTTTACACCTTCCAGTGCCTAAGCTATACCATCGACGTATACCGCGGTAACGTGCCTGTACAGAAAAATCCCATCAGCTTCGGTGCATATGTTGCTCTGTTTCCCCAGCTGATCGCAGGCCCCATCGTCCGGTATATTGACGTGGCCCGGGAGCTTAATAACCGCACCCATAGCTGGGAGAATTTTGTGCTGGGTCTGCGGCGGTTTATGGCAGGCCTTGCTAAGAAAATCCTGTTGGCAAATGCCTTGGGTGAGCTGACCAATATCTTTAGGGACTCTGGAGAAAAGTCCGTGGTGTTCTACTGGCTCTACGCCATCGCCTTTGCTCTGCATATTTATTTCGATTTCTCCGGTTACAGCGATATGGCCATCGGCCTTGGCAAGATCTTCGGTTTCAACTTCATTGAAAACTTCAATTATCCCTACCTTTCCAAGAGTGTTGCTGAGTTCTGGCGGCGGTGGCATATGTCCCTGGGCTCCTGGTTTAGGGACTATGTATATATCCCCCTGGGCGGCAATCGGGTAAGCAAGGGCCGGTGGGTGTTCAACACCTTTGTTGTTTGGGCTTTGACCGGTCTCTGGCACGGTGCGGCCTGGAACTTTGTGCTGTGGGGGCTTCTTTATGCCGTGTTCCTGATGATCGAAAAATGGGTGCCTGCCCTGCAGAAGCTGCCCACGATCTTAAGACGGGGCTACGTGCTTTTGGTGGTGCTTTTGGGCTTTGTGCTGTTTAACGCCACAGACCTTTCTCAGGCGGTAGCCGATATTAAAGGCCTGTTCGGCTTTGGCAATGTACCCTTTATCACAGGAGAGACCCTGTATTACCTGAAGAGCTACGGTGTATTGTTTATTTTGGGCTTTGTGGGGGCGACACCCCTTGTCAAGCGGCTGCACACCAGACTTTCCGAAGGAAAATGGGGCAATGCCCTGGCGGTTTTGGAGCCTGTACTGATGGCGGGTGCCTTGCTCATCTGCACGGCCTATCTTGTGGACGGATCGTTTAATCCGTTCCTGTATTTCCGGTTCTAAGGGGGTGCTGCTATGAATAAAAAGATTCGTGCCATTGGCGGTTTTTTAGTGGTGGCACTGTGGCTTGGTTTCATTGGTTTTGCCTGGTTTGGCGGCACTACCGAGGTTTCCGAAACGGAACGCAGACCCCTGGCTCAGTTCCCCGAGGTTTCCGGGGAAACCTTGATGAACGGCAAATTCATGTCGGAATTTGAAAGCTATACTTTAGATCAGTTCCCCATGCGGGACTCCTTCAGAACTCTGAAATCCCTGTTTTATTTCTACGTGTTAAATCACGGGGATAACAACGGCATTTACCTGCAGGACGGCTATGCCGCAAAGCTGGAATACCCTCTTGATGAGGATTCGGTGAATCACGGTATGGACGTGGTGAACACCATCTACGAGAAATACCTGAAGGATAGCGGCTCTGCGGTCTTTGCGGCGGTGATCCCGGACAAGGGCTATTATCTGGCTGAAGCCAACGGCTATCCTGCTATGGATTATGAGAAGCTGTTTTCCACGGTAAAGGACAGAATGCCTTTTGCCACCCATATTGATCTGACGGACAGTCTCAGCATTGAAGATTACTACTTTACCGACACCCATTGGCGGCAGGAGAAGCTGCTGCCGGTGGCGGAAAAGCTGTCGGGAGCTTTGGGTGTTACCGCTCCCAAGGCAGAAGATTTCCGGGTAACGGCGGTGGACAGACCTTTCTACGGTGTCTACTGCGGACAGGCGGCTCTGCCCCTGGAAGCAGAGACCATGTATTTGATGGAAAGTGATGTTCTGTCGGATTGCAGGGTATTGAACCACGAAAACGGGGAGTACCTGCAGGTCTACGATCCGTCCATGCTGGAAAGCAAGGATTTGTATGAAGTGTATCTTGCCGGCTCCAAATCCTTGCTCACCATTGAAAATCCCAACGCAAAAACAGACCGGGAGCTGATCATTTTCCGGGATTCCTTCGGAAGCAGTATCGCACCCTTGCTGGTGGGGGATTATAAGACCGTAACCCTGGTGGATATCCGGTATTTGAACACTACCATGCTGGGAAATCTGGTGGACTTCCATGGCCAGGACGTGTTGTTCCTCTATAGCACATTGGTGCTGAACAGCGATACTCAGAGAATGAGATAATTGACTTTTTATCTTTTTGGAGTATGATTGAGGTATATAACAAAAGGAGAGATTACAATGAAAATTGCAGTAACTTATGAAAACGGACAGGTGTTCCAGCATTTCGGACACACCGCCTGCTTCAAGCTTTTTGAGGTGGAAAACGGTGCGGTTGTGGACAGCCGTCTGGTAGACACTAACGGCAGCGGCCACGGTGCTTTGGCAGGCTTTCTGGAAGCACAGGGTGTCAATGCCCTGATCTGCGGCGGCATCGGCGGTGGTGCAAGAATCGCTCTGGAAGAGGCGGATATTGCCATCTACGGCGGTGTTACCGGTGATGCCGATGAGGCGGTTGCGGCATTTTTGGCAGGGGAGCTGAACTTCAACGCCCAGGCCTGCTGCAGCCATCACCACCACGATCACGACCATGACTGCGGTCATCACGATTGCGGCCACGACCACCACCATCACGATCACGACTGCGGCTGCCACGGCCATCACTAAGCCTTATGAATAAGTGGAAAACCCTTTGGCAGGTTTTTGCCACCTTCTTTAGGATCGGTGCATTCACCTTCGGCGGCGGCTATGCCATGATCCCGTTGATCCAGCATGAGACCGTGGAAAAGCAGGGTTGGGTCTCCGATGACGATATCTTAGAGATCATTGCTATCGCGGAATCCACACCCGGCCCCATCGCCATCAACTCTGCCACCTTTGTGGGCTACCGCACCTGCGGATTTTTGGGTGCGGCCTGTGCGACTCTGGGCGTGGTACTTCCCAGCTTTATTATCATTTTGGCCATTTCCTATGTACTGCGGGAGTTTCAGGAGTACCGGGCAGTGCAGTATGCCTTCAATGGTATCCGTATGGGCGTGTTGGCACTGCTTGTGAAGGCAATGTGGAATATGTTTAAGAAAGCACCCAAGAAGTGGGTGTCCTATGTGGTTATGACGGCAGCCTTTGTGCTGACGGCCTTTCTGAATGTGCCTACCATCGCTGTGATCGTGGGCTGTGCGGTGTTCGGACTTATTACGGCACTGATTGCAGACAGGAGGGCCAAAGCATGATCTATCTGGAGCTCTTTTTGACCTTCTTTATGATCGGTGCATTCACCTTCGGCGGTGGCTACGCCATGCTTCCCATGATGCAGGAGCAGGTGGCTCTGCGGTGGGGCGATTTGATCCCACAGGACGTTATTGCGGACTTTGTGGCGGTCAGTGAGTCCACCCCTGGACCCTTTGCGATCAATATGTCCACTTATGTGGGTGCAGAGGTTGGCGGCATATTCGGCTCTTTCTGTGCTACCTTAGGCGTGGTACTTCCCAGCTTTGTGATCATTTTGATCGTTGCCAAGTGCTACGAGAGATTCAAGAAAAGCAAAGTAGTAGCAGGCTGTATGACCGGCCTGAAGCCTGCGGTGGTGGGCCTGATCGCCAACGCCATCGTTACTATTGCCCGGACGGTGTTCTTTACTCCCGGCATTGTTTGGTGGACGATTTTTACCCAGCCCGTTACCTATGTGTATCTGGGGTTGTTCGGGGCAATGCTTACGCTGGCTCTGAAGAAGGTTCACCCTATTTTGATCATCTGCATTTCCGCAGTTGTGGGTATTGCCGTGGGGTATTTGGGTTTATAAGAAAAAGGACTGCTTTGCAGTCCTTTTTTTATGGAAAAAATCCTGAAGAATAATTGCATATTGGTTACAAATATGTTATACTGTAACCAATCATACACCCGGAGGCGTTTATGACCGATTTTACCGAGTTTCAGAAGAAAATTAGTACTTTATTGCCCCATTTGGAGCTAAGATTAAACGAACCCATGTTTAGGCACACCTCTTTTAAGATTGGTGGAGCTGTGGAAGTGATGGCGTTCCCCAAGAACGCTGAGGAGCTGTCCAAGCTTTTGAAAGCGTCCGCTTTATTGGACTGTAAAATTGCTATCTTAGGTGCAGGAACCAATATCCTTGCTCCCGATGAGGGCCTTTCCGGTCTTGTGATCTGTCTGAAGGACTGCTTGGACGGCATGGAGAGAGTAAATGATACCACCATTCGGGTCATGGCAGGCGTAACCATGACCAGGGCAGCGGTGTTCGCTGCCAACCTGGGTCTTGGCGGTATGGAGTTTGCCCACGGCATTCCCGGTACGGTGGGCGGTGGCGTGTATATGAATGCCGGTGCTTACGACGGTGAGATCAAGGATATCTGCACCCGGGTGGAAGTTATGGACATGCAGGGCCAAACGAAGGTCCTGACGGGCGAAGAAATGGGCTTTTCCTATCGGCACAGCCGATTGGAGGAGGAAGCGGGCATTGTGATTGCCGCGGAGTTTTCCTTAAATCCCAAGCCCACCGAGCAGATCCGAGCCCGTATGAAGGAACTGATGGAAAAGCGGAGTAACTCTCAGCCGCTGGATATGCCATCGGCAGGCTCGGCCTTTAAGCGGCCTGTGGGCGGATTTGCCGCCAAGCTGATCGATGAGGCGGGCCTGCGGGGCTTCCAGGTGGGAAACGCGGGGGTATCCCAAAAGCATACGGGCTTTGTTGTGAATCTGGGCGGTGCTACCGCAAAAAATGTGAAAGATCTGCTGACCCAGGTGTCAGACAAGGTGTTTGAAAAGTCCGGTATTCGCTTAGAGCCGGAAGTGAGAATTTGGTGAAAGGAGCTTCAGTATGGCAATTTCATTTTCCGGCAGTGCCAAGGCAGAAATGTGCCGTACTGTGCCGCAAAAACGTTGCTGTGCCTTAGCAGAGTGTTTCGGCTTGCTCCTTTTCTGCAACAGCTTTCAGACGGACCTGATCCGTATTGTAACGGAGAGCCGGGAGCTGGGACTTCGGCTTCCCAAGCTTTTTAAGAAAGCATTTGCATTGGAGTTTGATATTCAGCCCGCTGCCGATGCGACCGGCAAGCTGGTGTTCCAGATTACAGATCCCGATAAGATCTGGTGCATTATGGACGCCTACGGCTTTGATCCCGATCAGACCTTGTCCCTGCACATTAACCTGCCGGTGGTGGAGGACGAGTGCTGTAAGGTCTCTTTCCTAAGGGGTGCGTTTTTGGCAGGCGGCTCTGTAACCGACCCGGAGAAGGGTTATCATTTGGAATTTTCTACCTCCCATCAGGTGGTGGCCAGAGAGTGCTACGCTCTGATGGAAGAGGTTTTGGGTTTTTATCCCAAGTCTGCCGCCCGGGGCGGGGGACAGGTGCTTTATTTTAAGCAGAGCGACCTGATCTGCGACTGTTTGACCTTTTTGGGTGCTCCCGTTGCCGCTATGGGCATTATGGAAGCAAAGCTTGAAAAAGAGCTGAACAATAAAGTCAACCGTCGCTGTAACTGCGACGACGCCAATACCTCAAAGGTAGTGGAGGCCGCACAGGAGCAGCTGGCGGCTATCCGGAAATTACGGGAACAGGGCCGGTTTGATAACCTGCCCAAAAAGCTTTTGCAGGCGGCCCTTGCACGGGAGGAAAACCCCGAGGCATCGCTGACGGAGCTGGCGGCTATGATGGAGCCGCCCATTACCAAGCCTGCCATGAATCATAGACTGAAGAAATTGGTAGAGCTGACTGAGGTAACCGCTGATTAAATTGTCTGCGGTTGCTGACGGATTTTTTGCCCCAACTATGCAGTTTGGAAAACTTAAAATACATACAGTATTCTTGCGTTTCCAAACTTTTATTTGTGGCAAAATCTCTCACCAGCCACACTTGCCGATTTATCATCGGTTACCTAGGAGGAAGAAAGATGAGCTTTGTGCATTTACATGTTCATACGGAATATAGCCTCTTGGACGGTGCCTGCCGGATCTCCGGCATGATGGACCGGGTGAAGGAGCTGGGGCAGTCCGCCATAGCCATCACCGACCACGGTGTCATGTACGGTTGTATCGATTTTTACAAGGCCGCCAAGGCAGCCGGTATCAAGCCCATTATCGGCTGTGAGGTGTATGTGGCCCGACGGGGCATGGCTGACCGTGTCCATGGCATTGATAACGACCCCTATCATTTGGTGCTTCTGTGCAAGGACCGGACAGGCTATGAGAATCTTTGCCTTTTGGTATCGGAAGCCTTTATGAACGGCTTTTACGGCAAGCCCCGGGTGGATCTGGAGCTACTGCAAAAGCACCATGAGGGTCTGATCGCCACCTCTGCCTGTCTGGCCGGTGCGATCCCCCAGTATATCCTGAACGAGGACTACGAGGGTGCAAAGGAATATGCCCTGAAGATGTCTGAGATTTTCGGCAAGGACAATTTCTATCTGGAATTGCAGGATCACGGCATCGAGGAGCAGCGGCCTGTGAATCAGCAGACCATGCGGATCGCCCGGGAGACGGGACTTCCTTTGGTAATTACCAATGATGCCCACTATCTTCGCAAAGAAGATGCCACTATGCAGGACGTACTACTCTGCATTCAGACCGGCAAGACTGTGGACGACCCCAACCGTATGAAGTTCCAGGGGGAGGAGTTCTATCTTAAGAGCGAGGAGGAGCTGCGTCAGCTGTTCCCCGGCTGCGATGAGGCCTTTGAAAACACGGTCAGAATCGCAGAACGCTGCAATCTGGAATTTGAATTCAATCAGTATCATTTGCCCTCTTTTCCTGTGCCGGAGGGCTACACCAACGAAGAATATTTCCGCAAGCTCTGTGAGGACGGCTTCCGGGAACGGTATGCAAACCCCGAAGAAAGCTACACAGAGCGTCTGGAATATGAAATCGGCGTTATCAGCCGTATGGGCTACGTCAACTACTATCTGATCGTGTGGGATTTCATTCGCCACGCCAAGGAGCAGGGAATTCCTGTAGGCCCGGGCCGTGGCTCGGGTGCGGCATCCATTGTTGCCTACTGCCTGCACATTACGGAAGTTGACCCCATGAAATACGCCCTGATCTTCGAGCGATTCCTGAACCCGGAGCGGGTCAGCATGCCCGATTTTGATACGGACTTTTGTCAGGAACGCCGGGGCGAGGTCATTGACTACGTTATGGAAAAATACGGTGCCGACCACGTGGCACAGATCGCCACCTTCGGTACGATGGCGGCCCGTGGTGCGATCCGGGACGTGGGCAGAGTGCTGAACTTTACCTACGCCGAGACCGATATAGTGGCAAAGCTGGTGCCTACCATGCCACTGCATATTACCTTGAAAGAGGCACTGAACATATCTCCCAAGCTGAAAGAGATGTACGATGCCGATGATCGGGTCAAGACCCTAATCGATACGGCTATGAGCTTGGAGGGCATGCCCCGGAACACCTCCACCCATGCCGCCGGTGTGGTGATCACCGCCGACCCGGTGTGCAGCTATGTGCCCCTTTCCCGAAATGATGATACCATCGTTACCCAGTACACCATGACCACCATTGAGGAACTGGGTCTATTGAAGATGGACTTTTTGGGTCTTCGCAACCTGACGGTTATTGAGGACGCCCAGCAGCAGATCCGACAGATCGACCCTGACTTTGACATCAGCAAAGTACCGGACAATGATCCGGAGACCTTCCGTATGCTGGCCGAGGGTAAGACCCAGGGCGTGTTCCAGCTGGAGTCTGCGGGTATTACCGGCGTGTGCGTCAATATGAAGCCCACTTCTATCGAAGATATGACGGCTATTGTGGCACTGTACCGACCCGGTCCTATGGACTCGATCCCCAAGTTCATTGCCAATAAGCTGGATCACCGGAAGATCACCTATAAGACACCCCATTTAGAGCCAATTTTGAAGGTTACCTACGGCTGTATCGTCTATCAGGAGCAGGTTATTGAGATCTTCCGTTCCCTGGCAGGCTACACCATGGGTCAGGCGGACAATATTCGCCGTGCCATCTCCAAGAAGAAGCAGAAGGTCATCGAAGAGGAGCGGAAGGTTTTTGTCTATGGCGACGAAAAGCAGGGAATTCCCGGCTGTATCGCCAGGGGTGTTTCCGAGTCCGCAGCTCAGTCCATCTATGACGAGATCGTTGACTTTGCAAACTATGCCTTTAATAAGGCTCACGCGGTGTGCTATGCGGTGGTTTCTTATCAGACCGCATATCTTAAGTGCCACTATCCCCACCAGTATATGGCGGCTCTTATGACCTCCGTGCTGGATTCTGCCACCAAGATCTCCGGTTATATTGCTGAGTGTAAGGAGCTGGGGATCGCTGTATTGCCCCCGGATATCAACCATTCCGAGGATAAGTTTACTGTAGAGAAGGACTCCATTCGCTTTGGTCTGGGTGCTGTGAAGAACGTGGGCGTGGGCCTGATCCGTTCCATGGTGCAAAAACGCAAGGAGGGCGGCCCTTATAAGTCCCTGGAAGACTTTATCGGGAGAATGGGCGATGAGCTCAATAAGCGGGCAGTGGAAAACTTTATCAAATGCGGTGCTATGGACTGTTTCGGTTACCACCGCAGTGAGCTTCTGGCCGTGTACGACCTGATGATGGACTCTATCGCTTCCAGCCGGAAGAGAAACCTTGACGGTCAGGTGGGTCTTTTCGATATGCTGCAGGAGGAAGATACCGCTGCAGCCATTCCGATCCCCAAGCTGCCGGAGATCAAAAAGGCGGATAAGATGCTGATGGAAAAGGAAACCACGGGCATCTATCTGTCCGGCCACCCCATGGACGACTACCGGGGATATCTGAAGAATACCCATGTCGTACCCATCGGCTCGCTGATGGAAGAGGATAATGCCTATCAGGACGAGCAGATCGTCAGCATCGCCGGTATTGTGCAGTCTGTGAAAATGAAGACCACCCGAAACAATTCCATGATGGCCTATGTTACGGTGGAAGACGATACGGCGGCCGTGGAGATGCTGGTGTTTTCAAATGCCCTAAATCAGTACGGCAACTACCTGAAGGAAAATCAGCCGGTGGTGATCGTAGGTAAGCTGTCCCTGCGGGACGATAAAGAGCCTCAGATCATCGTAAACCGAGCCCGGCCCATTTCCGACTATGCTCAGGAAATTTCCGAAGTGCCTGCAAAGCCCTTGCAGGGCACGCTTTATCTGAAGCTGGAAACCGACGGACCGGTGTTTGCCAAGGTCAGAGCAATGGTTAATATGTTCCCGGGCGACAGTCAGGTAGTGGTATACTTTGCAGATACCAAGCAGCGACGGGGTGCAAAATGTGCCTTGGACACAAGGCTTATTAACGAACTGACGGACCTGCTGGGGCAGGGAAACGTTGTGGTAAAATAACTTTCCTTTTACCCACCAATATGCTATAATGGATCGGAGGAGGTGCCGGTATGAAACTAAGAAAATATATGCTGTGCTTATGCGTGTTGGCATTGTCGTTATTGGCCGGCTGCTCCGTAACCACAGTGGAGGAAATGTACGCCCTTCCCAAGCGGACGGACGCCTATCATGACCTGCAAACTGTGATCGATAAGGCTATGTCCGGCCTGTCTTACAGTGCCCCTGTGTCCGGTGAATACCAGCAGGTGGTGCAGATGGCGGATCTGGACGGAGATAACGTACAGGAGTACCTTCTGTTTGCCAAGGGCGGCACTGATGCCCCGCTGCAGATTTTGGTGTTCCAAAAACAGGAGGACGAATTTGTCCATGCCGATACCGTAACTCACACAGGCTCGGATTTCGTCCAGGTGGAATACGCTCAAATGGACGACAGACCCGGCGTGGAGGTGGTGGTAGGCTGCCAGATCAGCGATCAACTATTGCGTACTGCGGCAGTCTACTCCTTCAACAAAGGACATATGGAGCAGAGAATGACTGCCAGCTACACAAGATTCCTGACGGCGGATCTGGATCAGGACGGCCTTGCGGAGCTGTTTCTGCTGCACCCGGGCGAGGAGGCAGCGGACAACGGCCTTGCGGAGGTCTATGGAATCGAAAACGGCGTCATGGAGCGATCCAACGAGGTCAGTCTGTCCCAGAGTGCGGACAAGCTTAAGCGTATTATCACCGGCAAGCTCCACGACGTGGAAGCCGGCGTTTATGTGGGCAGTGCGGTGGACGAGAACTCTCTGGTAACCGATGTGTTCATCTACAGGGACGGAAAGCTTACCAATGTGGTGTCTGCCAATGAAAGCGGTACCAATGTCCGCACCCTGCGAAACTATTACGTCTATGCTGATGATATTGACAATGACGGTGTGGTGGAGCTGCCGGATCTGAAGCCCATGCTTCCGTTGCGTGAGGTGCAGGAACGGTACGATCTGATCCGCTGGTATGCCATGGCCTCCGACGGTGCGGAAATACTGAAGGCCTATACCTACCACAATTTTGTCGGCGGCTGGTATATGACCTTAGACGAACGCTATGCCGATGACATTTCTGTCTACAGCGAGGGCAATTTCCACCAATTCCACATTTGGAGCGACGGTCAGCAAGAGCCCAAAAAGCTGATGACAGTCTACACCCTCACCGGACAGTCCCGGGAGGAACAGGCAAGAGCTGAGGGCTATATTGTACTGCAGAAGACCGATACAGTGATCTATGCGGCCAAGCTGGAGCCCGAGGCGGAGAAATACGGCATTACCCCGGAGAGCGTGATCCATAGCTTCCACCTGATCCAGCAGGCGTGGAAGACCGGTGAGATATAAAGGAGGGTTTATCGTGAAAAAGGTTCTGATTTTGGAAGATGAGGTCAATATTCGCAGCTTTGTGGTGATCAACCTGAAGCGGGCCGGCTACGATGCCATTGAGGCAGGCACCGGCCAGGAGGCTCTGGACAAGCTCCAGCAGCACCCGGATATCGGTGTGGCTATTTTGGATATTATGCTGCCGGATATTGACGGCTTTGAAGTCTGCCGCCGGATCCGTGCCACCAGTAAGCAGATCGGCATTATTATGCTCACTGCCCGGACCCAGGAAATGGATAAGGTAACGGGCCTGATGACCGGTGCCGATGACTATGTAACCAAGCCCTTCTCTCCGGCGGAGCTGACTGCCCGCATTGACGCATTGTATCGCCGGATCGGCGGTGGCCGTGAACAGGATGTAGAGCTTTTGGTGCAGGGACCTTTCGTCATGAATACCCGCAACCATACCTTGGAAAAGAACGGAAACCGTATCCGCCTGACCCAGGTGGAGTACGCTATTTTGAAGCTGTTTATGACGAATCCCGGCAGAGCCCTGTCCCGGGACGACATTCTGGCCGCTGTTTGGGGCAGAGATTATGACGGAGAACTGAAGATCGTGGACGTGAATATCCGTCGCCTTCGGATCAAGATCGAGGACGATACCGCAAATCCCACCTATATCACCACTGTGTGGGGCTTCGGCTATAAGTGGGGGGCATAATCGGTGCGGAGGATCAAGGGACTACGCAGGCGTTGGCTGGTCAACACCCTGGTTCCCGTGTGTATTCTGGGTCTTGTCTGCGTGCTGGCGGTAACGGCGGTCTTTGCGGCCTACTATTACTCCGCAGTCCGCTGGGATATGAATAACCGGGCGGAGACCACAACAGAATTCTTTGCCGATTATCTGAACCAGAACTATAACCAGTATTATCAGTCCTGCATCACCTATGCCCAGACCTTTGAGGACAAGGACAGCATCGAGCTGCAGTTTATCAATGCCAACGGTGTATTGGTGGCCTCCTCCTACAGTAGCTGGGCGGGTCGCTCACCTGCAACACCGGAGATCGCAGAAGCCATCAGCACCCGGGGTATCGTTCCCTATACGGGCAAGGACCCCCACACGGGTGAGCGGATCATGGCGGTCTCCAGTGCGATGATCTACTCCAACGGCGAAGTAATCGGAGCTCTGCGTTTTGTAACCTCCACCAAGAAGATCGATGCTCAGATCGCGGTGGTGGCACTGATCGCATTGGGGGCACTGATTTTGGTGGTTGGTGTGGCACTGGTGTGCAGTAACTACTATATCCGGTCCATTTTGGTACCCTTGTCGCAGATCATTGACAAGGCGAATATGATTGCCGGCGGCAGCTACGGCATTCAGATACAGACCCAATATGACGATGAGATCGGCGAGCTGGCCGATACCATCAATGAGCTGTCTATTAAAATCAATCAAAACGAAAAGATGCAGACGGAATTCATTTCCTCTTTGTCCCACGAACTGCGGACGCCCCTGACGGCCATCACCGGCTGGAGTGAGACCCTTCTGAACGGTGAGGGGTTGGATCAGGGTACTCGCCGGGGCATGGGCATCATCTTAAGAGAGACAAGACGTTTGACCGAAATGGTGGTGGAGCTTTTGGACTTCACCCGAATTCAGGACGGCAGAATGACACTGAACATCGAAACAGCCGACATTCGTGCAGAATTCGAAGATACGGTGTTTATGTACGGCAGCCGGCTGGAGCAGGACGGAATCCAGTTGGAGTATCTGGAAAACGACGATGATATTCCTGAGATCTCCTGCGACCCCAAGCGGCTACGGCAGGTGTTTTTAAATATCCTTGACAATGCCGCCAAGCACGGCGGTGAGGGTATGAAGATCGAGGCCTGCATTTGTTTGGAAGAAGATTATATTGCGGTGCGTATCCGGGACTTCGGCTCCGGCATTCCGGAGGACGAACTGCCCCTTGTAAAGAAAAGATTCTATAAAGGTAGCTCCAAGGCCAGAGGTACGGGCATCGGATTGGCGGTCTGCGATGAGATCGTACAGATGCACGGCGGCACGCTGGAGCTCAGTAACGCCGAGGGCGGTGGCACACTGGTGGAGGTTAAACTGCCGGTGTCCCAATAAGTGAGGATTATTATGGCAAAAGAACAGTTTAAGACAATGATCGGTGGACAGGCACTGATCGAAGGCATCATGATGCGGGGTCCCAAGCTGGACGCCGTGGTGGTGCGGACGAAGGAAGGCCTGCAAACAGAGATTACCACCCGAAAGCAGAGGAAAAAGGGTAGCTTTGCCACCTGGCCTCTGATTCGGGGTGTGGTGAATTTCTTTGATGCACAGGTTTGCGGTGTCAAGGCTCTGATGCGGTCTGCCGACCTGTCCATAGAGGAAGAAAAGGAAGAGAAGAAGGAGAGCAGCGATAAGCTTCCAAAGGCCGCAGTAGGACTTGCGGTGGCTTTGGGAATCGGCATGTCCGTGGTGCTGTTCTTCCTGCTGCCCATGCTGATTGCGGGCCTTTTGGACAATGTGATTCAAAATACACTGCTTTTGAATCTTGTTGAGGGACTGGTGCGGATCACCATTTTTGTGATCTATATGCTGCTGGTTTCCCAAATGAAGGATATGAAGCGGGTCTTTGCCTACCACGGTGCGGAGCATAAGACCATTCGCTGCTATGAGGCAAAGCTTCCGCTGACGACAGAAAATGTCCGGGCTCAGACCCGGCTGCACCCCCGGTGCGGAACAAGCTTTTTGCTGGTTGTGATGGTTCTGTCCATTTTGCTGTTCTCCGTGGCTACCAGCCTGCTTTTGGCGGTGTTCCCCGGTTTGGCACTGATGCGGGGCAGCTTCCTGTACCGGCTGATTCTGATCGTTTGCAAGCTGATGCTGCTGCCGCTGGTGGTGTCCGTTGCCTATGAAATCAACCGCTGGGCAGGCAGACACGATAACCTGTTTACAAGAATATTGACTGCACCCGGTATGTGGTTTCAACACTTTACCACCAATGAGCCGGACGACAATATGATCGAGGTGGGTATTGCCTCCTTGCAGGCGGTTATCCCGGAAGAAGAGGGGACGGACCTGTGGTAAAGAAGCTTTCGGAACTGTATTTGGAGGCAAGACGGGCCTTTATGACCCAGGAAGATGCCCAGACAGCAGGACTTTTGGCACGGAATCTGCTGTGCCACGTTACCGGAAAGACCACCGAGCAGGTACTTGCGGACCGGGAGATGTACGCCTCGGAAAGTGCCTGCTATGCAATGTCCGAAGCGGTGAACCGGGTGCTGTCCGGTGAGCCTTTGGCCTACGTGCTGGGGCAGTGGGATTTTTACGGTATGACCCTGCAGGTGAATAAAAATGTCCTGATCCCCAGAGATGACACCTGTGCGGTTACGGCACTTGCCATTAAGCAGGCTTTGTTTTTGGATTCCAATCCTAGGGTTCTGGATCTTTGCACCGGCTCCGGTTGTATCGGACTTGCCATTGCAAAGCGGGTCAAGGACGCCAAGGTTACCTTGGCAGACCTGTCAAAAGAAGCTTTGGCAGTAGCCAAAAAGAATGTGGCAGGACAGAAGCTTACCGGCAGAGTTGCCTGTATTCAGGCTGATGCACTTTCTGAGCCGTCTGCATTTTTGGGTAAGTTTGATTTGATCGTCTCCAATCCGCCCTACGTTACTACGGCGGAAATGGAAGAGCTTCCCCACAGCGTCAAAGACTATGAGCCTCACATGGCTCTCCATGGCGGCGGCGACGGCCTGGACTTCTACCGTGCCATTTCCGCAAACTACCGGACGGCCTTGAAGCCCGGCGGTTACCTGTGCTTTGAGTTTGGCATGGGGCAGGGGGACGATGTGTGCGGTATTTTGGAAGAAAATGGGTATACCATACTGGAGCGTTCCAGAGATTATAACGACAGAGAACGGGCGGTATTAGCCCGCAGAAAGGAAGATATGTGATGGCTACGAAAAAGACAGCTTATGAAGCACCGACTCCCGCAACCGATAAGAAGAAGGCCCTGGAGACCGCTCTTTCCCAGATCGAAAAGAGCTACGGCAAGGGTACGGTTATGCGTTTGGGCGACCGCCCGGATATGAATGTGGACGCCATTCCCACCGGCTCTTTGGCATTGGATGCCGCTTTGGGCATCGGTGGCGTTCCCAAGGGTCGTATCATCGAGATCTACGGACCGGAATCCTCCGGTAAGACCACTTTGGCTCTGCACATTTTGGCAGAGGCTCAGAAAATGGGCGGCGAAGTAGCCTTTGTGGACGCAGAGCACGCTCTGGATCCCGTTTATGCCGCTGCTCTGGGTGTGGATACGGAGAATATGCTGGTATCCCAGCCGGATACCGGTGAGCAGGCACTGGAGATCACCGACGCACTGGTTCGTTCCGGTGCGGTGGACGCCGTGGTTGTGGACTCCGTTGCTGCCCTTGTTCCCAAGCAGGAGATCGAGGGCGAGATGGGCGACACCTTTGTGGGTCTGCAGGCTCGTCTGATGTCCCAGGCTCTCAGAAAGCTGGCAGGCACCATCGCCAAGACCAACTGTGTGGTCATCTTTATTAACCAATTGCGTATGAAGATCGGTGTGATGTACGGCAATCCCGAAACCACCACCGGCGGCAACGCCTTGAAGTTCTACTCCTCCGTCCGTTTGGACGTCCGCAGAGTGGAGTCCATCAAAGAGGGCGGCAACGTCATCGGTAACAAGACCCGAGTGAAGGTGGTCAAGAATAAGGTAGCACCTCCTTTCCGTGAGGCATATTTTGACATTATGTACGGTGAGGGTATCAGCAAGTGGGGCGAATTGGTGGATCTGGCGGTTCAGATGGACGTGATCCAGAAGAGCGGCAGCTGGTTCTCCATGGGCGATGAGCGGATCGGCCAGGGCAAGGATAGCGTAAAGACCTTCCTGCAGAACAATACCGATATTGCTGAGCAGGTAGAGCAGCAGGTTCGTGCCAATTTGCTCTCTGGCTCTGCCTCCCATACCCCTGCAAGAGCGGCAGAACGGCCTGTAGCCATCAGTGCCGACGATTTTAATGATGAGGATTGAGTCGCTATCCGCCCAGCCCGACAGGGCAGGGCGGTATCGGACTGTCTTTTCCGATGGCAGTACCCTGCGGCTTTACCGGCAGACGGTGGAGGATTTTGGCCTTTACACCGGTATGGAGATGGACGATGAGACCTTTTCCAGACTGCAGGTGGCGGCGGGACAGATGTCTGCCAAAATGCGGGCTGTGCGGATTGTGGCGGCGTCCTCCGTATCCCAAAAGGATCTGGAGCAGCGGCTGATCCACAAGGGAGAAGATCCCAAGCAGGCCAAAGAAGCGGTGCAGTGGCTGGAAAGTTTGGATCTGATCGACGACAGGAAAACTGCCGAACAGATCATCGCCCGGTGTATTGCCAAGGGCTACGGTTTGGCAAGAGCCAAGCAGGCTCTGTATGAAAAACGGATTCCCAAGGAGTACTGGCAGGAGGCGTTGGCGGACTACCCGGATCAGCTGGAGGCCATTGTGGCGTTTTTGGGAAGCCGGTTAACAGGGGAGTCGGACGACCGTCAGGTGAAAAAGGCGATCGATGCACTGCTCAGGAGAGGGCATAGCTATGCCCAAATTCGCAAGGGACTGCAAAAGCTTTCCCTGAACGAGGACTTTTCGGAGGACTAATATGGCAAATATCGGTTTTATTTCTCTGGGCTGCGCCAAAAATCAGGTGGACTGCGAGCGAATGATGTATCGGGTGCAGGAGGCAGGATTTGCGGTGCAGCCGGACGTGGTGGGCTGCGATGTGGTTGTGATCAACACCTGCGGCTTTATCGACTCGGCAAAGGCTGAGGCCATTGACGCAATTTTGCAGATGGGTCAGCTGAAGGAACAGGGACTGGTGGGTAAGATCTTGGTTACCGGCTGCCTGTCCCAGCGGTATCAGCAGCAGATCCTGGAGGAAATGCCTGAGGTAGACGGAATTTTGGGCACGGGCAGCTATACGGAGATCGTACCGGCCATTGAAAAGCTGCTGCAGGATCAGAAGGCGGAGGAGTTTGGCTCTATTGATGCTCCCGAGGTGGAAACCGGAAGAATTCTGACCACACCGGAGCATTATGCCTACATAAAGATCGCAGAGGGCTGCGATAATCGCTGTTCCTACTGCATTATCCCGTATTTACGTGGCAAGTACCGCAGCCGCCAGATGGACGATATTGTCTATGAAGCAAGGCTTTTGGCTGACAGCGGTGTCAAGGAACTGTTGGTGGTTGCTCAGGACACCTGCCGTTACGGCACGGATCTGCCCGGTCATAAAAGGCTGTTACCGGAGCTTTTAAGACGGCTTTGCGAGATTGAGGGCCTGCAATGGATCCGGCTTCACTATGCCTATCCCGACGAAATTGACGACGAGCTGATCGAGGTAATGGCAAGCGAAAAGAAAATTGTGAAATATTTGGACTTGCCTATTCAGCATTGTAATGATAGAATATTAGAGTTAATGAATCGGCGTGGCAACAGCCAGTACGTGAAAGAACTGTTCCAAAAGCTGAGAGACCGGATCCCCGGACTTGTGATCCGCACCAGCGTGATTACCGGTCTTCCCGGTGAGGGTGAAGCGGAATTCGAGGAGCTTTGTGAGTTTATCAAGGAGCAGCGTATGGAACGGGTGGGCGTGTTTCCGTTCTCCCCGGAGGAGGGGACACCCGCTGCCGATATGGAGTTTGTGGACTGGGAAATTGCCCAGAAAAGAGCCCAGCAGCTTGAGATCATACAGTCCCGGATCATGGACGAATACAATGCTTCCATGATCGGAAAAACGGTTGACGTTTTAGTGGACGGTTATGACGAGGAGTACGGTCAGTACTATGGCCGCACCTATGCCGACTCACCGGAAATTGACGGCAGAGTCTGGATCGCCACCCAGGAGGATATTTCCGAGGGTGAGTTCGTAAAGGTTTGCATCGAAGGTGTGATCGACGGAGACCTGACAGGTTTTGTAGCGGAGGATTGACATGACTTTAGCAAGCAAGATCACTTTGGTCCGGGTGGCATTTATCCCGGTGTATATGGTGCTTATGTACTTAAGCGGAGGCCAGCCCAACCTTTATATGTGGCTGTCTTTTGCGGTGTTTATTATCGCAAGCCTGACGGACTTTGTGGACGGCCAGATCGCCCGGAAATGCAATCAGGTCAGCGACTTCGGAAAGTTTCTGGATCCCTTAGCTGACAAGCTTCTGACCATCGCGGCGATGACGATGTTCTGCGAATGGAAAATGATGCCCGCCTGGGCTCTGATGATCGTTCTGACCCGTGAGTTTGCGGTTACCGGCCTGCGGCTGGTGGCAGTGGGCAAGGGCAAGGTGATCGCTGCCGGCTGGAGCGGCAAGGTCAAGACCGCCAGCACCATGATCGGCCTGTGCGTTATGATGGCGTTCCCCCTGGAGCCCTGGGTCAGTATTGCGGTAACTGCGGTGATCGTAGTTACGACGGTCTATTCCGGCATTGAGTACTTTATTCAGAACTGGATCTGCCTTTGGGATAAATAAAGCAATTACGCCGGTGCTTGCACCGGCGTAAAAAATAGAGAGGGTTACATTATGAATCAGAAAGAGATCGGTGAGATCCGGCGGAGAATTCGCCGGGACCGCAGTAATATGACTTCCATTTACGGCTGCTATGTGAACACTCAGAAGGAGATCATCTCCGAGTTCAAGCAGAGCGTAGCCATGATGCCGGAAAATGAGGCGGAGATGTATTTTGGCGTCATGAAGAAGGTCCTGTCCGGCTCGGTGGGAAAGAACCTCATTGACTTGTCCTTTAAGACGAGCCAGGTGGCGGGCAGCCCCGAACATAACCTTTTGATGGCTCTGCGGGATACCAGCCTTAAAAACGAGGAACTGCGGAAAGCCTTCTACGAGAAGGTCATGGAAACCGTACATTTTGAAGAAAACTACCTGATCCTCTTAGGCTGCGAAAGCTATGATGTGCCTTTTAAGAGCAGCGAAGAAGGGGACGAGGGTGACAGCGGGGAGGTTTATAAGTACATTCTGTGTGCGGTTTGCCCCGTAAAGCTCAGCAAAGCAAACCTCCACTATGCGGCAGAGGAGAAGGCCTTTCAGATCGGCGGCACGGCACAGGTGGTGGCCGCTCCGGAGCTGGGCTTTTTGTTCCCGGCCTTTGATGACCGAAGAGCCAATATTTACAATGCTCTGTTCTACACCCATTCCCCCAAGGATAACCACGAGGCTTTCGTGAGTTCAGTATTCAATACCCCCGTTCCCAAGCCGGCTTACGAGCAGAAGAAGTCCTTTGAGGCACTGCTGACCCGCACCTTGGGAGATGAGTGCAGCCTGGAGGTAGTGCAGGCAGTTCATGAGCAGCTTTGCCAGTGCATCGACCTGCATAAGGAGAGCCGGGTGCCGGACACTCTGCTTGTCAATAAGGAGCAGGTGAAGGTGGCTTTGGCCACCTCCGGTGTGTCGGAAAAGGGCCTTGCCAAGTTTAGCGTGGACTATGATGAGACCTTCGGCTTTGAGGCGGAGATCCACCCCAAGAACGTGATCGATAACCGGAAATTTGAGGTCAAGACCCCGGACGTTTCCATCACGGTAAATCCGGAGCGGAGCGATCTGATCGAGACCAGAATTATCGGTGGCGTGAAATACCTTCTGATCTGTGCAGATGAAAATGTAGAGGTCAACGGTGTGTCTATCTGTTTCCCCGACGAAAAGAACTAAAAAATCCCCCGGAGATTTCTCCGGGGGATTTTTATCAGGAAAGAAGAAGCTTGTCGTTGGCTTCGTTAGAGCCGCTGACCTGACTGAAGAGGTTCAGAAGCTGCTCTACGGAGAGGTTTTTCTTTTCCTCACCGGAAACATCAACAACGATCTTGCCGTCGTACATCATGATCAGACGGTTGCCGTAGGTGATGGCATCACGCATATTGTGGGTGATCATCAGAGTGGTCAGATTGTCCTTCTCAACGATCCGCTGGGTGGCGTCCAGCACCTTGGCGGCTGTCTTGGGGTCCAGAGCGGCGGTGTGCTCGTCTAAAAGCAGGAGCTTGGGTTTCTGCAATGTGGCCATCAAAAGGGTCAAAGCCTGCCGCTGGCCGCCGGACAGCAGACCGACCTTGGCAGTCAGCCGTTCCTCAAGACCCAGATCCAGGATCTTCAGCTGCTCCTTGTAGAAGGCACGCTCGGTCTTGGTGATACCGGCCTTCAGGCCACGAAGCTTACCCCGACGGGAGGCCAAAGCCAGGTTTTCTTCGATTTGCATAGTAGCGGCAGTACCCATCATAGGATCCTGGAACACACGGCCAATGTATTTTGCACGCTTATATTCCGGCAGATGGGTTACGTCCACACCATCAATAAGAATGCTGCCACCATCTACGGGATAGGCACCGGAAACGCAGTTCATAAGGGTACTCTTACCGGCACCGTTGCCGCCGATGACAGTTACGAAATCGCCGGGCTTCAGGTGCAGATCCACACCTTGCAGAGCCTTCTTTTCGTTGATAGTGCCGGCATTGAAGGTCTTGAAAATAGCTTTAATGTTTAGCATGGTGCAGACCTCCCTTTGCGTGTTTTCCAAAATACTTACCCTTCCAGAAGGGAATGGACAGGAACAGGGCGACCACCAGAGCAGTCAGCAGCTTCAGATCCGTGGATTCCAGACCCAGTCGCAGAACAAATGTGATAACTACAAAATAAATGATCGCACCAATAATGCTGGCCAGCAGCTTCAAAGCAAAGTTAATAAATATCTTACTGAACAGAACCTCACCGATGATCACGGCAGCAAGACCGATAACGATGGCACCGCGGCCCATATCGATGGTGGCACTGCCCTGATACTGGGCCAATAGTGCACCGGACAGAGCAACCAATCCGTTGGAAATGACCAGGGCAAGGACTTTTCCAAAATTGGTATTGATGCCCTGGGCTCTGGCAGTTGCCTGGTTTGCACCGGTGGCCCGCAGGGCACAGCCCTGTTCTGTTCCAAAGAACCAATAAAGAGCACCGATCACAACGATGCAGCCAACAGCCAGCAGAATCAGGGGGTTGTTCAGACCAATTTCCCGGACAAAGCGGGAGGATAGCAGCAGATCATGCTTATCCACATTCAAGGCCACAGTTGCCTTGGTGGTGGCATTGCTGCCGATAGCCATAATCCGCAAATTGACGGAATACAGAGCCAGCTGGGTCAGAATACCGGACAAAATGGCGGGGATACCGCAAGCGGTGTGCAGAAGACCTGTAATAAGACCGGCCAGCATACCGGACAGCACCGCCAGCAGCATTGCCACCCAGGGGTTGACGCCCAGGCTGATGGCGATGGCACAGACTGCACCACCGGTGGCCAGGCTGCCGTCTACGGTCAGATCAGCAATATCCAGGATCCTGTAGGTGATATAGACACCGATGGCCATAATACCCCAGGCAAGACCCTGTCCAAATGCACCTGGCAGGGAATTGAAGAAAGCGAATATGTTCATTTTGGGTTTTCCTCTCTTGTAAGATAACACAGGAAAAACAGCGGAAAAACAGAAGTCATTCCGCTGTTTTGTTATTTACCTGATTATTCGGCAGGCTCGATGGCCACGTAGTCATCGGGCATTGTCAGACCAAGAGCTTCACAGTTGGCTGCGTTGTACATCTTGGTAACCTCGGGGGCGAACTGCACTTCCATAGTGGAGATATCAGCTTCACCGGTCAGGATCTTGGCAGCCATCTTGCCGGTGGTGTAGCCCAGATCGTAGTAGTCAATGGACAGGGTTGCCACGCCGCAGCCGGCACAGGTGTTGGACTCACCGCAGACGACAGGCACCTTGGCGGGGATTACCACGTTGGCAATATTTTCTGCATAGGTGGCGGCGGTGTTATCGGTGGGAATGTAAATAACATCTACATTGTTGCAGGCAGTCTCGGCAACGGAGGCCAGGTCGTTGACATCAGTGAAGGCATAGGGCTCACTGGCGATACCCAGCTCGGTCAGGTATTTGCCAACCTCAGTGATCTGGTATACGGAGTTGGGCTCATTGGAGCAGTACAGCAGGCCGACCTTCTGAGTGTTGGGGAACAGATCCTTGATCATTTGAGCCTGCTGGTCCAGAGGGGCCAGGTCAGAGGTACCGGAGATGTTGCCGCCCACAGTACCGGTCCAGTCGGTGATATTCAAAGCGGTGGCGTAGTCGGTAATGGAGGTGCCCAGAACGGGGATATCCTTGGTTGCAGAGGCAGCGGCCTGCAGGGGAGCAGTGGCGTTTGCCAGGATCAGGTCTACGTTTTCAGCAACAAAGCCGTCCATAATAGTGCCGCAGTTGGTGAATTCACCGCCGGCGTCCTTATCCAGGAACTTGACAGCATCTTCGCCCAGTTCTTCCTTCAAAGCGGCCTTGAAGCCCTCGGTGGCAGAATCCAAAGCGGGGTGAGTCATGATCTGGCAGATACCTACGGTGTAAGTAGCGTCGCCGGAGGTTTCTCCGCTGGAGCAGGCTGCCAGGGAGACCAGCAGCATCATGGCCAGCATAAGTGCAATAATCTTTTTCATTTTTATCAGTGTCCTTTCTTGCCTTGTTGGCATCGAATGACCCTACTATAGCACTCTGGTTTTATGTTGTCAATAGTTTTATGCAAAATTATACAAATTTTTCTTCCTGTGAAGAACAGGTGTGCTTGAGGGAAAATATCTTTTGGGAAAAATACATAAAATATACAGAAAGAGTGAATAAATATACGAAACAATCGGTGGCGGCGGGGCGTTTTTTGGGAATGTATACAAAAACCGGAGGCAAATTAAGTGCCGATGGGTTATTTTCACAACAAACCGCGAAAAATTATCCATAAAATCGGCCCAAAACGCTTAAAAATATACGGACTTGAAAAGAATGGGGAAATTGCTATAATATATATAATAATGTACAAGGGGGAAAGAAAATGATAGAGCGGATCACTGCAAGGAAGAACCCCTTGCTGCAGCAGGTGCGGCGTTTGCTCAGCTCCCGTCGGGAGCGGGAGGAAAGCCGCGTATTTGTTGCCGACGGTACAAAACTTTTACAGGAAGCAATTCGGTGGTGGCCAGGTCTAGATACGGTGATATTGTCGGACGGCGTGGATATCCAGCTACCGGTGGGTGTCAGATGCGTACAGGTGCCGGAAGATGTGATGGAATCCATTTCCCCCATGAAGACCCCCCAGGGGGCTTTGTTCCTGTGCCGGTATCCGGAAAAAACAGAGTTTCAACCGAAGCCGGGCATGCTTCTTTTGGACGGTGTACAGGATCCGGGTAATCTGGGTACGATTTTACGGACGGCAGATGCCTTGGATATTCCCGTGGTGCTTTTGGAGGGCTGTGCCGATCCTTACAGCCATAAGGTAGTCAGAGCCAGTATGGGTGCGGTGTTCCGTGTGCCTGTGGTGCAGGCCACCTGGCAGGAAGTGCAAAAAGCCTGCCAAGAGCGGAAGATCCCCGTTGGTGTAACCGCACTGTCTGACAAGGCTGTGGACATTCGCAAAGCACCTCTTGGTACCATGGCTGTGGTCATCGGAAGTGAGGGACAGGGTGTCCGTCAGGAGATTTTGGAGCAGGCACAGCAGGAGCTGATCATTCCCATGAACAGCCACTGCGAATCCCTGAATGCCTCGGTGGCGGCCGCCATCGTGATGTGGCAGATGAAATAGTAGAAAGAGGTGGAAAAATGCTGATACACTGGATATGGTTTGCAGAACTGTCCCATATTTCTCTGCGTCAGAAGCACCAGCTTCTGCAGCATTTTTCTGACCCGGAGGAGATCTATTACAGTGAAGACCGGGTATTTGCGGAGTTTCCTGAGAAGGTTCGCGATGCCCTGGATCATAAATCCTTAAGCTCTGCGGAGAAGATCCTGCGGGATTGTGCGGACCGGGGTATCGGCATCATGACTTTGGGGGACTCTATTTATCCTTCCAGACTGAAAAATATCTTTGACCCACCGCTGGTACTCTATTATAAGGGTATTCTTCCGGATTGGGAACAGCAGCCGGTGATCGGTGTTGTGGGAACAAGAAAAGCTACCTCCTACGGTATGCAGGCCGGTATGGAGCTTGGCAGTCAGATCGCTGCAGGCGGCGGTCTTTTGGTTTCCGGCGGAGCTGAGGGCGTGGATACCATGGCTCTGCAGGGTGCGGTCCGTGCAGGAAAGCCTGCAGTAGCTGTTTTGGGTGGCGGTGTTGATGTGGTATATCCGTCTTCTAACCGACAATTGTTTGCAACTCTTAGCCAAAACGGCTGTCTGATTTCGGAGTATCCGCCAAAAACGAAGGCTCTCGGCTGGCATTTCCCCATCAGAAACCGTATTATCAGCGGTCTGAGTAACGGTGTTTTGGTGGTAGAAGCACCCAATCCCAGCGGTTCACTCATCACCGCCGAAAGAGCTGCCGAGCAGGGAAGAGATGTTTTTGTGGTGCCGGGCAATATCGGCGTGGAAGCCTGCCGCGGCAGTAATGAGCTGCTGCAGCAGGGAGCGATCCCGGTGCTTTGCGGCTGGGATATTCTGAAAGAATATGACGCACTCTATCCCGGTAAGCTGCAGCAAAAACCGGCACAGAGCAGAACCTTTGAAAAGACCACTCTAAAGGTGGCGGAAGAGCCGGTTTATCCCCGTCAAATGGAAAAGAAGAAAGAACCGTTACAGAAAAAAGACATTGACAACGGAGAAAAATCCACTTATAGTGTTTGCCAGGACCTGACTCCGGAAGAACAGGCAGTTGCGAAACTGCTGACTGTCCGGCCTCAGCTGATGGACGAGATCATCGCCCAAAGCGGAATGCCCGCCGGTACAGTTTTGTCGATCCTGACCAAGCTGACACTAAAAGGCGTAATCAAAAATTATCCGGGCAGGCGAGTATCTCTAAAATAATTATTTGCGGAGGCTTTTCATGGCTAAGTCAACGAATCTGGTAATTGTGGAGTCGCCCTCCAAGGCGAAGACCATTGGTAAATATCTTGGACCGGAGTATGTGGTCAAGGCCAGTATGGGCCATTTGCGGGATCTGCCCAAGAACACCATGGGTGTGGATATTGAGGGCGGCTTCCAGCCTGAATATCTGCCCCTGCAGACCAAGTCCGAGCTGATCTCTGAGCTTCATAAGGCGGCACAGAAGGCGGATACCGTATATCTGGCAACGGACCCTGACCGTGAAGGAGAAGCCATCTCCTGGCACTTAAAGGAGCTGCTGGAGCTGCCGGAAAGTAAGACCCGCCGTGTAACCTTCAATGAGATCACCCAAAAGGTGGTACAGGAATCCATCGCAAATCCCCGGGATATCGACTTAGATCTGGTGGACGCCCAGCAGGCAAGACGGATTCTTGACCGGATCGTGGGCTACCAGCTTTCTCCTCTGCTGTGGAAGAAGGTAAGAAGAGGCCTGTCCGCAGGACGGGTGCAGTCTGTGGCTACCCGTTTGGTGGTGGATAGAGAAAATGAGATCCGTGCCTTTATTCCCAAGGAGTACTGGTCGTTGGAGGTAACATTGGACCGGATCAGCAAGCCCGGCTCTTTCAAGGCCCGTTATTATGGAGACAGCAAGAAACGGGAACTGGAAAATGAAGAGCAGGTGCTGAAGATCGTAAATGACATTACAGGAAAAACCTTTACAGTGGATTCTGTGAAGCAGGCCGATAAAAAACGTTCTGCCGCACCTCCTTTTACCACCTCCACCTTGCAGCAGGAGGCTTCCCGGAAGCTGAATATGACCCCCAAGCGTACCATGGCCATCGCACAGCAGCTTTATGAAGGCGTTGACGTGGCAGGGGAAGGCACTCTGGGTTTGATCACCTATATGCGTACCGACTCTTTGCGGCTCAGCGATGAGGCTATGAATGCCGCTGCAAGCTTTATTAAGGGTCGCTACGGAAAAGAATATTATTACGGTAAGCACCATGTTTTCAAGACCAAGTCCGGTGCTCAGGACGCCCATGAAGCGATCCGTCCCACCAATGTAAACTTAGACCCGGAGCAAATTCAGGGCAGCTTAACCAGGGAGCAGTATCGGCTCTATAAGCTGATCTGGAGCCGGTTTTTGGCAAGCCAGATGGCGAATGCTGTGTATGATACCGTGTCCATTGATACCAGCTGTGAAGGCCATGTGTTCCGTTCCACCCATCAGAGTGTGAAATTTGCAGGCTTCCTGGCGGTCTACGAAGAGGGCCGTGATGAGGAAGACGAGGTAACCGGAACCCCGCTGCCGGATCTGCAGCAGGGGGATACCGCTTCCTGCCGGGATATGAAGAAGGAGCAGCATTTTACGCAGCCCCCTGCCCGTTACACCGAGGCAACGCTGGTAAAAGCTATGGAAGAAAAGGGCGTCGGCCGTCCTTCTACCTACGCGGCTACCGTGTCCATCATTCAGGATCGGGAGTATGTGAATAAGACCGACAAGCGGCTTGCTCCCACCGCCTTGGGCGAAGTGGTAACAGGCCTTATGATGGAGCGTTTCCACGATATTATCGACGTGGAGTTTACCGCCAATATGGAGACCCGGCTTGACGATGTGGAGTTGGGCAAGCGGAACTGGAAGGACGTGCTTTCCGAGTTCTACAAGGACTTCCATCAGGAAATGCTGAATGCAGAGTCTGCTCTGGAGGGCACACGGCTGAAAGTGCCCGATGAGGTTACCGATGAGGTCTGCGAGATCTGCGGACGGAATATGGTGGTGAAGATCGGCCGGTTTGGTAAATTCCTGGCCTGCCCCGGCTTCCCGGAGTGTACCAACACCAAGCCCATTACCGAGAAGATGCCCGGCCGTTGTCCTAAGTGCGGCAGCACGATTCTCAAGCGGAAGAGTAAGCGTGGCTTTGCCTATTACGGCTGTGAGCGGGGTGCAGACTGCGGCTTTATGAGCTGGGACGTACCCACTGCTGAGGATTGCCCCAAGTGTGGACAGACCATGTTCAAGAAGGCAGGAAAGGGCCGTATGAAGCCCTTCTGCATCAACGAAAGCTGCGAAAATTTCCTGCCGGAGGACAAGCGGGGCTACTATAAGAAAAAAGAGTCTTCCGAGGGTGAAAAGACCACTAAGAAGACTACCAAGAAGGCCGTAAAAAAGGCCAAGGAGAAATAAGATGGTAAAAGTGATCGGCGCGGGCCTTGCCGGCTCGGAGGCTGCTTGGCAGCTTGCCCAGCGGGGAATTGAGGTAGAGCTTTATGAAATGAAGCCGGAGAAAAAGTCTCCAGCTCACCATAGTGATACCTTTGCCGAGCTGGTGTGCTCCAATTCCTTCCGGGGAGACAGGCTGGAAAATGCAGTGGGTCTATTAAAGGAAGAATTGCGTCGATTGGGAAGCCTCATTATGGCCTGTGCCGACCAGACCCGGGTGGAGGCAGGCGGCTGTTTAGCCGTGGACAGAGCCGGTTTTTCTCAACTTGTAACGGAGAAAATCCGCTCCCACCCCAATATTACTGTAATTTCTGAGGAAGCTACAAAGGTGCCGGAAGGTCCTGTGATCGTGGCGACCGGCCCTCTGACGTCCGATGCACTGTCGGAGGCCATCGGAGAATACTTCGGAGAAGGGTATTTGCACTTTTTCGATGCGGCAGCACCGCTTGTAACCGCAGAATCCATTGATATGAATGAGGCCTGGTGGCAGTCTAGGTATGATCGGGGAACGCCGGATTATATCAACTGTGCTATGAATAAGGAGCAGTATGAGGCCTTTTTGAAGGAGCTGATCTCCGCGGAGGAGGCAGAAGTCCACGGCTTTGAAGATAAGAATGTCTTTGAAGGCTGTATGCCTGTGGAGGTCATGGCCCGCCGGGGCCCGGACACCCTGCGGTTTGGCCCTTTGAAGCCTGTGGGTCTTATCGATCCCAAGACCGGGAAAGAGCCCTATGCGGTGGTCCAGCTGCGGCAGGACAATGCGGCTAAGAGCGTGTTTAACCTGGTAGGTTTTCAGACCCACCTAAAATTCCCGGAGCAGAAACGGGTGTTCTCCATGATCCCCGCACTGAAGAAAGCGGAATTCGTCCGCTACGGTGTGATGCACCGGAACACCTTCCTGCAGAGCCCGAAGCTGTTGGATCGGTATTTTGCGGACAGAAGAAACCCCTTGGTTGCTTTTGCCGGCCAGATGACCGGTGTAGAAGGCTATGTGGAAAGCACCGCATCAGGCTTCCTGGCAGCTGTTGCCATGGCCGCAAAGCTGCAGGGCAGGGAGTTGCCTGATTTCCCCAAGGAGACGGCTGTGGGTGCTTTGGGTCTTTACGTTAGCGATCCGCAGATCGTAAATTTTCAACCAATGAATATCAATTTCAGCATCATTACCCCCTTGGAGCAGAGAATTCGGAAGAAAGCGGAGAAAAATTTGGCCATCGCCAACCGCTCTTTGGAACGAATCGACGCACTGATAGAAAAGGGTATTTGAGAAAGAAGGTAAGATATGAGAATTATTTTGGACGCCATGGGCGGTGATCTCGCCCCCTTAGCACCTGTGATGGGTGCTGTTGAGGCCGCAAAGCTTTATAATGCTCAGATCACCCTGGTTGGCAGAGGGGAAGAAATCCTCGATGCTCTGAAAAGCCAGGGCATTGTGGATCTGCCTGCAGGTCTTCAAATCGCCAATGCCGACGATGTGGTGGATATGCACGACGACCCTGCAAAGGTGATCCACAAGAAAAAGAATTCTTCTATGATCGTGGGTCTGAAGATGCTCGCTGACGGGGAAGGTGATGCCTTCATTTCCGCCGGCAGTACCGGTGCGTTGCTCACAGGAGCAACTTTGATCGTCAAGCGTGTTAAGGGGATCCGTCGGGCGGCCATGGGTCCTGCTATGCCCAATAAGACCGGCGGTAAAACAGTACTTTTGGACTGCGGTGCCAATGCCGAGTGTACCCCGGAGTTTCTGTTGCAGTTTGGTGTGGTAGGCTCTCTTTACGCCAAAAAGTATTTGGGTATTGAAAACCCCAAGGTGGGCTTGCTCAATATCGGCACGGAGGACTCCAAAGGTACGGCTCTGCAGAAGGAAGCCTACGCACTTTTGACCAATGCCGCAGAGCAGGGGATCCTGAATTTTGTGGGCAACGTGGAGGCAAGAGATGTACCTCTGGGTGCGGTGGACGTGGTGGTTTGCGACGGCTTCTCCGGCAACATACTTCTGAAGTCCATTGAGGGTACTGCCATGTTTATGGGCAGCCTCATGAAGAGAATGTTCAAGAAGAATTTACTTACCAAGCTGGGTGCTCTTTTCTGTATGTCCGGCGTGAAAAAGATCAAGAAGCTTATGGACTACCGGGAGATCGGCGGCACACCGTTTCTGGGTATCCGCAAGATGGTGATCAAGGCTCACGGTGCGTCCGATGCACTGGCGTTTCGCAATGCGGTGAAGCAGGCTATGGATTCGGCAGAAAGCAATATTGCAGAGGATCTGGAGCAGGAGCTTTCCCACCTGACTGCCAAGGAGAATGACGATGATTAAGGATCTGGAGACCGCTATCGGTTATCGGTTTCAAAATATCACCCTGCTTCAAAATGCACTGACTCACTCCTCCTATGCCAACGAATGCTGGCACGACAGTCTGAAAAGCAACGAGCGGTTGGAGTTTTTGGGCGATTCCATTTTGGGTATGGTAGTGGCCGAGCACCTGTATAAGACCTTCCCGGACCGTCCGGAGGGTGAGCTGACCCGTATGCGGGCGGATATGGTGTGCGAGGCAAGCCTTGCCGGGATCGCTGAGCAGTTGGGTTTGGGCAAGCACCTGATGCTGGGCAACGGTGAGGAGCAAAGTGGCGGCAGAAGCCGGGATTCCATTTTGGCAGATGCGGTGGAATCAGTAATTGCAGCAAGCTTTTTGGACGGTGGCATGGCTGCCGCAGAAGGGCTGATCCGCAGATTCGTTCTTTGTAATGTACCTTCTGCCAAAATGCGGAATGCGGACTATAAGACCGCTCTGCAGGAGCTGGTACAGCAGAAGAAGAATCAGGTGCTGACCTATACTCTGACAGGAGAATCAGGTCCGGATCACGACAAGCATTTTACTGTGGAAGTGCAGTTGAATGGTCAGGTGGTTGGTCAGGGTGAAGGCTCCAGCAAAAAGCGGGCAGAGCAGGACGCAGCCCACAAGGCAATTGAAGCACTTTTCCCGGATAAGGCATAAAAAACAGGCGTGTCGCAAGACACGCCTGTTTTTGGCTTGTTTAATCTTCCTTATTGGCCATGGAGACGATGATATCGGCACACTGCTCGATACCGATGGTACTGCTGCAGAGACTGATATCATAATTCTGAGACAGGCCCCAGGTCCTGCCGGTATAGTGCTGATAGTTGACCTTGCGGCGTTTATCCTTTTCCTGCAGACGAGCCTCCGGCTTCTTTTCGGACTCGCCGTAGAGCCGCACGATCCGCTCTGCCCGGAAGTCCTTATCCGCGTGGATAAAGGCGTGGAGACAGTCGGTACGGTCCTTGAGGATATAGTCCGCGTTCCGGCCCACAATGACGCAAGGGCCTTTTTCCGCCAGCTGCAAAATCACATTACACTGAATATTCCAAAGGAAGTCGGCCGAGGACAGACCGTGCATCACGCCGGGCACACCCTGGGGTGCGAAGGCGTAGGACAGAAGACTCTTGCCGGGTGCATGCTCACCATGCTCCTCCACAAATCGGGGATCAAAGCCGGACTCCAGAGCAATATGCTCCACAAGCTCCTTATCATAGAAGGGGATTCCCAGCTTTTCGGCTACCATGTGGCCGATGGTGCGGCCGCCGCTGCCGAATTCACGGCTGATGGTAATGATCTTCTTTGCCATAGTGTTACCTCCTTGGGCTTTTTCTTTATTATAAACGATAAAATAGCCCCTTGTCAATAAAGCAATCCATTGCCAAAAAAAGAGGAATGTGGTATACTATTACTACCTTTTTTGAAGGAAGTGCTTTATGGAAACCATGATCAAAACCTTGGCCCAGGAGCTGGGTCAAAAAGAAAGCTATGTTGAAAATGTGGTGAGCCTTTTAGACGAGGGAAACACCATTCCCTTTATCGCCCGGTATCGGAAAGAGATGCACGGCAGTATGGACGATACCACCCTGCGTAATTTGGAAGTGCGGCTTAACTATCTGCGAAATTTGGCAGAGAGAAAGCAGGAAATCCTGAACGCCATCGACAATCAAGGCAAGCTGACTGAGGAACTGAAAGCGGCTATTGAGGCGGCGGCCACCCTGGCCGAGGCAGAGGATCTGTACAGGCCTTATAAGCAGAAACGCCGCACCCGGGCAACCGTTGCCAAGGAGAAGGGCCTGGAGCCTTTGGCTTTGGCTATTTATGAACAGGACGGCCGGGATCCTGCGGAGCTTGCACAGGATTATATCGACCCTGAAAAGGGTGTGGAAACTTTGGAAGATGCCCTGCAGGGTGCGTCGGATATTATCGCCGAGATCATCTCCGATGATGCGGATATCCGTAAGGCACTCCGGGAGAAGATGGAAAAATATGCTGTCATTACCGTGGCTGCCGAAGATGCGGAGCAGGACAGTGTGTATCGGCTTTATTATGATTTTAAGACGCCCGTTTCCCGACTGCAGAATCATCAGATCTTAGCTATCAACCGGGGCGAAAAGGAGGGCTTTTTGAAGGTCTCTGCCGCACTGCCGGGCCTGGAGGGTCAGGCATTGGTGTGCAGAATGGCACTAAAGCCCACCAAATGGATCTCTGCCTTTGTCAGAGCGGCTGCGGAAGATGCCTTTGACCGTTTGATCGCACCCAGTGTAGAGAGGGAGCTGAGAAGCACATTAACTGACCGGGCAGGGGAGTCGGCCATCGCTAACTTTGCCCTGAATCTAAAGCCCCTTCTGATGCAGCGGCCTGTAAAGGGCTTTGTAACCATGGGTCTTGACCCCGGATACCGGAACGGCTGCAAGGTAGCTATTGTGGACGGTACAGGCCGGGTACTGGATACTTCTGTGGTGTATCCTACCTTTAATGAACGGAAAAAACAGGAAGCTATCGAGATCCTGAGCCGTATGGCCAAAAAACACGGTGTGCAGCATATTGCCATCGGTAACGGCACGGCCTCCCGGGAAACCGAGGCCATGACTGTGGAAATGCTGAAGAATTTACCCGGTGTCAGCTATATGATCGTCAATGAGGCCGGTGCGTCCGTGTATTCGGCATCGAAATTGGCGGCGGAGGAATTCCCGGATTACGATGTGAACCTCCGTTCTGCGGTGTCCATCGCCCGGAGATTGCAGGACCCGCTTGCAGAGCTGGTGAAGATCGACCCCAAGGCCATCGGTGTGGGTCAGTATCAGCACGACTGTCCTCAAAAGCGGCTGGACGAGGCCTTGAACGGTGTGGTGGAGGACTGCGTAAATGCTGTGGGTGTGGACGTGAATACCGCCTCTGCAAGTTTGCTGCAAAAGGTGTCGGGTCTTAATGGCACAACGGCGAAAAATATCGTCCTTTACCGGGAGGAAAACGGTGCGTTTACCGGTAGAAATCAGCTGAAGAAAGTACCCAAATTAGGCCCGAAGGCCTATGAGCAGTGTGCAGGCTTTTTGCGTGTGCCGGAGAGTAAGGAAATTCTGGACAACACCGGTGTCCACCCGGAGTCCTACAAGGCGGCAGAAACCCTCTTAACCCTTTGTGGCTACGACAAAAAGGACGTGGCGGCTGGAAATCTCTCGGAACTGAAGGACAGATTCTCTCAGTTGGGAGAAGAAAATGCGGCGGAGCGTTGCGGTGTTGGCGTGCCGACCTTGGTTGACGTGGTAAATGAACTGATGAAGCCCGGCCGGGACCCCCGTGATGACCTGCCTGCACCGGTTTTGCGGACGGACGTACTGGAAATGAAGGACTTAAAGCCCGGTATGGTGCTGTCCGGCACGGTGCGGAACGTTATTGACTTTGGCGTGTTTGTGGACATCGGCGTCCATCAGGACGGCCTGGTTCATATCTCCCAGGTGTGCAACCGGAAATTACGCCACCCCTCGGAAGTCGTAAAGGTGGGCGACGTGGTAAAGGTATCCGTTTTGGAAGTGGACGAAAAGCGGAAACGCATCAGCCTGACCATGAGAAACATTCCTAAGGAATCTTGACAAATGCCAACGAGGTGATATAATTTCCTCGTTGGATACGGGCCTGTAGCGCAGTTGGGAGCGCATCACATTCGCATTGTGGGGGTCGGGAGTTCGAATCTCCTCAGGTCCACCAAAAAAAGCACCGCCATTTGGCGGTGTCTTTTTTTGGTATGGTATTTATATGAGGAGATTCGAAGAATTTAATCGCAATATGCCGGTGGCATATTGCTGCCACCAGTGCGAACACTGGTGGCTACCGCAATTGAACGAATCTCCTCAGGTCCACCAAAAAAAGCACCGCCATTTGGCGGTGTTTTTTATTATCTGCCTCTGTATTCCTGCTTGATGACTTCTGCCATTTCCTCCGGGGATTCCTGGCAGCCGCCGGCGAGCCAGAGCTTAATGATGGCATTCAGGCCGTTTCGGAAAAATTCAATGTGGTATTTAAGATTCGTGGTCATTTGCTCCTGTTCTGCCCGACGGGTGTCATATATGGAGATCAGATGCTTTTCATCATAGCAGAGCTTAAAATAGGTTTTATAGAAGAGCTGATTCTCCCTGATGTGGATAAACATTTTCAGACAGCCGGTTCGTTCATTAAAATAGTCGTAATCAGAAAAAAGATCTGAAAAATCGTTTTCCAGCTTGACTCTCAGCTTGTCCGCAAGATCGAAGATGTCCATATAATTTGCATAGAAGGTGCTGCGGTTTAAACCTGTCATTTTGATCAGATCCGAAACGGTGATCTGACTAATTTCGTGGGTCTGCAGCAGCTCTACAAAGGCTCTTTCGATCTTCTCCTGGGACTCTTTGCGGCGTTTGTTATTTTTTACATTCATTTCATTACTCCGACACTTGTTGTTAAATTGATGATTGTTTTGCTAGGATAAGTTCAGTATACTACATTTGCAATAAGAAAACAAGTGTTGGTTTAATGAAAGGAGATTTCAAATGAAAAAAAGCAGCTTTATTGCACTGATCATGGGCACCGTAAGCGGTGTACTGTTCGCACTGGGTATGTGTATGGCACTTCTGCCGGAATGGGAAGCCTTTAATGAGGGCATCATCTTCGGCAGCGTGGGTATCGTCTTTGGCGTGATCACAGGCATTGTATGGTGCAAGATGGAGAACAAGAAGCTTCCCAAGCTAAACGGCAAGAATGTGTTCCGTGTGGTTTACGGCGTGGTGGCAGCATTGGTGTTGGGTCTTGGTATGTGCATGTGCCTGGTATGGCAGATGATCGTATGGGGCACGCTGGTGGGCCTGCTGGGCATCATTATGCTGATCGCCCTGATCCCTATGATCAAAGGCATTAAATGAAAATGCTTACCATTGCAGGAAGCCCATATATAAGCCTTGGATTCAACTTTACCTATGCGGTTGCTAACTGCGTTTTGGGCTTTCTTGCACGCTCCTGGTGGTTTATTACGTTGGGCGTTTACTACGCAGTGTTGACGACAACCCGGTTTTCTGTTTTGAAGATCAAACGGAAAGCCGGCGGCGATTACGGTGTAGAGCAGTTTGCAAGCCGCATTACCGGCATTTTATTGGTGGTGCTGTCCTTTTGCATTATCGGTGTGAACGTTTTGTCTGCCCGGGAGGACAGGGGGGCGGCTTTTCAAAAGATCGTGATGATCGCGATTGCTACCTATACCTTTGCAAAAATCACAATGGCGATCATCGGTATGGTGCAATCAAGGCATACCCCATCGCCGGTGGGAAAGATACTCAGAAACATATCACTGGCTGATGCGTGTGTCTCAGTTTATGCCATGCAACGGTCGATGCTGGTGTCTTTTCCCGGTATGGAAGAAGCGGATATCCAACTGTTCAACATTTTAACGGGATCAGCGGTATGGGTCGTTGTACTGCTTTTAGGGATCAATTTGATAGGAGGAAAATACACGGTATTGGCAAAATCGAAAATTGCAAAGGGAACACAGAAAATGGCTGTGGCGGTAACCGGCGGTTATAAAAAGATCGAGCAGGGTGTCGTTGGCGGCTATAAGAAGATCGAAAAAGGTGTCGTTGGCGGATACACAAAGATCGAGGATCGGTTTGTTGCGGCATATCTAACCAGGGATAACGAAACAGTAGAAGAAGCCAAGAAAAGGCTGAAAGAAAATCAACATAAACCAATCAATCAGGAAAGGAACGATAATAACATGGGAGATTTTTTCAAGAAGGCATTTAGTGATATGAAGGAGAGTGCTAAGGCCCAGCACCAGGTGGACAAGGCAGAGTTTGCTGCCGCAAAGGCAGAAGCCAAGGCAAACTTTGAGGAAAACAGAGGCCGCAATACCTTTGCTAAGGCAAAAGCTGACGCCAAGAAGAACTGGAACGATGCCCATATGAGCCCTGCTGAGAGAAATGCGAAAATGCAGGAAGAGCGGGACGCGAAAATTGCCGACGCCCAGGCAAGAATCGAGGCGGCAAACGCACGCTACGAGGAAGCAAAGAGATAAACAAAGAAGAACCACCCGTGGGGTGGTTCTTTTTATATATAAAAGATCTCGATATCGCCGAAGCTGACACCGCCGGTCAATTTGATAGTGCCCAAGGGTTGGTCATCGGACTGGCCGTGGACAGAGATATCGCCAAAGCTGGTGCCTGCAGCACATTCGACACGGTAAGCTTTGGGTACTTTTAGCTGGAAAGAGCCAAAGCTGGCACCCACGTCCAGTTCACAGCCGTCAGTGATCTCACCGCAGCCGGTCAGGTCTACCGTCATTTCGCCAAAGCTCACGTGAGCTTCACCCCGGGAAAGGCGGGGAAGTGTGATTTGATGGGTAACTTCGCCAAAGCTCAGGTCGCAGGAAAACCAATCCTCTTCCTGAACAAAGTGTCTTTTGGTTTTGTGGGAGAGATCGCCCTTTTTATGAATGTGGAAACGGCCTTTCTTGGGTTTACGCAGAGCATCCAGTAGAAGGCCCAGACCGAAGAGCAAAATAAGGGCAGGGAAGATCAGCTTTTTATGAACGGATATTTCCCCAATGCCCAGGTTGTTTATGAGGAAATAGCCGCCCAACAGGGCACATACCAAATTGGTAAAACGAAAATTTCCGGGCAGTGCGGAAAGGCCGAATACCAGTAGGGCGGAGGGCCAGGCGATATCCCAAAAATCTGCCGTCCAACTGAAATATCGGGAAGCGAATAGAAGCGAGCCTACCAGCAGGACAAAGACAGCAAAGCTAACTGCGCCCCGGCGGCCACTGTCCCATTGGAATTCCCAGCCGGAGGATTTTTCAGCATCTGAAGGCTTGCATTCGCAGACGATGGGCCGTCCCAGCAGGTCGTCTGTAGTAATGCCAAATAAGTCTGCCAGCTTCGGCAGCATATAGATATCAGGACAGGATTGGTCGTTTTCCCATTTGCTGACGGCCTGTGCCGTAACACCCAGCTTTTCAGCCAACTGGTCCTGCGTCAGGCCAAGCCTTTTGCGGTGCTTGACAATACGTTTTCCCAAGGTTTGTTCCATATGTATTTCCTCCTGTGTGTTCTGCTGCCATTATACAAAAAAGCCGGGGAAATTGCTATCAATTATTGGTGTAATTCAGGATTTTTCTGTACAACCGCCGGTTGATTGTGTCTCAACCGCCTGTTGAAAATGTAGGGAATGCATTTGTGCATTCTGAAGCGGAACGGATAAATCCGTTCCCTACATTCAATAAAGGCACAATTTGGGCGTGTTGCATTTGCAACACGCCCAAGGGGATTTACTTGTACAGGGGGAACTTTTCGCACATATCGGCCACTTCGGCGTGGACCATATCCCGGGTGCCGTCAAAGTCCTTGGCGGTCATGGAAATGCACTTGGCGATCCGCTTCATTTCGGTTTCGCCCAAGCCACGGGTGGTTACTGCGGCAGTGCCGATCCGGACACCGCTGGTGATGGAGGGCTTCTCCGGGTCGCCGGGAATGGCGTTCTTGTTAAGGGTGATGTGGTTTAAGTCGCAACGCTCCTGCAGCTCCTTGCCGGTGATATTGATGGGACGCAGGTCAGCCAGCATCAGGTGGTTGTCCGTGCCGCCGGTGATCAGGTCGAAGCCTTCTTCCAGCAGAGCGGAGGCCAGTACTTTAGCGTTCTTCACAACATTATGGGCATAAGCCTTGAAATCATCGCTCATAGCTTCCTTCAGGCAGATGGCCTTGGCAGCGATCACGTGCTCCAGAGGACCGCCTTGAGTGCCGGGGAACACAGCGGAGTTCAGCTTCTTAGCGTACTCTTCTTTGGCTAAAATCAGGCCGCCGCGAGGACCGCGGAGGGTCTTGTGGGTGGTGGTGGTTACGATGTCTGCGTAGGGGACGGGGCTTTCGTGAGCACCGCCGGCAACCAGGCCGGCAATGTGTGCCATATCCACCATCAAAATCGCACCTACTTCGTGGGCGATATCGGCAAAGGTCTTAAAGTCGATAGCACGGGGGTAAGCGGAAGCACCGGCAATGATCAGCTTGGGCTGATTCTTCTTGGCCATATCCCGGATCTGATCGTAGTCAATGAGGCCGGTCTCGTGGTTTACATCATAGGAAACGACGTTGTAGTACTTGCCGGAGATGTTGGCGGGGCTGCCGTGGGACAGGTGGCCGCCGTTGGCAAGGCTCATACCCATCATGGTATCACCGGGCTGCAGCAGAGCCAGCTGCACAGCGGCATTGGCCTGAGCACCGGAGTGGGGCTGGACGTTGGCAAACTCCGCACCGAACAGCTTCTTGGCACGCTCGATGCAAAGAGCCTCGATCTCGTCCACAAACTGGCAGCCGCCGTAGTAACGCTTGCCGGGCAGACCCTCGGCATACTTATTGGTGAGAATAGAACCCATAGCCGCGATCACGGCAGGGGAGGCAAAGTTCTCAGAGGCGATCAGCTCCAGACCGTCCTGCTGGCGGGTCAGCTCCCGGGCCATCATTTCTGAAATTTCTGAGTCGTAGTTGGCTACAAAGCCGATGGAGTCAATTACTTGCTTGTGCATTTTAATTCTTCCTTTCTTGATAAAAAAAGCAGTCCCTCAGAGGACTGCTTCATACATAGTACGTCTGCACATGGTCTCTGTCCGTTTGCCTGAGAGATTCGGCTTTTGCCTTGCACCTTCGGCACACAATTTAATGTGTTCTCCAGAGAGTCCTCTGCTTTTCGGTTGCAATACTCCCGAAAAGTGTCATAGGTATTTTGTTATTTATTTGAAAGTATATTCTCTTTTTTCACAATTGTCAACACTAAAGTATAAAAACGGCAAAATATATGAATTACTACTGGTAATTCCTATGGGAATATGTTATAATCAGCAAAGAATTGCAATTACAAGGAGATGTGCCTATGAAAAGAATTTCGGAGGTCTTTGGGAAAGTAAAGAAGGCTTTGGAGCCTGCCTGTAACGGAATCGCTCAGGTTTGCAAGCCTGTAACAGAGGGTGCAGACCGGTTCTTCAAGCTGAAAGAGAACGGCACGAAATTCTCTACCGAGCTGGTTGCGGGCCTTACCACCTTCTTTGCCATGTCCTACGTGGTGGTCGTCAACCCCAGTATCCTGGCCACCTCCGGTATGGAGTGGGGTGCGGTGTTCCTCGCCACCATTATTGCCTCCATCATCGGTACGCTGGTGATGGGCCTTGTGGCAAATGTGCCTTATGCACAGGCTCCCGGTATGGGATTAAACGCATTTTTTGTTTATACGGTATGCCACGGCCTTGGCTTTACCTGGCAGCAGGCACTGTCCATGGTGTTTATTTGCGGTGTTTTGAATATCGTCATCACTGTTACCAAGGTCAGAAAGTTCATTATCAAAGCAATTCCTCAGAGCCTGCAGAATGCCATCGGCGGCGGTATTGGCATTTTTGTGGCCTACATCGGTCTTTTGAATGTGGGCATCATCGATTTCAGCGGCGGTGTGCCTGCCATGGCTACCCTGAACCAGCCGGAATTTTGGGTATTTTTAATCGGCCTCGTAACCATCGTTGTGCTGATGCTGTTGAAGGTCAAGGGTGCGATCCTGATCGCCATTGCCGCAACGACCCTGATCGGTATTCCCTTTGGGGTAACTGCAACCCACAACACCATCGGCTTTGTGGACTCCTGTAAGGCACTGCCAACCACTTTCCTTGCCATCTTCCGGGAAGGCGGCATCATCAGCCTGTTTACGGATATCGGCAAGCTCCCGCTGGTACTGATCACTATTTTCTCTTTCAGCATTTCCGATACCTTTGATACCATTGGCACCTTTATCGGCACGGGCCGCCGCAGCGGTATCTTTACCAAGGAAGAGGAAGAACAGGCAGAAAACAGCGTGGGCTTCCAGTCCAGATTGGATAAAGCTTTGTTTGCCGATGCAACCGCGACCTCTGTGGGTGCACTGATCGGCACTTCCAATACCACCACTTATGTGGAAAGTGCTGCCGGTATCGGAGCCGGTGGACGGACAGGCCTGACCAGTGTTGTGGTGGCTGTCTGCTTCGCGTTGTCTGCCTTTATGGCCGGAATCGTCAGTGCTGTGCCTTATGCGGCTACCGCACCGGCTCTTGTGATGGTGGGTATTCTGATGACCTCTTCCTTCAAGGATATTGATTGGAACGAACTGGACGAGGCAATCCCTGCGTTCTTTGCCGGCATTTTTATGGCGTTGTGCTACAGTATTTCCTACGGTATCGCCGCAGGCTTCATTATGTACTGTATCGTCAAGGTATGCAGAAAGAAGATTAAGGAAATCAGCCCTGTGCTGTGGATCTGCACCGGACTGTTCGTGCTGAACTTTATTCTGCTTGCTTGTTTGTAAAATAGGGAAGGCCTGCTCCTTTTGGAGCAGGCCGTTTGCATTTTGTAGGGGTCATTCACGAATGACCCGCGGGCGATTCATGAATCGCCCCTACGGGCAAGAAAAGAGCCACCCGGCAGGGTGGCTCTTTGTAAGATACAGCAACCAATTATCTCTTGGAGAACTGGGGTGCACGACGTGCGGCCTTCAAGCCGTACTTCTTTCTTTCCTTCATTCTGGGGTCGCGGGTCAGGAAACCTGCAGCCTTCAGAGTGGGACGCAGCTCGGGGTTCATAACCACCAGAGCACGGGTGATGCCATGACGGATTGCACCGGCCTGACCGGAAACGCCGCCGCCGGCAACGGTAACAACAACGTCAACCTTGCCAACAGTGTCAGTGGTAACCAGGGGCTGACGGACAACCAGCTTCAGGGTGTCCAGGCCGAAATAATCGTCCATATCGCGGCCATTGATGGTGATCGCACCGGTGCCGTTCTCGTAAACACGAACACGGGCAACGGAGGATTTACGACGGCCAGTGCCGTAGCTATACTTCTTCTTGCTCTCGTACATAATCAGTTACCTCCATTAGTCCAGAGTCCAGGCGACCGGCTGCTGAGCTGCGTGGTTATGCTCAGCACCCTTGAACACGTGCAGGCGGCTCAGGCAATGACGGCCCAGAGTGTTCTTGGGCAGCATACCCTTAACAGCCAGCTCCATTGCGTAATCGGAGCGGTTCTCCATCATTACGCGAGCCTTGGTTTCCTTCAGGCCGCCGATCCAGCCGGATACACGGTAGTAGGTCTTCTGATCCAGCTTCTTGCCGGTCAGGATTGCCTTGTCGGTGTTGATGACGATGACGTAGTCGCCACAGTCAACGTTGGGAGTAAAAGTGGTCTTGTGCTTGCCCCGCAGCAGGTTGGCTACGGTAACAGCGGTGCGACCCAGAGGCTTGCCGGCTGCATCAACGATCAGCCACTTACGCTCTACGGTCTCAAGCTTAGCCAGAGTAGTGGACATTATGCGTTCCTCCAATAGGTAAAATATTTTGACAAATTTCTTTACAGGCAGTACAATAACTGCAAGTCGCTTGAGCATTATAGTATAAGGAATTTCAAATGTCAACCAATTTTTGAAGAATTTTTATAAAAACCGAGATTACCTCTCAAATTCTCTGAAATGCTCTTAAATGCTCATATTTGCTAATATTCGATTTTACGTGAAATGAGGTTTTTTATGCAAAAGCTCATAGGTCTGGTTCGCCGGTGCGTGGAAGACTACAATATGATTGTCCCCGGAGACCGCATCGGTGTGGGTGTTTCCGGCGGCAAGGATTCCCTGGCACTGTTGGTCTTTTTGGCAGAGCTGAGAAAGTATAACAGCAGTCCTTTTACCCTGGAGGCCATTACCATTGATATGGGTCTTGGTATGGACTATAGCGACATTGCGAAGCTTTGTAAGGAGCTGGACGTACCTTATCATCTGATCAAGACTGAGATCGGCCCCATTATTTTTGACTACCGCAAGGAGAAGAACCCTTGCTCCATGTGTTCGAAAATGCGGCGGGGGGCTCTGAATCAGGCCCTACTGGATCTGGGCCTCAATAAACTGGCTCTGGGACATCATTATGACGATGCGGTGGAGACATTTATGATGTCTTTGCTGTACGAGGGTCGGCTCAGCTGTTTCCAGCCGGTAACGGATCTGGACAGAACCGGCATCATTCAGATCCGGCCCATGCTTTACATTCACGAGAAGACTGTGGATCATTTTGCTCTTCGGCAAAGGCTTCCGGTGATCGAAAACCGCTGCCCTGTGGATAAGCAGACCAAGCGGGAGGAGATCAAGAAGCTCATTTATGATCTTTCCCAGCAGTACCCGGACTTAAAAGAGCGGGTGTTCGGTGCCATGCAAAGACTGCCCCTGCCGGCGTGGGGACCTCAGGGTCGGTATAATCGCCCCAAGGATCAGGAATAAGCATCTTTTTCCAAGGGCATACTCCTGTTAAGGAGGCGGTAAAAGATGGTAAAAGGTATTTCCCGGCAGGTGATCGTGGTGCAGTCCCCGGAGCCTGATATGTTTGAACAGGCGATCTTCATATTAAAGGATAAGGCCGTAGGGGTTACCGATGAAGAACTGCTGCGGCAGGCCAAGGGGTTACTCCACAGTAGCCGGAAAAAGAAGAGATTATCCCTCTATGGGCCTGTTTGGGCCTGCGGGGGAGCGTTGGTTACGGCCGGGGTGTGGCTGTTGACAGCGTTGTTTTGACTGTGCTATAGTAGTTGAAAATTGAAAATTATTGTGTCCGCTTTGCGGACGATTAAAATCATTTGCGTTAGCAAACACCGCAACTTTCAATTCTCAATTTTCAATTCGTCAGGGCGGAAACATAGAAAGGAAAACGCACCAATGAGGATCGGAACAATAGAAGTGAATAATCCCTTGGTGCTGGGCCCCATGGCCGGGGTAACAGACTGGGCGTTTCGGACGGTCTGTGCCAGCCTCGGTGCGGATATTACCGTTACGGAGATGGTGTCCTCCCGGGCATTGATTTACAAGGATAAAAAGACCGCGGCACTGCTTAAGAAAAATGAGGGTAGTATCTGTGGTGCCCAGATTTTCGGCAATGACCCCGACGTGATGGCAGAAGGAGCAAGGCTGGCTCTGGAGATATCAAACTGCGATTTTATCGATATCAATATGGGCTGCCCCATGCCCAAGATCGCAAACAGCGGCGACGGTTGCGGTCTGATGCGTACCCCGGAGCTGGCAGGCCAGATCGTGGCGGCGGTTTGCAAAGCGGTTTCTGTGCCGGTAACGGTGAAGTGCCGTCTTGGTTGGGATAAGGGCAGTATCAATGTGTTGGATTTTACCCGCCGTATGGAAGATAACGGTGCGGCGATGCTGACTGTTCACGGGCGGACACGCAGCATGCTCTATTCCGGCACTGCTGATTGGGATATGATCGCCAAGGTGAAGGAACAGTGCTCTGTGCCGGTGATCGCCAACGGCGATGTTGCAGATGGTGCATCGGCGTTAAAATGTCAGAAATGGACCGGATCTGACGGTCTGATGGTGGGAAGAGCTACCTTTGGCGATCCCTGGGTATTTGCGGAAATTAAGGCCGCACAAAAAGGGGAGGACTACGTCCGGCCTGTACTTGCTCAGCGGGTGGATATGGCCGTGGGGCAGATCGAACTTGCCTTGGAAGATAAGGGTGAGCATATTGCCTGCCTGGAGGCAAGAAAACATTTTGCATGGTATTTGCGGGGCGTTGCTCACAGTAACTATTACAAGGCACAGATTTCCACCATCGGTTCTATGGAGGACGTTTACCGGATCGCCAAGGGCATTAAAAACGATCTCCAATAATTACATCGTATACTTTATCTGCCGTTTCACATTATAGCCTTGAGGTGAGAGTGTGAAGCGGTGGATTTGTTTTATGCTGGCACTTTTCTTGATCCCGGTGATCCCGGCCCGGGCAGAGCCCATCAAATGGGTGGATTTCAAAGTGCCTTATGAGTCGCTAAGCTTTGCTATGGACAGGGATATTGCCACGGCACAGCAGGAAAAGCATTTGGATTGGATCGATATTCTGTCGGTGGCGGCCTGCCGCACCGGAGGAAAATGCGGCCTTGCGTCGGTGAAAAAGGCGGCGAAAGATTTGGAGCAGGATCGCTCTCCCCGGGAGCTGGTGGGGGAGCTTAGTAAATACTACGATTATTATCACGAATCCTTTGATGCGGCTCTGGGCGGCCTTTTGGGGGCTTACGCCATTGAGGTGGACGGTCAGTGGAAGCCCACATACGGCTTGAAGGCATTTTCTCCCATCGCAGCAGGCTATGGCTACAGCCACTGCTCGGATTTCGGTATGGGTCGGTCTTTCGGTTTCAAACGAAAGCATTTGGGTAACGATCTGATGGGCGGCCTTGGAACACCCATCGTCGCTGTGGAAGGCGGCGTTATCGAGGCTCTGGGCTGGAATCGCTACGGCGGCTGGCGTGTGGGGATTCGCTCCTTTGATTCTAAACGGTATTACTATTATGCCCATCTGCAAAAAGACCACCCCTTTGCCGATGGCTTGCAGGAGGGCGATATCGTGCAGGCGGGGGACCTGATCGGCTTTATGGGCAGGACGGGTTACTCGGATAAAGAAAATGTCAACAACATCGAAACCGTCCATTTGCACTTTGGCCTGCAGCTGGTATTTGATGAAAGTCAGAAAGAATGCTTAAGCGAGATCTGGATCGATGTGTATGATATCGTAAGGCTTCTGAACAGTCATCGGAGCAGCACTCAAAAAATTGATGGAAAATGGCAAAGAAAGTACCCCTATAAGGACCTGGATTTGGACAATTTTCTATTTGACAAAAATCGCCTGTCATGATATGATTTAACGGATAAGATTTGAAACGGGAGGAAACGATCATGATGGGCAAGAACATGAAGCTGAAATCCGTCGGCTACGTCAGTGATACTGTTTTTTCCGGTGCTCCTTTGATGGAGGATTTGTTTTCCTCTTGTGATGGTGAATATGTTGTTTTTCCCGGCTTTTGTGATGTGCATGTGCATTTCCGTGAGCCGGGTTTTTCTTATAAAGAGACCATTTTGTCGGGAAGCCGGGCAGCAGCAGCGGGAGGATATACGGCGGTGTGTACCATGCCGAACCTGAACCCTGTGCCGGACAGTAAGGAGCATCTACATCAGCAATTACGGCTGATTGAAGAAGCAAACCTGATCCACGTTTATCCCTACGGTGCGATTACGGTAGGGGAAAAGGGTGAGGAATTGGCTGATCTGGAGGGTATGGCACCCGATGTGATCGCCTTCTCCGATGACGGCAGAGGTGTCCAAAGCGACGATATGATGCGTCAGGCGATGCTAAGAGCCAAGGCACTTGGGAAAATGGTGGTCGCCCACTGCGAGGTCAACAGCCTGCTTCACGGCGGCTATATCCACGATGGAGAGTACGCCAAGGCTCACGGCCACAAGGGCATTTGCAGCGAAAGCGAGTATGCACAGGTAGCACGGGATCTGAAGCTGGCAGAGGAGACGGGTTGCAAATACCACGTCTGCCACATTTCCGCAAAAGAAACCGTGGAGCTGATTCGGGAAGCGAAGAAAAGGGGAGTGGACGTTACCTGCGAGACAGGTCCTCACTACCTGGTGATGGACGACAGGGATCTACAGGAGGACGGAAGATTCAAAATGAATCCGCCCCTGCGTGGCAAAGAGGATCGACTGGCTTTGATCGAAGGCATCAAGGACGGCACCATCGATATGATCGCCACGGACCACGCACCCCACAGCTTGGAAGAGAAGAGCAAAGGTCTGGCCGGCAGCAGCTTTGGAATCGTGGGTTTGGAAACGGCCTTCCCGGTGCTGTACACCCACCTTGTGAAAACCGGTGTGATCAGCCTGGAAAAGCTCATCGCATTACTGACCGAAAATCCCCGTAAACGCTTCGGAATCCCTTTGGGGAACGACTTTACGGTTTGGAATTTAGAAGAAGAATTTACCGTTAACCCGGACAAGTTCCTGTCCATGGGTAAAGCCACCCCCTTTACCGGGTGGCACTTGCAGGGCGTATGCCATGCAACGGTTTGTAACGGAAATGTTGTGTATCGGAAACAGGAGGATTAAGAAATGGCAAAAAGAACGGACATTAAAAAAGTACTGATCATCGGCTCCGGCCCCATCGTTATCGGCCAGGCCGCCGAGTTTGACTATGCAGGCACACAGGCTTGCCTGGCACTGAAGGAAGAGGGCTATGAGGTGGTTCTGTGTAACTCCAACCCTGCTACCATTATGACTGATACGGTCATCGCCGATAAGGTCTATATGGAGCCCCTGACCTTGGAGTACATGGCCAAGATCCTCCGTTATGAGCGTCCCGACGCTATCGTTCCCGGCCTCGGCGGTCAGACCGGCCTGAACCTTGCCATGCAGCTGGAGAAGAAGGGCGTTCTGAAGGAGTGCGGTGTAGAGCTGCTGGGTACAAGCTCCGCTTCCATCGAGCGGGCTGAGGACAGAGAACTGTTCAAAGAAATGTGCCAGGCTATCGGTGAGCCGGTCATTCCCTCTGAGATCACCTATTCCATCGAGGAAGCCAAAGCCGCAGCTGAGCGGATCGGCTATCCTGTTGTTCTGCGTCCTGCCTTTACCCTGGGCGGTACAGGCGGCGGCTTTGCCTATAACCAGGAAGAGCTGATCGAGATCGGCCTGAATGCCTTCAAGCTGTCTCCTGTTCATCAGGTGCTGATCGAAAAGTCCGTCAAGGGCTATAAGGAGATCGAGTTCGAGGTCATGCGGGACAGCAATGACCACGCCATTACCATCTGCGGTATGGAAAATATCGACCCCGTGGGCGTTCACACCGGCGACTCCATCGTGGTGGCTCCCATTATGACCTTGAGCCCCGAAGACGAGAAGATGCTCAACGACTCTGCCATTAAGATCATTCGGGAACTGAAGATCGAGGGCGGCTGTAATGTACAGTTTGCTTTAAACCCCCATACCTCTGAGTACTATCTGATCGAGGTCAATCCCAGAGTTTCCCGTTCTTCTGCTCTGGCTTCCAAGGCTTCCGGCTATCCCATCGCCCGGGTAACTGCCAAGATCGCCTTGGGCATGGCTTTGGAGGACATCAAGATCGCCAACACCAACGCCGCTTTCGAGCCCAAGCTTGACTATGTGATCGCCAAGCTGCCCCGTTTCCCCTTCGATAAGTTTACCGGTGCTTCCAACCTTTTGGGTACACAGATGAAGGCCACCGGCGAGGTCATGGGTATCGGCTCCAATGTGGAGGAGGCTCTTTTGAAGGGTATCCGTTCTCTGGAGGTCGGTGTCAATCACATCTACCACGCCAAGTTTGACAATATGTCTGTGGAGGAATTGCTTGAGTACATCACCCAGTTCCGGTCCGACAATATCTTTGCGATTGCAGAGCTTCTGTACCACGGTGTAACTGTTGAGAAGATCCACGAGGTTACGCAGATCACCCCCTTCTTCCTGGAGGCGATCCGCAACATCATTGACATGGAAGAGACCTTGCGTGTGAAGGTAAAAGACGTGAAGGCTTTGACCGATGCCAAGAAGATGGGCTTCAGTGATAAGTATATCGCCCGCATGTGGAAATGCTCTGAAATGGACGTGTATGATCTGCGAAAGCAGAACAATCTGTTCCCGTCCTTCAAAATGGTGGATACCTGCCATACAGGAGCGTATATTCCTTACTTCTATTCCTCTTACACCGGCGAAAATGCTTCCAAGCTGACCGAAAAGAAAAAGATCGTGGTGCTGGGTGCAGGCCCGATCCGTATCGGACAGGGCGTGGAGTTTGACTACTCCACGGTCCACGCGGTTATGACCATCAAGAACTCCGGCTACGAGGCCATTATCATCAACAACAACCCAGAGACGGTGTCTACCGACTACACTACAGCCGATAAGCTGTACTTTGAGCCCCTGACCCCCGAAGACGTGATGAATATCATCGAGTTTGAAAAGCCCGAGGGCGTCATTGCTTCTCTGGGCGGACAGACCGCCATCAACCTGGCTCAGCCCCTCTTTGATCGGGGCGTGAAGATCATCGGCACGGACTGCCAAGCTATCGACCGTGCAGAGGACAGAAACGCTTTTGAGAATCTGCTCAATGAGCTGAATATCCCCCGGGCCAAGGGCCGTGCCGTTACCAAGCTGGAGGACGGTATTGCCGCCGCTGCGGAGATCGGCTATCCTGTGCTGGTGCGTCCTTCCTTCGTGCTGGGCGGCCGTGCTATGCAGATCGTGGCAAACGAGGATCAGCTGCGGCATTATCTGAAGACCGCTGTTGAGATCGACGAGGACAAGCCTGTTTTGGTCGACAAGTATCTGGAAGGCCGTGAGGTGGAGGTTGACGCCATCTGCGACGGCATCAACGTATTTGTTCCCGGTATTATGGAGCTGGTGGAGCGAACCGGTGTCCACTCCGGCGACTCCATCAGCGTATATCCGCCCTTCTCCATTTCCGACAAGGTCAAGGGTACGATTTTGCAGTATGCCAAGAAGCTGGGTCTGGGCATCGGCATTGTGGGTCTTTACAATATCCAGTTCATCGTGGATAAGGACGAAAATGTGTTCATTATCGAGGTGAACCCTCGTTCTTCCCGTACCGTACCCTTCCTCAGCAAGGCTACCGGCTACTCTTTGGCGGATATTGCTACCGAGGTTATCCTGGGCAAGAGCCTGAAGGAGCAGGGTATCTTTGATATTTACCCCGACGAGAAGAAGCGTTGGTACGTGAAAGTGCCGGTGTTCTCCTTCAATAAGCTCCGGGGTCTTGACGCCTATCTGTCCCCGGAAATGAAGTCCACCGGCGAAGCCATCGGCTATGACGATAAGCTGAACAGAGCCCTGTTTAAGGCCCTGCAGGCCTCCGGCATGCATCTGCAGAACTACGGTACTGTTTTTGCTACCATTGCCGATAAGGACAAGGAGGAGGCTCTGCCTCTGATCCGTCGGTTCTATAACCTGGGCTTTAACATTCAGGCGACAAGCGGTACAGCAAAGTTTTTGAAGGCCAACGGTATTCGCACGCATGTTCTTAAGAAGATCAGCGAGGGCAGTGAGGAGATCCCCGATGCTCTGCGGCAGGGTCATATTGCCTACGTGCTGAACACCAAGGATCCCGGCTCTGATGGCTCTGAGAACGATGGCCACCACATTCGTGCACTGGCTACGGAGAACAACGTTACCATCTTTACGGCACTGGATACCGTAAATGTGCTTTTGGACGTTCTGGAAGAGACCACGCTGACCATTTCTACCATCGACTCGTAAAGGAATGCTTATGAAACAGGGAATCTTTGAGATCATCGAAAATACTGCCCTGACGGACTCCGTTTACCGTATGGTCTTAAAGGGCGATGTGTCGGCTATCACCGCCCCCGGGCAGTTTGTGAATATCCTTTTGGACGGGCTGTTCCTGCGGCGTCCCATTTCCGTGTGTGATGTAAGTGATGATACCCTGACCATCATCTACAAGGTGGTGGGCAAGGGCACAGAGCAGATGAGCCGCATGCAGGAAGGAAAGCTGGACGTTCTGACAGGTCTTGGTAACGGTTATGATCTGGACCTTTCCGGTGATCGCCCGGTACTGCTGGGCGGCGGTGTGGGTGTTCCGCCCATGTATCTGCTGGCAAAAAAACTGATCGCACAGGGGAAAAAGGTTTCCGTGATCCTGGGCTTCAACACCGAAGGTGAAGTGTTCTACGAGAATGAGTTCAAGGCCCTGGGTGCGGAGGTAACCGTAACCACCGTGGACGGTTCTTACGGCACAAAAGGCTTTGTAACCGATGCCCTGAAAAATATCGACTACACATATTTTTACACCTGCGGCCCGGAGCCTATGCTGAAGGCCGTGTATAAAGCAAGCGTAAGCTCCGGCCAGATGAGCTTTGAAAAGCGTATGGGCTGTGGCTTTGGTGCCTGCATGGGCTGCTCCTGCAAGACCCTCACCGGCTACAAGCGGATCTGCAAGGAAGGCCCTGTGATGCGGAAGGAGGAGATCCTATGGGAAGACTGAGTGTAGATCTTTGCGGGATCACCCTTGACAATCCTGTGATCCCTGCCTCCGGCACTTTCGGTTTCGGCTATGAGTATGCCGAGCTTTATGACATTAACTGTTTGGGTACATTTTCTTTTAAGGGTACTACCAAAGATCCCCGGTTCGGTAACCCTACACCCCGGATTGCTGAGTGTACTGCCGGTATGATCAATGCGGTGGGCCTGCAGAATCCCGGTGTTGAGAAGGTTATCAGCCAGGAACTTCCCAAGCTGAAAAACTGCTTCCACAAGCCGGTTATGGCCAATATCAGCGGTTTTTCTGTGGAAGATTACGCCTACACCTGCGAAAAGCTGGATAAGGAAGAGCAGGTGGGCTGGCTGGAGGTCAACGTCAGCTGCCCCAATGTTCACGGCGGCGGTATGAGCTTCGGCACAGACCCCAAGGCAGCGGCTGAGGTTACCGGGGCTGTGAAGAAAGTTACCACCAAGCCCGTGATCGTGAAGCTTTCTCCCAATGTAACGGACATCGTATCCATCGCCAAGGCCTGTGAGGACGCCGGTGCGGACGGCATCAGCCTGATTAACACTATGCTTGGCATGCGGATTGATCTTCGCACCAGAAAGCCTGTGATCGCCAACAAAATGGGAGGATTTTCCGGATCTGCCATCTTCCCGGTGGCAGTGAGAATGGTCTATCAGGTGGCAAGTGCCGTGAAGATCCCCGTGGTGGGTATGGGCGGCGTAAGCTCTGCCGAAGACGTGATCGAAATGATGCTGGCCGGTGCCACCGCCGTTGAGGTGGGTGCGGCTAATCTTGTAAATCCCTTTGCTTGCCGGGATATTATCCGTGATCTTCCGGCGGCTATGGACAAGTATAGAATTGAGAAATTAAGTGATATTATCGGAGGTGCAAGAAATGGGTAAGGACGTGATTATTGCCTGTGATTTTGCCAGTGCTGAGCAGACCTTTGCTTTCCTGGATAAGTTCACCGGCAGAAAGCCCTTTGTGAAGATCGGCATGGAGCTTTACTATGCAGAGGGTCCTGCTATCGTCAAGGAGATCAAGAAGAGAGGGCATAAGATCTTTCTGGATCTGAAGCTGCATGATATTCCAAACACCGTAAAGAAGGCTATGGCCGTTCTGCGAAATCTGGACGTGGACATCACCAATCTCCACGCCGCCGGTGCTACCACTATGATGCAGGGTGCATTGGAGGGTCTGACAAGACCTGACGGCACACGGCCTTTGCTGATTGCCGTTACCCAGCTGACCTCCACCGATCAGGAAACTTTGGAAAGAGATCTGCTGATCGAAAAGCCCATCGACCAGGTGGTTATGCACTATGCAAAGACCGCTAAGAATGCCGGCCTTGACGGCATTGTCTGCTCTCCGCTGGAAGCCGGCAAGGTCCACGATCTGTGCGGCAAGGAGTTCCTCACCATCACCCCTGGTGTGCGGTTTGCCGACGGCGACGTGGGCGATCAGAAGCGGGTCATGACCCCGGCTCAGGCCAAGGAGATCGGCTCTGACTACATCGTGGTGGGTCGTCCCATCACCGCCGCGGAAGATCCTGTGGCGGCCTATGAGCGTTGCGTGGCAGAGTTCTGCGATTAAGCGGCGAGTCGCCGCTGACAATACGTGCACGGTGTAGAGATAATCGCTACCACACAGGCTCGGTATCGTTTCATTTCCAGTATGACAGACAAGGAGATAAATATGGAAGCTTATAAGAGAGAATTTATTGAATTCCTGCAGAGTGCAGGTGTACTGAAATTCGGTGATTTCACCGCCAAGTCCGGCAGAAAGATCCCTTATTTCGTCAATGCCGGTATGATCAAGACCGGCGATCAGATCACCAAGATGGGCGAGTTCTACGCCAAGGCCTATTTTGACAAGCTGGGCAAGAAGCAGGCTGTCCTGTACGGCCCTGCCTATAAGGGTATTTCTCTGTCCATTTCCGCGGCTGTGGCTCTGTCCAGGAACGGCCTGAATGTGCCTTTCTTCTTTAACCGCAAGGAAGTGAAGGATCACGGCGAGGGCGGCACTTTCGTTGGCTATGTTCCTCAGGCAGGGGAGGAGATCGTCATCATTGAGGACGTGATCACCGCCGGTACTGCCATTCGTGAGAGCATGGAGATCCTGAGCCACCTGGAAAACACCAAGGTGATCGCTACCTTTATCATGGTGGACCGGAAGGAAAAGGGTCAGGGCGAAAAGGGTGCTATGCAGGAGATCGAGGAGCAATTCGGTTTCCCCGTGTACTCCGTGGTCGATGTATACGACATTATCGAGTATCTGGAAGAAGACCCTGCTAACCAAGAGAACGTAACGAGAATCAAGGATTATCTTGCTGTGAACGGAGCAAAGTGATGAGAAGTCTGATAGATATTGTAGATTTTTCTGTAGAGGAACTGCAGGCCCTGCTGGAGACTGCCTGCGATATCAGCGAGCACCCCAAAAAGTATGCAGAGCTTTGCCACGGTAAGAAGCTGGCAACGCTGTTCTTTGAGCCTTCCACCCGTACCCGACTCAGCTTTGAAGCAGCAATGCTGGAGCTGGGCGGCAGCGTGATCGGCTTCAGTCAGGCCAGTTCCTCATCTGCCAGTAAGGGCGAGAGTATGGCGGATACCGCCAAGATCCTGTCCTGTTATGCAGACATTATGGCCATTCGCCACCCCAAGGAGGGTGCTCCCTATGTGGCGGCAAAGAACGCATCGATCCCTGTGATCAACGCAGGCGACGGTGGACATTGCCACCCCACCCAGACCCTGGCTGACCTTTTGACCATCTACCGGGAGCTTGGCCGGTTGGACAACCTGACGGTGGGCTTCTGCGGAGACTTGAAGTACGGCAGAACTGTCCATTCCCTCATTTCTGCTTTGACCCGGTACAAGAACATCAATATTGTGCTGATCTCTCCGGAGGAGCTGCAGCTGCCGGACTATATGAAATTTGAGGTGCTGGAGAAGAATGATCTTCCCTATGTGGAGACTACCTCTTTGGAAAGTGCCATGCCGGAGCTGGACGTGCTGTACATGACCCGGATTCAGCAGGAGCGGTTTGACAGCTGGGAAGAGTATGAACGGCTGAAGGACAGCTATGTGCTGACGCCCGAGAAGATGCAGCTTGCCAAGCAGACGATGCGTGTACTGCACCCGCTGCCCCGGGTTAATGAGATCAGCGTCAAGGTGGACAATGACCCCAGAGCGGCCTATTTCCGCCAGGCATTAAATGGCAAGTACATGAGAATGGCACTGATCCTGAAACTGCTGGACGAGGCGAAAAAGGGTGTTCAGATGCCCACGGAAGAACTGCTTTTAGATAGTCTTGTTTGCGATAATCCCCGGTGCATTTCTTCTACCGAACAGGAGCTGACCCACGCCTTTAAGTGCGTCAATCCGGAGAAGGGGATCTACCGTTGCGTCTACTGCGAAAGCAAGAAAAAATTAGGATAGAGAAAATCCCACAAAAATATTGTATGAACCGACAAAAATCTATCAAAAAGGGAGAAAGGTGATCTCCTTGCCTTGACACGGTTTTTGCCGCGTGATACAATTACAAGGAATTAAATCGTTCTTTGCGACTGACGGAAAAGTGGAAAACCACAAGGGAACAAAGAATGTATTCCGCAAGGAAATTTTGCCGACCGTCTGGGCGCATTTGACAGAAACAAAAGTCAAGTGCGCCCTTTTGCGGTTTTTGGCGGTTTTGGGAGGGAAACATATGAAGAAAGTCGGTATCATTATGGGCAGCGACAGTGATCTGCCCATCGTGCAGAAAGCGGTGGATATGCTGAAGGAGCTGGATATTCCTTATGAAGTCCACATCTATTCTGCTCACAGAACACCTGTCGAGGCTCACGATTTTGCGATAAACGCACGAAAGAACGGATTTGGTGCACTGATTTGTGCTGCCGGTATGGCGGCTCATCTGGCAGGTGCTATTGCTGCCAACACCACACTGCCGGTGATCGGCATTCCCTGCAAGGGTGGTATGATGGACGGTCTGGACGCCCTTTTGTCCACCGTGCAGATGCCCTCCGGTATTCCTGTGGCTACCGTGGCTGTGGGCGGCGGTGTCAATGCAGCCCTGCTGGCTGCTCAGATCATCGCAGTAGAAGATGCGACTTTGGCTGCCAAGCTGGACGCAAAACGAAAGAGCGATGCCGAAAAGGTCCTTCAGAAGGACACAACCATCGCCGCAAACCTGTAAATTTTTATACAAAGGAGTATATTGTTATGGAAAAGAAACTGATTTACACCGGCAAGACCAAGAATGTCTATGCACTGGAGAACGGCAACTGCCTGCTGAAGTTCAAGGACGATTGCACCGGCAAGGACGGCGTGTTCGATCCCGGTGAGAACGCCGTTGGCCTGACCATCGATGGCGTGGGCGACGTAAACCTGCGTATGTCCATTTACTTCTTCGAGAAAATCAATGCTGCCGGCATCAAGACCCACTATGTTTCTGCCAACCTGGCTGATACCACCATGGAAGTGCTGCCCGCCAAGGTCTTTGGTAAGGGTCTGGAGGTCATTTGCCGCATGAAGGCTGTTGGCTCCTTCATTCGCCGCTACGGCGATCTGATCGAGTCCGGTGCCGATCTGCCTGCTTACGTGGAAACTACCCTGAAGGACGATGCCAAGGGCGATCCCCTGATCACCAAGGACGCACTGGTTGCCATCGGTGTGATGACCGAGGAGCAGTACGACGATCTGAAGGATATGACCCAGAAGATTACCAAGATCGTTGCTGACGATCTGAAGGAAAAGGGTATGGACCTGTACGACATCAAGTTCGAGTTCGGCTACGCTCCCGACGGTAAGGTTATGCTGATCGACGAGGTGGCTTCCGGCAATATGCGTGTCTACAAGAACGGTGAATACATCGATCCGATGACCCTGAACAAGCTGTTTTTTGCATAAACTAAGCTGAGGGCAAGGAAGATAAGCAGAAATACAAACGAAAGAACTGCTGTGGGGCTGTCGTGGTTCGACTCCCCTCAGCTTAAGGAGTAAACAATGGGCGGTTTTTTTGGCATTACTTCCACACGCGAGTGTATGGTGGAGGTCTTTTTTGGCGTAGACTATCATTCCCATTTGGGAACCCGTCGGGGCGGTATGGCCGCTTACGATAAAGAGATCGGTCTGCAAAGAAAGATCCACAATATTGAGAACTCACCCTTCCGTACCAAATTTGAGCATATCTTCGATGAGATGCAAGGCACGGCGGCTATCGGCTGTATCAGCGATTCCGATCCCCAGCCCATGCTGATCCGTTCCCATTTGGGAACCTATGCTATCTGCACTGTGGGTATCGTCAATAATTACAAAGAGCTGATCGATCAGTGTCTGTCCACTTACGGACATTTTGATGCCATGACCGGCGGCAAGGTCAACTCTACAGAGCTGGTGGCGGCACTGATCAATCAGAAGAGCAATTTTGCGGAGGGTATCCAGTATGCCCAACAGGTGATCGACGGCACTGCCAATATCCTGATCCTGACGGAAAAGGGACATTTGATCGCTGCCCGGGATCGGTTGGGCAGAATTCCTGTCCAGATCGGTAAGGACGAGGACGGCTACTGTGTTTCTTTTGAACAGTTCGCCTACACTAAGCTGGACTATGAGCACGTGAAAGAGCTGGGCCCCGGTGAGATCGTGGAGCTGACTCCCGATTCCATGACCCAACTGGCTGCTCCCGGAAGCGAAATGAGAATGTGTGCCTTCCTGTGGAGCTATTATGGATATCCCACTTCCAATTACGAGGGTATCAATGTGGAGGCAATGCGTTACCGCAACGGAGCTCTGATTGCCCAGCAGGATCTTGCTAAGGGCAATTGCGACGGCATCGACTATGTAGGCGGTGTTCCGGATTCCGGTACACCCCACGCCATCGGCTACTCCAATTTTGCCCACAGACCCTTTGCCCGGGCATTTATCAAGTACACTCCCACCTGGAGCAGAAGCTTTACCACCTCCAGTAAGGCAGACCGGAAAAAGGTTGCCAAGATGAAGCAGATCCCCGTTCACGAGCTGATCGAGGGTAAGAATCTGCTGTTTGTGGACGATTCCATCGTCCGGGGCAATCAGCTGCAGGAGACGGTGGACTTCCTCTATGACAACGGTGCAAAGTCCGTGCATATGCGTTCTGCCTGCCCGCCTATTTTGTATGGCTGTAAGTATTTGAACTTCTCCCGGGCCACCAGCGATATGGAGCTGATCGCCCGCCGTGCCATTGTGGAGCTGGAGGGAGAAGAGGGCCTGAAGCACATTGAAGAGTACGGCGACGGCACTACAGAGCGTGGCAAGAAGCTGTGCGAAAGCATTTGCAAGCAATTTAAGTTTGCCTCTTTGGAATTCCAGTCCATTGAAGGTGTTATTAAGGCCATCGGTATGGATAAGTGCAAGCTTTGCACCTACTGCTGGGACGGAAAGGAATAAGATTATGAGCGAAAAGAGTTATTCTGCAAGCTATGCAGCAGCCGGTGTGGACATTACTGCCGGTTATAAATCCGTGGAACTGATGAAAAAACACATCGCCCGCACCAAGAACGAGGGCTGCCTGGACGATGTGGGCGGCTTTGGCGGCTGCTTTGGTCTGAACCTTGCCGGTATGGAAGAGCCTGTGCTGGTTTCCGGTACTGACGGCTGCGGCACCAAGGTGAAGCTGGCAATTCTCATGGATAAGCACGATACCATCGGCATTGATGCGGTGGCAATGTGCGTTAACGACATTATCTGCTGCGGTGCAAAGCCCCTGTTCTTCCTGGACTATATCGCCTGCGGCAAGAACTACCCCGAGAAAATCGCCACCATTGTTGGCGGTGTAGCAGAGGGCTGCGTTCAGTCCGGCTGTGCCCTGATCGGCGGTGAGACTGCCGAGCACCCCGGTATGATGCCTGTGGACGAATATGACCTGGCAGGCTTCTCCGTGGGCGTGGTGGATAAGAAGAAGATCATTGACAACACCAAGATGGCCGCAGGGGACGTGGTAATCGCCCTGGCCTCCACCGGTATCCACTCCAACGGCTTCTCCTTGTGCCGGAAGGTATTTGATATTGACAACAATAACCCCGATCTGTATGTGGCTCGTGAGGAGCTGGGCGGCAAGACCGTTGCCGAGGCACTGCTTGTTCCCACTAAGATCTATGTAAAATCCGTGCTGGCTCTTCTGGAGCAGGTTGAGGTGAAGGGTATTTCCCATATCACCGGCGGTGGCTTCTATGAGAACATTCCCCGCAGTATCCCCGACGGCTTGGGTGCGGTGATCGACAGAAGTGCCGTTAAGGTGCTGCCCATTTTCGATCTGATCGCCAAGACCGGCAATATCCCCGAGCGGGATATGTTCAATACCTACAATATGGGTGTTGGCATGAGCATTATCGTGAAGGCTGAGGATGTGGACAAGTCCCTGGAGATCCTCAGAGCCAACGGCGAGACCGCTTATGTGATCGGTAAGATTGAAAAATCTGAGGACAAGATCACCATCGTGTGAGGTTTTCTATGAAGAATACAAGAATTGCTGTGCTGGTTTCCGGCGGCGGTACCAATCTGCAGGCACTTATCGATGCCCAGAATAGGGGAGAGCTGGGCGGCGGACAGATCGCCGCGGTGATCTCCTCCAAGGCCGGTGCCTATGCTCTGGAGCGGGCCGCAAAGGCCGGAATTCCCGGTTATGTGTTGCCTCGGAAGGAATTTGCTTCCAATCAGGCTATGACGGTGGCATTGGTGGAAATGCTGAAAAAGCTGGACATCGATTTGGTGGTGCTGGCAGGCTGCATGATCATCTTTACCGAGGAACTGGTACAGGCCTATCCCAACGCCATTATGAATGTGCACCCGGCACTGATCCCGGCATTTTGCGGCCAGGGCTACTACGGACTGCACGTTCACGAGGAAGTGCTCCGCTACGGCGTGAAGCTTTCCGGTGCTACGGTGCATTTTGTCAGTGCAGAGTGCGACGGCGGCCCGATCATCGCCCAAAAAGCGGTAGAGGTCCGTACCGATGATACCCCGGAGACCTTGCAAAAGCGTATTATGGAGGAAGCGGAATGGAAGCTGCTTCCCCAGGCAGTACGGCTGTTCTGTGAAGGCCGTATTACCGTAGATGGCAGAACTGTACATATCGTATAAGGAGATACATATAATGGATGTTTATGAGATCGGCTCTTTGGAGCAGAAATTGTCTACCAACGCATATCCCGGCCGTGGCATCGTGCTGGGTGTAACCCCCGACGGCACTCGTTCCGTTGCTGCCTATTTCATTATGGGCCGCAGCGTTAACAGCCGCAACCGGATCTTCTCGTTAGAGCCGGACGGAATCCGCACCGAGGCTCACGATCCCAGCCTGATGAAAGATCCTCACCTGATCATTTATCACCCTGTCCGGCAGGCGGGCTGTGGCCTGATCGTTACCAACGGTGATCAGACCGATACCATTTGGGAGTACTTAGCCAAGGGCGAGAGCTGGGAAGCTGCCCTGCGTACCAGAATGTTTGAGGACGACGGCCCTAACTGGACGCCCCGTATTTCCGGACTGCAGGCCCACGATGGCAGCTACAAGATGTCCATTTTGAAGGCTGCTGATGCAGAGGGTTCTGCCTGTGCCCGGTTCTTCTGGGAGTATCCGGCAATCGCCGGCCTGGGTCATTTCCTGCATACCTATGTCTGCGACGGAAACCCCGTGATCCCCACCTTCCAGGGTGAGCCTGAGCGGGTCAAGATGGATAACGATATGGAAAGCTTTGCTTCCATGCTGTGGGAAAACCTGAACCCCGACAACAAGATCTCACTTTTCGTCCGTTACACCGACCTGAAAACCGGTGAATATCAGCAAAAGATTTTTAACAAGCATCAGTAAGGAGAGCGTTATGAAGGAATTTGAACTGAAATACGGCTGTAACCCCAATCAAAAGCCCGCAAAGATCTACATGCACGATGGCACGGAACTTCCCATCGAGATCCTCTGCGGCAGACCCGGCTTTATTAACTTTTTGGACGCCTTTAATTCCTGGCAGCTGGTCAAGGAACTGAAGGAGGCAACCGGTATGTGTGCCGTTACCTCCTTTAAGCACGTCTCTCCCACCTCTGCCGCTGTGGGCAAGGTGCTGCCCCCCGAGCTGAAGAAGGCTTGCTTTGTAGAAGATATTGAGGGCCTGGACGAGAACCCCCTGGCCTGTGCCTATGCCCGGGCCCGCGGTGCGGACCGGCTCTGCTCCTTTGGCGACTGGGTAGCTCTTTCCGATGTGTGCGATGCCCTGACCGCCAAGCTCATCGCCCGTGAGGTTTCCGACGGTGTCATCGCTCCCGGCTACACCGACGAGGCTTTGGAGATTTTGAAGACCAAGCGTAAGGGCAGCTACAATGTGGTGAAGATTGACCCCGACTTTGTGCCTGCCGAGCAGGAGACCAAGCAGGTCTACGGCATTACCTTCCAGCAGGGCCGCAACAACTTTAAGATCGGCGAGCACCTTTTGGAGAATATCGTAACTGCCAACAAGACCTTTACCGAGGACGCCAAGATCGACCTGATCATCTCCCTGATCACCCTGAAGTACACCCAGTCTAACTCTGTCTGCTTTGCTTATGACGGACAGGCTATCGGTGTAGGTGCCGGTCAGCAGTCCCGTGTCCACTGCACAAGACTTGCCGGCAGCAAGGCCGACACCTGGTTCCTCCGTCAGCACCCCAAGACTTTGGCACTGCCTTTCCGTGAGGATTTGGGCCGTCCCGGCCGCGACAACGTGATCGACGGCTACATCAACGGCAACGAAGAGGACGTCTGTGCTGAGGGCATTTGGCAGAACTACTTTACCGTCCGGCCTGAGCCTCTGACTGCCGAAGAAAAGAGGGCATATCTTGACTCCCGTACCGGCGTTTCCCTGGGCTCTGACGCATTCTTCCCCTTTGCTGACAGCATTAAGCGTGCCAAGGCTTCCGGCGTGTCCTACATTGCAGAGCCCGGCGGCTCGATCCGTGATGATCTGGTTATCGCCGAGTGCGACAAGAACGGTATGGTCATGGCCTTTACCGGCATGCGTCTGTTCCACCACTAAGATAGATAATTAGATATGAGCTACAAGATATAAGATATTTTATTGAAAACAGAGGAGCAAGATGTCGGTAGATAGTGTACTTAAAAGAAAGAGCTTGGATTTTGCAAAACGTATTGTAAGATTGTATCAATATTTGGTTGACGAGCGTCACGAGTGTGTAATGTCCAAGCAAGTACTGCGAAGCGGCACTAGTATTGGAGCGAATATTACAGAGGCGATTTATGGCAGTAGTCGTAAGGATTTTATAGCCAAACTTCAAATTTCGAAAAAAGAAGCAGCTGAAACACTGTATTGGTTGGAATTGTTAAATAGTTGTGATTATATACAGGACAAATTATTTCAGTCCTTGTGCGCCGATTGCAGAGAATTGCTATCCATGATTGTTTCTACGATTCTGTCTGCAAGCAGACAATAAAGATATCTCATATCCCATATCTTATATCCAATTATCTTAGTATGAGGAGTTAATTTATGAAATTGCTGGTAGTTGGTGGCGGTGGCCGTGAGCACGCCATTATCAAAAAGTTAAAAGAGAGTTCTCAGATTACTGAGATTTATGCAACCCCCGGCAACGGGGGTATTGCCAAAGATGCTACCTGCGTGGACATCGGGGCAAAGGAGATTGATAAAATCGTAGATTTTGCCGTGGAGACCGGCATTGATTATGCGGTTGTGGCTCCCGACGATCCTCTGGTTTTGGGCTGTGTAGATGCCTTGGAAGAGAAGGGCATTCCCTGCTTTGGCCCCAGAGCCAATGCTGCCATCATTGAGGGCAGCAAGGTGTTTTCCAAGGATCTGATGAAAAAGTACGGCATTCCCACCGCTGCCTACGAGGTCTTTACGGACATGGAGGCAGCGATCAGCTATCTGCAGACCGCTCCCATTCCCACGGTCATCAAGGCCGACGGCCTGGCACTGGGTAAGGGTGTGATCATTGCCGAGACCCGGGAAACTGCCGTGAATGCAGTCAAGTCCATGATGTCCGACAAGGTCTTTGGCAAGAGCGGCGACCGGATCGTCATTGAGGAATTCCTGACCGGCCCGGAGGTATCCGTCCTGTCCTTTACCGACGGCAAGACCGTCGTGCCCATGGTTTCTTCCATGGATCACAAGCGGGCAGGGGACAACGATACAGGTCTTAATACCGGTGGTATGGGTACGGTTGCACCCAACCCCTATTACACAGAAGAAGTTGCCAGGGAGTGTATGGAAACAATCTTCCTGCCTACTATCAACGCTATGAATCAAGAGGGTCGCACTTTCAAGGGCTGCTTGTACTTTGGCCTGATGCTGACCCCCAAGGGCCCCAAGGTTATTGAGTACAACTGCCGGTTTGGCGATCCGGAAACACAGGTGGTACTGCCCCTTTTGGAAAGCGACCTGCTGACCGTGATGCAGGCTACCACTAACGGTACACTGGCAGATACAGAGGTGAAGTTCGCTGACGGTCATGCCTGCTGTGTGATCACGGCGTCCAGCGGCTACCCTGAAAGCTATCAAAAGGGATACCCCATTACCATGACCCCGGAAGCGGACGCACATACCTATGTTGCCGGTGCAGCACTGAAGGACGGTATTTTGGTAACCTCCGGTGGCCGTGTAACCGGCACTACCGCCGTTGCGGATACTTTAGAAAATGCAATTAAGGAAGCCTATCGCCTGGCAGATGGCGTAAAGTTCGAGAACGCCTACCGCAGATCCGATATCGGTCAGCGGGCACTGAAAGCAAATAAGTAAGGAGGCAGACCCCAATGGTATATCGCGTATATGTAGAGAAAAAAGCGGGACAGACCCACGAATCTGACAGCCTGCTGCGTGAAATCAAGGATTTCCTGCAGATCGAGGGCTTGACTTCTGTTCGTGTGCTGAACCGTTACGATGCTGAAAATATTGAGGAAAGCCTGTTTTCTTATGCAGTCAATACGGTCTTTTCCGAGCCCCAGGTGGATAATGTCAGCTATGATGTGCCCGCAGGTCAGATCGTATTTGCGGTAGAGCCCCTGCCCGGTCAGTATGACCAGAGAGCGGACTCTGCAGCTCAGTGTATTCAGATCATTTCCCAGAGCAACCGTCCCACGATCCGCACCGCAAAGGTCTATGTACTGGAGGGCGACCTGACGGAAGAAAATGTTACTTCCATTAAGAAGCATGTGATCAATGCTGTGGAAAGCCGGGAAGCTTCCCTGGAGCTGCCCGAGACTCTGGCGGTGGAATATGCCACCCCGGAAACGGTTGCTACCGTGGACGGCTTTATCGGTTTGGACGAGAACGGTCTGTCCGAGCTGCTGGACAAGCTGGGTCTTGCCATGGATCTTGACGATCTGAAATTCCTGCAGGCATATTTCCGGGACGAAGAGCACCGGGATCCCACCATCACGGAGATCCGTGTTGTGGATACATACTGGTCCGACCATTGCCGTCATACCACCTTCTCCACCCATTTGGACAATATTCAGATCCATGATGCAGCTGTGGCAGAAGCCTACAAGCGGTATCTTGCAGCCCGTGTGGAGGTTTACGGTGAAGAGAAGGCAGCGAAGCGTCCTCAGACCCTGATGGATATTGCCACCATTGGTGCCAAGACCCTGAAAAAGCGGGGCTTGCTGCCGGAGCTGGACGAAAGTGAAGAAATCAATGCCTGTTCTATCCACGTTACCGCTACGGTCAACGGTGAGGATCAGGACTGGCTGTTGATGTTCAAGAATGAGACCCATAACCACCCCACGGAGATCGAACCCTTCGGTGGTGCGGCTACCTGTATTGGCGGCTGTATCCGGGATCCTCTGTCCGGTCGTGCCTATGTCCATCAGGCTATGCGTGTTACCGGTGCAGGCGACCCCAGAAAGTCCTTAAAGGACACTCTGGCAGGCAAGCTGCCCCAGCGTAAGCTGTGTCAGACCGCTGCTGCCGGCTACTCCTCTTACGGTAACCAGATCGGTCTTGCCACCGGCCATGTTGCCGAGCTGTACCACGAAGGTTATGTTGCCAAGCGTTTGGAGTGCGGTGCTGTGGTCGCAGCCGCACCTGCCTATAATGTTCGCCGAGAGCGTCCTGCACCCGGCGATGTGATCGTTTTGCTGGGCGGCCGTACCGGTCGCGATGGCATTGGTGGTGCAACCGGCTCTTCCAAGAGCCACAATATGAAGTCGTTGACTACCATGGCTTCCGAGGTCCAGAAGGGTAATGCCCCTGAGGAGCGGAAGATCCAGCGTCTGTTCCGGAATGCCAATGTAACCAGACTTATCAAGCGTTGCAATGACTTTGGTGCCGGCGGTGTTTCCGTCGCCATTGGCGAGCTGGCTGACGGTCTGCGGATCGACTTGGACGCAGTTCGCAAGAAGTACGACGGTCTTGACGGTACAGAAATTGCCATCTCCGAGTCTCAGGAGCGTATGGCTGTTGTGGTGGCTCCCGAAGATGTGGACGCATTTATTGCTGCTGCGGAAAAGGAAAACCTGGAAGCCTACCGTGTGGCTGTCGTTACGGAAGAAGCCCGCATGGTCATGTCCTGGAAGGGCAATGAGATCGCAAACCTGAGCCGGGATTTCCTGAACACCAATGGTGCGATAAAGCACGTTTCCGTAGAGGTTTCTGACCGTAAGAACGCGGAAGTGAGTGTAGGGTCCGATCTGCGGAGCATCGCCTCCGACCTGAAATTTGCCTCTCAGAGAGGCCTTGTAGAGCGGTTTGATGCTACCATCGGTGCCGGCTCTGTGCTGATGCCCTTCGGCGGCAAGAATCAGGCAACACCTACCCAGGCAATGGCTGCCAAGCTGCCCGTTCTGCCCGGTGAGTTTACCGACCAGGCAAGTGTCTTTGCCTGGGGTTGTGATCCGGATCTGCTCAGTGCTGACCCCTATGTGGGTGCTCAGGCAAGCATCATCTCCTCTATGGCCAAGATCGTTGCTGCCGGTGCTGACTACAAGAAGGCATACCTGACCCTGCAGGAGTTCTTTGAGAAGTTGAAGACTGAGCCCCTGCGTTGGGGCAAGCCCTTCCAGGCACTGTTGGGTGCTTTGGACGCACAGCTGGGTCTCGATGCAGCTGCCATCGGCGGTAAGGACTCCATGTCCGGCACATTCCTGGATAAAGATGTTCCGCCCACGGTGATCTCCTTTGCTATCGCACCGCTGAAGGACAGCGAGGTGATCTCCAATGAGTTTAAGGAAGCAGGCAATCCTGTTTATCTGTTCGGTACTTCCGATCTGACCGATTACGCCGGCTGGAAGGCAGCTTGGGAGCAGTTCCATGAGCTGTGCCAGCAGGGCAAAGTCAAGGCGTCCTGGGCTGTGGGTGCAGGCGGTGTTGCCGAGGCAGTTATGAAGATGTCCTTTGGTAATGACATTGGCTTTGAATCTTATCCCGTAGCTGCACAGTATCCTGCTTACGGCATGATCCTGGCTGAGCTGACCGAGGACTGCGATTGCGGTACGCTTATTGGTCATACCACCGCTGAGCCCATCATCAACTATGGCGGGGAAACGGTTGCTATTTCCGAACTGTATGAGCTGAACACCGCAGTTCTTGAGAAGGTATACCCCACCAAGACCAAGGAAACCGACCGGAAGATCACAGCCTTCTGCAGCGACGGTGCTTGCAATATCGCACCTGCTGTAAAGGTGGCAAAGCCCAAGGTTTTGATCCCTGTGTTCCCCGGCACCAACTGCGAGTATGATTCTGCCAAGGCGGTTATGGCAGCAGGCGGTGAGGCCGAGATTGTGGTGATCCGCAATCTGACCGCAGAGGACGTGGCAAGAAGCGTGGAGACCGTGGCCAATAAGATCGCGGACTCCCAGATGATCTTTATTCCCGGCGGCTTCTCCGGTGGCGACGAGCCTGACGGCTCTGCAAAGTTCATCACAGCCTTCTTCCGCAACCCTGCCATCAAGGAGCAGGTTACGAAATTGCTGGACCAGCGGGACGGCCTGATGTGCGGTATCTGTAACGGTTTCCAGGCCCTGATCAAGCTGGGTCTTGTACCTTACGGCAAGATCATCGATACCGATGAGAATTGCCCCACCCTGACCTTTAACACCATCGCCCGGCACCAGAGCCGGATCGTCCGTACCCGGATCGTATCTAATCAGTCTCCCTGGCTGAGCCTTGTAAATGTGGGCGATATTGTGAACGTTCCCATTTCCCACGGCGAGGGACGCTTCTTTGCAAGTGAAGAGCTGGCCTTGCAGCTGGCCGCCAACGGTCAGATCGCTACCCAGTATGTGGACTTAAACGGCGAGCCTACCATGGACGTGGCGTTTAATCCCAACGGATCTCTCTATGCCATTGAGGGCATTACCTCTCCCGACGGCAGAGTTTTCGGTAAGATGGGACACAGCGAGCGAATCGGTGCAGGTCTTTATAAGAATGTGCCCGGCAACTACGATATTCGTATGTTCGAGGCCGCGGTCAGGTACTTTAAGTAAAACGAAAACCCGGAAGGCAACGCCTTCCGGGTTTTGCATTATTGTTCTAAGAGAGCCTTGGCTTTTCGGGCTACCACGATCTCCTCGTTGGTATCCACTACGAATACTCGGACTTTCGAGCCGTCCTTGGAAATGTCCGAGCCGCCTGCGGATTTGTAATTTTTGTAGTCGTCCAGCTCAATGCCCAAAAATTCCAGCCCCTCAAGGGCCATAGCCCGAATGGTGTCGCTGTTGCGGCCGATTCCACCACCGAATACCACTGCGTCCACACCGCCCATAGCGGCGGCGTAGGCACCGATATATTTCTTAATGCCGTAGGCGTAGGCCTTTACGGCATTTTTGCAGTCCTCGTTACCGGCATCAGCGGCTTCCTGAATATCCCGCAGGTCATTGGAAACACCGCCGGACAGGCCTAAAAGACCACTCTTGGACTGCAGCATTGTCTTGACCTCACTCAGTTCCATACCGCATTCTTCTACCAAATGGAAGATGATATAGGGGTCCATATCGCCAATGCGGTTATTCTGCAACACGCCGCATTGCAGACCCATACCCATGGTGGTGTCAATGCTGACGCCGTCTTTGACAGCACACAGACTGCCGCTGCCGCCAAGATGGCAGCACACCAGCTTTAAGTCCTTGCGGCCCATTTTTGCGGCTGTCCAAGTGGACAGATACTCAAGCGATGCTCCGTGGAAGCCGTAGCGGCGAATAGCGTGCTTTTTGCTCAGCTCCAGAGGAATGGGGTACAGGTAAGCTTCCGGAGGCATATTGGCATGGAAGGCGGTCTCAAAAGAGCCGATCATAGGGGTGTCCGGCATCAGTTGCTTAAACTGGCGAATGGCTGCAATGTAGGGAGGATTGTGGGCAGGGGCAACGGAATTGAAATCCGCCATAGCCCGCAGTACTTCCTCAGTCAGATACTGCACGCCGGTTACACCCTTGGCGTGGACTACCTTAAAACCTACACAGGAAATATCGTCCAAAGAATCAATACAGCCGTTTAAGAGATTTTCAAGCATAGTGCAGATAGCCTCCCGGTGAGAGGGGAAGGGGATCTCCTGCCGTAATTCTACACCGTTGCCGGGGTCTTTGTGGTAGAAAAGACTTTTTTCTGTACCAACTCGTTCTGCACCGCCGGCGGCCAGCACCTGCTCACCGTCCATATTGAAAAGCTGGTATTTAAGTGAGGTGCTGCCAACATTACAAATCAATATCTTCATTATAAACTCCTTACTTCAACAACATGGAGTGTAGCTTCCTCCACGGTGAAACGAATATCAAAGCCTGCAAAGCTCAAGCCGTAAACGCGGCCGGGTTTTCTTTGGTAGGAGGGCCGGGGGTCGTGGGAAAGGACACCTAAAGCGGCAGATTGTTTTTCTTCCGGTAAGAGGGTTAGAAGTTCTGCCGGAAAGTCAACATTTAGCAAAAAATCATCAGCAGTGTCCGTAAAGCCGCCGGCGGCTTCCGGGTGGGCGTCCCCGTAGGGAATGTAGGGTTTGATGTCAAAGATGGGCGTGCCGTCCATCAGGTCAGCTCCGGCAACGTGCAAAACCGTGCCGTGTTCCGGGGTTTGCTCCACACCCAAAAGTTTCACACAGGAAAGGCCAAGGGAATTGGGCCTGAAAGGGGAGCGGGTGGCAAAGACACCCATTCTGGTGTTTCCGCCCAGTCGTGGCGGCCGCACCGTGGGCGACCAAGACTCCTGCACCGCTTCGGAAAACTGCCAAATAAGCCACAGATGGGAATAGCCTTCGATCCCACGCAGAGCATCGGGATTACGGAACTCCGGCTCAAATACGATGGTGGATCGTAATTCTTCCACAAGGCCGCTTTGCCGGGGGATACCGAATTTGGTGGGGAAGTCGGAACGCATATATGCGATTGCTTTGACGGTTGCTTCCATTATGACCGCACCTTTCTGAAGATAAACGAGATCACGAACAAACCGGCAAGGGCAAGGCTGATAGCCGCCCCGGCAGAGGCTCCCAGGAAATAGGACAGGCAAAGACCTGCGATGCCTGCAATCAGGGCAAACAGAATAGAAAGTCCGTGATACTGCCGAAGATTCTTTGCCATATTCCGGGCGGCTGCACCGGGCAGAACCAATAAGGAATTGAGGATCAAAAGTCCAACCCAGGAGATGGCCAAAGTAACCACTACCGCAATGAATGCCGTGAAGATAGCCTGGGTCAGGCCGGGGGAGATGCCCCGGGAAGAGGCAAGCTGGGGGTGTACGGAAACCAGGGTCAGCCGGTTATTGCCCAACAGCCAAAATACCACAACTGCCAGCAAAACCAACATGAGAACACCGATCTCACCGGCTGTTATGGAGAGAATGTCGCCAATAAGGTACTTATTGTACTTGGTGAAGCTGCCGCCGCCCAAGGTGGCGATGAAAATACCCAAAGCCACTGCAGTGCTGGAGAACACACCGATCAGGGTGTCTGCCGTCTGATTGCTGCGGCTGCGGACATAGGAAAACAGCAGGGAAAATACAAGGGCAAACAGGACTGCCGCCCAGGTGGGGTTGGCGATACCGCAAATACAGCCGATGGCGATGCCCGTAAAGGCGGAGTGGCCCAAGGCATCGGAGAAGAAGCTCATACGGCCTGTTACGACCATGGTAGAGCAAAGGCCGAACAGAGGTGCCATCAGAATGACCGCCAATAGTGCATTCTTCATAAAGTCCCAGTGAAGCATAGAAAGGGGAAGAGCATCGCAAATAGCATACCAAAGACTCATTTTGCAGCACCTCCCTTGCGGTGGAATACCTGCCGGTAGGCATCACTACCCAATACTTCCTCTGCCGTTCCCTGACAGACCACACCGTGCTCAATGAGCACCACCTGGTCGGCATACACTGGAAGCATACCGAAATCGTGGGTGGTCATCAGAATGGACAGATCGTAGACCTGACGGATCTCGTCCAGCATATCCATCAGGATCTCCATACCCTCCACATCAACACCGGACAGGGGCTCGTCCAAAATGAGGATATTGGGCAGGGGCTCGAGAGCCAAAGCCAAAAGCACTCTTTGCAATTCGCCGCCGGAGAGCGTACCGATCCGCTTATCGATCAGCTCTTCACCGTGGACACGGGATAAACAGGAAAGCACCTTTTCCCGCATTTTCTTGGAAAGACCCAAAAACGCAGGCCGCTTACTCATGCAGCAGGCAAACAGGTCGGCAACCGTAACCGGGTCGCCGGGGTCAAAGGTGGGACTTTGAGGTACGTAGCCGATCTTCATTTTCCGGTTACGCTGACCGGGCACGGAAAAAGAAATCACACCGTCATAGTCCTGCTGACCCAAAATGGCCTTCAAAAGGGTGCTTTTGCCGGCACCGTTGGGGCCGATGAGAGCCACCATTTCGCCGCAGTGGACGTGAAGATTCACGCCCTTCAGTATGACTTCATTTCCAATGCTTACGGACAGATCCTGAATTCGCAGGCAGCAGGAATGACCGCAGGAGCCGCCATGTGTTCCGATATTCATTGGAGTGCCTCCTTTAAGGTGTCAATGTTACGGTACATGGCGTCAAAATAGCTGTCTCCAGCCATAGCCATATCCAATGTGCAGATCTTTACACCGGTCTCTCTGGAAAGGACGGAAGCGGCAGAGGTGCTTCCGTTGCGTTCGGTAAAGACGGCTGTGAGATTGTGTTCTTCAATCAAACCGATCAATTCAATCAGCTCAGATGCAGAAGCTTCACTGCCGGATTCTTCCTCAATGGCCTCCAAAATGGTCAGATCATAGCATTCTGCCAGGTAAGCAAAGCCGTCGTGGAAGGTGATCAGCTCCCGGGTGCTTAAGGAAGACAATTCCTGCGTGCCGTAGCTGTCCAGGGCTTCCAGCTTTTGGAGTAAAGCTTTAAGGTTTTCATTAAAGGTATCGGCAAAGCCCGGATACTGTTTTACAAGACCGGCACAGATATTCTCAGCCATCGTCATAGCGTTTCTGGGAGAGAGCCAAATATGGGGGTCTTCTTCATGATGGTGGTCTTCCTCTTCATGGTGGCAAGCACCCTCCAAAAGGGGAATGCCATAAGAAGCATCGATCACGTTCTTGTTTTGGGGCAGTTCCAGAAAGTCCTCCAGGCCGGCACCGGACAGGATAACCACTTCAGATCGTTCTATGGCCTGCATTTGAGAGATCTGCAGGGTGTAGTCGTGAAGGCAGGATACCTCCTCGTTTATAAGACGCACCACCTGCAGGCCGGTGTTTTCACAAATGGCCTGTGTAAAATTATAAACGGGCAAAGTGGTGGCGGCGATCTGTGCATTTGCGGTATTTTCGCAGGAGCAAAGAAGAAAAGCCATCACAAGTCCACAGAGAAATGCGGTTAATTTTTTCAAAGCAAATCCACCCGATTTCAACATTTTATCACTCTATAGCATACCATAATCCACCGAAAAAGGCAATAAAAAAAGGGTGTGCGTGATGCACACCCAAAGTATTACCGATTCTCAAGCCATGCGTTAACCTTGGTCTTTGCCAAGCGGACAATGTCTTCGGCAGGGTAGGGAGAGTTTTCTCCGCCATGTACATACAGGAAATACAGGCCTTCGGGAGTCTGGAACAGGACTTCCTCGTAGCCGGCAGGATCACCGTAAAAGCCGAAGGTGTGCTTGTCAACAAAGGTAGCGGTCTCGGTATCGTACTCTTTCTTGCAGATGACCTTCTTCATATGTGAAGCTCCTTTCAATGGATTCTGGGACAATTATATATAAAAAAGCAAGGAAAGCAAGTGTTTTTTGCGGATTTTTGGAACTTAATAAAATTTTTGTTGATTTCTTTAAAAAAGCATCGGCGGAAAAATCAAAGCTATGCGTTTTGCACAATCATTTTGGTGGACGAAACTGGGAAACCGTGGTAAAATAGGGGAAATGAGGTGATAATGTGAAGGATTTACCGGCTTTTACAACGGAAAATGGGGTGGCAAGCATCGTGCTTCAGGAGATCCCCTACAGTAAAACTGCCTATGTGATCCTAAGGGACAGTCTTTCTCCGACAGAATTTATCAAAGAGTGCGGAGATTTCTGCAGAGCGGCCGGGGCAGAACGGGTTTACGCCACAGGCCACGATGTTTTAACAGAATATCCCTACCATACGGCCATTTGGAAAATGGAAGGGCAGGGGCTGCCGGATCTTGGTGCGGTTTGCGTTCCGGTTACGGAGGATACCCTTGCCTGGTGGTGTGCGATCTATAACCGGAAAATGGCGTCCGTTCCCAACGCGGTCTATATGGGAAAGCACAAGAAGGAGCTGATCCTTGCAGGCGGCTGCTTTATATATGAAAAGGAAGTGCTTTTAGGGATCGGCATGGTCTCTGATGGAATCGATGCGGTGGCATCTCTTGTTCCCGGTGGCGGAGAGAAGATCGTGTCAAGCCTCTGCCACAAGCTGGGGAAAAAGAAAATCACATTGCAGGTGGCCTTGGAAAACCAAAAGGCGGTCTCCCTTTATGAGCGTTTGGGATTTCAAAAGCAGGCGGAATTGGGAAAGTGGTATAAAATTTTTGAGCTCTGACAAGAAAAAATACTTGACAACCAAGATGTTATGTTGTAAGATGCTATAGGTGTAAAGGAAAAAACGTTTACAGGGGGTGCACCTATGGACGCAGTTCATATGCTTTTGCTGTTTGATTATTATGGCGAAATGCTGACTGAACGCCAGAAGATGTGCCTTGACCTGCGGTATAATCAGGACTTGTCTTTGGCAGAGATTGCCGGAGAACTGGGCGTGAGCCGACAGGGCGTACACGATAATATCATTCGTGCCGAAGCACATCTGCAGCGTATGGAAGAAAAAACCGGGTGTGTTCGCCGGTATCTGCATAGTCGCAGTGCTATGCAGGAAATTGCAGCACTTGCGAAGGCACTTGACGGGCATCAGGATCTAAAGGTTCGGGAAACGGCGGCAGCAATTGCTGCTCTGGCCGGATCTGTTGAGGAGTAATTATGGCGTTTGAAGGATTAACCGAGAAAATTTCCAACGCCTTCAAAAAGCTTAGGGGCAAAGGCCGCCTGAAGGAGTCCGATGTTAAGGAGGCTATGCGGGAGATCCGCATGGCACTTTTGGAAGCGGACGTAAGCTATAAGGTTTGCAAGGACTTTACAAAGTCTGTTACGGAGCGGTGTGTAGGTGCCGATGTTTTGGAGGCCCTCAGTCCGGCTCAGATGATCGTAAAGATCGTCAACGAAGAGCTCACGAAGCTTATGGGCAGTGAGATCAAGCACATTACCACAAATCCCAACGGCCCGACAGTTGTGATGCTGGTGGGTCTGCAGGGTGCAGGTAAGACTACAAACGGAGCTAAGCTGGCAGGACTCATGAAGCGGCAGGGTAAGAATCCTCTGCTGGTCGCCTGTGATATTTATAGACCTGCCGCTATTCAGCAGTTGAAGGTCTGCGGTGAAAAGCTGGGGATCCCGGTATTTGAAAAGGGTCAGACCGATCCGGTGCAGATCGCAAAGGAAGCGGTTACCTATGCCCGTCAGCGTGGCCACGATATGGTGTTTTTGGACACTGCCGGCCGGCTGCATATCGATGAAGTTCTCATGGAAGAGCTGAAGAATATCAAGCTGGCCGTAAAGCCCGACGAAATTATGCTGGTGGTCGATGCCATGATCGGTCAGGACGCAGTCAATGCCGCTGAGAATTTCAATGAGTGGCTGGACATTGACTCTGTGCTGCTGTCTAAATTGGACGGCGATGCCAGAGGCGGTGCGGCCCTGTCCGTCCGTGCGGTTACCGGAAAGCCCATCAAGTTTGCCGGTATGGGTGAAAAGCTGGAGGACATTGAGCCCTTCCACCCGGACAGAATGGCTTCCCGGATCTTGGGTATGGGCGATGTGCTGAGCCTGATCGAAAAGGCGGAGCAGGCCTTTGATGCCAAGCAGGCCGCCAAGCTGGAAGAGAAAATGCGATCCAACAAGTTTACCTTGCAGGATTTTTACGATCAGATGGTGCAGATGAAGTCCATGGGTTCCATGCAGGACTTGCTTGCCAAGCTGCCCGGAGCCGGAGCTCTCAAGAACGTTCAGGTGGACGAAAAGGCCATGGCACACACCGAGGCCATTATCCTGTCCATGACACCCTACGAGCGGGAAAATCCCAATGTGATCGCTGCCAGCCGGAAAAAGCGGATCGCTGCCGGTGCAGGCCTGAAGGTGGAAGATGTAAATAAGCTTCTGAAGTCCTTCGATCAGATGAAGGCTATGATGAAGCAGTTCACAGGCCCCGGTGCAGGCAAGAAGATGAAGCGTATGAGCCGCCTGGGCGGCTTCGGGGGATTCCCCGGTTTTTAACTTGTTAGAAGAAAGTCAAAACTTTCCGATATAGAAATTTTTTTGGAGGTGAAACTCATGGTTAAGATCAGACTGAGAAGAATGGGTGCAAAGAAGGCTCCTTACTACCGTATTGTTGTTGCTGATTCCCGCAGCCCCCGTGATGGTCGCTGCATCGAGGAGATCGGTATCTACAATCCTATGACCGAGCCCGCAGTCATTTCTGTGGATGCTGAAAAGGCACAGACATGGATCAAGAACGGCGCACAGCCCACCGATACCGTTCGTGGCCTGCTGAAGAAGGCTGGCGTGCTGTAATTCCCAAAAGGAGTAAAGCAATGAAAGAACTTTTGCTGTATATGGCAAAGAATCTGGTGGACGAGCCTGAGGCCGTAACCGTTACCGAGGTGTCTGAGGAGGACGGCAAGGTGCTGGAGCTCCGTGTGGCACCCAACGATATGGGTAAGGTCATTGGTCGTCAGGGTCGGATCGCGAAAGAGATTCGTACCATCGTAAAGACCGTTGCACAACGCACCGGCGAGAAAGTCACGGTAGAAATCGTGGATTGAGTTATGCGTGGCTTCATGCCACGCATTTCTTTTTTGGAGGAAAGTATGAAGCTGGATTTTATTGAAGCGGGAGAGATTGTTACCACCCACGGTGTCCGTGGTGAAGTAAAGCTCCTGACCTGGGTGGACAGCCCGGAATTTATGTGTGAATTTAAGCGTGTCCGGATTGAGGGCACTGAATATAAGCTGGAAAGCTGCCGTGTGCAGAAGACCTGCAATCTTTTGAAACTGCAGGGTGTGGACACGGTGGAAGACGCCCAAATGCTCCGGGGCAAGACTGTGGAGATCTTCCGCAGCGACGTAAGCGATGACATTGTATTTGCCGCAGAGCTGGTGGGTATGCAGGTCTATGCCGACGGGGAGCTGGTAGGCGAACTGGTGGAAGTGATGGACTATCCCGGAAACCAGGTCTATGTTGTCCGGGGCGAGCATGAATATATGATCCCTGCGGTGAAGGAGTTTATCCTGTCCGTGGATATGGAGAAAAATGAAATGCAGGTACGCCTGATCAAGGGAATGGGAAGTCATGAGGATTGATATTTTAACATTGTTTCCCGAATCGGTGGGCGATGTGCTGTCGGACAGCATTCTGGGCCGGGCACAGGAGCGGGGCTTTATCCGCATCGAGGCCCATCAGATCCGGGATTATACCGCCAGCAAGCAGTGCCAGGTGGACGACTATCCCTACGGTGGCGGCCGGGGTGCCATTATGCAGGCAGACCCATTATACCGCTGCTGGGAAGCAGTCTGCGACCAGGCGGCAGGCCCGGTGCACACCATCTATCTGTCGCCTTGCGGTAAGACCTTTACCCAGGCCGATGCCATTCGGCTGAGCAAGCTGGAGAACTTAGTGCTGGTCTGCGGCCACTATGAGGGCATCGATCAGCGGTTTATCGACGAGTGCGTGGACGAGGAGATCTCCCTTGGGGATTTTGTGCTGACCGGTGGCGAGATCGCCGCAATGGCCGTTACCGACGCGGTGTGCCGCATGGTGCCGGGGGTGTTGGCTGACCCGGAGTGTTTTGAGGACGAGAGCCATTATTCGGGTCTTTTGGAGTATCCCCAGTACAGCCGGCCGGCAGTCTGGCACGGCAGGGAAGTGCCGGAGATCTTACTGTCCGGCAACCACCAGAAGGTTGCCCAGTGGCGGCGGAAGCAGGCACTGCGGCGTACCCGGGAACGCAGACCCGATATGTATGAAAAGCTGGATCTAAGTAGCAAGCAGGATAGGAAGCTCCTTGCCGAAATGGAAGCGGAAGACCTGTAATAGAATTCGTAGGGGCGATTCACGAATCGCCCCTATATCCATAGAAGATATTTGCACAAAAGAGGCGTGCTGCAATTTTTGCAGCACGCCCGTGTTTTGTTATGTGGGAGTGTAATTTACAATGATACTATGATCGGTCAGGGCTTTCACGTCCTTGACTTTGGTGCCGTAGACATTGACCTCGATCAGCATGGGACACTTTGCAAGGCAGGTTACCGAGCTGATGCTTGCGTTGTAGTCCATATACACGTTGTTCAGCTTAGAAAGACCGCTTAAAGGATCCAGCTTGCTGATGCTGTTGTAAGAGCCGTCGATGGTTACCAAAAGGCTACTCTTGGAGAAGGCGGGAATGGTAGTAACCTTGTTACGGGAGAAGTCCAGAGCCGTCATTTTGTTAAGAGCCGAGAGCTTGTCGATGGCTGTCAGGGCGTTGTCGGAAATGTCCAACGTTACCAGCTCTGTGCAAGCTGCCAGGGCAGATACATCAGTAATGGCGTTATGCTCCAGGATCAGACTGGTCAGAGCCGTCAGCTTGCTGAGACTCGATACCTCAGTCAGGTTGTTATAGGCTGCGTTGAGGTTTGTAAGACCTGTCAGTGTAGTAATGGGGGAGAGCGTAGTCAGGCTGTTGTAAGAAACGTCCAATGTTTCCAGCTTTACAAGAGCGGAGATGCTGCTCAGATCCGTCAAGGCATTGTGCTGGAGGTACAGGGTATTCAGCTGCTCCATGGTGCTCAGGGCCTGAATGTTGCGAATGGTATTATCGCTGAGATCCAGCACTTTCAGGTTCACAGCCTTGCCAAGGCCGGAGGAGGTGGTAAGACCACAGTTCCGGAGCGTCAGCTCTTCCAGCTTGGGAAGAGCACCGATGACCGTCAATTCCTCCGTCTTTACTGCGGTATCAAGGATCGTAAGCTTGGTCAGATTGGAAAGTCCCGACAGATAGGCAAGTTCACCGGATACGGTCTTTTCCATATGCAGGGTTTCCAGGGAGGTCATGTATTGCAGATCCTTCAAAGACTTTACACCCTCAGGTACGGTAAAGCTTTGGATCGTGGCCAGATCGCTGGTCAGAAGGCGGGTGTCTTCGGCTGCGTTCAGAGTCTTCCGGATCTCCGCTTCCATGATTTCATCAGCGAATTCCACCTCTTCAACCACACCGCCCACAGTATAGCCAAAGGCAGACAGGCGGCTGACAAGACCGTTTTCTGCAACCGCAACTGCATAGATGGTGTTTTCACCGTACTGCAGGGCGATGGGCTCCTGGTACAGATTCTTTTTTACAGAGGGGTATTCTGCGGCGTTTTTTGCATAGACCTTGCTGCCGTCAGATGCTAACGTAACGGAAATGTACTGGGAGTAAAGGCCGGGAGCAGGGGAGGCGACAGGAGCTTCAGGCCGCAGGGCGTCCACTTCCGCACGCATTTCTTCGTTTCCGATGCCGTCCAGCATTCTCACAGCGTCATAAATCTTGTCCTGTTGGACATAGGCACTGCTCAGGGCGATATACAGTTCCGCTCCGCCGCCATCTTCGATGGCCTTGGAGAGCGTCTGCTCAGCTAAGGTGAAATTTCCGACCTTGATGTACTGCTGAGCCAGCTCGATAGCCACGTCATCGTTGTCGCTGGCCTGGGCATAGGCTTGGTCATAGAACCAGCCGGCAAGCTCATGGTTGCCCCGTTCTTCAAAAAAGCGGGCACTGCCAACCAACATATCCCGGGTGAATTCCTGGTCATATACAAAAAGATACCAGCCCAGACACAGAATAATTGCGATCGTCAGCAGGATCGGAATGATGATTCTAACAGCTTTTTTCATAGCCTGCTCCATTTCGTCAAAATCTATATAAATTATACTGGTAAGCCCAACCTATGTCAAGAGAAACCACAAAGTTCCAAAATCTTCCGGGGCAAAACGACAGCCTTAAAATCCCGGCTTTGTTACAATAAACAGGGTGATAATTATGAAAACAAAGCATCGTGAAATTTTATGGGCGATCATACTGGCGGTTGTAATACCCGGGGTGCTGTTTCGGGTGATGGACAAGTCCCCGAAACCGGACTTGGAGGAGAGGGAAGGGTCGTTGGAGCCTACAGAAATTCTGGGGGAGCCGATGGACGCAGTAGAGATTTTGCCGGTACTGATGCCCGATGGCACGGTGGAGCAGATGGTATTGGAAGACTACATAACCTGCGTTTTGCTTGCGGAAATGCCCTCGGAATTTGAGCCAGAGGCCTTAAAAGCACAGGCGGTGGCGGCACGGACCTACACATTAAAGCGTCAGCAGGCCGGGTACAAGCATGAAAATGCGGCCGTTTGCACCAAGGCCTCCTGCTGCCAGGCCTATTGTCCGCAGGAGGATTTTCTGGTTTCCGGAGAATCCCAGGCGTCGCTGAGCAAAATGAAGGAAGCGGTCCTTGCCACGGCAGGGCAGGTGCTGACCTATGACGGGGCGTTAATTGAAGCCACCTATTTTTCCTGCTCCGGCGGCAGGACGGAGGCGGCGGTGGCAGTGTGGGGTTCGGACATCGCTTACTTACAGGCGGTGGACAGCCCCGGCGAGGAAAACGCCAGCCATTATGTGGATACCGTCAGCTTTACCCTGCAGGAGTTTTCCGATAAGCTGGGGGTCAAGCTGTCCGGAAACTGGCTGGGGAAAATCACCTATACAGACGGCGGCAGTGTGGATACCATTCTGATCGGCGGTCAAGAGTTCAAGGGAACCCAGATGCGGCAAAAATTGGGACTGCGTTCCACGGCCTTTGCCATCAGTCCTGTGGGAACTAAGGTTACCATTACCACCAAGGGCTTCGGCCATCGGGTGGGTATGAGTCAGTACGGAGCAGAGGCCATGGCGGTACAGGGGAAAAATTACAAGGAAATTTTAGCCCATTATTATCCCGGAACTACTTTGCAATCGGATTGACAAAACGGCAAATATCTTATAGAATAGGGGAAATTAGAGAGAAGGAGGAATTGCCGTGCCTATTCAAATTCCCAACGATCTGCCTGCCGCCAGTACCCTGCAGCAGGAGAATATCTTCGTCATGACGGAAAACCGGGCAACCACCCAGGATATCCGGCCGCTGGAGATCGTGCTTTTGAATCTGATGCCGACCAAAGTCGTTACGGAAACACAGTTTTCCCGGCTTTTGGGCAATACCCCCCTGCAGGTGAAGCTGGAGCTGATGCACACCACCTCCCACACCGCAAAGAATGTTTCCCAGGATCATTTGCTGAACTTCTATAAGAGCTTTGATGAGCTGAAGGACCGGAAGTTTGACGGTATGGTGATCACCGGAGCTCCCGTTGAAAATCTTCCCTTTGAGGAAGTGGACTACTGGGACGAGCTGTGCAGGATCATGGAGTGGACCAAGACCAATGTCCACAGCACCTTACATATCTGCTGGGGTGCTCAGGCGGGTCTTTACTATCATTACGGAATTCAAAAATATCCCCTGGAAGAAAAGCTTTCCGGCGTGTATGCCCACAAAGCTGACTATAAGCGGTCGATCCTTTTACGGGGTTTTGACGATACCTTCTATGCTCCTCATTCCCGCTATACTACCGTGAAACGGGAGGATATCGAGGCGGTGGAAGGCCTGAAGATCATTGCATCTTCCGAAAAAGCCGGTGTGTATGCGGCTATGAGCAAAAAGGGCCGGCAGATCTTCATTACCGGCCATTCCGAGTACGATGCCGATACCCTGAAGAAGGAATACCTGCGGGATAAGGGTCAGGGCATTAACCCCAAGGTGCCGGAAAACTATTTCCCCGGCGATGACGATACGAAAGATCCCATTGTCCGATGGCGGGGACACGCAAATCTGCTGTTCTCCAACTGGCTGAACTATTTCGTCTATCAGACCACGCCCTTTAATCTTAAGAATATTGGTGAATGAAAAATACACCCACTGCTGTGGGTGTATTTTTTTGTTGAAATGAAGGGGAAATCAAAATATAATAGAATCAGAGTTCTACCGGGGGATCGGATCGCATATCCTATCCCTGCGGAAATTTTCCAAAAAGGAGGATCGGGTATGGAGCTGAATATTGACGGCCTGAGAGTTTCACCCCGACCAGGTCAGTCTCTTCGGGATTTGATCGTGCAGGAGGGACTGGACGACACCCGTTTGTCCCAAAGACCCATAGCGGCAAAAATCGCTGGTGAGGTATTCAACCTGAACTATATCCCTGTCCGGGAAAAGGACTCTGCCCCTGACAGAAATTCCATTCGCCGGGCTATGGCGGCTTCCAATGGACAGGTGCATCTTCTGACCTGCTCAGATCCCAGCGGCCGGGACGTGTACAGAAGAACGGCTCAGTTCGTGCTGTCGCTGGCCTTAGAGCAGCTTTGGCCCCAGGCACGGACGCAGATGTATTGTACGGTCGGTGCAGCTATTTTCTGCAAAGTTACCGGAGCAGAGGACTTTTCTGTGGAGCAGCTGAAAAAGAGGATATCCCGGCTGGTAGGGGAGGATATTCCCCTTGTACGCCGCAGAATGACCACGCTGAACGCCATTGACCGGTTTCGCAGTGCCGGGCAGGAGGATAAGGCAAGACTGCTCTCCTGGCGGGAAAAGGAAACCTTTGACGTATATATGCACGGCCAGTTTGCCGACTACTATTACGGCGAGTTAGCCCCCTCCACCGGCTATATGCAGGTATGGGATATTTTGCCTGCCGAGGACGGATTTTTGTTCTTATACCCCGATGAAAACGACCCGGACAAAGTGGCGGTTTATCAGGAGCTACCCAAGCTTTTTAGTGTGATCCGGGAATCGGAACGCTGGCGTTCTTTGATGGGCTGCGAGACCATCGCTGACTTAAACGATGCGGTGCAAAGCGGAAAAATCCGTGAGCTGATCCGTGTCAACGAAGCTCTGCACGAAAAGCGTTTTGCCCAAATTGCAGATGCGGTGCAAAACGCCAAGGTCGTGATGCTCTCAGGACCAAGCTCCTCCGGAAAGACCACCTCTGCAAACCGATTGGCGACCCAATTACAGGTCCGGGGAAAAAAGCCGATCCTTATGAGTCTGGACGACTATTACATAGACAGGGATCGGATCCCTGTAGATGCCGACGGCAAGCAGGACTTAGAGCATATCAATACCATCGACACAGATCTGTTCCGGGAGCATATCACAAGGCTTATGGCAGGGGAGCAGGTGGAGCTACCCAGTTTCAATTTCCTGACAGGAAAGCGGGAATGGAAGGGTCATATGCTGAGAATCACGGAGAATTCTGTGATCATTGCCGAGGGCCTGCACGCACTGAATCCTGTGCTGCTGCCCCAAGACGTAACTGGGATTTTCAAGATCTATGTCTGCCCGCTTTTGCCGCTGAATTTGGACGATCATAACTGGATCCCGGCAAGCTATTTGCGGCTGCTGCGGCGGATCGTCAGAGATTACGAGACCCGGGGTGCAACGGTGCAGAAGACCATTTCTATGTGGGATTCCGTGCGGCAGGGTGAAAAACGCTGGATATTCCCCTTCCAGGAGCAGGCAGACGTGATCTTTAACAGTGCTACCCTTTACGAGCTGTCCCTTCTCAAAAAGCATATTTTCCCACTGCTGACTGCCGTAGAGCCGGAAGATGCCGCCTACGAGCAGGTTCGTGCCATCGTTAAGATTCTGAACTATGTTCTTGAAACCGATGCGGACGACGAGATCCCATCTACCAGTATCGTCCGGGAATTCATCGGCGGAAACAGCTATTACAGATAAAAAAGACGTGCCCAACGGCACGTCTTTTTGTTGTAGAAGAATACCATCGGCTGTGCCGGTGGTTCCAAAAAGCTTTCGCTATGCCCAGTTTCGCCGCAGCGGCAAGCCTCCCTCTGACGAAGGAGGTGGCAAAAATCTTTGATTTTTGACGGAGGGAGAGAAACAAGAAGAAAAAATTCTCTCCCCCAGTCTTTTTGCTACACAAAAATCCAGCCTCCTCGTCAGAGGGGGCCAAGGGTGCGTCCGTAACCGCATCTGCGGTGGCAAAGCAAGGCGTGCAAGAGAAAGAAAACTCGATGAGCCTATAGGCTCAGCCGAGGGTATGCCCCAGGGGGCCAGTGCATACCACCGGCACGGCCGGTGGTTATGATTATCGGGGATAGTTCAGCATCAAAGAGAACAGCAGGCATACCAAAATGGCAGCTGCACCGGTGGTGATCCAAAGGCTTCGTCTTTTTAAGAGCTCTCCGGTCATATACATAAAGGCCAGCACGGCAGAAAGGGTGAGGATCAACAGGATCGATAAAATGACCTTCAGCCAAATGATACCGCAGGCGGCAAAAATAAGATACAGAATAAAAAGACCCAGAGCACCGATCAGGATATAAGTCATCAGCTGTTCCATCTGCTGATAACGGTTGCGGCGTTGTTTCACTTATAACACCTCCATTTTTAATACTTATAGCATATTTTGTCGAAAAATGCAATATCCTGCAATTTTTCTTTCAAACCCTTGCAGGATTGATAAATAAATGGTATAATTACGGCAAAGTATGAAACCAAGGAGCCGTTATGAGTGAGCCACGATACCGTCTTGAGGGAATCGTCCATACCCGCACGGAGCAAATGGAAGATTTTGAAGGCCCTCTGGACATTATATTTCTGCTGCTGAGCAAAAATAAAATAGAGATCGCAGATGTCTCCATCACGGCCATTTTGGAGCAGTATCTTGCCTACCTTGAAGAAATGAAAAGGCTGGATATGGAGATCGCCAGTGAGTTTATCACTATGGCCTCCCATTTGATGCTGATTAAGACAAAGATGCTTTTATCCGCAGCGGAAGCTGCCGAGGCAGAAAGTGAACTGGATCTTCTGCGGCAGTCGCTGATCGACCGTCAGCGGAAGGAAGCCCTGGAGCAGATCCGCATTGCGGTAACGGCTTTGGAGCCCCGCAATGAGGTGGGAAGATGTATTTTCACCAAAGCTCCCGAGCCCTTGCGTAAGGATAATACCTATCGCTATCAGCATGAGCCCAACGATCTGCTTCTGGCTCTGGAGGAGATCTCCCAGCGGAACGAGCGGAGACTCCCACCACCCACGGTCAATTTCAAAGGCATTGTTGGCAAAGAGCCCTATCCTGTTACAAGGAAGGCTACGGAGCTGATCCGCACCTTGGTGCTGCGGGGTGTGGAGCGGCTTAAAAACCTGTTCCGGGGTAACCGCAGCCGCTCCGAGGTGGTAGCTACCTTCTTGGCAATACTGGAATTGTGCAAGACCAATTCCGTTTCTTTAGAAGACGATGTGTCCGGTGAAAATCCCAATATTGTGCTGGTAGAAAAGCCGGAGTCCATCAGCGAGGAGATTATGCATGGAGCTGATTGAATTACAAAGAGCCATTGAGGCGATCCTCTTTGCCGCCGGTGAGCGGATCGAGATTTCCCGGCTGGCTATGGTTTTGGAAACCGATGAAAAGGATATCATAAAGGCAACGGACGCCTTGGCAGACGAGCTGGCCTTCAACCGTCGGGGTATCCGGATCCTGCGGCTGGAAAAGGGCTATCAGATGGTATCTTCCGGTGAGATGGCAGATTATATCACCAAGGCTTTGGAGACCCGCAAGCCTCCCAAGCTGTCGTCCTCCCAGTTGGAGGCCTTGACCATTGTTGCCTACTATCAGCCGGCCACCAAGGCCATGGTGGAGCAGATCCGGGGTGTGGACAGCTCCTACTCCATCGGTGCTCTGTTGAATAAAAAGCTGATTGAGGACGCCGGACGGTTAAACGTACCCGGACGCCCCATTTTGTACCGGACGACCCCCGATTTTTTGCGTACCTTTGGCCTGAGCTCTTTGGAGGAGCTGCCGCCCATTGATAAGGTAGATCTGGGTGAACCGGTGATTGCGGAGGAAAACTCCGAACAGCTTACTATGGAAGAAACAAATAACAACGAAAATAAAGGCGGTGCTGAAGTATGAGTCAAAAATTACCGAATATGCTGGAAAATGCCATTGGCAAGATCCGAGAAATGGTGGATGTGAATACTGTGGTGGGTGATCCCATCTCCACACCTGACGGTGTTACCATTCTGCCCATTTCCAAGATCAGCGTAGGTCTGGGCGGCGGCGGTGCCGATTTTGCTTCCAAGAACGCGGAAGTGAAAGAAAATCCCTTCGGTGGCGGTGTGGCTGCCGGTATCAAGATCACGCCCATTGGCTTTTTGATCATCAAAGAGGGCAGTGTCCGTATGCTGCCTGTGGCAGTGCCTGCCAGCACCACCGCTGACCGGCTGGTGGAAATGCTGCCGGACACCTTGGATAAGATCGTATCCTTTATCGAATCCAAGACCAAGAAAAAGGAAGAGGAATAATCCGGACACCCTGTGGGAAACTAGCCCCGGGTGATGAAATTGAAGCGATTATTTGCCGGGGTGGCAGCTGCATTTCTGGCTGCCGCCCTGTTTCTTTCCGTGGAAGTCAAGGCAATTTCTGCACATAGCGGTATTTTGATGGACGGGGCAACCGGCCGTGTGATGTTTGAAAAAATGCCGGACAAGCAGAGCCTGATTGCCAGTACCACTAAGATTATGACTGCCTTGGTGGTTTGCGAGCAATGTAATGTACTGGACCGTATGAAGATCCCCAAAGAAGCGGTTGGGATCGAGGGGTCTTCCATGTACCTGAAAGAGGGAGAGGTCCTGACGATTCAGGATTTGCTTTACGGCCTGATGCTCCGCAGCGGAAACGATGCGGCGGTGGCCTTAGCCATCTACTGTGCAGGTACGGTGGAAGGCTTTGCAGAGCTGATGAACGATAAGGCTCGTATGTTGGGACTTAGCAATACCCATTTTGTCAAACCCAACGGACTGGACGCTCCCGGTCATTATTCCACGGCCCGGGATTTGGGCGTGCTTGCCTGCTATGCTATGGAGAATCCTATTTTTGCCCAAACTGTATCTACCAAGAGTGTTACCGTTGGTGATCGGGTGCTGAAAAACCACAATAAGCTACTGTGGCAGGTGGAGGGTGCTGACGGTGTCAAAACCGGCTTTACCAAGGCTGCCGGAAGGATTCTGGTGTCCAGTGCCACCCGTGAGGGTCGCAGATTGGTGGCGGTAACCATCAACGCTCCCAATGACTGGCAGGATCATAAGAGTCTGCTGGAAGAGGGTTTTACCCAATATACAGTCCGCGATATTGTGGAAAAGGGGCAGTGTCTTGGATCGCTTCAGGTGGCAGGCGGGCTATCAGGAACGGTGGAGCTTTTAGCAGATGCTGATTTTTCCTATGCCCTGACTGAAACGGAAGAGCCGCAGATCGTTCTGCCGAAGCCGGGGTTTGTGTATGCTCCCGTAGCTGAAGGGCAAGAGGCAGGCTATGCCTATGTGTGTTTGGAAAACAATCCGGTGGGGAAGATCCCGCTGGTGTACGGAAAGACCGTAGAACAGGAAATTACGCCAAAGAAGAGCTTTTGGCAAAGGATATTGGGAGGTGGCTGACCTTGTTAGAGCGAATTCAGAAAATACTCTCCGGCAGAGGTGTTGCCTCCCGCAGAGCATCAGAAGAAATGATCAAGGCCGGGCGGATCACCTGCAACGGACAGGTGTGCTCCTTAGGCCAAAGTGCAGATCCGGATATCGATGAGATCCTGGTGGACGGCAAACCCTTGCCGTCCCCGAGCGAAAAAGTGTACATTATGCTCCACAAGCCCAGGGGCTATGTTACCACCTTGTCCGATGAAAAGGGCAGACCCGACGCGGCAAGCCTGGTTTCCTGCGGACAAAGAGTATACCCCGTAGGACGGCTGGATATGGACTCGGAGGGCCTGCTGCTTTTTACCAATGACGGTGAGTTTGCCAACCGCGTGATGCACCCCAGCCATGAAGTAAAAAAGGTTTATGAAGTCTGGGTCAACAGCTTCACGAGAGAGGGCCTGCGTGTTTTGCAGGAGCCTATGGAGCTGGACGGCTACCGGATCCGCAGACCCGATGTGCGGATCTTAAAAGAACAGGAAAACAAGGCCACCTTGGAAATCACGATCTATGAGGGCCGCAACCGGCAGGTCCGCAGAATGTGCGACCATGCAGGCATGCAGGTTACCCGGTTGAAGCGGGTGGCAGAGGGCAGGGTAAAGCTTGGAAAGCTGCCTCTGGGGAAATGGCGATACCTGACCGAACAAGAGGTCAATGACCTTTAAGGAGAATACATATGCGTGAAGATATTTTAACCATGCTCCAGGGGAGACTTCCGGAGTTTTCCAAGGGGCAAAAGCGGATCGCTCTTTATATTTTGGAAGCCTATGACAAGGCCGCATTTATGACAGCAAAGAACCTGTCTCAAAAGGTGGAGGTTTCGGAATCCACCGTGGTGCGATTTGCGGCAGAATTGGGCTTTGACGGCTATCCCAGTATGCAGAAGGCTCTGCAGGATATGGTTTTGCACCGCCTGACCCCTGTGCAGAGAATGGAGATCGCCAACGACCGTATGGGCAAGGACGATGTGGTAAGTGCGGTTTTACAGACGGATATGGAAAAGCTGCGGCAGACCAGCGAGGCGGTCAGCCGTGAGGATTTTTCCGGTGCGGTTTCAGCAATTTTGAAGGCCAAGCGGATCTATGTGATCGGCGTGCGGTCTGTTTCCGCACTGGCGGTCTTTATGGGGCATTATCTGCATTACATGTTTGATGATGTGCAGGTGATCACAGCCTCCGGTACCAGCGAATTGTTTGAAAAGCTCATTGGCGTAAGTTCTGACGATGTTGTGATCGCATTCTCTTTTCCCCGGTATTCCACAGCTACCATTAAAGGCGTCCAGTACAGCCGCAGCGTTGGAGCCAAAGTGATCGGCATTACCGACAGTAATTTCTCCACCCTGGCTGAAAACAGTGATTACGTTCTGGCCGCCAAGAGCGATATGGTGTCGCTGGTTGACTCGCTGGTAGCCCCTCTGAGCCTGACCAATGCCCTTTTGGTCGCTCTGGCCTCCGCCCGGGAGCAGCGGCTTTCCAAGACCCTTGAGGGCCTGGAGCGGGTCTGGGAGGAATATGAGGTCTATGAAAAGCGGGGGGCAGGTCAATGAAATTTGACGGAATCGTCATCGGCGGCGGCCCTGCCGGTATGTTTGCGGCTATTACCGCAGCAGAACGGGGAAGCAAGGTCCTTCTTTTGGAGCGAAATGACCGGTTAGGTATGAAACTGCTGATCACCGGCAAAGGCCGTTGTAATGTAACCAATAACTGCTCTGCGGGGGAGGTTTTGCAAAACATTCCCCGGAACGGAAGGTTTCTCTATAGTGCTATGGAAAGCTGCTCTCCGGAGCAGGTAATGGCCTTTTTTGAAAAGAACGGCTGCCCCTTAAAAACGGAGCGGGGAAACCGAGTATTTCCGGTTAGTGATAAATCGGTCTCGATTTTGGATTGCTTGAAGGATCAGCTGCGGAAAAAGGGTGTTACGGTGAAAAATGCCCGTGTTCGCAAGCTCCTGACAAAGGACGGCGTAGTTTGCGGTGTTCAGACGGATTCAGAATGCATTGCTGCCAATTGGGTTATCCTTGCTACAGGCGGTGTGTCCTATCCCACCACCGGATCTACCGGCGACGGCTATGCGATGGTGGAGGCTTTGGGTCATACGGTGATCCCACCGGAGGGCTCTTTGGTGCCGCTGGAGACGGCAGGGGAGGACTGCCAGGCCATGCAAGGTCTGAGTCTTAGAAATATGGGTGTGAAGCTTGTAAACACCAAGGGAAAGGTCCTGTATAAGGATTTCGGAGAACTGCTCTTTACCCATTTTGGTGTTTCCGGTCCCACGGTTCTCAGTGCCAGTGCCCATATGAAGGGTGATTGCAGACTGCACATCGACCTGAAACCCGCTTTGGACGAGGGAAAGCTGAATGACCGGGTCCTGCGGGATTTGGAGCAGTATAAAAACCGCACCATGGAAAATGCCCTCACGGATCTTTTGCCTCGATCCATGATCCCGGTGGTACTGCGGAGACTGGAAATTCCCAATGATCTGCAGGCCAATTCCCTGAAAAAGGAGAGCCGCAGGGCATTGGTAAGCCTTTTGAAGGACTTCTCTGTGGAGATCACCGGCAAGCGTCCGGTGGCGGAGGCCATCATTACCTCCGGTGGCGTAAAGGTGTCGGAGATCGACCCCAGGACCATGGAATCCAAGCTGGTGGGTGGCTTGTATTTTGCCGGTGAGATCATCGATTGCGACGCATATACCGGCGGATTCAACCTGCAGATCGCTTGGGCAACGGCCTACGCGGCAGGCCGCTCGGTAAAAAACCATGATTGACAAATGGGGCGTCCTGTACTAAAATAAGCTGAGTACACTAGAAAGAAACCCTAATTGGAGGAAGATAAATATGTACGAAAAATTAGTATCTTATGCTGTGGAGCAGCTGGAGCTGGATCCCTCTGAGATCACTCCCGACAGCACCTTTGAGAGCTTGGGTATCGATTCTCTGGACATCGTGGAGATGATCATGGAGCTGGAGAGCAAGCTGGGCATCGAGCTGGAGATGGAAGACGAAAAGATCGCTACCTTCCAGGAACTGGCCGATTTCATCGAAGCAAAGATCAATTAAACATTTTTACTACCTTGTGAGGCTACCGGCCTGTAACAAGGTCGCACTAGTCGGGGAGTTAGCGGTGCCCTATACCTGCAATCCGCTACAGCAGGGACGAATTCCCACACCCGGACTTGTTCTAGTACTGTCTGGCCTGTGTAAGCGGTGTTGATGGAGCGGTCCTTCGCAACGAGACGCCGTGAACCATGTCAGGTGGGGAACCAAGCAGCATTAAGCGGATTGTTTTGTGTGCCGCAGGATTGCCGCTGCTGAGCCGGCTGCACAGATACCGGGTATTTGGCTGGTTCAAATGTGGGTGTGCGATCTTGTTATGGGCCGGTATTATTTAATCCGCGATTATGAAAAAGGAGGTGCACTATGTATCAGGCGTTATATCGGAAATACCGCCCTCAGACCTTTGACGATGTTGTGGGTCAAATGGCGGTCAGTCAGACTCTCAAAACCCAATTACAGACGGGCAAATTAAGCCACGCCTACCTGTTCACCGGCTCCCGGGGAACGGGCAAGACCAGTAGTGCAAAGATCCTTGCCAAGGCCGTCAACTGTGAAAATCCTCAGGACGGCAATCCCTGTAACTGCTGCAGTGCCTGCCGCTCGATTGACGCAGGTACTTGTATGGACGTATTGGAGATCGATGCGGCTTCCAATAACGGTGTGGATAATGTCCGGGATCTGAGAGATGATGCCATCTATACACCCTCTCAGGTGAAGATGCGTGTGTATATCATCGATGAGGTGCATATGCTCTCCATTTCCGCCTTCAATGCCCTTCTAAAGATCATTGAAGAGCCGCCGGAGCATTTGCTCTTCATTTTGGCAACCACGGAGCTGCACAAAGTGCCGGCGACAATTCTGTCCCGGTGTCAGAGATTTTCTTTCCGGCGGATCAGTCAGGAGGATATTGCGGCACGGCTTCAGTATGTTGCTTATCAGGAAAAGATCGAACTGGACGATTCCGCTGCCCGGGTGCTGGCCCGCCTGGCAGACGGCGGTATGCGGGACGGCCTAAGTCTATTAGATCAGTGTGCCTCTGCCACCACGGGCGATCTGACTGCCGAGAAGGTTTATGCCTGTTTGGGCATTGCCGGCATTCAGGAGTGCGGCACTTTGATGGCACAGGTAGCCCAGAAGAATACCCCCAAGGCACTGTCCATTTTGAATCGGTTCTATGCCGAGGGTAAGGATATGGGAGCCCTCTTGGACGAGCTTGCCTGCCTGACCCGGGATCTAATGATCTTAAAGACTGCACCGAAGGAGGGTATCAGCTTGCTCTCCGGCGTTGCTTCCGATCAGGAGAGTGCGGCCCTTGCCAATCAGTTTGCCATGGGCGAACTGGTGCGGATTTTAAGCCTGATCCAGAATACCCAAGCCGGCTTTACCAGAAGCACCAGCCGCAGAATGGACACAGAGCTTTGCATCGTCAATATGTGCCAGCCGGAGCTTAACCTTGACGCGGAGGCACTGAACAGCCGCCTGAGCCGATTGGAGGACGCTCTGCGTTCCGGTAATATTACCGTGGCTGCTGCCCCTGTGGCAGAGCCGGAGCCCGTGGATCCGGAACAGAAAAAAATGATCCCTCAGGAACTAGAAGAGCCGGCACAGCTGCCTGATGAAGCCCCTGTGGGTTTTTGGGCTGATGTAGCGGCTCAGGTCCGTAAGGAATTGCGGCCGCCGGAATCGGCATACTTTGGCGGCACGTCTATTGAAGGACGTCTGCAAAACGGCAAGCTGGTTTTGGTTTGCAGCAACATCTTTACAAAGGACAGCATCAATAAGCCTGCGGTGCTGGCTCTGGTGGAGCAGAAGGCATCTGCTAAGCTGGGTGCACCTGTAAAGGTAACCGTGGTGGAGCAGGCGGAATTAAACAGTAATAATGCACAGATGGAACAGCTGCTGAATTTCGGCAGAACACATTCCGATGTGATCAAGATTAAGGAGTACTGATATGGCAAAAGGTGGATTCCGGGGTATGCCCGGTGGTATGGGCGGCATGAATCAGATGGCTATGATGAAGCAGGCCCAGAAGATGCAGCAGGAGATGCTGCGTATGCAGGAGGAGATGGAGAACAAATCCTTTACCGCTTCCTCCGGCGGCGGTATGGTTACCGCCAGTGTCAACGGCAAGCATCAGGTACTGAGCATTGAGATCAACCCCGAGGCAGTGGACCCCGATGATGTGGAAATGCTGCAGGATATGGTGATCGCTGCCATTAACGAGGCTATGCGGGCGGCAGATGAGGATTCTGCCAACAATATGTCCCGGCTCACCGGCGGACTGAATTTGGGAGGCCTGTTCTGATGCAGTATTTTCCCGCAGCACTGGAAAATCTTGCCGATCAGTTCGGAAGGCTTCCGGGTATTGGCGGCAAGACCGCTCAGCGGCTTGCCTTCCATGTGCTTAGCCTGCCTGCGGATCAGGTGCAGGACTTTGCAGATGCCATTTTGGAGGCCAAACGTACCGTACATACCTGTGCGGTCTGTCAGAATCTGACGGATAAAGAGGTCTGTGCCATATGCGACGATCCCCAGCGGGATCGGGGCGTGATCTGCGTGGTTGCTGAGCCTAAGGACGTGATCGCTATGGAGCGTAGCCGGGAATTTAACGGCGTGTACCATGTGCTGCACGGTGTGATCTCTCCGCTGAATCACGTTACTCAGGACGATATCCGCATCAAAGAGCTTTTACAGCGGGTAGCAGAGGGGGACGTGCGGGAGGTCATTATGGCCACGAACCCGGATACTGAAGGTGAAGCCACCGCAATGTACATCTCCCGGCTCTTGCGGCCTATGGAGATCAAGGTTACCCGCCTTGCCTATGGCGTGCCTGTGGGCAGCCAGCTGGAATATGCCGACGAAGTAACCCTTTCCCGGGCCTTGGAAGGCAGACAGGAAATGTAAACCATTGACGCATTGGGTCGTGGGAATCTCCGAAAGGTTTGTAGGGAACGGATATATCCGTTCCGCGGAATGCATATATGCATTCCCTACGAAGAAACTGTCGTTCAAAGGAATTTGTGATGTTCAAAAAGGACGTATTGCCGTTGCTAAGCAAGACGTCCTTTTTTCTTGCATTTTTTGGAGAATGATGGTATAATGACGCAAACGCGGGAATGGGGGATAGTATGTACGAACACACACGTCAGCCGCAAAAACGGCGTTCCGGAAAGCTTCTGTATGTTTTCCTGGGGCTCAGTTTGGCTTTTTGTGCAGTTACGGCATATTTGCTGGCCAACACCCTGCATCAGGACCGGCAGTTCAAGGAATTTGTTTCAGACTTATCCAAAAGCACCAGTTATGCCTATGAGGTAAGCGGTGCGACTGCGGTGCTATATGGCAAGGAGCGAATGATCAGCGATGAAGACCTTCGCGAGATCTATGCTCTGCTTGTCAACAGCCGGGGAAGACAAATGCAAACCCGTCCTGATTCTCAGCCGGAGATCCGGGTGGATTACCCCGATGGAGCATACCTGGAGTTCTGGCCCACGCAGTTGGAAAACGCCACCAATAACCGCACAGAGGGCCTGCTGGTCTACTACTGCAACCCGGAGGGGAACAGCTGCTGCTTCGATACAGACCGGTTGGATATCGGCAGGGTGGAAATTCTTCTGCGGAAGAAGATGGACTACATCAAAATGGAGGAATAAACTATGAACGATATAAAGAAAGAACGGATCCGTGCACTGAAGTTTTTCTTATTTTCCATCAGTGCCGGCGTAATTCAGATGGTCAGTGAAACACTGCTGGTTGAGGTTGTACATACTACCCCGACGATCGCCTATCTTGTGGGTCTGATCCTTTCCGTGCTGTGGAATTTTACATTCAACCGGAAATTTACATTCCAGTCTGCGGCCAATATTCCCATCGCAATGCTGAAGGTCGCGGCTTTCTACGTGGTATTTGCTCCTCTGTCTACTTGGTGGACGGCTGTGCTTACAGAGCCAAAATACGGCATTGGTTGGCATTGGCTGATCGTGTTGGTTATGACTATGCTGGTGAACCTGGTTACAGAGTTTTTGTACCAGAGATTCTTCGTGTTCGGCAAGAGCATCGACACAGCAAAGAAAGCAGACAAGTAAAGAAAAACCCCGAGGTGAAAACCTCGGGGTTTCGTTATATGTTCTTAGCAGGCTTCGAAGTCGCCCTCACAGGCTTCCAGATCGTCCTCATCGCAGCAGTAGAACTTTGTGCGGCTGAAACGCTCCTTGAAGCGACGCAGGGTTGCAGATGCCCAAGCGGCAATTCTGTTACCGTAGGTAGCAACAACATAGACAATGCCAACAACGGCAGCCAAACCGGCTAAAATACCAAGAATGATACGTACTGTTTTCATAAAGCATACCTCCAAATTTAGTTTCTATCTTTAGTATAACCAATCGATTCTAAAAAAGCAACTAAAAATTATACATATCCGTACATTCCTCGGACACTGACTTCTCCCGAGCTGACAGTCTGTAATTTGCCGTCGGAATAGCGGACCAACAGACCGCCCTGAGCATCAATATCCAGAGCCTTGCCATAGAGGACACCCTCCGGTCGGATCACGCAAACTTCCTGACCTATGGTCAGACAATCCTTGCGGTACTGCTCCATGACAGAGTGGTCTGTCAGGCTTTCGGACATCTGCTCCAATTGTACCAAAATAGCCGCGATCAGAGTATTGCGGTCGATAAGGCAGCCTGATTCCCAAAGCGATGTGGCGATTTCTTCTACACCATCAGGGGTGGAGCTGACATTGGTGCCGATACCCACAACGGCGTAGTCAACCTTCCCGGCACTGTCCAAAGAGAGCTCCGTCAGGATACCGCCCAGCTTTTTGCCATTCAATATCAAATCGTTGATCCACTTAATGCCGGGCCGGACCTTACAGACCGATTCTATGGCATCGCAAACTGCCACACCAACAGCACAGGTCAGGTGCATAAGCTCCTGAGCGGTACATCGGGGCCGCAGAATCACGGAAAGGTAGATCCCGGTGCCTGCAGGGGACAGGAAACTGCGGCCCATACGGCCTCTACCGCCGGTTTGGGTGTCGGCCATCAGCACTGTGCCGTGGGGAGAACCGGCTGATGCCATTTCCTTTGCCCGGGTGTTGGTGGATTCGATTTTGTCAAAATAGTGGACATTTTCACGCCATGGGAAGTTATCCGGTAAAAGGGAAAGAACGTTCTTTCTCATAACTCAGTCAACGTCCGAAACGACCTCTTCAGGCGGCAGATCCAAAAGCTCCGGGTGGGAAACCAAACGCTTAAAGTGCTTGAAGAAGGAGGCGTAGTAGAAACCGTCCACGATCCGCTCGTCGGTGGTTACCCGCACATCCATAAATTTTCTCTGCACGACAGTACCGTCTTCCGTAACCTCTAAAGTCCTCCGCTTACAGCCGAAGGAGCAGAACAGAGGAATGTTGCCGAAATCATACAGGTGATGATAAACAGGGGGGATACCTAGGCTACCCATGGAGGTGAAGTACACACTTCCGTGAAAGGGGCTCAGCTCCAGCAGGAACTTGGGAAGCACGCCGAAATAATCTAGGAACTTCAGAAGCCAGATGGCAAACTTCAAAACTAGACCGGGGATCAGGTTGAAAAGACGCACAATGCTGTCAAAATCGGAATCCGAAGCGGTTTCCTTTTCCTGGGTAACCACATCGTTCATCTGCTGATAGATCTCGGTGGCGGTCAGCTTCCGGTCTAAGTGCAGTCTGATGGTTGTCTCCGGAGCATTGGTAGTCATTTCCTTTTTGATGGTCATACTGAATTGAATGTCGTCGCCGTGGGTATAGACCTTCTGACCGGAAATGAAACGGTTAATGGCAGGGTACTTACAGACCGCACGGCAGTAGGCGGCCAAAAGCACATGGGTCAGACCGAAGCTTGTGTAGCCTTCCTTTCGCTTTTGACGAATGTAACGCTCCACACCGGTGATCTCGATGGAATCGGAGAACAGATTGGTCGCACCGTTACGGTTGGGCATAAAGTAATTGCCCAGAGCCATCATGGGATCAATGGAACGCAGCCTACGGCCGTCCGCCCGGTCGCCCCAGGTGGGGTGGTACTCGTTAACAGGGTGGATCTTGATGGCAAAGACTGACAGGATCAGGCCCAGGCACATCAGACCGTCAGCAAGGAACGGACGGTAATTGCCGATGGCAAGCAGATCCCGATTCAGGTAGCCGATGGCCAGAGCAGGGAATGCCGCCAGAGGAATGATCAGGGAAGTGGCAGGCACTTTACCGCAGGAGATCTGGGTGTACAGAACGGCCACAAACAGCAGAGCGATGGCAAACAGAGTGCCGATCAGCAGATCATACTTGCCGAAATCATAACCAAAGAACGTAAATCCGAAATAAATGCACATGAGCCAGACGGGGATCGCGGTCTTATAAAACCGCTCCCTTCCGTTAAACAGGCAGATCAGTACATACAGCAAGGCTGCTGCGATTGGCAGAACGATTTGGCTCCACAGGTCGACTCCTTCCGTATCGACAAAAAGAACGCGGGCCACTGCCGAGCAGACCATGCACAGTACGGTCAGCCAAGTCATGCCGTTTTTCAGGCTGACATAAAAGCGTGTTTTGTTTTCCATAACAATGACATTATACCAAATCAGACAGCCTTTGGCAATAAAAAAATCGTCGGCTTCAGGAAGAAGCCGACGTAATCAGTTCTTTGGTGGCAGCAATATGCTCCGGGGTCGTACCGCAGCAGCCGCCAAGTAATGTTGCTCCAACGGTACGACAATCCGCCATAATTGCGGAAAATTCTTTCGCTCCCATAGGATACTGGGGCAGGCCGTCCGATCCGATAACCGGGTTTCCGGCATTGGGCTTACAGATGAGAGGGCCTTTGATATAACGCCGCAGTTTGCTCACAAGACCGGAAGTCATTTCATCAGCAGCCACGCAGTTAAAGCCCACAGCCGCAGCACCGGCTTGCTCCAACTCCTGTAAAATGGGAGCAGCATCTCTGCCGGAGAATAATGAGCCGTCTGACTGCATTGTGAAGGTGTACATGGAGGCACTTGCACCCTCTAATTCTGCCGCAGTCAGGATCGCCTCGGCTTCCACCGGATACATTAAGGTCTCAGCGGCCAAAATATCCACACCGCCGTCAATAAGACCTTTGATCTGCCGGCGATAGTTTTCCACCAAAAGATCAAAATTGTTCTCGTCCCAGCTGTCGGTGAAGGCAGCCAGGGTGGTCAGGTTGCCGGCAACCAGAACCTCCGGGGAAACGGAGCGGGTCAGGGCCGCCAAATGGGCGTTGATGTCCTCGGTGCGGCGGTCAAGGCCTACCTTTTCCAGTGCGATGGGCTGTGCCTGAAAGGTGGGGGCGTAGAGGATCTGAGAGCCTGATTGCACATAGGCTCTTTGCAAGGCAACCAGCTTTTCCGGGTTTGCCAGGATCCACTCTTCGGTGCAGCAGCCCCGCATCATACCCATCTTTTGCAGGTTTGAGCCGGTGGCACCGTCCAGAAACCGGACACCGTCTGCAATTTTTTGATGAAATTGGTCTTTTGTCAGCATAGGATCTCTTCCTTTTCCCAAATTATAAGTATTATAATTCATCAAAAAGCATAATGCAACTGTCATTGACGGGAAAGGAAAAATCTGTTAAAGTGTAAAGAAAAAGCAAAGGAGTTTACTATGAAAAAGACAGTACTCAGAGAATATGCAAAACTGATCGTCCGTTGCGGCGTGAATGTACAAAAGGGTCAGGAGGTTTTGATCTACGCAGAGCTGGATCAGCCGGAATTTGTGCAGATGGTGGTAGAGGAGGCCTACAAGGCCAAGGCCAAAGAGGTTACCGTCAACTGGAGCTACCAACCGTTGGAAAAGATCCACACCCGTTATCAGTCCGTAAAGGTGCTGGGTGAGGTGAAGGCGTGGCACAAGGCCCGTCAGCAGCATTACTGCGATACGCTGCCTGCCAGAATTCATATTATTTCCGAAGATCCCGACGGTCTAAAGGGTATGAATATGAAGAAGGTTGCCAAGGCTCGGCAGCTTGCCTATCCGATCCTGAAACCCTACGTGGACGAACGGGAGGGTAAGCAGCAGTGGTGTATTGCCGCTGTTCCCGGCAAGGCCTGGGCAAAGAAGGTGTTCCCCGGCGTGCGGACCTCCGTTGCCATGGAAAAGCTTTGGGAGGCAATTCTTTTTACCTCCCGTGTGGACAGTGATCCCATCGCCGCCTGGGAAAAGCACAATGCGGACCTGAAGGCCCGGTGCGATTATCTGAATTCCTTGGAAATCGATTCTCTGCACTATACTGCCGATAACGGCACGGACCTGACTGTGGGTATGATCCCGGAGGCGATTTTCTGTGGCGGCGGTGAAACGAACCGTCAGGGCGTTTACTATAACCCCAACATTCCCACGGAGGAGTGCTTTATCTCTCCCAAGCGGGGCGTGGCAGAGGGTATCGTCTATTCCACAAAGCCTTTATCCTATCAGGGTCAGCTGATCGAAAATTTCTCCATTCGTTTTGAAAAGGGCAGGGCTGTGGAAGCCAAGGCCGAAAAGGGCGAAGAACTGCTGAATACGATGCTCTCCATGGACGAGGGTGCAGCCTATTTGGGTGAGTGTGCCTTAGTGCCGGAAAAGAGTCCCATCGCAGAAAGCGGTCTTCTGTTCTATAACACTCTGTTCGACGAGAATGCCTCATGCCATTTGGCCATGGGTATGGGCTATGCGGACACCATCAAGAATCACCACGACCTGACCCTGGAGCAGTGCCGGGAGCTGGGCATCAACGATTCTATGATCCACGAGGATTTTATGATCGGCTGTGAGAGTATGAATATCGATGCCATCACCCGGGACGGAAAGACTGTTCCTATTTTCAGAAAGGGCAACTGGGCTTTTTAAGTTTTTTTAGAAATTTATAAAAAAATACTTGCAATATCGTATTTCCTGTGTTATGATATCCGGGCGATTAAAGAATTGCTAGGGTCATTGTGCCCTTTTAGCTTACGAGAAAGAGGTGAACAACATGAAAGAAGGCATCCATCCCGATTACCAGCAGACCACCATTCGTTGTGCTTGTGGCAATACCTTTACCACCGGCTCTACCAAGAAGGACATCAAGGTTGAAATCTGCTCCAAGTGCCACCCTTTCTATACCGGCAAGCAGAAGCTGGTTGACACCGGTGGACGTGTTGACCGTTTCAACAAGCGTTTCAATTTGAAGTAATAAGAAATCCGCACTGAAAAGTGCGGATTTTTTATATTTTATGTTGTCTGTTTGCCCCTATATGTGTTATAATAAGGGGAGAATGGAGAGGTATGCGATGGAATCGAATTTTGAAACCAAACAGGAGCGGGCGGTACTGGTTGGCCTGAACGCAGACTGTTTTACAAAAGCACAGACAGCAACAGATGAGACCCTGGACGAGCTGGAGGCTCTTTTGGAGACCGCCGGCGGCTTTTGCACCGGCAAAATGCTCCAGAATCGCCATGCCCCCGATGCCCACAGCTTTATCGGTGAGGGAAAGGCCATTGAGGTAAAGCTGTTGATCGAGGCCACAGAGGCGACAATGGCCGTGTTTGACAATGAGCTGTCTCCCGGTCATATCCGTGCCTTGGAGGAGATCCTGGGCGTACCTGTGTTGGATCGCAGTGCACTGATTTTGGATATTTTTGCCCAGCGTGCCAAGACCAGGGAGGGTAGATTGCAGGTTGAGCTTGCCCAGTATAAGTATCTTTTACCAAGACTTTCCGGTATGGGTAACAGCCTGTCCCGGCAAGGCGGCGGTATCGGCACCCGGGGCCCCGGTGAGACCAAATTGGAAACCGACCGCCGGCATATCCGGGAGCGGATCGCAAGACTCCAAAATGAGTTGGAGCAGGTGCGGCAGGTTCGGAGTGTCCAGCGGCAGAGAAGAATGAAAAATTCTGTGCCTGTGGTGGCCATCGTTGGCTATACCAACGCCGGAAAATCCACCCTTTTGAACCGCCTGACCGATGCGGGAATCCCTGCCAATAACCGTCTGTTTGATACCCTGGATACTACCTCCCGTCAATTGACGGTGTCCGACAATCTGGACGTAGTCCTGTCTGATACGGTAGGCTTTATCGCAAAGCTTCCCCACCATTTGGTGAACGCCTTCCACGCAACTCTGGAGGAACTGGAATATGCAGATCTTCTGTTGCACGTGATCGACGCTTCTGACCCCAACCGGCAGGAGCATATCGAGGTGGTGGATAGCTTGATCAGCAAGCTTGCCAAGCCCGGCACCAAGGTACTGCAATGCTATAATAAGGCGGATTTGGTATCCCCGGAGGACATTCCTGTAGGTGAGGATATCGTGAAGATCTCCGCCTACCGGGGCGAGGGCATGGACGAGCTTTTGAAGGCCATTGAAAAGGCTTTGGGGCATAGCCGTCATCACGTGGTGGTAACCTTGCCCTATTCCATGGGAGGCATGGTGGATACCCTCCATTCCGGTGCCCAGGTGCTGAACGTGGAGTACGGTGCAGAGGGGATCTGCGTGGAAGCAGTGCTGGACCCCATTTTGTACGGAAAGCTGAAGGACTATATCACAAAGGAGTGCTGACCTTGGACGAATACCTGGTGCCTACCGACTTTGGCGAGGACGAATTCGTGGAAAAGAAATCCCGCTTTATCGGAAGATGCTGGCCTGTGGAAACGGAAGAACAGGCCTTGGAAAAGATCCAGGAAATGAAAAAGAAGCATTATGACGCCACCCACAACTGCTGGGCCTATGTGCTGAAAAGCGGCCCGGTGCGGTTTTCTGACGATGGTGAACCCGGCGGTACGGCCGGTATGCCCATGGTGCAGGTGCTGCAAAAAGAGCAGCTTTTTAACGTGGTCTGTGTGGTTACCCGATACTTTGGCGGTACGCTTTTGGGTGCGGGGGGCTTAGTCAGAGCCTACACCAAGGGTGCAAAGATCGCTGTAGATGCAGCGGGAAAGTCCATGAAGCGGGTTTGGTCGGTACTGTATGTGCCTTGTCCCTATAATTTCTACGAGCGGGTAAAGCTGGAGGTTGCTGCCTTTGACGGCATTATCCGGGATACCCAGTTCGGAGCGGAAGTGGAGCTGGAAATTCTGGTGGCGGCGGCACAGGCAAAGCCCTTTATGGACAGACTTACGGATATGACCGCAGGTACGGTGGAAGCTATGGAAACCGGCCAGGAATACCGGGCATTTCCGGTAGAAAAGGAGTAAATATGAATATTCGTGAGGAACTGGAACGGCAGGAACGGGAGAGACTTTCCCCTAAGGCGGCTTTTTCCGATGAGAGCAAGGGTCGTCTGTACCCGGAAGAGCCCAAAGAAAATGATGTGCGTACTGTCTATCAGCGGGATACGGACAAGATTGTACATAGTAAATCTTTCCGCAGACTAATGCACAAAACCCAGGTGTTCCTGCAGCCGGAGGGCGACCATTACCGCACCCGGCTTACCCATACCCTGGAGGTTACCCGGATCGCAAGAACGGTGGCCAGGGCCCTGAACCTGAATCAGGATCTGACGGAAGCCATCGCTATGGGCCACGATCTGGGTCATACCCCCTTTGGCCATGCCGGTGAATTGGCTCTGACCGATTGCCTGGGCAAGGAATTTCGCCACAATGAGCAAAGTCTGCGAGTGGTTGATATTTTGGAAAACGACGGCCTGGGCCTGAACCTGACCTATGAAGTCCGCATGGGCATTTTGGGGCATACCGGGGATTATATTCCTGAGACCCTGGAAGGACAGATCGTCCGCCTTGCAGACCGGGTCGCCTATGTGAATCACGATATTGACGATGCTATTCGGGCAGGCATCTTGAAAGATACCGATATCCCCGCAAGCATTTCTTATGTTTTGGGAGAGCATCACAGCCAAAGAATCAACACATTGGTGCTGGATATGATCTGTTCTTCCCGGGAAGGGGAGAAGATCGCCTTTTCGCCGGAGGTGGAGACGGCACTTTTGGATCTGCGGCAATTTATGTTTGAAAACGTCTACCGCAATCCCGTTGCCAAAGGGCAGGAGCAGAAGGCCAAGGATATGCTGAAAAGAATGTATGAGTATTACATCTGCCACCCGGAGGCTCTGCCTGCAGATTTCCAGCCCCAGCTTTCTTTTGACGGTATGGAGCGGACGGTCTGCGACTATATTGCCGGTATGACCGACAATTACGCAGTTGATAAATATACCGAACTGTTTATCCCTATGGGGTGGCAAGTTCGGGGATAATGTGATATAATATTAGTTAACTTTTGAAAAGGAGGCGAGAATATGGCATTTCCCCAGTCGTTTATTGACGAGTTGGTGGCCCGCAACCCCATTGAAGATGTGGTGGGTCAGTACGTGAGCTTAAAACGCTCCGGCGGTAATATGTTTGGACTTTGTCCCTTCCACGGGGAGAAAACTGCCTCTTTTTCTGTGTCTCCCAATAAGGGTATTTACTATTGCTTCGGTTGCCATAAGGGTGGCGGAGCGGTGAACTTTATGATGGAGATCGAGGGCCTGAGCTATCCGGACGCAGTTCGTGCCCTGGCCAAGCGGGCAGGTATGGAGGTGCCGGAGGACGAGCAGTATCAAAGCCGCTATCGCAATCAAGAACGGCTGTGGGCTCTGATGAAGGAGGCCGGTCGATTCTTCCATGCTCAGCTATATGCTCCTTCCGGTGCGGAGTGCCTTGCCTATGTGCAGAAGCGGGGACTTACCAAGAGCATCGTAACCCAATTTGGAATCGGCTTTGCTCCCAACTCCTGGAATGCATTGGTGGACGCTATGCGGAAGAAGGGCTATACTGATCAGGAGCTGCGGGACGCAGACCTGGTGGGCGAAAAGAACGGCAGAATTTACGACCGCTTCCGTAACCGCCTGATGTTCCCCATTATCGATGTGCGGGGCAATGTGGTAGGCTTTGGCGGCCGTGTGCTGGACGATTCCAAGCCCAAGTATCTCAATTCCAATGAAACCCTGATCTTCAACAAGCGGAAAAACCTTTTTGGTATGAACTTTGCCAAAAAGAGTAAAGAAGAATACATGATCTTGGTTGAGGGTAATATTGACGTGGTTACCCTGCACCAGTACGGCTTTGACAATGCAGTGGCCTCTCTGGGAACCTCACTTACGGAGGAGCACGCTGCCCTCTTAAGCCGTTATACCGAGCAGGTAGTGCTTACCTATGACGGCGATGAAGCCGGTCAGAGAGCTGCCAAGCGGGCCATTCCCATGCTGGAAAAGGTGGGAATCAAGGTCAAGGTCCTGCAGATGAAGGATGCCAAAGATCCGGACGAATTTTTGCATAAATTTGGACCGGAAAAGTTCAGAATGCTCCTGGAGGCCTCCTCCGACCGGGTGGAATATCAGCTGAACGCCATCGCCAAGAAGTACGATCTGGCAGAGGACGAGCAGCGGATCCGGTTTATCCACGAGGCGGCAGAACTGATCTCCACTTTAGGAAGTGCCATTCAGCGGGAGATCTACGGCCATCGGGTGGCCGATGCCGGCAGGATCAGCTATGAATCCATAAAGCTGGAGATCGGCAAGGCCTTTAAGCGTCGTACTGCCATGGAAAAGAAAAAGCAGGAGAAGATCGACCTGGAGCCTATGCGGAATCTCCAGCCCAAGGACAGAACGATCCGTTACGACAATATGAAATCCGCCCGGGCGGAGGAAAATGTGATCTCCCAACTGCTCCACGAGCCTGCTCTTTTCGATCAGGTGGGGGCATTGAAGGTGGAGGATTTCTCCGTTCCGCTTTTGGGGAATGTGTATGAGCAGCTGCGTCTGCGGCACAGTAGGGGACTGGAAGTGTCCTTGGGCGTGCTGGCAGATCTGACAGCGGAAGAATCGGCACATGTGGCCGGGATCTACCATAAGCAGGGGATCGTCAACGAGCAGGCGTTTCGGGATTGTATTACCACGATCCTCACAGAAAACAGCCGGGAGGACGACCTGCTGGCATTACAGAGCAAGTTAAAGGAAAGTAAAGGAACGAGACCGTGATGATCGAAGAACAGGTGATTCCTGTCAGCAGCGGGGAAGACGATGTAAGCCTTTATATGAATGAGATCCGTCAGTACCCCCGTTTGACGGCTCAGCAGGAACGGCAGCTGGCCATGGACTGTGCCAAGGGCGATGAGGAGGCCATTCGTAAGATGGTCAATTCCAATCTGCGGCTGGTGGTGTCCGTGGCAAAAGAATATGCCGGCCGGGGCGTGCCGCTGCTGGATCTGATCCAGGAGGGCAGTATCGGTCTTTTGACCGCTGCCCGGAAGTTTGACTATACCCTGGATTACCGTTTCTCTACATATGCGACCAAGTGGATCAAACAGGGAATCACCCGGTGTATTTTGAATCACGCGGGCCTGATTCGGGTTCCTGCCCACACAGCGGAGAAGATCCGCAAGATTCTGTTTGCCAAAAACACACTGACCCAGCAATTGGGCCACGCACCCACGCAAGAGGAGATCGCAGAGCACTGCGGTCTTCCCGGGGAAAAGGTGGCGGAGCTTTTGGCCCTGCTGCCGGAGGTGTCCTCTTTGGACGTGCCGGTGGGAGAAAATGAGGAGACGGCGGTACAGACGCTTTTGGAAGATGCACTGTCGCCCAAACCCTATGACGAATTGGTTCGCAGAGAGTTAAAACACACCCTGGATACCCTGCTTAGCACCTTGACACCCCGTCAGCAGCAGGTTTTGCATCTGCATTTCGGTATGGAAGATGGGGTCTGCCATAGCTTGGAGCAAATCGGAAAGCTCCTTGAGATATCCAAGGAACGGGCCCGGCAAATCGAGCACGATGCCATGGACAAGCTGAAAAAATTAGGCGGGGAATTGGGATTGGAGGATTTTCTGAATGTTTGAGTTTGAGAGAAGTCCCTGGTCTGAAGCCTTGGAAGGGTTGGAAGGAAGTATACCTGCCGCCCGTTTTCTGACATTGTTGGAGGGGGAAGACGAGGACGCTCTGGAGGCGGCTTTTCAGGACTTGGAGGAGAGGAATATCACTTTGGATATTTCCGCACTGCCCAAGCTTGGTTTTACCGGTGAGGCCGCAGTGCGGCTGCAGCAGGAAGCGGCTTTTGTGAAAAATGGAATGAAGCTTTCCGACCTGGAGGAAAGCGATCCCCTTCGGGTGTATTTGGAGGAGCTGTCCCAAACACCTGCCTTTGGTGATGTGGCAGCTTTGAAAGAGGAAGCTGCTGCCGGAAATGAGGAGGCTATGGGTCGCCTGGCAAATTTGATGCTGAGCTGCGTTGTAGAGCAGGCTGCCAAGCTGACCGGACGGGGCGTATTACTTCTGGATCTGATTCAGGAGGGAAGCCTTGGCCTGTGGCAGGGTATTTTGCAGTATAGCGATGAAGAGCAGTGCCGCTGGTGGATCGACCAGTACCTTGCCAGGGCCGTGGTGCTGCAGGCAAGAAACAGCGGACTGGGCGAAAAGCTACGGGACGGCATGCACGATTACCGTGATACGGATCAGAAGCTCCTGGCAGAGCTGGGCAGAAACCCCACTTTAGAGGAAATTGCCGGGGCGATGCACATTTCACCGGAGGAAGCGGCCACATATCAGTCAATGTTGACCTCTGCTCAGGCAAGACGTCAGGTTGACCTTGCCCGGGAGCCCAAGGAAACCACACCCGATGATGAACAGGCTGTAGAAAACACTGCCTATTTCCAAAGCCGACAGAGAATTATGGAACTGCTGTCGGTTCTGTCTGAAGAGGACAGAAATCTTTTGACCCTGCGGTTTGGTCTGGAGGGCGAACTGCCCATGGATCCGGCTCAGGTGGCAGCCCGTCTGGGAATGACTGCCGAGGAAGTGGTGGCCCGGGAGGGTGCAGCTTTGGCAAAACTCAGAAATGAATAAGCGGGCGATTTGTGAATCGCCCTACGATTTTACATCTGATTGGAGAAATAATTATGAGCAAGACAATTTCTATTGCGATCGACGGCCCTGCCGGTGCAGGTAAAAGCACCATCGCCAAGGCCCTGGCAAAGGAACTGGGCTATTATTATGTGGATACCGGTGCGATCTACCGTACGGTTGCTTACTTTTTGGATCTTTTGGGCATCAGCCCCAAGGACGTGGACGGTGTGGAGCGGTACATCGACGAGCTGACCATCAACATCGAATACGATGAAGAGGGAGTCCAGCATATGATCATGAACGGCATGGACGTTTCCGGCGATATCCGCACCCAGGATATTTCCCAAAAGGCAAGCCTGGTGTCCGCCCATAAGGTGGTCCGGGATATGCTGTTAGATATGCAGCGGCAGGTGGCCCGGGAGCATAATGTCATTATGGACGGACGGGATATCGGCACGGTGGTGCTTCCCAAGGCAACTGTTAAGATCTTTCTGACCGCGACTCCCGAGGTCCGGGCAAAGCGTCGCTGCGATGAGCTGATCGCCAAGGGTCAGAAGGCAGAATACGAGCAGACTCTCAAGGATATCAAGCAGCGGGATCATCAGGATATGACCCGTCCCATTGCTCCTCTGAAGCAGGCTCACGATGCCGTTTTGCTGGATACTTCCGAGCTGGATATTCCTGCAGTGCTGGCGGCTATGAAAAAGATCGTTATGGAGAAGGTCTCTGTATGAGCATAGTCGTTGCGGAAAGTGCCGGTTTTTGCTTCGGTGTGAACCGGGCGGTGGAGCTGGTGGAGCAGGCGGCAAAGGAAGGCAAGCAGGTCTGCACCTTAGGCCCTATTATCCACAACCGCCATGCGGTCCGGCATTTTGAGGAAATGGGCGTCCGGGTCATCGATACGCCCGAACAGGCTCAGCCCGGTGAAACGGTGATCATTCGCTCCCACGGTGTAACCAAAGCGGTGGCAGAGCAGCTGGAGGAGCGAAAGGTAGAGATCATTGATGCCACCTGCCCCTTTGTCAAGCGAATCCACGGGATCGTCAGCAAGGCACAGGAGGAGGGGCGACTTCCTGTGATCATTGGCACGAGAGCCCACCCTGAGGTGGAAGGAATTGCCGGCTGGTGCCAGAATTGCAAAATTTTTGAAAATGCGGAAGAGTTGGAAAAATGGGTCGAAACAGAGGGAATTTCCCCGGATTTGCCCATCAGCATGGTCTGTCAAACCACTTCTACGGAAACATTATGGCTTTCCTGCGAAAATTTTGCAAAAAAAGTGTTTACTAACTTAAAAATTTTTGATACAATATGCAAAGCTACTGAATTTCGGCAAAATGAAGCGGCACAACTCAGTTCCGTATGTCAAGCCATGGTCGTTGTAGGTGATACTCACAGTTCCAACACAGGCCGTCTTGCTATGATTTGCCGGGAGCACTGTGATAAGGTCTTTTTGGTGGACAATGCCTCCGAGTTAAGACCGGAGGATTTTTGCGGTGCGAATGATGTTGGAATCACAGCCGGTGCTTCGACCCCGGCGTGGATTATAAAGGAGGTCAATAAGACTATGAGCGAAATTATCAATGCTGATGTAATGCAGGAGGAGAACTTTGAGGCACTTCTCGAGCAGTCCATCAAGACTTTAAATACAGGAGATAAGGTTACCGGCATCGTAACCGGTATTGGTTCCACTGAGATCCAGATCGATCTGGGTACCAAGCACGCAGGCTACATTCCCTACGATGAAGTCAGTGCTGACCCTGCTGTAAAGCCTGAGGATATTCTGCATGTGGGCGACGAGATCGAAGTCTTCGTTGTTCGCGTAAATGACCAGGAAGGCACCTGCCAGCTGTCCAAGAAGAAGCTGGACGGTATGCGTATCTGGGACGAACTGGCTGCTATGGCTGAGGAGAAGGCTACCGTTGAGGGTGTCATCACCGAGGAGAACAAGGGCGGCTTGGTGGCTACCGTTAAGGGTATCCGTGTGTTTAGTCCCGCTTCTCAGTCCGGTGTTGCCAAGGGTGGCGATATGGCTGAGATGGTTGGCAAGACCGTTTCTCTGAAGGTTACCGAGGTCAACCGTGCACGTCGCCGTGTGATCGGTTCTATCCGTGCTGTTGACGCCGAGACCCGCAAGGCCGCTCAGGAGCAGATCTGGAGCAGTATCGAGGTCGGTGCAAAGTACCACGGCACTGTTAAGTCCCTGACTTCCTACGGTGCATTCGTGGACATCGGCGGTGTGGACGGTATGGTTCACGTTTCCGAGCTGAGCTGGAACCGCATCAAGAACCCCGCTGAGGTTGTTTCCGTAGGCGACGAGATCGACGTTTACGTTATCTCTCTGGACGCTGAGAAGCATAAGATCAGCCTGGGCTACAAGACTGCTGAAATGAACCCCTGGAATCAGTTCATGACAAACTATAATGTAGACGATGTTGTGAATGCTAAGATCGTTAAGCTGATGACCTTCGGTGCATTTGCTGAGATCATTCCCGGTGTTGACGGCCTGATCCACATCTCTCAGATCGCTAACCGTCGGATCGGCAAGCCCGAGGACGTACTGGCTGAGGGTCAGGAAGTTCAGGTCAAGATCACTCAGATCGACGCTGAGAACAAGCGGATCTCCCTGTCCATTCGTGCTCTGCTGGAGCCGGAAGAGACTGCCGAGGAAGCTGCTGAGGCTGTCGAGGAAGCTCCTGCTACTGAGGAAGCTGAATAATCAAACTACATACCGGGGTCAAGCTGACCCCGGTATTGGTTTATGGAGGGTATATGGTTAAGCACATTGTACTTTACACCCTAAAGGAGGGTGTGGATAAGGATAACGCGGTGGAGATCATTCGCTCCGTACTGGAGCCCTTGGTTGGCGTGATTCCCGGACTTAAGCACTTGGAGATCCGGAAAGCCTATCAGGGCGGAATGGACTATGCCCTGTACTCGGAATTTGAAAGTGCCGAGGCACTGAAGAACTATGCTCAGCACCCGGCACATTTGGAAGCCAAGACCCATTTTTGGGAATTCTTGGACAAACGCTATTGTGCAGACTACGAACTGTGAGGAAAGAAATATGAAAGCAATCGTAACAGTGGTTGGAAAGGACAGAGTGGGTATTATCGCCTCTGTCTGTACGGATTTGGCAGAACTGAATGTGAATGTTCTGGACATCAGCCAGACCGTTATGCAGGGTTATTTTACCATGATGATGGTTACAGACGTGTCCGCAAGTAAGTTGCCTGTGGCAGAGCTGGCACGGAAGCTGGAGGAAAAGGGCAAGGAGATTGGCCTGTCCATTCGGCTGCAGCGTGAGGAAATCTTTGAGGCCATGCACCGGGTATAAGGAGAAAGTATGTTAAACGTAAAGGATATTTTAGCCACCCAGGACATGATCGATAAGCGGCACTTGGATATCCGCACCATCACCATGGGGATTTCTCTTTTAGACTGTGCTCACGAGGATGTGAACGTCTGTGCCCAGCGTATCTATGACAAGATCACCAGCCGGGCGGAAAACCTGGTAAAGGTGGGTCAGGATATCGAGTGGGAGTTTGGCATTCCCATCGTCAATAAGCGGATCTCCGTTACCCCTATCGCTATTGTGGGCAATGCCTGCAATACCGATTCCTATGTACCCTTGGCCATCGCCATGGACAGGGCCGCCAAGGAATGTGGCGTGAACTTTATCGGCGGCTTTTCCGCCTTGGTGCAGAAGGGCTGTACCAAGGGCGACTGGATCTTGATGGACTCGATCCCTGAAGCGATGAAAGCTACGGAACGGGTCTGTGCCAGCGTCAATGTGGGCTCTACCAAGGCCGGCATCAATATGGACGCTGTCGCTAAAATGGGCAGTATCATTAAAAGGACCGCTGAATTGACAGCGGATAATGACGGTCTTGGCTGTGCCAAACTAGTGGTCTTTGCCAATGCGGTGGAGGACAACCCCTTTATGGCAGGTGCGTTCCACGGTGTGGGCGAGCCGGAGTGCGAGCTGAACGTGGGCGTGTCCGGCCCGGGCGTTGTGTACCACGCATTGCAGAGCGTTAAGGGTCAGCCCTTTGATGTGGTGGCTGAGACCATTAAAAAGACCGCCTTCCGGGTAACCCGTATGGGTCAGATGGTAGGCGTGGAGGCAGGAGCCCGTCTGGGCGTACCCTTTGGCATTGTGGATCTGAGCCTTGCACCCACCCCTGCGGTGGGCGACTCCGTGGCCCGGATCTTGGAGGAAATGGGACTTGAGGTCTGCGGCACTCACGGCACTACCGCAGCTTTGGCACTGCTGAACGACGCGGTGAAAAAGGGCGGCGTTATGGCGTCCAACCATGTGGGCGGCCTCAGTGGTGCATTTATCCCTGTGTCCGAAGACGAGGGTATGATCGCAGCGGCAGAGTCCGGTGTTCTGACTCTTTCCAAGTTGGAGGCCATGACCTGCGTCTGCTCCGTGGGTCTGGATATGATCGCAGTGCCCGGAGATACCAGTGCTTCCACCATTTCTGCCATTATCGCAGACGAGGCGGCCATCGGTATGGTCAATTCCAAGACCACCGCTGTTCGGATTATTCCTGCACCCGGCAAGGTGGTGGGCGACCGGGTGGAGATGGGCGGCCTCTTGGGCAGTGCCCCTGTGATGCCTGTGCATCAGGAGTCTGCAGAAGAGTTTATTGCCCGCGGTGGACGGATCCCCGCACCGCTGCAAAGCCTGAAAAACTAAAAAAATCCCCTCTGTGGAATCACAGAGGGGAAGTTTTTACATATTTGCTTTAATTCTTGCTACGGTCTTGTCATAGCCCAAAATCTGCATGACCGTGTACAGGTCAGGAGAGTTGGTCTTGCCGGTTACCGCCTGGCGGATAATGGTGGAAATGTCGGCCACAGAGCCGGGGAAGGCGTCGGGATCTGCCTTATAGGCCTTCATGTCGGTGGTAAAGCCCATTTCCTCGGTGATGGCTTTGACTTTATCAAACCAAGCACCGGAGTCGTCGGTAATATCAAACCGCTCCAGGAATTTAGAAAGAGCCTGAGAAACGATTTCCTGAGAGAAGGAGAACACCGGCTTTTGCAGGTATGCGTCAAAGAAGAAACCCATATAATCCTTGGCTTCCTTCCAGGTAGCCAGGTCCTTGCGGGGCTTCTTGCCGCCCCGGCCGATGGCCAGAATTGCGGTGCTGTAGGCGGGGTCTTGGGAGAGCTTTTCAGCAAAGTCCGTATCAAACTCCTTGGCCCACTCCAGAAGGAGCGTGTAAGCTTTTTCGGCGGACATCTTGGCGATCTCGTTCTTGGAAACGTCCGTCAGCTTAGCGTAGTCAAAAAGGTTGCCGGCAGGGTTCAGCTTCTTGGGGCTGAACTTAAAGTCCGTAGAGGGTGCGGTGGGGTTTGCCCGACGCCAATCCTCATAATTGGAGTTTAAGAGGGTCATCAGATACTCATAGACCGCCTCCACAGGGAAGCCCTCTGCCTTGTAGAAGGTCAGTGCCAGCTCCGGGTCTTTTCTCTTGCTGAGCTTTCTCTTGGAGTTGCCGTCCATTTTCATCAGCGGTCCGATATGGACGTATTTGGGAAGCTTAAAGCCCAGTGCCTGGAACAGCTGAATGTGGAAGGGAAGGCTGGGCAGCCACTCGTCGCCACGAACCACGTGGGTGGTACGCATCAGGTGGTCGTCCACCGCATGGGCAAAGTGATAGGTGGGGATTCCGTCGGACTTTAAAAGCACGTGATCCACATCGTTTTCAGTGATGGTCAGCTTGCCCTTGACCAAGTCATCGAACTTGAACTGATTTTCGATAGAACCGGTGGAACGAAAACGCAATACCCAGGGGTTGCCAGCGTCAAGCTGAGCCTGAATGTCCTCTAAGGGACGATCACGCCACATGGCATACTTGCCATAGTAGCCGGTGGTCTCCTTGTTGGCCTCCTGCTGAGAACGCATAGCGGAAAGCTCTTCTTCTGTGCAGAAGCAGGGGTATGCCTTGCCCTCGGATACCAGCTTTTTGGCGTAAACGTGATAGATTGCGGCTCTCTGACGCTGACGGTAAGGGCCGTACTGACCGCTGTCGCCGGTATGGGTCGCACCCTCATCGAAGGCGATGCCGTAGTGCTTCAAGGTGTCAATCAGCACCTCAACAGCACCTGCTACTTCACGCTTGGCGTCGGTATCCTCCACACGCAAAAACAGCACGCCGCCGCTCTGGTGAGCCATACGCTCACTGGTCAGGCCCTGTACCAGATTGCCCAGATGGACAAAACCGGTGGGGGAGGGGGCCATACGGGTAATAACCGCACCCTCCGGGGCATTTCTTAAGGGATATTTTTCCTCCAAAGCTTCCGGGGTATCGGTTACATTGGGGAAAAGCAGGTCAGATAAAATATTGTAATCCATATTATTTCTCCATTTGATCAAGAATGTACTGAATATAAACCTTCGGAGCTACAGAAAGAGCGTCTTCGTCAATGATCAGCTTACCGTTGTGCAACGGAATAACAGGGGCGTCTTTGGGCTTGATACCGATTCCAAACATTGCACCGGGTTTGTACTCTAGGAAATAGGCAAAATCCTCACCGCCCATACTGTCCTCTTTGGGAAGCACTTCAGAAAAACCGGTTTTTTTGGCGGCGGCCTCAATGTCGTCAGCCACCTTCAGATCATTGTGCAGTGCCGGTGAATATCGGAGGGTCTCCACCTGAGCCTTGCCGCCCATATCCGCAGCCACGGCCTCTGCAATGTCGCAGATCCGCTGGTAGATATGTCCACTCAGTTCGGTGGATTGCGTGCGGATCGTTCCGGTCATCACAACATAGTCGCAGACGATATTGGCAGCTTCGCCACCATTGAAAGCACCAATGCCAATAATCACCGGGTCAAAGGGATTTAATTCTCTTGCCCGCATCAGCTGAATGTCGCTATATACCCGCACGGCCATAGCAATGGCATCTACGCCCAGATCGGGGCGAGAAACATGGGAGGATTTTCCATAGAGATGGATCTTAAAGCCACGGCTGCAGGCACTGTCGCAGCTTCTGTTTAAAGCAACTGTGCCGGCGGGAGAATCCGGGAAAATATGGCAGCCAAGAATCACGTCTACATAATCCATAAAACCGGTTTCACAGATGGATTTTGCACCGCCTAAAATTTCTTCAGCGGATTGGAACACAAATTTTACGCAGCATTTAATGTCCTTTTCCATAGCTTTTAAGGCTTTGGCTGTTCCCAAAAGCATGGCAGCGTGGCAATCGTGGCCGCAGGCGTGCATTTTTCCCGGGTGCCGGGAAACAAAGGGCAGGCCGGTTTCTTCAGCCATAGGCAGAGCATCAAAGTCTGCACGCAGAGCAATGGTCTTGTTGCCAACACCCTCGTTTAAGGTGGCGATGATGCAGGATCTTCCGATATCCTCCCGGTAGGGAAGACCAATCGAGGTCAACTCTCTGCGGATAATGGAAAGGGTTTTGGGAAGCTCAAAGCCAACCTCCGGCACTTGGTGCAGTTCCCGGCGGATTTTTACAATGTAATTGTGATCGATATTCATAAGCCGTTAGCCTCCATATCGTAATCTCCAACATTATACCACGGACATAGGAATAAAGTCAATTTCCCGTTGCGTTTTTTCGCTTGTTGTGGTAGAATACAGGAAATTGCGAAAAGAGGCGAAGAGAATGGAAGAAACTGCAAAGAAAAGAATGTTATCCGGTATTCAGCCCAGCGGTGATCTGCATTTGGGAAATTACTTAGGTGCGATCAAGAACTGGAGCAGCCGTGCGGATAATTACGAGTGCTTCTACTTTATGGCGGATATGCACACCATCACCGTCCGGCAGACTCCGGCCGACCTGCGTCGCAGAACTCTTGAGCAGCTGGCTCAGTATATCGCCTGCGGCCTTGACCCGGAGAAGAACACCCTGTTTGTTCAGAGCCATGTGCACCAGCACGCGGAGCTGGGTTGGGTGCTGAACTGCTATACCATGTTTGGCGAACTGAGCCGTATGACCCAATTTAAGGATAAGTCTGCCAAGAATGCGGAGAACATCAATGGCGGTCTGTTTACCTATCCTGCCCTGATGGCTGCGGATATTCTTCTGTACCAGCCGGATCTGGTGCCTGTTGGCCACGATCAGAAGCAGCATTGTGAGCTGACCCGGGACGTTGCCCAGCGGTTTAACAGCATTTATGGTGATGTATTTAAGATTCCCGAGCCCTATATTCCCGAGACCGGTGCCCGGGTTATGAGCCTGAATGCACCGGACAGCAAGATGAGTAAGTCCATGCCCGAGGGCTGCGTATTCCTGATGGAACGCCCGGAGGATATCCAGCGGAAGTTTAAGCGGGCCATCACCGACTCCGATACGGAGAACTGTGTCCGGTTCGCTCCCGAGGAAAAGCCCGGCGTGGCAAACCTTATGAGCATTTACTCTGCCGTTACCGGCAAGAGCTATGAGACCATCGGGTCCGAGCTGGCAGGTCAGGGCTACGGCAAGTTTAAGCCCATGGTGGGCGATGCAGTCATTGAGCACCTGCGTCCCATTCGTGAGGAGGCGGAAAAGCTCCTGAAGGATAAGGCCTACCTGGAGGGCGTGTACCGGTCCGGTGCAGAAAAGGCCAGCTATGTTGCTGAAAAGACCCTGAGAAAGGTCTATAAGAAGATCGGTTTCCTGGCAAGATGATGGACGATATTTTGGAAGCAGTGATTGATCTGTTTATTGATTTGTTTGTTTGGGAGCGGCTGAATACCAAGCTGAAAAAGAGAATTAAGAACCGTTTTCTCAGATGGACTGTCGAGCTACTGATCTACCTGCTGGCACTTACAGTGCTTCTATTGCTGATTGTGGGCATTTACCTGCTGATCAAAAAGTAGAATTTAAGGGCGTGCTGCATTGCAGCACGCCTGCTTTGTTATTCCCTACAAGCAAGCGGTGATTTTTATACAATTATTTAGCCGTGTTTATACGATTTCCCTCTTGCCTTTTGCATGAAAGATGGTATAATACTGTTAGGAAACATTAGTAAATGTTAAGAAGCGTGTGAAATTATCATTTTGTATTAAAGGAGATTGTTATGAAGACAAAAGCAGTTAGAATTCACGGCAAGATGGACCTGCGGCTGGACGAGATTGACCTGCCCGAGGTTGGCCCTGATGACGTACAGATTAAAATTATTTCCGACTCCATTTGTATGAGTACTTACAAGGCTGCCATCGAGGGTGCTGACCACAAGCGTGTTCCCGATGACGTGGCAGAGAACCCCACCATCGTTGGCCACGAGTTCTGTGGCGTGATCAACAAAGTTGGTGAGAACTGGAAGCATAAGTACAAGGAGGGCGAGGGCTTTGCCATTCAGCCCGCTCACTTCTACAAGGGCTCTCAGTTCGCCCCCGGCTACTCCTACAAGTTCTGCGGCGGCGATGCTCAGTACGGTAATGTTCCCATCGAGACTTTGCTGACCGACAATCTGCTGCCCTACAACTCCGATACTTATTTCTACGGCTCCCTGGCCGAGCCCATGAGCTGCATTATCGGCACCTTCCACGCTATGTACCATACCGTTGCTGGCTCCTACGACCACAAGATGGGCATCGTAGAGGGCGGTAAGATGGCATTGCTTGCCTCTGTTGGCCCCATGGGTCTGGGTGCTATTGACTACGCTCTGCACTGCGACCGTCGTCCCAGCCTGCTGGTTGTTACCGACATTGATGACGAGCGTCTGGCAAGAGCAGCAAGCATCTACACCGTGGAGCACGCCAAGGAGCAGGGTATCGAGTTGCACTATGTGAATACCCGTATGGAGAATGCTACCGAGTACCTGCGTGAGCTGACCGGCGGCACCGGCTATGACGATGTGATCTGCTTCGCTCCCGTGAAGCCCGTTGTAGAACAGGCTGACGATATCCTGGGCTTCGACGGCTGTTTGAACTTCTTTGCCGGTCCTACCGACAGTAAGTTCAAGGCCAACTTCAACTGGTACAATGTCCACTATCTGTACACCCACGTGGTTGGCACTTCCGGCGGTAACACCGACGATATGAAGGAAGCTATCGAGATGATGACCAGCGGCAAGATCAACCCCGCTGCTATGGTTACCCACGTTGGCGGCCTGGACGCAGTTGTGGATACCACGCTGAATCTGCCCAATATCCGTGGCGGTAAGAAGCTGATCTACACCCAGATCGAGATGCCCCTGGTGGCAATCGACGATTTCGCCAAGCTGGGCGAAACCGACCCCCTGTTCAAGGAGCTGGCTGAGATCACTGCACGCCATAACGGCCTGTGGAGTGCCGAGGCTGAAAAGTGCCTGCTGAAGGCTAAGGGCTAATTTGAAATTATAAAATGCCGTCCCTCGGGACGGCATTTTGCTTTGTAGGGAAAGGATTTATCCTTTCCGTTCGGAATACATAAATGCATTCCCTACGATTGTATTTGGTGGGTTGTGCTTGAAATTCCTGATTTTGTAGCATATAATAAGCTCGAAAGTGAGCGTGAAACAAGTGAAGGCGTGGAAGCATTTTAAGACCATTACAAAGCACCGCTGGCTGGTACGTCAGGGTTGCTTTAAGGTGGGCCTGTACTGGCAGGGCCTGACCCACGATTTGTCCAAATACTCTCCAACGGAATTTTGGACCGGTGCCCGGTATTATCAGGGTGTCCGCAGTCCCAACGCCGCAGAGCGGGAGGAAAAGGGTTATAGCGTTGCTTGGATGCACCACAAGGGTCGCAATCGCCATCATTATGAGTATTGGACGGATATGAGCCGGGAAACCCGGCAGTATGTGTCATTTCCGATGCCGAGAAAGTATCTGGTGGAAATGGTGATGGACCGCCGTGCGGCCTGTATGACCTATCAGGGCAAGGATTACACCGACGGCTCTGCCTGGGTGTATTTTGATAAGAGCAAGGAAAAGAACTTAATGCACCCTCAGCTTCGGCAGGAGCTTGCATTCCTTTTGGAAATGCTCCGGGATCGTGGGGAGAAGGAGACCTTTTCCTATATCCGCCGGGAGGTACTGAAGGGCAAACCTTTCCCTTGGGAGCAGGAATAAAAATTTACAATTGGGATATGCTAAAAAATGTTTCAGGAATTGGAAAAAAATCCTTGACTTTTCCGGGATTTTGGTTATAATAAGACCCGTGCCTGACACATAGAGGATTAGTGTAACGGTAGCACACCGGACTCTGACTCCGTTCGCGGGGGTTCGAATCCCTCATCCTCTGCCAAAACAAAAACGCCACCCAAATGGGTGGTGTTTTTGTTTTGCCCTCGGATAGAGGGATTCGAAGAGGACGGCCGAGCAAGGCTAGGCAAATAACATGCCGGGGGCATGTTTTTTAGTTCGGGGGAGAATCCATTAATTGACGGACGCAACCGTGATGGTTGTGTACGGCAATCAATTATTTATTGCCTTAGATGTGTTTCAAAAACACAAAATATGTGCCGTTGAAACATAAAATGGCAATGAAATTGCCAATGAAAATATTGCTATTTTCTTCCGTTTGTCTTATAATACCCTTAATAATAACTTAAGGTGAGGGATCGCTATGACTGTCAACGAAAAACTGAATCTTACCATGCTCTGCGATTTCTACGAGCTGACCATGGCAAACGGCTACTTTGAAAAGGGCTACCGGGACAAGATCTGCTATTTTGATGTATTTTTCCGGCAGTGCCCCGATAAGGGCGGCTTCGCTATCGCGGCCGGCCTGGAGCAGATCATCGACTACATCAAGGATCTGCACTTTTCCGCTGAGGATATTGAATATCTCCGTGGCAGAAAGCTGTTCTCCGAGGAATTCCTCAGCTATCTTGCGGACTTCCGCTTCACCGGTGATATGTGGGCAGTACCGGAAGGAACACCCATTTTTCCAAATGAGCCCATTATTACCGTTCGAGCCCCGGCAATCCAGGCCCAGCTGATTGAGACCTTTTTGCTGCTTTCTATCAACCATCAGAGCCTGATCGCCACCAAGGCTAACCGGGTGGTCCGTGCGGCTCAGGGAAGAACGGTACTGGAATTTGGCTCTCGCCGGGCACAGGGTGCTGACGCGGCCATTTTGGGTGCCAGAGCGGCTTATATTGGCGGCTGTAACGGCACGGCCTGCACTATTTCCGACCAGCTTTTCGGCGTGTACGCCGGCGGCACCATGGCTCACGCCTGGGTGCAGATGTTCGATTCCGAATACGAGGCATTCAAGAAGTACTGCGAGATGTATCCTAACAATGCTACACTTTTGGTGGATACCTACAACACCCTGAAGTCCGGTGTTCCCAATGCGATCCGGGTGTTCAACGAGGTCCTAAAGCCCATGGGTATCACCAAATGCGGTATTCGCCTGGACTCCGGCGATATGGCGTACCTGACCCAAAAGGCCCGGAAAATGCTGGACGATGCCGGCTGGACCGAGTGTAAGATCTCTGTTTCCAATTCTCTGGACGAATATATCATTCAGGATCTGCTGCGGCAGGGTGCCAAGATCGATATGTTCGGTGTGGGTGAACGGCTGATCACCGCTCGCAGTGAGCCTGTGTTCGGCGGCGTGTACAAGCTGGCAGGCGTGGAGCAGGAGGACGGTACAATTCTGCCCAAGATCAAAATCTCCGAAAATGTGGGTAAGATTACCAATCCCCATTTTAAGAAATTGTACCGTTTCTATGGAAACGACACCGGCAAGGCCATTGCCGACTACCTGTGCCTCCACGATGAAATTGTGGACGACAGCGGCGAAATGGAGATCTTCGACCCGGAAGCAACCTGGAAGGTCAAGACTGTCTACGACTTTACCGCCAAGGAGCTGATGGTTCCCATCTTCAAAAACGGCGAGCAGGTGTATCAGTGTCCCGACCTGCAGCAGGTCAGAGCCTACTGCCAGGAGCAGGTGGATACATTGTGGGACGAAGTCAAGCGGTTTGATAATCCCCATACCTATTATGTGGACCTGTCCCAGAAGCTGTGGGATATCAAGCAGGAGCTGCTGAAAAAGAAAAGATAAGAAAAAGGACTGTTGCTGAGCAACAGTCCTTTTTGATATATGTTAGAGTTCTTCGCTGACTGCTAACAAGAGGATACCGATAATCACAACGGTAATGAAAAGGTAGGTTTTCCAGGAAAGCTTTTCTTTCAGGAAAATACGGGACAGCAGCAGGGAAACAATGCAAACGGAGGAAATGATCGGTGCTGCAATTGCACCGTTTCCGCTCAGGGCATATACATATGTAAACTGACCTGCGGTTTCAAATACAGCGGCAAGGATTTTGTCCTTATGCTTGGGAACAGTGCCAAACTTAACCTTCTTACATTTCATAAAGATGAACAGTGCCAAAGCAAACAGGGCAAAGGTCAGCTCGTAGCTGGTGTTGGCCACATCTTCGATGGTATCTTCCGTTACACCGATCAGGGGCGTGCTGGCAAAGTCGTCCAGATAGAAGATGTCCACAAAGGAGCCGAAGGCGTCCAGCAGGGCATAAACAAAGGGCATACAGAATGCCACAATTGCCAGTTTCTTGCCCAAATTCTTTTTTCTCGGGGTCTCGCCCTTGTTTTCAAAATAGCCGACACCCAGAACACCGATCACGATCACAAGAATGGAAGCAATGGTAAAAAGACTCAGGGATTCTCCCAGGATCAGAACACACAGTAAGCTGCAAATGGCACCGGAGGTGTTCTCAATGGGGTCGGAGATGGATTCCTCCAGGAAACGCATTCCAAAGTAAGAGAAGGCCATGGATACGATGTACAGCAGGGATACCGGCAGATAGTACAAAAGGTTAATGGGATTGTAATTGATGTCCTTGGTTAACAATGTGAAAATTGCGTGAGCACCCATCACAACGCCCACCCACACACAGATCTTCAGATGGGAGTATCTTTCCTCGGGCCGTGCACCCTTTTTGTAAAACAGTTCTGCAACGCCCCACAAAATGGCGGTCGCAATGGAAAAGAATAGCCAATTCATATTTCTCTCTCCTTTATAAATTGATGAGTCCTGCGTCGACCATTTTTTGTAGGCTCATTAAAATACCCAGTTTTGCGTGGAACCAAGTCAGACCGCCCTGGAAGTAGACTGCGTAGGGCGGACGGATCGGGCCGTCGGCAGACAGCTCGATGGACGAGCCCTGCACAAATGCACCGGCAGCCATAATGACCTTGTCGTTGTAGCCGGGCATATCCCAAGGCAGGGGAGTAGCAAAGGAATCCACCGGAGCAGCCGCCTGAATGCCCTTACAGAAAGCGATCATACCTTCCTCACTGCCCAGCTCCACCGCCTGAATGATGTCGTGGCGGCTCTCTGTGGCGTTAGGTACGCACTTAAAACCCAGGGGTTCGTAGAGGTTCGCGGCAAACACCGCACCCTTTTCCGCACCGGCCACCACCGTGGGGGCAAGGAAGAAGCCCTGGTACAGGCTGGGCATCAGACCCAGGTTTGCACCCACCTCCTGACCCAAGCCGGGAGCGGAAAGACGGTAAGCACACCGGGAAACACATTCTTCTGTTCCGCAGATATAACCGCCGATGGGGGCTAAGCCACCGCCGGGATTCTTAATAAGGCTGCCTACTACCATATCCGCACCCACATCGGAGGGCTCGATGGTCTCTACAAACTCACCGTAACAGTTATCCACCATACAGAGCACGTCCGGCTTAATGGATTTACAGAAGGCGATCAGCTCACCGATCTGGGTTACGGAGAAGCTGGGACGGGTGGCGTATCCCTTGGAACGCTGAATGGTAATGAGCTTGGTCTTGGGATTGATTGCTTTTCGGATACCTTCATAATCGAAAGTACCGTCAGGAAGCAGGTCCACCTGATTGTAGGTTACACCGTACTCTGCCAAAGAACAGGGACTTTCCCGAATTCCGATGACCTCCTGCAGGGTATCGTAGGGCAGGCCCACAGGGGACAGAAGCTCATCGCCAGGCAGCAGGTTTGCAGACAGTGCCACCGTCAGAGCGTGGGTTCCACAGGTGATCTGAGGACGGACAAGGGCGGCTTCTGTGTGGAATACATCGGCATAGACCTTTTCCAAGTTGTCCCGACCTACATCGTCATAGCCGTAGCCGGTGGTGGCCGCAAAGCAGGCGGCGGACACCCGGTTTTTCTGCATGGCGGCGATGACCTTGGCTTGATTGTATTCGGCGACCTTGTCAATGGTGTCGAATCTGTCCTTCAGCCGGGCAATGGTCTGCTCGCCATATTCATATACTCTGGGACTGATGCCCATGGTGTTGTAAAGTTCCAGTAATTCTTCCATCATTACTTCTCCTCAAAAAATTGGTCTGCCAGATTCGCCAAAAGCTCCGGCCGGGAAATGATGATCCCCTTGTTTTCTTCACCCAGGATCAGCAGGGTATCCCCGGGCTTGATGGAAAACAGCTCCCGGGCTTCCTTGGGAATGACGATCTGTCCCCGGTCGCCTACCTTGGCAGTGCCGAACACCCGTCTGGCGTTGCCTTTTCCCAATATGTGTTTACCACCGGCCATAGGCTTGCTCCTTTCACACATTTCATACTTTTCACACAGGGGATTATACAAAAAACCGCCCCGGAAGTCAATACCGGGACGGCAAATTTTGGGACATTTAGTCGCGTCTGCGATTGCCGAATAAAAGGATCAACCGTAAAAGCTGGGCCAAGGATACAATAACGGCAACCACGTAGGTCATAGCTGCGGCAGTAAGGGTCTTTTTTGCACCCTTGCGTTCCTCTTGAGTCAGAAGACCGCCCGCATCAATGGCGGCCATGGCTCTGCGGCTGGCATTGAATTCCACAGGCAGGGTAACCAGCTGGAAGATAAGCGACAGAGAAAAGCAGGCGATTCCCAAATAAATAAATGCCTGGGAGAGGCTTGCAGAAGCAGTAAAGATCAGACCGATCAGGATCAGGGGCCAGGCCAGCTTAGAACCAATATTGGTAACGGGAATGATAGCCGCCCGAAGCTTGATGGGGGAGTAGTTCTTGGCATACTGCACAGCATGGCCGGCCTCGTGGCAGGCAACACCGATGGCGGCAGTGGAGGCACTGTCATAAACCCCGTCGGATAGGCGGATCACGTTTTTCTTGGGGTCAAAGTGGTCTGTGAGGTTGCCGGCGACTTTTGTGATCTGTACATTCCGCACACCGTTGGCTTCCAAGACCCTTCGTGCGGCCTCTGCACCGGTGAGATTGCTTTTGGCGATCTGCTTGGAGTAACGTTTATAAGTGCTGTTTACCAGCCCGCTTGCCAGCAGCGACAGTAAAACGCAGGGCAGAATAATGGCAAGATAGGTCCAGTCAAAGCCATAATAATAACCATAATAACCGTAAAGCATAGTAAGCCTCCTTTTCCTTTATTATATCCCGTTACGCAAAAAATGCAAGCGGCTTTACAATTGGAGACGGTGGGTGTATAATGGCAGAGGAGGGATTTTATGGAAATACTGTATGCTCTGGAAAAGATCCGTGTTCCCATTTTGAATGAATTGATGCTGCTGATCACCCGGTTTGGTGAGGAAACGGCCTTTTTGGTGGCGGCACTGATCGTCTACTGGTGTGTGGATAAACGAAAGGGCTACTACATTATGGCGGTTGGCTTTATCGGAACGATCGCCAGTCAGTTTATGAAGCTATGGTATCGAATCCCCAGACCCTGGGTGCTGGACGAGAAGTTTACCATTTTGGAGCAGGCAAGAGAGGCCGCAGATGGCTACAGCTTTCCCAGCGGGCACAGTCAAAGTGCCGTTGGCACTTTCGGAGCCATTGCCGTTGGTACGAAAAACCGGTGGGTCAAGATCGGGGCGATCCTGATCGCAGTACTGGTACCTTTTTCCCGTATGTACATTGGCGTTCATACCCCTATGGACGTGCTGGTAGGTGCGGGTATGTCGCTGGTGCTGATCCTTTTACTGTATCCTGTGGTTTTTAAAAACACCGAAAGAAATATGCCGATCCTTTTGAGCGGTATGGTGCTGCTGGCACTGGGTTATTTGTGGTTTGTAGAGCGTTATCCGTTCCCTACAAATATAGACTTTCACAATTTAAGCTCCGGCAGAGAAAATGCCTATACTTTACTCGGTGCGTTATTGGGAATGGTTGCGGTGTATATTTTGGACACCTGCTGGCTACACTTTTCCACAAAAGCAGTTTGGTGGGCTCAGATTTTGAAGGTGGTCTTTGGTCTGGTCCTGGTACTGGCTGTAAAGGCCGGACTGAAAGCACCCTTAAATGCTTTGATGGGTGAGGAAGCGGGCAGAACGGTGCGGTATTTTTTGATCGTTCTGGTGGCAGGCGGCCTTTGGCCGCTCAGTTTCCGGCTGTTCTCAAAAACCGGTAGCAAGGAGTAAATTGCATGTATTGGTTGATCCCTTTGGCAATCGTGATCGTAATCATTCTGTTTGGCGGTGTAGTTTTCTTTATTGCCTGCAGCCGTTATAAGGAGCTCCCCTGGCTGGACGAAGCAAAAATGAGAAAAACACCCTACGGTGAGTATTATGACAGCATCGTGGCGGCAGACAAGTGGCTCCGTGAGCATAATGTGCAGGAGGTTTCCGTTACCAGTACCGATGGCTTACAGTTAAAAGGCTACTGGGTCCCTGTGAAGAATGCCAGAGGTACGATGCTGATGGCCCACGGCTATCGCAGTAGTATGCTGTTGGATATGGGCTATGTCTTTGATTTTTACCGGGAAAGGGGCATGAATCTTCTGATCCCGTTTCAGCGGGCCCATGGCAAAAGTGAAGGAAAATACATCACCTTCGGTGTCAAGGAAAGCGGGGATATGCTCTGCTGGCTGAAATACCATAACGATCGGTTTGGCAACCTGCCTGTGATTTTAACGGGTATTTCCATGGGTGCGTCCACCATGCTCTATTTGGCAGATGAGCCATTACCCCAAAATGTGCGGGGCATTATTGCCGATTGCGGCTTTACGTCGCCGAAGGCTATCATTTCCCGGGTGTTCCGGGCGGTAATCCATTTGCCGGCAGTGCCGTTTATTTGGATAGCTGATTTGTTCGCAAGGTTTTTTGCCGGCTTTGGACTGACCCAAAAGGACTCCAGAAAAACCCTTGCCAAAAATAAATTACCGATTCTGCTGATTCACGGTGCGGACGACGATTTTGTACCCTGCGATATGACAAAGCAGGCCTATGATGTTTGCACAGGACCGAAGCAACTGTTTCTGGTTGAGGGGGCAAAGCACGGCACCAGCTTCCTTGTGGAAACAAAGCGATATTCTGAGCTTGTAGAAAACTTTTTGAATGAGAATTTAAGATAGAGAGGTAGAGAATATGAATGGTATTCCTGTGAAGAAGTTAAGACAAAATGCTACCCTGCCTACATACGGCTCGGTAGATGCTGCCGGAGCGGACCTCTACGCCTGCCTGGATAATGATGTGGTGATCGAACCGGGGAAAACGGTGTTCATTCCCACAGGCCTTGCTATGGAGATCCCGAAGGGATATGCAGGCCTTATTTATGCCCGCAGCGGCTTGGCCTGTAAGCGGGATCTGGCACCTGCCAATAAGGTGGGCGTGATCGACAGCGACTACCGGGGCGAATTTATGGTGGCTCTGCACAATCATGGACAGGAAGGTCAAACGGTCTGCCACGGGGAGCGGGTAGCCCAGTTGGTGATCACACCGGTGCTGACTCCCGGCTTTACGGAAGTGGAGGAACTCAGCGACACCGACCGTGCCGCAGGCGGCTTCGGCTCTACGGGAAAATAAAAAACCGGGTGCATTGCACCCGGTTTTCTTTTATGGGATTAACCCCAGACCTGGATCAGCTTGGGTGTCAGATCAACAGGAGACTTACCCCAAAAGGAATCTATTTTTGACAAAAAACAAAAGAATATTTTTATGCGTTTAACACATACTAGCTACATCACTTATGAAGGAGGAGATCATATGAACTGCCATGCAAACAAGAGCATTGAGTGTACTGTCAAGCAGTGTGCTCATCATTGTGAAGATGCAAACTTTTGCTCTTTGGAGAAGATCCTGGTCGGCACCCACGAGGCCAACCCCACCGTTGACCAGTGCACCGACTGCATGTCCTTCCGGAAGAAGTAATTTTCTTTGCGGTGGCTTAAGCCACCGCATCTTTTTTAGGTCTTGACGGACAGACGGAATGTGTTATGATATATTATGGAAAAAATCAAAAAACGACATAGTTTTTTCATAAATTTATTATATGCTGAGAAAAAAGCAAAGTGAGGGAATATTATGGATACATATGAAAACCCCGTGAACGAGGGGAGCGTTGAGATCAAGATCCCGGTTGAAGAGCCTGTGGCTGTACCGGTTACAGAGCCTGTACCTGTGATCCCGGTAAAGGAAGAAAAGAAACCCGGTAAGGGCAAGAAGATTCTATTGATCCTTGCTGTGGTTTTTTGTGCTGTCAGCTGTGTGCTGGCTGCCGTCAGTACGGTGTGCTGTCTTTATCTGAAGAATCAGAACAGCAATATGAGTGCTGCTTACGAGGAACGCTTTGCCGTAATGCAGGAGCAGATCGACAAGAAGAACCAGGCATCTTCCGGCGGAGTCATCAAGCCCAATGCCGAAAACACCCCCGCTCAGGTCTTTGAAAAGGTGAATCCTGCGGTGGTTGAGATCGCCTGCGAGTCCGTTTATATTGAGGACGGTGTCCGGCAGGAGGGTGTCTTCACCGGCTCCGGTTTTGTGATCTCCGAAGACGGATATATCGTTACCAATTATCATATTATTGAGGGAGCACAGGCAACAGCGGTCTATACCGCAGACGGTAAGGAGTACGCAGCTGAGGTCGTGGGTGCTGACGAGGGTAACGATTTTGCCCTTCTGAAGATCGAAGCTCAGGGACTGCCCTGCGTGGAATTCGGCAGCAGCGATGCACTGGCAATCGGTGATCAGGTAGTGGCAATCGGTTATCCTTTGACCAGCGGCAGCCCCACCTTGACTGTGGGCTACATCAGTGCCAAGAACCGGGTGATTACCACAGAGGGTCGCACCATCAGTATGCTCCAGACTGACGCAGCCATCAACTCCGGTAACTCCGGTGGTCCTCTGCTGAATATGCAGGGTCAGGTGGTCGGCATTACCTCTGCCAAGTCCTCCGGCACCAGTGCCTCCGGTGTCAGCATTGAGGGCGTGGGTTACGCAATCCCCATTGACGATATCCGGGGTCTTATTGAAGACTTGAAGGAATACGGATATATTACCGGTGCATATCTGGGCGTATGGGTCCGGGACGTATCGGCAGAGGCTCAGGGCTATGGCCTGCCGGCGGGCGTTTATGTAGAAGAGGTCATGGACGGCTACTGTGCCGAAAAGGCAGGTGTCAAGGCCGGAGATATTATCATTAACCTTGGCGGCCATGAAGTAAAGGGTATGACTGATCTTACCCTGGCATTGCGGAAGTTTAAAGCCGGTGATGAGATCACGGTTACCGTGTACCGAAACGGCGAGACTGTGTACCTGAACATTACGCTGGATGAAAAGCCTCTGGAATCGGAACAGGAGGAAGTTCAGGAGGAGATTCCTCAGGAGGAAATGCCTTTCTACGACGAGTTCGAAAAATGGTTTGATTATTTCGCACCGTTTTTTGGCGGTTAATAGAATTATTAGGAGAAAAAGATCACATTACGAAAAAATAATGCTAGCTTTTTAAGTTCTTGCGGTGTATACTATATATTTGCTGAGTGAATGTGATATAGTATTGGAGGCTATGTAGTGGAGAAGAAAAAGAATAAGTCAGCCAAAAAGATCGTTTTAATTATTCTTTGTGCTATTTTGGCACTGATCTTGGCGGCTTTGATCGCGGTTATTATATTTGCAGACGGGTATCTCAACCTGATCAATCGTGATTACGATGACAGTACCATGTCCCCGTCTGAGTATGAAGAATATTTAAAGAGTCAGACGGAGACCCTGCATTCCGGTTATGCCGGAGATGTGATCGATCCCGATGATGTGCAGTGGGAGGAACACGCACCCATTGAGAGCAGCTCTCAGGTCATCAACATTCTGCTGATCGGTCAGGATCGCCGGGAAGGTGAGGGCAGAGCCCGCTCCGATGCCATGATTCTTTGTACCATCAATAAGTCCGCAAAGACTCTGACATTGACATCCTTCCTGCGGGATATGTATGTGCAGATCCCCGGCTATCAGGACGACCGGATTAATTCCAGCTATGCCATTGGCGGTATGAAGCTTTTGGATAAGTGTCTGGAAAAGAACTTCGGCATTATCGTGGACGGCAATGTGGAAGTGGACTTTGGCAGCTTTAAGAAGGCCATCGACCTGGTAGGCGGTGTGGATATTGAGCTGACGTCTGCAGAAGCTAAATATATGAATACCGCACCCTGGGAAGAGGAACTGGGTAAAAATTTTGTTGCCGGTATGAATCATATGAACGGCACACAGGCGTTGGCCTACTCCCGTATCCGAGCCATTGACAGCGACTTTGGCCGTACCAGTCGCCAGAGAACCGTGATTAACGCTTTGATCGGAAAAGCCAAAGGCTTGAGCCTGGGTGAAATGAACAGGCTGCTGAAAGCAATTTTGCCTACGCTGACAACGGATATGACGAATTCTCAGATTTTGGGCTATGCAGCAGATATTCTGCCTATGATCGGAGAATTGGAGATCACCAATCAGCGGATTCCTGCTGACGGTGCTTACAGTGATGCCTGGATCCGTGGCATGTTGGTGCTGCTTCCCGATCTTGAAAAGAACCGTATGGTGCTGAAGGACTGCATGAAAGAGTAAATGAAAACCGCCAAACCCAATCGGGTTTGGCGGTTTTTGATCAGTAGAAGAGAAGATCGGAATAGGTGGGGTAGGGCCAGTATTTTTTGTCAGTCAGCTGCTCCAGGATATCCGCTTCCAAACGCAGGGCAGTCATATCCTTGAGGATCACCTGGCGATAATAATCTGCCGCAGCTTCATTTTCGCCGGGGATATGTGCCAGATGCTCAGTCAGGTCCTGGGTGATCTCATAGAGCCTGTCGGTGGCGACGGAAAGCTTTTCCACAAGGTCGGTCTCTGCCTTCCGGGTAATGCCCAGAGTCTTCTTGGCAATTCTGCAGTCGCACAGGAACTTGGTATATGCCAGTGCGGCAGGCAGGATCTGATGCAGAGCCATATCCAGGCTGGTTCGGGCTTCGATATTGAGGATCTTCTGATAAGCAGCCACATGGATCTCGTGGCGTGCCCGGAATTCTTCCTCAGTGAAGATGCCGTGCTTGGTTACAAGCTCAATGTTCTTTTTGGATAAATAGGCATGGAAGCTGTCTGCGGTAGTACGCAGGTTGCTGAGCCCCCGCTTTTTGGCCTCCAGCTCCCATTCCTTTGAATAGCCGTTGCCGTTGAAGATGATTCTTTGGTGATGGGCAAGAGCCTTATATACCAGCTCCTGCAATGTGGCATCAAAGTCGTCTGCTTTTTCAAGGGCGTCAGCAAACTGTGCCAGCTCCTCGGCCATGATGGTGTTCAGGGCAATGTTGGGTCCTGCGATGGACTGGGAAGAGCCCAGCATACGGAACTCGAACTTGTTACCGGTAAAGGCCAGGGGAGAGGTTCGATTCCGGTCGGTGGTATCCTTGGGGATCGCGGGCAGAACGTCCACGCCGATCCGCATAATGCTCTTTTCTGGGTCGGTGTAGTTATGACCGCTGATGATGGAGTCCACAACAGCAGTCAGCTCATCGCCCAGGAAGATGGATACGATGGCAGGCGGTGCTTCGTGAGCACCCAACCGGTGGTCGTTGCCTGCCGATGCGATCGTGCCTCTTAAGAAGTCCTGATACTCGTCGATGCCCTTAATAAAGGCCGCTAAAAATACCAAGAACTGTGCGTTTTGCCGGGGGGTCTTGCCGGGGCTGAACAGGTTCTTGCCGGTATCGGTGCTTAAGGACCAGTTATTATGCTTGCCGGAGCCGTTTACACCGTGGAAGGGCTTTTCGTGGAGCAGGCAGACCAGATTGTGCTTTGCGGCACATTTTTTCATGATCATCATGATCAGCTGGTTGGCATCGCAGGCACTGTTGGCATCGGAGTAGATGGGAGCCAGCTCGTGCTGACAGGGAGCAGCCTCATTGTGCTTGGTCTTGGATAAAATTCCCAGCCGCCAAAGCTGTTCGTCAAGGTCCTGCATAAATTTGGAAACCCGGGTACGGATCGTGCCGAAGTAGTGGTCGTCCAGCTCCTGACCCTTGGGGGGCAGAGCACCGAACAGGGTGCGGCCGGTCAAACGCAGATCCTCACGCTGGGCATACATATCTTTGGGGAGCAGGAAATACTCCTGTTCTGCACCAACACAGACATTGACCCGCTTGGTCTCGGTATCGCCGAACAAACGCAGGATCCGGATAGCCTCCCGTGAAACTTCGTTAATGGAACGAAGCAGGGGAGTCTTCTTGTCCAGAGCAGCACCGGTATAGGAGAAGAAGCAGGTGGGTATGTAAAGGCTGCCGTCCTTGACAAAGGCAAAGGCGGTGGGGTCCCAGGCAGTGTAGCCCCGGGCCTCAAAGGTAGCTCGGAGGCCTCCCGAGGGGAAGGAGGAGGCATCGGGCTCACCGCGAACCAGTGCCTTGCCGGAAAACTCCATAATGACCTTGCCGTCAGCAGTAGGTTCGATAAAGGAGTCGTGTTTTTCGGCGGTAATGCCGGTCATAGGCTGGAACCAGTGGGTATAGTGGGTCGCTCCTTTTTCCAGAGCCCAAACACGCATGGCCTCGGCAATTTCGTTGGCCACATTCAGGGTCAAAGGAAGGCTGTTTTCAATGCAGTTTTTCCAAGCACCGTAAGTTTCGGGACTCAGTCGCTGCTTCATGGTAGCCTCATTAAAAACATCGCTGCCGAAAATTTCCGGAACATTGGTAAATTCACTCATTTGAGCCACTTCCTTTCATAAAAAATCTCACGTTAAATTTTAGTCCAAATAAATGAAAAAAGCAAGAGCATAAAATGTATAATTTTGGTTTTTGGGAAGGGAGTATATTGTAGCACAATCACAAGCAGAAATTTCTTGCAATATGTGGTAAAAAGCTATATAATACTTGCAAATTGATTTGCTGAAAGGGGTCAGTATAATGCCAAATTACAATACCTGTACCAAAGAACAGCTTAAGATGGAGTATGAAAATACCCTGAAGGCTTTTGAAAGCTGCAAGAGTCAGAATCTGAAGCTCAATATGGCTCGCGGCAAGCCTGCCAAGCTGCAGCTGGATGCAGTGAGCGATATTCTGACTGTTTTGACAGATGCTGACGAGTGTATTTCCGACGGTATCGATACCCGAAACTACGGCGAGCTGACCGGTATTCCCTGTGCCAAAGCCTACTGGGCAGATGTGCTGGGCTGTAAGCCGGAGCAGACCTTTATCGGTGGCACAGCCAGTTTGAACTTTATGTTCGACGTGATTGCCCGTGCCTTCAGCCACGGCCTTTTGCACAGTGAAAAGCCCTGGTGCAAGGAAGAGGTTGTCAAGTTCCTGTGTCCCAGCCCCGGCTATGACCGCCATTTCCGGATCACCGAGTTCTTCGGTGCGGAGCTGATCACCGTTCCCATGACCGATCAGGGTCCCGATATGGATATGGTGGAGGAGCTTGTAAAAGATCCTCAGGTAAAGGGTATTTGGTGCGTGCCCAAGTATTCTAACCCCGACGGTATTATTTACTCCAATGAGACCGTGCAGCGGTTTGCTTCTCTGAAGCCCGCCGCTCCCGACTTTGCCATTATGTGGGATAACGCCTACTGTATCCACGAGTTTGAGGGCGATTACGTACCTTTCCCGGACATTATCTCCCTGTGTGAAAAGGCCGGAAATCCCGATATGGTCTATGAGTTTGCCTCTACCTCCAAGATCACCTTTGCAGGTGCCGGCTTCTCCGTGATGGCCACCTCCCAGGCAAATGTTGCCTATTTTGCAAAGCTCATGGGCGTGCAGATGATCTCTCAGGATAAGATCAATCAGCTCCGCCATGTGAAGTACTTAAAGAACAAGGCCCATACCATCGAGATCATGAAACGCCACGCCGCGGTCATGGCACCGAAATTTGCCACCGTGCTGGAGATGCTGGAAAAGGATCTGGCTCCCTGCGGCTTTGCCAAGTGGGTCAAACCCAAGGGCGGCTACTTTGTGAGCCTGAATACCATGCCCGGTACCGCCAAGCGGGCTTTGGCTCTGTGTAAGGAAGCCGGTGTGGAGATGACACCTGCCGGTGCCACCTATCCCTACGGCAAGGATCCTCAGGACAGCAATATCCGGATCGCCCCGTCCCTACCTCCTGTTGAGGAGCTGAAGAAGGCCATGGAGGTGTTCTGCACCTGCCTGAAGCTGGCGGCATTGGAAAAACTTTTGGAAATCTGATAAAAAAAGGGGTGCGTTATTACGCACCCCTTGTATTTATGAGGGATTTATGATATAATGCACGTAACTGTGTACATTTAGGAGGCAATACTTCATGAATACACGCAACGGACTGTTTTCACAGGTGCCTGAGGAGCAGTGGAATGACTGGCTCTGGCAGGTAAGAAACCGTGTGGAAACCCTGGAAGAGCTGAAAAAATATATTAACCTCACCCCGGAAGAGGAGAAGGGCATCGAGCATTGCCTGAACACCTTCCGTATGGCGATCACGCCCTATTATTTGTCCCTGATTGATCTTGATGATCCGGAGGATCCCATTCGCAAGCAGGCCATTCCCACGGAGGCGGAGCTGTATTTTGCACCCGAGGAGTCTGCTGACTCGCTCCACGAGGATACGGACTCTCCTGTCCCCGGCCTGACCCATCGGTATCCGGACAGAGTGCTGTTTCTGATCACCGATCAGTGTGCCGCCTATTGCCGGCACTGCACCCGTCGCCGCATGGTTGGTCAGACCGACAATGCACTGCCCAAGGCCCAGATCGATAGATGCATCGAATATATCCGCAATCACCCGGAGGTCCGGGACGTACTGGTTTCCGGCGGCGATGTGTTTTTGCAGAGCGATGATAATTTGGAGTATGTGATCTCCAACCTGCGGGCGATCCCCCATGTGGAAATCATTCGGCTGGGCACCCGGACACCTGTGGTTATGCCCCAGCGGATCACCCAGTCCCTGTGTGATATGCTGAAAAAGTATCACCCCATTTGGGTGAATGTCCACTTCAATCACCCCGATGAGATCACCCCCGAGGCAACCGAAGCCTGTGCAAGACTGGCTGATGCGGGTATTCCTCTTGGCAACCAAAGTGTGTTGCTTGCCGGCGTCAATGACTGCGTGCACATCATGAAAAAGCTTGTGAACGACCTGGTAAAGATCCGGGTGCGGCCCTATTATATCTATGCCTGCGACTTGAGCCTGGGTCTATCCCATTTCCGTACCCCTGTCAGCAAGGGAATTGAGATCATTGAGGGTCTGCGTGGTCATACCAGTGGCTTCTGTGTTCCTACCTTCGTGGTGGACGCACCCGGTGGCGGCGGCAAGATCCCGGTGATGCCCAATTACGTTCTCAGTCAGACACCCAATAAGGTGATTCTGAGAAACTTCGAGGGCGTGATCACCACCTATACCGAGCCCGGTGTATATGAAAATAAGTGCAATTGCCCCGTATGCCGCGGCGAAAGAGAGAACAGTCTCCACGGTATTGCCGGTTTGGAGCAGGGAAAGGGTCTGAACTTTGAGCCCACGGATCTGCCCCGGAAAAAGCGTTTGCACGGATAATAAAAACGGCGACCGTTTGGTCGCCGTTTTTTAATACAGCTTAAATACTTTTACCACCTTGCGGGCAATGCGGTAAATTGGGCCTTCCAGTTTCCGTTTTGCCTGCTTTAGCATTTGCCGGATCTCAATGTGCTGAGGACAGTGGGTCTCACATTTTCCGCATTCGATGCAGTTGTAGATGGCGGTAGAATCCTGACGGGCGGCAGAGCACATAAAATGCTCCTTAAGACCTGCAAATTTGCCCTCGGAATAGAGACGGTTATAGGCTGCAAAGGCACCGGGAATGTCCACATTTTTGGGGCAGGGCATACAGTAGCCGCAGCCGGTGCAGCCAACCTTCATTTTTGCATTGATGGCAGAGACTACCTTCGAGAGCATTTGCTGATCCTCCGGACGCAGATCTCCCGGCTGACAGGTTGCGGCAGTCTCGATATTATCCATGACCATTTCCATAGAGTTCATACCGGAAAGAACGCAGGTAACCTCTTTTTGATCCCAGAGCCAGCGGAATGCCCACTGGGCAGGGGAGTAGTGCCTGTCGTGATTTTCAAAAAGGGAAATGGCATCTTTCGGCAGGCGGTTGACAAGCTTGCCACCCCGCAAAGGCTCCATAATGATCACCGGCAGGCCTTTTTCATGGGCATAATTTAAGCCCTTTCTTCCGGCCTGGGAGTGTTCGTCCATGTAATTATACTGAATTTGGCAGAAATCCCAGTCGTAGGCGTCCACCAGCTTGCAGAACATATCGGAATTTCCATGGTAGGAAAAACCGATCTGCCGGATTGCACCACTGCGTTTCTTTTCCTCCAAAAATTCTAGAATACCCAGCTTCTTCAGCTTTTCCCAGGTCATCACATCGGTGAGCATATGCATGAGATAGTAGTCGATGTAGTCGGTTTTCAGCTGTTTTAGGTGCTCTGCGAAATACTTTTCCATGCCCTCCCGGGACTTAATGAGATAGTGGGGAAGCTTTGTGGCAATATAGACCTTCTCCCGCACATGATTCTTGGCAAAGATCTGACCCAAAGCGGCTTCGCTGCCGGGATAGATGTAGGCGGTGTCAAAATAATTCACACCGTTTTCAATGGCAGTCATAACCTCTTTTTCGGCCTCGTTAATGTCGATAGTGCCGCCCTTTCGCTGAAAACGCATACAGCCAAAGCCTAGTATAGATATGTCGTTTCCGTATTTATCCTTGCGATAATTCATAACTACCTCCTATTGACTCAGTCGAAACCAAGAGCCTTTGCTTTCCAAAACACCGTCTGCACGCAGCTTGCTGATCTCCGCAGACATGGCACTGCGTTCCACACCTAAAAAGTCCGCCAATGCCTGCCGGTCCAGGGGAATGGTAAACTCCCGGCTGTTTGCCTGCTTTGCCCGGTCCAAAAGATAGGTCATCAGCTTTTCCCGGGTGGTCTTGCCGGACATAAACTGGATCTTCCGGCCTAAAAGCAGGTTGTTTTGGGCAACCACCTGCAACAGATTCTGCACCAGCATATTGTGAAAACCGCAGGCATTGGTGCAGACCGTCAGCATTCTCCGACAGTTAAGCCAAAGGATCTTACAGTTTTGTACGGCGTAGCCGCTGACGGGCATTGTATCCACATTGGCACAGGCAAAGGCCTCGCCGAACACCTCTCCTGCTTGACTTACGGCTAAAAGACTGCGGTTGCCGTAGAAATCGTCCCGGACGATCTGCACCGCACCTTCCAATACAAAGCCCACAAAGCCTGCCGGGTCTCCCTCCAAAAAAACGGGCTCGCCTTTAGGAATCTCGGTGGTTTTTGCAGACAGACAGGACAGAAGATTTTTTAAATCTTCCTTTGAGATCCCGGAAAACAGGGGATTTGTAAGTATCAGATCAAAATATTTTTCCATAAATTACCCCTTTGTTGGAATTCCAACATATTCTTTTTCTTAAGTATAGTAGAATATCCCCAGAAAGTCAAGGAAAGGAAGTGTTTTTATGACGATGCACGGTTGTCAGGCAAGACCCAAAACACCTACGATTATTGAAAAGGTATGTCCCCAATGCGGACACGAGATCGAAATGTTTTCCATCGACGAGAAAATGGCCTGCGAGCATTGCGGCTTCGTGGCCTATAATGACACTCTCAGCTGCGTGCAATGGTGTAAGCATGCCAAGAAATGTGTGGGTGAGGAAATGTACGAGTATATGATGAAAATACTGCAATCCCAAAAGGAGAGGGGGGCATAAGGTGGTACGCAGGATCATTGAGATCGACCGGGAGAAATGCAACGGCTGCGGCCTTTGTGCCAAGGCCTGCCATGAAGGTGCTATCGGTATGGTAGATGGCAAGGCGGCACTTTTGCGGGACGACTACTGCGACGGCTTGGGCGACTGTCTGCCCGCCTGTCCCACGGGGGCGATCACCTTTGTGGAGCGGGAGGCTGCACCCTACGATGAGGCGGCTGTGCTGGCCGCTAAAGGGCAAAAGGGTGGCACTTGCCCTGGCTCTACGGCAAAGGTTATCCGGCTTCATACGGAGCCTGCCGAGCCTGTACAGACCCAGTCCCAGCTTCGCCAGTGGCCGGTACAGATCAAGCTGGTGCCGCTCAAGGCTCCCTGGCTTGACGGGGCAAAGCTATTGGTGGCCGCGGACTGCACCGCCTACGCCTATGCGGATTTCCACCGGAAATTTATTAAGGATCATATCACGTTGGTTGGCTGCCCGAAACTGGATAGCGTGGATTATGCCATCAAACTGACGGAGATCCTTAAGAACAATGACATTAAATCCGTAACGGTTGTCCGCATGGAAGTACCCTGCTGCGGAGGAATCGAGTTTGCCGTAAAAAAGGCCTTGCAGGAAAGCGGAAAAATGATCCCCTGGCAAGTGGTTACCATTTCTACAGACGGAGAGATTATCGATGAAACGTAAAAAATCGGGACTGTAAAGTCCCGATTTTTTAGTCGCCAAAATTGATCTTAATGCCACCGTCATCACTGCCGGTGTTGATCTTAATGTAGGGAGTCAGCACCTGTGCGGTGTTGATAATGGGCATGGACTGCAGGTAAACCTTGCCCGGGCCGGTGATCCTTGTGTGGAACAGACCCTCTCCGCCAAAGAGGACGTTCTTTGCTCCCTTGACGGTCTGAATGTCCATGGTGCAGCTTTCACTCATGGCCGCCAGATAGCCGGTATCCACCACAATGCTCTCACCGGCAGCAAGCTCATATTCCTTGCAGTAGCCGTCGATTTCAAGAAAGACCATACCGTTACCGGAGACCTTTTGCATGATGAAGCCTTCACCGCCGAAGAAGCCCTTACCCAGTTTTTTCTGGAAGTATACGGACAGCTCCAGACCCTTCTCCATGGCCAAAAAGCCCTTCTTTTGTACGATAATGCTTTGACCCTCCGTTACCTGAAAGGGAATAATAGAGCCGGGGAAGGAGGAAGCAAAGGCGATCATACCGGTGCCGTTCCGGGCGGTATATTCGTTTAGAAACACGGATTCACCGGAGAACAGGCGGCCGAAGGCTTTTTTGAAGCCACCGGCTTGTGTGGCCATTTCCATATTGTCGGACATCCAGCTCATAGCACCGCTTTCGGAGCAGAGGGTCTGTCCGGCTTCAGGGTAACAAATTACAACAGGCAGATTACCGCCTTCAATTTCATACCGAATCATAAATAGAGCCTCCTTTATGAATTTGCTGTTTGCTTGTCATTTCGGAACATTCCAATGAAGATGGAGATCAGAGACAGAGTCTCACAAATGATCGCACCCCAGGAAAAGGCTACGATGTTGTAAATCAGCCAGGCAGGGGAGCTGATGAGACCGAATTTCCGGATTCCGGCAGAGGACTTTTGCATAAAGCCAATGTTCAGAGCCACCATGCCGATGACCGGCAGAACCTCCACGATCAGATTGACGGGGGTAGGTTCTTTGCCGAATGCGGTGAAGTTCAGGATATACACGGCAATGTAGCATAGGATAAATCCGATCAGCCAGGGCCATTTGTCGGTTTTCAGCTTATCCTTAAACAGGAAAACCACGGCACGAATTGCGGCCAGGATATTGAGGATTCCACCTACCACCGCACCCAGCAGCAGGAAATTGATGCTAAAGCAGGCGGCACCCAGAAGCTGTGCGGTGATCACCGCACGCTTCTTTTTGAACTGGTAGGACAGAATATTAAAGGCCATGGCGATAATGCCGACGATTTGGGCAATAATTTCGATAGGTGTCATAAGTATGTTTCCTTCTTTGTGTTTTCTATATCATACCAAAAGGAATGGGTGAGTGCAAGGGGAAAAAGAATAGCACCTGAGTCCAAAAGGGAATCAGGTGCATATTTTATATATGGCCGTATTCATTATGGGCAGGGAGGATTCGCTTTTGAAGCGGAAAAGCCACGGCGGTTGGCACAAATGATTGATTGCATTTCACAAGCCTACGGCTTGCACTCTGCAATCAATGGATTCTGCCACGGGCTAAAAATTGCTCGCTAGCTCTCAATTTTTACACCAGTCTGCGGACTGGTGTCGCCCTTTCGAGAAATGAGATAGGGAGGACGGATTCGCTTTTCTGAGGAAAAGCCACGGCGGTTGCGACAGTCCACCGGACTGTCGCTAAGAGCCGCCTTTCGAATCCGTCCACAGCACAAAAAGTCCAACACCAAAAGGTGTTGGACTTTTTGTGGTGGGGGAGGACGGATTCGAACCATCGAAGCGATACGCAGCAGATTTACAGTCTGTCCCCTTTGGCCACTCGGGAACTCCCCCATATTCAGTTCTCTGTTTGGCTGCCTGTCTGGAGCCGGTAGACGGACTCGAACCCCCGACCTGCTGATTACAAATCAGCTGCTCTACCAACTGAGCTATACCGGCGGCTCAAACAGAACACGCTTATTATAGCCATCGAGGTACGGTTTGTCAAGCTATTTTTCTTTTTTTTTCAAAAGAACTGTTTTCTATGTTTGAGATAGCTCGATTGAACAAAAAATAGGATATCTCTTGTATTTTTTTGTTGGTTGTGGTAATATCGATCTGGATTATGTTTTTGTGAGGCGTATTGTTTTGTTTAAGAATTTTCTAAGACGCGTATACAGGGCCGATCAGCCCTTTTCTGTGCGGCATTTCTTATTAAATATGCTTTATCTTGGTTCAGCTTATTTCCTTGTGGAATTGTTGGCCTTTGTTTTGCTGGGCTCTGACGATCTGCTTTGCCTGGCCTTTGGCCTGATTTGGTCTGTTTTACTGGCAAGCCTGGTGCTTCTGCTGCCCAGAAAGGTCGGCAGATGGGTCTTTGGCATCACCTATTATATATTCACATTGTGGACCATTGCCCAGGCGGGCTATTTCCAGGTGTTTGACAAAATGATGTGGATCTCCGCCATCTTGTATGCCGGTGAGGGTGCGGTTTTCCTTGGCGATGTACTGCGTTCCTTTACGCCCATCTGGTGGATCACCAGTGCTTTGATGCTGGTTATTGGCTATGTGTTTATCCGCTTTTATCCCAGAAATACCGGAAAGATCCTGCTCCGGCTGCCGTATCTTCTGTTGGCTGCCGTGATGATCGTGGGTCTTTTTATGCTGCCCAAGGTATTGACCCTGCGGGACAGAAATATTTGGGGCACTCGTTCTGAGTACGGTCAGTCCTCTTCTTACAGAGCTGCCTATGAGATCATGTATGACGCCAAGCGGGTCTACAATATGTGCGGTGTATACCATCTGACCATGCGTGATATTTGGTCGAATACTTTATATCCTCTGTCCGGCGAATACCGACGTTCCGTGAACAAGCAGGTTTCCGAGGTTTCGGAGTATTTTGCCGAGCGTCCCGAAAAGACCGAAAATGAAATGACCGGTGCTTTCGCGGGAAAGAACGTGGTGCTGGTACTGATGGAATCGATAGACGATTGGATGGTTACCGAGGAGGAGACTCCCACCTTGTGCCGCCTGATGAATGAGGGCGTGAACTTTACCAATTTTTACACACCCGGCTATGGCAGTGCCCGCACCCTGAATACGGAATTTACCATCAATACAGGCATTTATCTTCCTACCACAGGCCGGTATGTGTTTGACTATGTAACCAACTCTTATAAGCAGTCCTTTGCCTCCCAGATGACCGCAAACGGCTATTCTGCCGAGGTGTTCCACTATAATGAGCCCAGCTTCTACAGCCGCGGTGTTTTCGAGCCGGCTATGGGCTACAATTCCTATGTCTGCTATGAAGATTATGAGGAAGACGAAGATGCTCTGTTTGATGACTGCCTGCTGTTTGAAAATGAGGAACTTAACGGTCTGTTCTTCCGGGAAGGTGCTACCTTCAACACCATCATTACCCGGTCCGCTCACCTGAGCTATAAGTACAATGAGGTGCTGAGCCACTACGCCCTAAAGAAATATCCTGACTACCGGGGCAAGTACGCCAGTGAGGAAGAGGACTGTGCCAGAGTCAAGGCAAAGCTGGTGGACGATATGTTCGCAAGACTTTTGCAGGAGCTGGAGCAGAAGGGTCAGCTGGAAAACACGGTGATCATAGCCGTTACGGATCACTATACCTACGGCTACAAGAACATGGAGGAGCTATTGGCACACTCCGGTGTGGACAACACCCTGCTCCTTGAGAAAACACCCTGCTTTGTATGGTCTGCAGACTGTGAAGCCATGGAAGTGGACAAGGTGCTGAATACCTCGGACTTCCTGCCCACTATGCTGAATTTGCTGGGTATTGACTCTCCCTATCAATATTTGGGACAGGACGCCTTTGACCCCAATTACGAGGGTTATGCCTATTTCCCGGACGGAAGCTGGATCACAGCCGAAACAGTTTGCGAGATTAATGATAACGGCGATCCGGTTTTGATCCGCTCGGAAAAATTCATCTCAGAAGAACAGATGCAGGAAAAGACGGATAAAATTCTGCAATATATCAATGTCAGCAACCTTTTGCTCACATCAGATTATTATAAACGCGTTAGATGACCGGAAGGGCGTGCTTAGCACGCCCTTCATTTTTTATTTACAGATCCTTTTGCCTTTGGTTACAAACTGTTTGCGAAATTTTAGCATTGTTTAAGGGTTCCTTGGTAAAATAGAATATAGCAGTAATAACCAAAGGAGTGAATATTTTGGAAAACGAATTTGAATGTAAGCCCGTAAAAAAGAAGGGCTGGACCGCAGGAAAAGTCATCGCTCTTGCCCTTGCCTGCAGTTTGCTGGGCGGCGGTGTCAGTGCGGCGGTGCTGATGGCCGATGATTGGCGGGATTTGCCTGATGATGACGACGTGAGCATTGTGCTGGAGGGACAGCGGGAGAATACAGTACTGGACACAGTCAAGATCGACACGGGAAAGCTGATGACCCCGGCTGAGGTGTATGCTGCCAATGTCAATTCCACGGTGGGTATTACCACCGCAACCACCACGAATTTTTGGGGTTATCAGACCACCTCTGCCGCGTCCGGCTCTGGCTTTATCCTGACGGAGGACGGCTATATCCTGACCAATTACCACGTGGTCAAATCCTCGGACACCATTACGGTTTCTCTGTATGACGGTACTACCTATCAGGCAACGCTTATCGGTTACGATGAGTCTAACGATATCGCGGTATTAAAGGTGGAAGCGGAGAAGCTTTCCCCTGTTGTGTTGGGAAATTCCGACAATATGAATGTGGGCGACAGTGTGGTGGCCATTGGAAATCCCCTGGGAGAGCTGACCTTTTCCTTAACCTCCGGAGCCATCAGTGCCATGGACCGGGAGATCACCATGTCCAACGGAGCTACCATGAATTTGACCCAGACCGACTGTGCCATCAATTCGGGTAATTCCGGAGGGGCATTGTTTAACCTCTACGGAGAGGTGATCGGTGTAACCAATGCCAAGTATTCCAGCTCCGGGTCGGAGGCTTCCATCGATAATATCGGCTTTGCGATCCCCATCAATTCCATTCGCTCCATTGTGGAAAGCATCATTGAAAAAGGGTATGTTGCAAAGCCCTATATTGGCGTATCCGTAACCGATGTGAGTGAAGAAACACAAAGCTACGGCCTGCCCAAGGGTGCAGCGGTCCGGTCAGTGGTGGAGGACGGTCCTGCTGAGGCATCAGGCGTACAGGTCAATGACATTATTACCGCCATTGGCGGCACGGAGATCTCAGGCAGAAATGAACTGTCCCAAGCTGTATCCAAAGCCCAGCCTGGAGATGTGTTAAAGCTGACGATCTACAGAAAAGGCAAGACGCTACAGCTTTCCGTAACCGTTGGTGAGCAGATCCAATCTGCCACACAGGAGCAGGCAAGGCCACAGGGGTTCTTTGGGATAGGCTGAAATAAATTAGTACTTGATTTCTTCCAAAAAATGAATACAATGAAACCTATATAAAAGGGAAGGTGGCAAGTACTATGAATAAAGTGTTCATTCCTGAAGGGTATCGTCCTGCCCTGGACGCCTATGATACCCAGCGGGCCATTGCCTATATTAAACAGACTTTTCAGGACGAGTTCTCCGGTGCGTTAAATTTGAAGCGGGTGTCAGCACCTCTGTTCGTTACCGAAAATTCCGGTCTGAACGACAACCTCAGCGGCGTAGAACGCCCTGTGTCCTTTGATATTCCCGCAGTCGGAGCAGATGCTCAGGTGGTCCATTCCCTGGCTAAGTGGAAGCGGCTGGCTCTGAAGCGGTATCATTTCAGTGTGGGCAACGGCCTGTACACGGATATGAATGCCATTCGCCGTGATGAGGAGCTGGACAATGTCCACTCTTTGTATGTGGACCAGTGGGACTGGGAGAAGATCATTACAAAAGAAAACCGGAATTTGGATTATTTGAAGCTGATCGTTCGTGCTATTGTCAAGGCTATTTGCAACACCAATGACCGACTGCACGTGCGTTTTCCCCAGCTGCGGGTAAACCTTGACCCGGAAGTATCTTTCATTACCACCCAGGAGCTGGAGGATCTGTATCCGGACATGACCGGCTCAGAGCGGGAAACGGCATATCTTAAGGAGCATCATACCGCCTGCATTATGCAGATCGGCGGCCGTCTTCGTTCCGGCAAGCCCCACGACAAGCGGGCCCCCGACTACGATGACTGGCAATTAAACTGCGACATCTTCTTCTGGGACGAGGTTTTGGGCAGAGCCCTGGAGCTTTCTTCCATGGGTATCCGTGTGGACGCAGAGGCTTTGGATCGGCAGCTGAGCATTTCCGGCTGCGACGACCGCAGAGAGCTTCCTTTCCACAAAATGCTTCTCAATAACGAACTGCCCCTGACCATCGGCGGCGGTATCGGCCAGTCCCGGCTGTGTATGCTGATGCTGAATTGCTGCCATATCGGTGAAGTACAGTCCAGCGTATGGGATCAAGCCACCATTGAGGCCTGTGAAAAGGCCGGCGTGCCCCTCTTATAACGAATATTGCAGGGACGATTCACGAATCGCTCCTAAGACATAACCCCCGGCTAAGCCGGGGGTTATGTTTATCTGTGGTTTGGTAACGGGCGATTCGTGAATCGCCCCTACGATAACATTTGTTAGCTGCTCTGTTTCTTTTTTATAAATGCCAAGGTAGATGCGAAGGATTGCTGAGCGATCAGATCCGGCTCAGCATTTACTGAAGGTTGGCCTTTCTTTTCCAGAATTTCATTGATGATGGTTTCGGCGAACCAGGGATTCTTCACAAACAGCGGGCCGAGACAATTGGTGTAGATGAGGTTTTTATATCTTGCACCGTCAACGCCCGTGTTGTTATTGCCCATGCCGTAAAGGGTGGCGGCAAGGGGCTCTTTTGCGTCTACGTCTGCCATCTGAATTTGAGAGCCGATCAGCTCCTGACCTGTAGCGTTGATCCGCAGGTGCAGGTCGTCGCCCCAGACGTATTTTCTCTCCTTGGCGGTCATGTCCAGGTGGCCAAGACCCTCCAGGGTGCTGCCGTCTTCCCGGGTGATGGCATTGCCGAACATCAGGCCGGAAGTGCCGATTGCCAAAAGATGGCCGTCGTTATTGAGATATTCTTCCAAACCGGAGTCCTTCAACGCCGCAACCAAATGGGGAAACAGGCAAATCTCACCGGGCAGGAATATCATGAGATCCAGCTTTTCGAAGGGGATCGGCTGGGTGAAATCCTCGATTCTGAGGATCTCGATTTCAACGCCCATTTTCTTGCCGATTCGCTCCAAGGCCTGTACACTGCCACGCTCACCGTGGAGGTTCAAAAGATTGGGGTACATCCAACCAACGACGATCTTATTCATTGCGTGTACCTCCTTGATTCAGATATGCTTTGATCTCCGGCACGTGCTTGGTGTTGGTCAGGATATAGACCACTTCTGCCTTCAGGCCAGGCAGCATATCAAAGATCTCAGCAGGGTCATTGGTATCCCGAATAGTTACGTTTTCAGGATCTGCACCGGCCAAAATCATTCGCTGGGCAAGATCCCAGGCGATGGTTTTGGAGAATGCTACAAAGTGGCTTGCGTTACTGTTGACAATGGGAGCAAAATCGCAGTCAAAGAAATAGAAGCTGCCGCTATAGTAGGGATCAAAGTCCGTGATCTCATACATACCCACAAACACAGCCTTTTCCCGGTTGTCGCTGGCGATGATGTCCAACTGGGACTGCAACGCTTCCGGGTTTTCCTGCTTGCCCTGCAGATAATGGATCTCCTTACCGAAGCTGTGGAAGGTGTTCACGTGGGTGGCGGGGTTTTTGAAGGAGGCAAAGCCCTCCTGAATCTGGGTGTCCGTCAGACCGATGTTACGGCAGATGGCGATACACATAGCAAAATTGTAAATATAGAAGGGATTATTATAAGGAACATTCCATTGACTGCCGCCTGTGGTGAAATAATTGTTTTCAAAGTCCACAGAGTCGATATACACCTGGGGCTCTGGCCGGGAAGCGTAATCACAGACTGTGCAGCGGAATGTGCCGATGTTTGCCAAATTATAATGGTCGTATGCGATGGGGTGAGAGCATTTGGGGCAGGGGAGCGTTACTTTGTAGAAATCATCGGAAGCATAGGTTCGGGCGTTGGGTGCAACGCTGAAATATTGTACTGTTTTGACAAGATCCTCCAGTGAACGGCTCCGGGGCTCTTCATTGTTCAGATACAGGGTCATATCGTCTGTGATCGCGCCGCGGAACTTCCGCAGAATAAAGTCGGGGTCGCCGTTTCGTTGTACCTGATCCTTCTGCAGGTTGGTAAGACCCAGGTGAAGACCGGGCAAAACCTTGCGGATTCCGGGGAAGCTTCGTTCGTCGATCTCCAGTACAAGGTACTCTTTATTGAGTTTACCAAACAGGGTGGAATTTTTGATCAGGGTGGTTGCCACACCGGTCATCATATTGGCACCTTCGTTGTTGCAGGCAACGGTCTTGCCGGCAGAGCGAAGGGTGTGATACAGAAGGTTGGTGGTTGTGGACTTTCCGTTGGTGCCGGAAATGAAAAAGACTTTGTGATAGTCGATACCCTTAAACCGGGCAACAAAACCGGGCATCAGCTTCACGGCAATCTTGCCGGCATAGTTGCTGCCACGCTTTTTATCGATCAGATTGACCGCAATGGCCATAAGCTTTGATATCCAAAGGGTAAGTATAAAACGCATTTGATATCCTCCGTATGATTTTTCTGTTAGTATACCACGGTAACGGGTGAAAAGCTACTGCTCCATACGGTCAAAATTGTGGATCCAGTCGGCTTTCAGGAAGTAGATCAGGAAGACGATGGAGCTGAGACTCCAGGTGATGGGGTATGCCCAGGAAACGGTTGTCAGCTCCGGAATTATGCGGACGGCAACGGTAATATAACTGACCCGGAACACACACCAGATGGCAAGCATTGTAAACATAGGAACGGTGGCCTTGCCTGCACCACGCATAATGCCGGCAATACAGTGGGAAAAGGCCAATAAGCAGTAGAACAGGCAGATAGTACGCATATGGGCTACACCAAATTCCAAAGCCGCCTGCTTGTCCGTGAAGAAGTCGATCAGCGTGGGGGCCAATACATAGGAAAGTACGCCGATCACCTCTGCCATAATGCAGCTGCAGGCGATGCCGAAACCCACGCCCTTTTTAACCCGGTCGTGGCGGCGGGCACCCAAATTCTGCCCCACAAAGGTGGATAGTGCCTGGGTAAAGCAGGTAACCGGCAGGAATGCAAAGCCTTCCAGCTTGGAGTAGGCACCGCAGCCGGCCATGGCGAATTTTCCGAAGGCGTTTATATTGCTTTGGACAAACACATTGGCGATGGCGATCACGCTGTTCTGCACACCGGAGGGGATTCCGTATTTTACGATCTCAACAAAACTCTTTTTATGGAAGCGGATCTTCTTTAGCCAGATTTTATAAGGTGCTTTGACACGCATTAGATGCCAGCAGCAGAGAATGGCACTAATGCCCTGGGAAATGGTGGTGGCAACGGCAGCCGCACCGACAGACATTCCCATCGCACCCACAAACAGCATATCAAGGCCGATGTTCACGAAGGTGGAGAAAATCAGGTAATATAGCGGGTGCTTGCTGTCGCCAACGGCGTGGAGGATTCCCACGAAGATATTATACATCACCGTGAAGATCGCACCGGCAAAATACCAGCGGAAGTAGCTGATGGACTGGGGAAGTACATCTTTGGGTGTGCCCATCAGCTTCAGGATCAGAGGGGTCAGCAGTACACCGGCAACCGTTAAAAGCACACCGGTAATGAGTCCAAAGACGATGGCAGTATGAATAGCCTTTTGCATAGAGTCATACTGCTTTGCACCAAAAAGACGGGCGATCACCACACCGGCACCCATAGCCACACCGTTGAAAAAGCTGATCATCATAAAGATCAGACTGCCGGAGGAGCTGACGGCTGCCAGGGCATCATCACCGATATAGTAGCCTACGCACCAGGCGTCAAAGGTGTTATATAATTGTTGGAAGATATTTCCCAAAAAGACCGGCAGGGCGAAAAGCAGCATGGCTTTCCAAATCGGTCCCTCCGTTAGGGAAAGCTGTTTTTGATTCAAGGGGTAACACTTCTTTCTTTATGAGTTCAGAAGGTTCAGCAGTTCTTCTGCAGAATCTGCGATGGCAACAGCACCGGCTTTTTGCATATCGGAGACCTTTCCGTAGCCCCAGCTGACACCAATTGTCTTAATGCCGTGCTCGGCAGCACCGATGACATCAAAGGCAGTGTCGCCAACCATCAGAATTTCTTCAGCAATGCCGGTCTGAGTCTTTAAGTAGGCAATCACGTCGGCTTTTTCCACCCGGGAACTGTCAGCGGTAGCACCGCATACCAGCTCAAAATAACGAAACAGGTCAAAATGCTTCAACACCAAAATGGCAGTGGTCTCCGGCTTGGAGGTGGCTACAAAAAGACGATGGCCCTGCTTTTGCAGACCCTCCAAAAGCTCCCGGATACCGGGGTAGGGGTAGTTTTCATAAACGCCCACAGTATTGTAACGGCTGCGGAACACCTCCACCGCCTCCAAAGCCTGATCGGCAGGAATACCGTGCTTTACAAAGCTTTGGTCCAGAGGAGGACCCACAAATTCCCGCAATACTTCGGCTGAGGGAACGGGCAGACCGTAACGCTCCAGAGTCATCACAACGGAGTTGATAATGCCTTCGCCGGAGTCGGTCAGTGTGCCGTCAAGGTCAAAGAAAATCACTTTTTTTGTCATAAAATCACCCTTTTCCAATTAAAGATATCATAACACAATCCCATTTTAAAGTAAATATGAAAATGACTACAGAACCTTGACTTTTATCGGGCATATGTGGTATATTCGTGTGGCATGGAGAGATGTCCGAGCGGTTTAAGGAGCTAGTCTTGAAAACTAGTGATACTGCAAAGTACCGTGGGTTCGAATCCCACTCTCTCCGCCAATAAAAAGCACCGCCATTCGGCGGTGCTTTTTATTGGCGGAAATAAGGAGGGGAGATTCGAAAGATCAAATCGCAACACCCCGGTGGGGTGTTGCTGCCACCAGTGCAAACACTGGTGGCTACCATAATTTTCGCGATAGGCGAAAATGCAAACGAATCCCCTCTCTCCGCCGCCGCCATTCGGCGGTGCTTTTTATTGGCGGAGATGGTTTACTTAAGATCCTTTTTATTGAATCTCCAAAGGCCCAATCCTGTAAAGCCCAGGATTCCCACGATTGAGGGGACAGTGAGGTACAGGACATCTTCAAGGCTATAGGACGTGCCCGTGCCGATATGGGCTGCGGCGTTTCCAATGTTGATCCTGTCGATGAAACGCAGCACAGCAATGGTGTTTTCGCTGCCGCCCAACTCTTCCATAACGGTGATTACGACCTGAATGATACTGCCGGCCATTACAAGGAAGAAGGTGATGGCAACATACAAAACAATCACAAGACCCACATTTTTCATGCTGGCACACAGCCAGGACAGCAAAGCCGATACAAACAGAAGAGTCAGCAGGTCGAACGCCAGGGATTCTAAGAAATACCAGAAATCCGAGAGAGTAAAGGGAGTAGCCTGGTAATCAAAGAAGACCAGACTGAGACCCAGGGTGATGAAGGCGTGCAGCAGCATCACTGCGATGATGACTACAGAGCAGGTGGTAAACAGGGACATGTAGATGGCACTGCGGCTTTTGCCGGCAATGATCTTGTTGCGAATCGTACCGAAGGAGAAATCCTTTCGCAAAACGATTGCCAGCAGCACAGGGGCGATCAGACCCAAATTGTTTCCCAGAGAAAACGAACCAAAGAACTGAGCTTTGGCACTGATAAAGCCGGAGAGCATCTCCTCCACCATGGGATCATTCATAGCTTCGTTGCCGGAGAAGAGGACCGAGTAAAGCAGGGGAGTGATCAAAGCAAAAGCAACAGCCAGGATTCCCATAATGAGCAATAGCTTATCCCGGAAAACACGGCGGAAATCCGCCTTTAACAGACCGGTCATTCCTTTGCACCCCCAATCACGGAAAGATAGTAATCTTCAAATGTGGTTTCACTGCAGTTAACACTTAAGATCTTAACGCCGCTGCCGATGGCCGCGGAAAGCAACACATTCAGATCGGTCTCACCGATGATCTTGACACCTTCTGCGGTGTACTCGGGCTTGTAGCTGCTCAGAGAGTCGGCGAGTTTTTTGGGATCGTCTGCACAGATAACGGTGGTCTTGGCACACTCATTGTGCAGCTGTTCTGCGGTGATCTCCTTAATAAGCCTGCCCTTTGAGATGATACCGTACTTGGTAGCAACCAGGGAAAGCTCCGTCAGAATATGGGAAGAGATCAAAAACGTAATGCCCCGTTCCCGGTTCAGCTTCAAAATCAGCTCCCGGATACTGACAATGCCCGCAGGGTCAAGGCCGTTCATAGGCTCGTCCAGGATCAAAAACTCCGGGTCTCCCAGCAGAGCCATAGCAATTCCCAGTCGCTGACGCATACCCAAAGAGAAATTGCCGGCGTGCTTTTTCTCCTTGTAAAGCTCCTCAAGACCTACATCTGTCAGAGCCGACAGGATCTTGTCATCGTCCTCAATGCCCAGGATCATACACTGGGTCTTCAGGTTATCATAGGCGGACATATTCATATAGATCGACGGGCTTTCCACGATCGCACCGATACGGCTTCTGGCCTTGCCGATATTTTTGGATCGGTTATCCTCACCAAATAGTGCAAAGCCACCCGCATGGGGTGAGATGAGGCCTGTGATCAGACGAATAACGGTAGTTTTGCCGGAGCCGTTTTCACCGACAAAGCCGTAAATATCGCCCCGATCGATATGCATATTGACGCCATTAACTGCCATATTCTTCTTATACTTTTTGGAAAGGCCGTTGGTGGCTAATACATGATCCATGAGAATCCCTCCTTTGCTACCTATTTTAATGCAAACAGAGGACCTTGTCAATAAACCAAAAGCTGGGGTATTTGGGGGCAAAAAAGAGAAAGTAATTCTTGCTTTTTCGGCCCATTGGGAGTATAATAAACTGAATTATAATCAAAATGCGGAAAGTTTGCCGTTTTTGATCTTTAGAAAAGTAGATGAGGTTGATATTGTGTACTTAAAAAGCTTGGAAGTTCAGGGATTTAAGTCCTTCCCCGACAAAACCTTGATCCGTTTCGGTGATGACATTACCGCTATCGTCGGACCTAACGGATCGGGCAAATCCAATATTTCCGACGCCATTTTGTGGGTCATGGGCGAACAGAGCACCAAGACCCTCCGTGGTGCGAAAATGGAGGACGTGATCTTCGGCGGTACCCAGAAGCGTTCTGCCGTTGGCTTTGCCGAGGCTACGCTGACCCTTGATAATACTGACCGTGCTCTGCCGTACGAATCGGACGAGGTGATGATCACCCGGCGGTATTACCGCTCCGGCGACAGCGAATACTATATTAACCGCCAGTCTGCCCGTCTGCGGGATATCAACGAGATGTTTATGGATACGGGCTTGGGCCGCGAGGGTTACTCCAATATCGGTCAGGGCCGTATTGACGAGATTCTGTCATTAAAGAGTGCGGACCGCCGCGAAATCTTTGAGGAGGCGGCCGGTATTTCCAAGTATCGCCACCGCAAGGAGGAGACCGAGCGGAAGCTGGCTCATACGGAAGATAACCTGATGCGGATCGGCGATAAGGTCTCTGAGCTGGAATTGCAGCTTGAGCCGCTCCGTCAGCAGTCTGAAAAAGCGAAGAAGTATATTGAACTGCGGGACGAACTGCAGGGCGTTGAGGTTGCCGTGTGGCTGGATAAGCTGGATAAGCTGTCCGCCGATGCCAAGAAGGCAGAGGAGGACTATGCCTCCGCGTCCTTTGTGCTGCAGCAGGCTCACGAGGAGCTGGACAAGCTTTACGAAAACACCGAGCAGATGGCAGGCGAACTGCGTCAGCGGAATGAAACGGTGGATAATTTCCGGGTGCAGATCAGTATGCTGGAGGGTATCCATCAGCAGATCGACGGACAGATCGCCGTTCTGCAGGGTGCGATCGACAATAATCGAGAAAATATCCGTCGGAACGAGGCCGACCTGGAAGGTCAGCAGGAGCGGAGCAGCGGTATCGGTGCTCAGCTGGAGCAGACCGGAAAGCGGATTGATGAGATCAATGAAACCCTGACACAAAAGAACGAGACTCTGGAAACCCTGCAGCGTGAGCTGGCGGCCATGACTGCCGATGCCCAGGGCATCAACCGGCAGTTTATGGAACTGCGGAGCAGGGAAGTGCAGCTGACCGGCGACCTGGCAGCCAAGGAAGCGGACATTAAGACGCTGGATACTAATCTGGAACAGGGTACTGAACGGAAAGATCAGCTGCAGGCTGATCTGGACGCCGGCATTGCCCGTCAGCAGGAGGCCGAGGAAAACTTAAAGGCCTGCCGTGAGGAATTGAAAAAGGCCCGGGAGGAAGTTACCTCTCTTAATAATTCCATCGCAGGCTATGCTCTGCGGCAGACTACCCGCAACAAGCGGCGTGATGAACTAATTGAGTCCGTCCAAAAGCTTAAGACCTCTCTTGACAGCGTTACTGCCAAGACAAATGTGTTCCAGGCTATGGAGCGGGATTTTGAGGGCTATCACAAGTCCGTTAAGCAGGTCATGCAGGAGGCTAAGCGGGGTGCATTAAGAAATGTTCACGGCCCCATCTCCCAGCTGATCCGCACGGAGGACAAGTATGCGGTGGCAATTGAGATCGCCCTGGGCGGTGCGTTGCAGGAAGTGGTGGTGGATACCGAGCAGGACGCAAAGGCTGCCGTGGCGTTTTTGAAGCGTGTGGGCGGCAGAGCCACGTTTTTGCCCATTTCCGTCATTGAACCCCGAAACCTGAAGGAGACAGGACTGGATCGCTGCAACGGCTTTGTGGGCATGGCCTCTGAGCTTGTGAACTGCGAAAAGAAATATCGCAATATCGTTGAGAATCTGCTGGGCAGAATCGTCATTGTTAGAGACCTGGATTCTGCTATCACAATGGCCAATAAATTCTCTCATCGGTTTAAGATCGTTACTCTGGACGGTCAGGTGATCAATGCCGGCGGCTCTATCACCGGTGGTTCCGTCAATAAGGAAGCCGGTATCCTGAGCCGTGCCAATGAGCTCCAGAGACTTTTGGCCCAGCAAAAGGAACTGACCGAAAAACTGGAGAAGCAGGAGCTGGAGTTGCAGGAGGCCAAGCGGCTTGCCGATCAGGTGGAATTCCAGATGAATACCGCCCGGGAGCAGCTTGCTGAGGCTGAAAAGCAGGTTTTGACCCAGGAGGGTCTTGAAAAGCAACACGAAATTTGGTTGCAGGCAGTGCAGGAAGCGGCTGAGGCTGCCCGTCGTGAGCAGGAGGCTCTGCTTACCCGGGAGCGTTCCGACAAGGAGCAGTATGCCGCAGCCACGGCCCAGATGCAGGTTTACAGCCGTCAGCTGGAGCAGACCCGTCAGGAGATCGCAAATCTGGAGGGCAGCCAGCTGGACGCCGATGAGCGTGTTGCCAAGCTGACGGATACTATGAACGAGATCCGTCAGGAAACTGCTGCACTGGAAGCCGAGCGGACCACCGCTCAGAGCCATATTGCAGACCTGCGGGTACTGCAGACCGCAGCCGAGGGCGACAGAACCAAAAAGCTTGCGGATATTGATAATATCCACAATGAGATTGCTCTGTTGGAGGAACAGATCCGTCTGCAGAAGCAGCGGCAGGAAGAGTCCGACGCAGAGACTGACAAGGTCCGTGCTTCTATGAAGGACGCTCTTGCCCAGTATGCGGAAATGGAAGCCCGCAAGTCCCGCAATGAGGGTCAGATCCAGGAGCAGAACAAGTCCATTGTCAATATGGAGCGGGCTTGTGCTCTGTTGGAGAATAAGAAAGAGACCGCGGCGATCGAAGAACGCAATACCATTGACAGGCTTTGGGATACCTATGGTTTGACACCCAGCACTGCTGTGGAAAAACGGGGCGAAATTGAGTCGGTGGCAGCCGGAACCCGTCGGATCGCGGAATTGCGTCGGAAGATCGGTGCTTTGGGTACGCCCAATTTGGGTGCCATCGAAGAATACGCCCGTGTCAATGAGCGGTATACCTATCTGACCGGCCAGCGGGACGACGTGCTGAACTCCAAGAAGGACTTGGAGAGCATTATCAAAAATATTACCCAGGAAATGACCACCATCTTCGTAGGCGAGTTCCAAAAGATCGACAAATATTTTGGTGAGGTCTTTGAGGAAATGTTCGGCGGCGGTAAGGGTCAGCTTCTTTTGGAGGATCCTGAGGAGCCTCTGATCTGCGGCATTGAGATCCGTGTGCAGCCTCCCGGAAAGCAGGTTAAGACCATTACGCTGCTGTCCGGCGGTGAAAAGGCCTTTGTGGCAATTGCTCTGTACTTTGCCATTTTGAAGGTACGGCCGACGCCGTTTTGCATGCTGGACGAGATCGACGCCGCCCTGGACGACCGGAACGTGGAACGGTTCTCCTCCTACCTGCGGAATTTAAGCGAGAAGACCCAGTTCATCGTTATTACCCACCGTCGTGGCACCATGGAGGCCTCCGACGTGCTGTACGGTGTTACCATGCAAGAGCAGGGTGTCAGTAAGCTGCTGCGGCTGGATCTCAATCAGATGGAGAGCTATCTGGGTATTGTGGAATAAAGGAGCGAATATGGGCTTTTTTGAGAAAATCAAATCAGGTCTGTCGAAAACGCGGAGTGCCTTAAGTGCCACCTTGGGCAACGTATTCACTGCCAGTGAAATTGATGAGGATTTCTACGAGGAATTGGAAGAGAGCCTCATTATGGCGGACTTGGGTGTGGATACGGCGGTGAAGGCCGCTGACCGTCTGAGAAAGGCAGTCAAGGAGCAGCACCTGAAAACTGCCGAAGAGGCCAAGCAGGCACTGAAAGTGATCCTTGTGGATATGCTGAACGTGGGCGATACCGCACTCAATATGGAAAACAAGCCTGCGGTGGTGCTGGTGCTGGGCGTCAACGGTGTGGGTAAGACCACCACCATCGGTAAGATCGCTACCCGGCTGATAGCTGAGGGTAAGAATGTCCTTTTGGTTGCCGGCGATACCTTCCGTGCCGCTGCTGCCGACCAGTTGGAGGTTTGGGCTGAGCGTTCCGGTGCTGCTATTGTGCGGCAGAATGAGGGTGCTGACCCTGCCTCTGTGGTGTTTGACGGAATCCAGTCTGCCAAGGCCAAGGGTGTTGATGTGATTTTGATCGACACTGCCGGCCGTCTGCACAACAAGCAGAATCTGATGAACGAGCTGAATAAGATCCGCAGGATCGTGGACAGAGAACTGCCTAACGCCTCCAAGGAGGTGCTTTTGGTGCTGGACGGCACCACCGGTCAAAACGGCCTGATCCAGGCAAAGCAGTTTCAGGAAACGGCCGGTGTTACGGCACTGGCTCTGACCAAGCTGGACGGCACTGCCAAGGGCGGTATTGTGATCGCCGTGGCGGACAGCTTGCAGATCCCTGTGAAATTCGTTGGCGTGGGCGAGCAGGCAGAGGACTTAATGCCCTTTGAGGCACAGTCCTTCGTTGATGCCCTGTTTTAGGAGACAGTATGAAAGTTGTTTTAGCAAGTAAAAATAAGCACAAGCTCCAGGAAATCAGCAAAATAACAGAACTGTTTGATATGGAGCTGGTTTTGCAGTCGGAGCTTGGTGTGGACATTGACGTAGAGGAAAACGGTTCGACCTTTGAGGAGAATTCCTTTATTAAGGCCGAGGCTGTGATGAAGGCCACAGGCCTTCCGGCTTTGGCTGATGATTCCGGTATTGCGGTGGACGCATTGAATGGTGAGCCGGGTATTTACTCCGCCCGTTACGGCTTTGATGATTCTTTGGACGACTGGGGAAGATTACTGCTTTTACTCAAGAACACAGAGCATGTTCCCGACGGCCAGCGGCAGGCACAGTTTGTCTGTGTCATTACCATGGTTACCCCCGACGGAGAGGTCATTCAGGCCCGGGGCGAGATCCATGGCGAGCTTCTGCGGGCACCTGTGGGTGAAAACGGTTTCGGATACGATCCTATTTTCTACTACCCGCCTTTGGGTAAGAGTACTGCGGAACTGTCCCCGGAGGAGAAAAATCAGGTTTCTCACCGGGCAAACGCATTAAAAGCCTTTTATGAGAAGTTAAAGGAGGCAGGCTATGCTGACAAGTAAAGAACGGGCAGAGCTGAGAAGCCAGGCCAATACCCTGGATACCACCCTGATGGTGGGTAAGGGCGGCGTAACGGATACCGTGATTGCCGAGGCAGAGACCCAGCTGGTAGCCCGTGAATTGGTAAAGGGCAAGGTCCTGGAGGGTGCGATGATGACACCCCGGGAGGTAAGTGATGCCATTTGTGAGGCCACCGGAGCCGACGGTGTTGCGGTGATCGGCACGAAATTTGTGATCTACCGGTTTAGTGAAAAGCTCCAGCAGGAGCGGAATCAGACCGGCAGAGCCAAGCGGAAAGAGAAAAAAGCAAATCCTGTCCGCAAGGGTGCTCAGGCACGCCGCCAGGCGGCAAAAAAAGTGCGTGAGCAGCGGAATGAATATTTCCGTCAGATGGCCATCGATAAAGCCATCGAGAAGGCGAGAGAGAAGCAACTTCGGGAAAATGATTAACCAAGGGGAATGAAAATGGGTAGAATCGGCATATACGGCGGTACATTTAATCCGCCTCATATTGGGCATATCCGGGCGGCTCAGTATGCCATTACGGCACTGAACTTGGATAGACTTATGCTGATTCCTGCCTGTATTTCTCCCCATAAACCGTTGCCCGAGAATTCTCCCACGCCGGAGCAAAGAATGGAAATGCTCCGCATTGCAACCTTAGGAACGCAGATCGAGATATCGGATATTGAGCTGCAGCGTGGCGGCACCAGCTACACCTATGAGACAGTAGCGGAGCTGAAGAAAGCCTATCCTGATGAGGAACTGATCTTCTTGATGGGTACGGATATGTTCCTGAGCTTTACAAAGTGGCGGAATCCGGAAAAGATTCTGGAAAATGCCGCTTTGGGTGTGTTTTACCGGGGCGAAAAGGGTGAGATCGACGCCATCGCTCAGCAAAAAGCCTCCCTGGAGGAACAGGGAGCAAAGGTGTACCTCGTGGAAAATCCCGTTACAGAGATTTCTTCCACAGAGCTCAGGCGGCTGATCACATTCCGCTGTGCTGAGGATTTTCTTCCCGCAGGTGTGGGAGAGTATATCCATCGGCAAGGGCTGTATGCCCCAACCTGCAAAAATCTGTCGGAGGCACAGCTGGAGCAGGTAGTTACAACACTTGTTAAGCCAAACCGGATAAACCACATACTGGGCTGCCGGGATACGGCAGTGGACTTGGCGAAACGCTGGGGTGCAGACCATGTATCGGCCGCCAGAGCAGGGTTGCTCCACGATATTACAAAGGCTCTGACGTCCCAGCAGCAATTGACTTTGTGTGAAAAGTACGGTATCATTCTGGACCGGTTTTCCTATACCAATCCCAAGACTCTCCATGCTCTGACGGGCTCGTTGGTAGCGGAGCGGATCTTTGGGGAAAAACCTGACGTGGTGGCGGCGATCGCCTCCCACACCACCGGAAAAGGGAATATGAACACCTTGGAAAAGGTGATCTATGTGGCAGACTATATGGAGCCTAACCGGGACTTCCCCGGTGTGGAGGAGCTTCGGCGTCTTGCCTATGAAGACTTGGATAAAGCATTGAAATTAGGCCTGATGATGACCATAAAGCTATTAAAAGAGCAGGGTAGGGAGATCTCTCCTGAGTCCCAGCAGGCTTTAATGGGCTTGGAACAGGTAGCAATATGAAAGGGTGATTCTATGTTGAGTGCAAAAAAGGTAGCCTATGAAGTAACAAAGGCATTGGACAGCAAAAAGGGTTTGGATATCCGGCTGCTGAAGATCGATAAGGTAAGTTCTCTTGCGGATTATTTTCTGATCTGCACCGGTACGTCCAGTACCCACGTAAAGACTCTGTGCGACTACGCTGAGTATACGTTGCAGGAGCTGGGTGAGCCCATGCTGGGCCGTGAGGGACACCGTGGCAATACCTGGGAGCTGTTGGATTTCGGCTCCATCGTTGTCCACGTATTTACCCAGGAGGCAAGAGAGTTCTACTCCCTGGAGCGGCTGTGGGCCGATGCGGAGGAAGTGCCCCTTACTGAGATTATTCCTGAAATGGAAAGAGGTATTTGACCATGAATTACGAACATAGAGAAGTAGAGCCGAAATGGCAAAAATACTGGCAGGAGCATAATACCTTCCACACCGATGTGTGGGATTTCTCCAAGCCCAAATACTATGTGCTGGATATGTTCCCGTACCCCTCCGGCGTAGGTCTGCACGCAGGCCACCCTGAGGGCTATACCGCAACGGACATTATGTCCCGCATGAAGAGAATGCAGGGCTATAACGTGCTGCACCCCATGGGCTACGATTCCTTCGGTCTGCCTGCGGAGCAGTACGCGGTTTCCACCGGCAATCACCCCAACGGCTTTACCCAGGAGAACATTAAGACCTTCTCCAATCAGCTGAAGGAGCTGGGCTTTGACTATGACTGGTCCAAGGTGATCGCCACCTCCGACCCCTCTTTCTATAAGTGGACCCAGTGGATCTTCAAGAAGCTCTATGAAGAGGGCTACGCCAAGCGGATCGAGATGCCCGTAAACTGGTGTGAAGAGCTGGGTACGGTACTTGCCAATGACGAGGTCATTGACGGCAAATCCGAGCGTGGCGGTTATCCCGTTGTAAAGAAAATGATGATGCAGTGGGTCATCGACCAGGCTGCCTTTGCGGAAAAGCTTCTGGAGGGCCTTGACGAGATCGACTGGCCGGAATCCACCAAGGAGATCCAGCGGAACTGGATCGGCAAGTCCACCGGCGTTGAGGTGGATTTCAAGCTGGTGGGCGGCGGAGAATTCTCCATTTACACCACCTGTATCGAGACCATTTACGGCATTACATTTATGGTCCTTGCTCCCGACGGTAAGATCGTGCAGGGCCTTATGGACCGTGTGGAAAATAAGGAAGAGGTAGAAGCCTACATTAAGGCTGCTGCCAGCAAAAGCGAAATTGACCGCACCGATGCTACTAAGACCAAGACCGGCTGCCCCTTGAAGGGTGTCTATGCCATTAACCCTGTCAATGGCAAGGAAGTGCCTGTGTTCATTGGCGACTTTGTTTTGGGTAACTACGGTACCGGTGCAGTTATGGCTGTTCCCAGCCACGATCAGCGGGACTTTGAGTATGCGGTTGCTCACAACATTCCCATGGTGCAGGTCATCGAGGGAAGAGATGTGTCCGAATGTGCCTTCGAAAAGCAGGACTACCTTGGTAAGGGCTGCAAGCTTATGAACTCTGAGGAGTTTACGGGCTTGACTGTCGAAGAGGCCAAGGAGGCTATTACCGAAAAGCTTGAAAAGGCCGGTGTGGCAAGAAGAAAGAATAACTACCACTTCCGTGAGTGGATCTTTGCCCGTCAGAGATACTGGGGCGAGCCCGTTCCCTGTGTCTACACCCAGGACGGCAAGACTGTATTCCTGCCGGACGAGGAACTGCCCCTGATCCTGCCTGAACTGGAGGACTACAAGGGTAAAAACGGTCAGGCACCTTTGGAGAATGCCACCGAGTGGAAGCAGTATGACAAAAACGGCGTGAAGGGCGTCCGCGAGACCTCTACCATGCCCGGCTCGGCCGGTTCTTCCTGGTACTACCTGCGGTACATTGACCCCAATAATGACAAGACCTTCTGCGATCCGGAGTTGATGAAGCACTGGCTGCCTGTGGACCTGTATATCGGTGGTCCGGAGCATGCGGTTGGCCATCTGATCTACTCCAGAATCTGGAACAGATTCCTGTATGATAATGGCCTGTCTCCTGTGAAAGAGCCCTTCAAGAAGCTGGTACACCAGGGTATGATCCTGGGCGAAAACGGCATTAAGATGGGTAAGCGATTCCCGGAATACGTGGTCAATCCCAGCGATATCGTAAGAGAATACGGTGCGGATACCCTGCGTCTTTACGAGATGTTTATGGGCCCGCTGGAGGTTTCCAAGCCCTGGAGCACCACCGCTGTTGCCGGTGCCAGAAAGTTCATTAACCGTGTGTGGAACTTCTTCACCGAAAGCGGCAACATCACCGACACCGATGACGGCAAGCTGACTAAAATCTACCATCAGACCGTTAAGAAGGTTACATCTGACTTTGAGGCTCTGGCGTTCAATACCGCCATTGCTCAGATGATGGTCTTTGTAAACGAGGTCTACAAGAACGGCTCCTGCCCCAGAGAGTATGCCGAGGGCTTCATCAAGATGTTCTCCTGCATCACCCCCCACGCCGGTGAAGAGATCTGGCAGGCGATGGGCCATAATGATACCATTGCTTACGAAAGCTGGCCTGCCTTTAGTGAGGAAAAGTGTAAGGACTCCGAGGTTACCATCGCCGTGCAGGTAAACGGCAAGATGCGTGGCACTGTGCAGATGGACGCCGATCTTGATAACGATACTGTTGTCAATAACGTGCTTGCTGATCCCAAGATCGCAGCATTCCTTGAGAAAAATGGCGGCAATATCATAAAGACCATCGTGGTCAAGAATAAGCTTGTGAACCTGATTGTCAAATAATCGGAAAAATGTGTTAAAAAGCAAGAAATCCTGCTTGACAATTTTAAAAGAAGAGCTTATAATAGGAAAGCCGATATGGCCCTGAAAGTGTCCAGGAAATAGCCGGACACCATCGGAGGGAGGGAAAACAATGTCTGAAATTCGCGTAAAGGAAAACGAATCTTTGGAGAGCGCCCTGCGTCGTTTCAAGCGGAGCTGTGCCAAGGAAGGTGTTATTGCCGAAGTTAAGAAACGCGAGCATTATGTCAGCCCCAGCCTGAAGCGTAAGCAGAAGTCTGAAGCTGCCCGTAAGAACAAGAAGAAGTTTTATTAATATTCCCTCTTGATTTATGCTCAAAAACCGCTCTGCATTTGCAGAGCGGTTTCTTTTATTGCAGTTCCTGGTATAGGCCGACGGCACGTTGGATACCAAGGGATTCTGCTAAGCCAAGCAGTTCGTTCAGGTCCTCCCGGGTACGTTGAAACAGAAACCGGATCTCATTTTCTCCCGGAACGATCTGATAATGACAGGCAAGCTCCTGAGAAAAGTGTGTGGGGTTATTTGCAACGATCCACGGCCGATTACGAAGTCCCTCCCGGGTAACTGCCACAGCCTCCTGACCAAGAGCTGCCTCCAACCAAATCTCACGACCCTGCCAAGGCGTTATATGTTTCTGTAATGGGATATGTAATGGTGGCGGCGATAGAAATACCGGGCAGGTCAAATCCTTTGCATGGCTTTCTGAAACGCCAACAGGGCAGGGAAGTGCCAGTAACGCTTTTGCCATTATTAAAGATTCTTCCGTGGGCGGTCTTTGAAAGTCCAATAGGACGGAATCAGCCACAGAGCTTGCAAGAAGATCGGTTATTTGCTTTGTAACTTGCTCCGGGGAATGCCCACTTATGGGGGTGCTGTCGTCTAAGATCAGCATACTGCCTTTTGGTAAATGTTGGGGGGTGTTGGTGATCCCTTGGTTGTAGGAAGAAAAATGACAGGATAGCCACCCACACAGTCCGGGAACAGAATCGCACAGACGAAACTCCGCTCCCGTCATGGCAAAATATAAGGGAAAAACCATAGACAAAACAAGCCTCCCATGTTATAATACTATAATATTCTATGCCCCAAGGAGCGTCCTATGAGTTTTTCGCTGTTGCCTACAATGAGGACCCGGGAATTGACTGACCTGACCCCGGAGTTTTTGTATAAGAAGGATATTCGCCTTTTGATGATGGATTTTGACAATACCATTGTCCCTTACACCACAAACACACCGACCCGGAAAATGCTCCAGTGGCTGGAAATGATCTCGGAGTATGACATTCAGCTTTGCGTGGTTTCCAACAGCAAAAAGGACCGTGTGGAGAAATTCTGTGAAGAGTACGGCATCGACTGCATTACCCATGCAGGAAAGCCCGGAACCAAGGGGATCAAGGCCTGCTTGTATCAGTATGGCGTGCAGGAAGACTATGCGGCACTGGTAGGCGATCAGATCTACACAGATGTCCTGGGAGCGAACCGGGCCGGAGTTCGTTCCATCTTGGTGAAATCCATTAGAAATCACACCATTTGGCTGGCAGCACGGCACGTGCTGGAATTGCCCTTTATTTTCTTTGCCAGAAAAAGGAGAATCCACTTATGAAAAATATGGAAAAGTTTCTTTCCCTATTGAATGACGATGTGGACGGTCTGCTGCTGACCAGCCGTTATAGTCGCCATTACTGTGCTGAATTTGATATTGCTGAGGGTGTGGCTCTGGTAACCAAAGCCGGCTGCCGTTACTTTACTGACAGCCGCTATATTGAGTCCGCTCAGAATGGCATTCAGGGCTTTGAGGTAATGATGGTGGATCGGGAGCACCCCTATGCCAAGCTGCTCAATGAGGCAATCCGGGATTTCGGTGTCAAGACCTTAGGCTTTGAAGAGGACTACCTGACAGTTGCGGAGTTTAAGGCATATGAAGAGAAGCTGGAAGCAAAGCTCATTCCCATGAATGACAAAATTCACGCATTTCGGGCCGTAAAGGAGGACTGGGAGCTTGACCGTATGCGTCAGGCACAGGCCATTACCGACAAGGCCTTCTCTGAGGTGATCACCCGCATCAGGGTGGGTATGACCGAAAAGGAGCTGCAGGCAGAGCTGATCTACTGCCTGTATAAGAACGGTGCGGAAGGCTTGTCCTTTGACCCCATTGTAGTCTCCGGACCCAATACCAGCCTGCCCCACGGCGTGGCTGGGGATCGGAAGATCCGGGAGGGTGATTTCATCACCATGGATTTTGGTGCGATCCTGGGGGGCTATTGCTCCGATATGACCCGTACTGTGGCCGTTGGCTATGCCACCGAGGAAATGGAAAAGGTCTATAATACCGTTCTGCAGGCACAGCTTGCGGGCATTGCCGTAACCAAGGCAGGTGTCCTGGGTAAGGAAGTGGACGCATCTGCCCGGAAAGTGATCGCGGACGCAGGCTATGGCGATTATTTCGGCCACGGCTATGGCCACTGCCTGGGCATGGAAGTTCACGAAGCCCCCAATTGCAACCCCGGAGGAGAACGTGTCATGGAGAAAAATATGATCTCCTCCGCTGAACCGGGCATCTATCTGCCGGGCAAATTCGGTGTTCGGATCGAAGATGTTCTGATTTTCAAGGACGATGGCAGCGAAAATATTACCAGGAGCCCCAAAAATCTCATAATAATTGAAAATACCCCTTGAAAAAGGTGCGGTTTTCAGTTAGAATATATGTGTTAAACTATGGAAATAATGCCCTACGGGGAATCTTTAGGAGGATAAACAAATGATTTCTGCAGGTGAATTTAGAAATGGTGTTACCTTTGATATGGACGGCAAGGTAATGCAGGTCGTTGAGTTCCAGCATGTTAAGCCCGGTAAGGGTGCTGCTTTCGTTCGTGTGAAGATGAAGAACGTCATCACCGGCGGTGTAACCGAGACCAGCTTCAACCCCTCTGCCAAGTACCCCACCGCTTTCGTTGAGAGAAAGAAGATGGAGTATTCCTACAACGATGGTGATCTGTACTACTTCATGGACGGCGAGACCTACGAACTGGTTCCCATCGACAAGTCCGCTCTGGACGATTCCTTCAACTTTGTGAAGGAAAATGATGTCTGCACCATTATGAGCTATAAGGGCAACGTCTTCGGCGTGGAAGTTCCCAACTTTGCCGACCTGATCGTTACCGCAACCGAGCCCGGCTTTGCCGGCAACACTGCTACCAACACCCTGAAACCCGCTACTCTGGAGACCGGTGCTGAGGTGAAGGTGCCCCTGTTCATCAACGAGGGTGATAAGATCCAGATCGACACCCGTACCGGTGAGTACCTGGGTCGTTCCAAGGCTTAATTTTACAAATTAAGGAGAATTCTTATGACGATTTCTGAAAAGGCTGCTTATCTGAAGGGTTTAATGGACGGCCTGGAGCTGGACACCGAGAAGGCCGAAGGCAAGATGATCGCTTCCATCGTGGAGCTTTTGGGTGATGTAACCAAGAAGCTGACCGATGTGGAGGATACCACCATCGCCATCTCTGACGAGCTGGACGAGATCGAAGAGGATCTGGACGCCATTGAGGATTTCATTCTCGACGAGGAAGACGATTACGACGACTTCGACGACGAGAACGACTACGATTTCGATGATGACGATGAGTATGACGAAGGTTTTGACTACGGTGATGAGGATTCCACCATCTACGAAGTCAAGTGCGTCTGCGGTGAGATCATCGACTTTGATGAGGAGACCCTGGAGCAGGGCAGCATGGTTTGCCCCAACTGCGGTGAGACCCTGGAGTTCTCTCTGGACGACGAGGACGAAGAGGAATAATGAAAAGCCCGGTGCTGAGCACCGGGCTTTCTTCATAGGAAGCGGGCAGTAATGGAGGCCACAAAGAAGCCAACGAAGTCCGCAAACAGGGCGGCAAGGACGGTGTAGCGAGTCTTTTTGATGCCGGCAGCACCAAAATAAACGCTGATGGTGTAGAAGGTTGTCTCCGTTGAACCCAGCATAATGGCGGCAGTTCGTCCGATGGTGGAGTCTACACCAAACTCAGCCATAATATCCGATCCTACTGCCAAAGCGGCACTGCCGCTGATGGGTCGGATCAACACCAGCATTGCGGTTTCCGGAGGGATCTTAAAGAATGAAAATACAGGGGCAAAGAATTTGGCGATTTGCTCCATAGCCCCGGAGGCCCGCAGCATAGTGATGGAGGTCATCAGCATAATGAGGGTAGGGATCAGGGTCAGCAGCAGCTTTAATCCCTCTGCACCGCCCTGCAATAGCAAATCATAGGAATTTTCTTTCTTCCGCAAGGCCAACAGGGAAGCGACCAACAGGAGAACGGGTACGATATAATCGGTCATTTTCGCCACACCTTTCCCAATCCCCACGCCATCAAAATGCCCAGACCTGCGGAACACAGACTGGTGATCCAAACAGCGGGAAGAATGTCAAAGGGTGTGCTGCAGCCCAGGCCTGTACGAATGGCGGCCACATTGGCCGGGATCAGCTGAATGGAGGCGGTGTTCAGGACGATCAGCCTGCAAAGCTCGTCCGTGGCAATATTGGGTTTATTAGGATCTTTCAGTCGGATTGCGGCCTGAATCCCCATAGGGGTGGCGGCATTTCCCAGACCTAAAAAATTGGCACAGACATTGGCACTTAAGCTACCGGCAAGAGCAGGGTCTTTTCGGTAACTGGGAAAGATCCTGCCTAATATAGGTCTAAGGAGCTTTGAGAGGATTCCCGTCAGACCGGCTTTTTCCATCAGCTTTCCCACACCGCACCAAAGGCAGATCGAGCCTGCCATAGTTACTGCCAGATTGACCCCCGATGCCGCACCCTGGGGAATGGCGGCTGCCAATTCCGCACCGTTTCCTAAAAAAATCGCGGCTATCAGCGATACCGCTAGAAAGCCGGTAAAGATGAAGCTCATAAGCATAAAGATCCCCTCCGGTAAAACCTATTACCGGAGGGGAACAATTATTCTATTAAGGCAACCGCATGGCAGGCCATACCGCTGCCAGAGCCTGTGAAGCCCAAATGCTCCTCTGTGGTAGCCTTGACGTTGACTTGGCTCAAATCAATGCCCAAGGCTTTTGCGATGTTTTCTTCCATTTGGGGGATATAGTCCTTCAGCTTGGGCTTTTGAGCGATCATGGTTACATCAATGTTGCCCACCTGATAGCCGGCGGCTTTGATCTTTTCACCAACAGCTTCCAGAAGCTTTCCGGAGTCAGCACCTTTATAGGCCGGGTCCGTATCGGGGAAGTGTCTGCCGATATCACCCAGGGCGGCCGCACCCAAAAGGGCGTCCATAACCGCGTGAAGCAGTACGTCCGCATCGGAGTGTCCGTCAAGCCCCAATTCATAGGGGATATTCACACCGCCCAGGATCAAAGCCCGACCGGGCACCAATCTGTGTACATCGTAGCCGTGTCCAATTCTCATTCGGTTTCCTCCAAAAGCAGCCCAGCCAGCTTCAGGTCAAAGGGTGTGGTGATCTTGATATTACGCTCATCACCCTCCACAATTTTGACAGACATACCGATACGCTCTACCGCAGAGCAGTCGTCGGTGATCTCTGCCCGGTCTTCCTTGGCCTTTTGCAGAGCACCCTTCAAAAGGTCAATGTCAAACACCTGGGGAGTCTGCACCGCATACAGAGCCTTTCTGTCGGGGGTGTTCGTAACGATGCCACCCTGGACGGCCTTGATGGTATCCTTTACGGGAATTGCCGGAGCAGCAGCACTGTAGCTGTGGGCCGCCCGGACAGTCCTGTCGATCACCTCGGGGGTAATGAGGGGCCTTGCACCGTCCTGAATGGCGGCAAGCTTTACTTTTTTGCTCAATGCCTGTAAACCCCGCCGGACAGATGCCGGACGGTCAGCACCGCCTTCCACCACACAGGTTACCTTGCGGAAATCCTGGCAGAAGGAGGAGATGGGCTTGATCAGGTCCTTTCGGGTAACGATGACGATCTCCTTGATCACTTCGCAATTTTCAAAAGCCCGCACCGTATGCACGATCATAGGCTCACCCTTCAGAGGTGCCATCACCTTGTCAATGCCACCCATACGGGAGGCACTGCCTGCCGCTACGATCACCGCACCGCAGGGCTTGCACTTGATCAATTTCCCGGCTATTTTGGAAATTTTCATATCAAAGCTCCTTAATCAGGGTCTTAAAATAATTACCCCGTTCCATAAAGTTCTTGAACTGGTCAAAGGCGGCACAGGCAGGGCTCATTAGTACAATGTCGCCCTTTTCAGCCTGAGCGGCCGCAGTCTTGACTGCGGAGGTAAAATCGCCGCAATCCACGATCTTTGGAAAACCGGGCTTGTACTCCGGTGCGGTTTCCACTGCCTGCCGGATCTGAGCAGCCGTTGCACCGTTTAAGTAAAGGGTCTTTACCTTTTCACAAACAATAGGGCCAAGGACATCGAAGGGGATATGCTTGTCATAGCCACCGGCGATCAGGATTACTTTTTGGTCAAAGCTATGCAGACCTGCCATGGTGCGGCTGGGGGAGGAGGCAATGGAGTCATTATAGAACTTGACACCGTCTTTTACCCGTACCAGCTCGATCCGATGCTCAACACCGCCAAAGGTTTTGGCAACCTGGCAGATAGTCTCGTCCTTTACAAGGCCCTCCACTGCCAAAATGGCAGCCATGTAATTTTCTACGTTGTGCTCACCGGGAATGGCAATGTCCTTTTTGCTCAGGATCGGTTTGCCGTCCCGATAGATGATGTCGCCCTCTAAATATGTGCCCTTGTGGACATCACCGCTATGGGAAAAATACCGGGTCTTTCCGGGACCCAGCAGGGGTGCGGTAAGAGCATTATCCCCATTGACAATGAGAATATCCTCCATTGTTTGATAGCGGTAGATGGTTTTCTTGGCCTCCACATATTCGTCCATATCCTTATGGACGTCCAAATGGTTTGGGGCAAGATTGGTGATTACCGCAATGTGGGGACTGTGCTCCATATCCATCAGCTGGAAGGAGCTGAGTTCCACAACGGCGTAGTCGGATTTTCGCATTTGCGGAACAAGACTCAGAAGGGGTGTGCCAATGTTACCGCCCAGCCAGACGGTGTTACCCTCGGTTTTCAGCATTTCGGAGATGAGCGTTGTGGTGGTTGTCTTGCCGTCAGAGCCGGTAACTGCCAAAATGGTACACGGACAAAGCCGGAAGAAGATCTCCATCTCGCTGGTGATCTCAGCACCCTTTGCCCGCAAAGCTTCCAGTGCAGGATTCGCCGGGTGCAGACCGGGGGTGCGGAAGACCAAATCCGCGGTCAAATTATCAAGATATGTATCGCCCACATGAAGCACGCAGCCCTGCTGCTCCAGCTCCAGGACTTCGGCGTCCAGCTTTTCCCGGGGCGTCTTATCACAGCCCAAAACGGTGCAGCCGTGGTCCAGCAATAAACGCACCAAAGGCCGGTTGCTGACACCAAGACCCAGAACGGCGATCTTTTTATCTTTTAATGAATCAAAATATTCTGCAAATTGCATAGGCTTGTACCACCTTTCACTCCTTTCTATAGTATAGCCTGTATGGAAAGATTTTGCAAGATGTTTGACAATCTCGCCACTATGGGTTACAATATTCCGGCAACCAGGTCGGACAGTCGCGGCTGATTTCCGAAAGGGATCAGGTGAGGAAAGTCCGGGCTCCGCAGGGCAAGGATAACGGGTAATGCCCGCCGGGGGTGACCCCAGGACAAGTGCAACAGAGATATACCGCATGCCGTCTTGACGGCATGCAAGGGTGAAAAGGTGTGGTAAGAGCACACCCGGCCCATGGAGACATGGGTTTTACGATGTAAACTCTATCCGGAGCAACACCGTGTGTGGGACAATAGGCTTGCCCGGCCGTCCCCAAGAGGTGGCTGGAACCTGTGAGCAATTGCAGGTCTAGATAGATGACTGTCAAGACAGAACCCGGCTTACAGACCTGTGTTGCGACATAAAAAAGCACCGCCAATCGGCGGTGCTTTTTTATTTTAATGCGGCATCATATACCACGTTTTTGGGAAGCTTTAATTCCTGTGCCACTTGGCGGACAGCGTCCTTGCGGCTCATGCCGGCCTCTATCAGCTCATTCACTTTGATTGCGGCATCTTCCGGCGTGGGAGCAGCTTCTGTAACAGGCTCTGCACCGGCGACCACCAGTACAAACTCTCCCTTGGGAGGCTGTTCGGTGTATAATGCGATCGCACCACCTAAAGTGGTTCGGACCACTTCCTCGTGGAGCTTTGTCAGCTCCCGGCACAGGCTGATAGGCCGGTCTGCACCGAAAACCTCAGCCATACTTTCCAAGGTTGCCAGCAGCTTGTGGGGTGCTTCATAAAAGACCATCGTTCGCTGCTCATTGACAAGGGACTCCAAATGCTCCTTGCGGTTTTTCCTGGCGGTGGATAAGAAGCCCTCAAAGCAGAATCTGCCGGTGGACTGACCGGAAATGCTCAGTGCGGTAATGACCGCACAAGGGCCGGGAATGGCGGTAACCGTAATGCCTGCCTCGGCACACTGTTTTACCAAATCTTCACCGGGGTCGGAAATGGCAGGAGAGCCTGCATCGGACACCAATGCACAGTTTTCTCCGTTCAGGATCCGCTGAACGATCCAATCACCCTTTTGTGCCTTGTTATGCTCAAAATAGCTGACAAGGCTCTTTTTGATGCCCAAATGGTTCAGTAGCTTCAGGCTGACCCTGGTATCCTCGGCGGCGATGAAATCGACCTGTTCCAAGGTTTCCCGGCAGCGGGCAGAAATATCCCCGAGGTTACCGATGGGCGTGGGAACGAGATATAAAATTCCAGGCATGGTCAACCTCCTAAGTGATAAAGTTTGCGGTAATAATCCGTAGGCTCACCGCGGGAATCAAAAAGGCTTTCTTCTTCCAGAATCAGACCGGGCTTGCCGCCCTTGCGGCATTCCATAAGCAACAATGTGATGGGCCCATCGGACCGGTGATGCAGAAGGCACAGCCGTTTTGGTTCAAGCTGATGCCGACTGCCTGTAGCACAAAGCTCGGCCAGTCGCTCCGGACGATGCACCAAATAAAAGCTGCCGCCATATTTTAAGCCCCAGGCGGCTGCCCGGAACAGATCGCTCATAGTGCAGCAGTCCTCTCGCCGGGCAAGGGGCGTTTTCTGACTCTGAGGTCCTGCGGAAAAATAGGGAGGGTTGGACACACAGAGTGAAAAACTGCCCGGTGCGATAAACTGGGAGATGTGATTCATATCGGAGCATATACTGTGAAAACGGGAGCTGATCCCGTTCGCACTTGCGTTCTTCAATGCCATCTCGTGAGCCTTGCGATCCAGCTCAATGCCGGTAATCTGGCAGTCGGGATCTCTGGCACAGAGCAAATGACCGATGCTTCCGCAGCCAGAGCCTAAGTCCAGCACCTTGTCGTTTTTGTGAAGATTTACAAACCCTGACAGGGCAATGGTATCCGTACTTAAGGGGAAAGCACCCTCAGAAAATTCCAAAGTAAAGCCGTTGTGTAAGATTTCCATCATAGCCTCCGGAATAAAAAATCAGCCTGCACCGACGGGTGCAGGCTGATGGCAGAATCGGAGAATCAGCCTTCCTCGATTGCTTCAACAGGGCAGTTGTCAGCACAAGCGCCGCAGCTGACACAAACGTCAGCGTCGATTACGTACATCTCATCGCCCTCGGAGATAGCCTCTACGGGGCAGTTGTCAGCGCAGCTACCGCACTTAACACAAGCATCAGTAATTTTGTAAGCCATGATTATTCCTCCTATTTGTAGTTCTTGGCAAATGAATTGCAGTTCTATTCTAGCATGGATTTTATAAAATGCAATGGTTTTTATAAAAAAACTCCAGTATATTTTTAAGTCCCTCTGGCAAAACTTTCCTGACGGAGGGAAATACATGCGATACAGTAGGGAAGTACAGTCGTTTTTACTCCGGGCCGCGGAAAAGGCCAGAAGCTTTGGCCATAGTTATGTGGGAAGCGTCCATTTGCTTTTGGCTCTTTTGCAGGAGCAGGGCTCTGCCGGTCAGCTTTTACGGTGTGCGGGAATGGAAACGGAGCTAAGTGAGGATATGGTTGCGGTGCTCTATGGTATGGGTACACCGTACCTTCCATTGCCCCAGGGGTTTTCACACCAGACCAAGACGATCCTGCGGGATTCCGGCAGGGAAGCAGAATATATGGGCAGCCGTGAGGTTACCACTACCCACATTCTTTTAGCGATGCTTCGTCGGGAGAAAACCGCCGCGGCAAAGATTATGATGTTAAGCGGTGTAGATACCGCAGAGCTCTTTAACAGGACGGTGGAATGTCTGCAATGGGGGAAGAGAATGCAGGAAAAAAGGGAGGGGACTACAACGAGACTTCTTGAGCAGTTCAGCGAGGACCTGATCCAAAAGGCGTCCAATATGGAGCCTGTGATCGGCAGAGACAAGGAGATCAATACGGTCATCGGAATTCTCAGCCGTAAGAATAAAAATAACCCTGCTCTGGTTGGTGAGCCCGGTGTAGGCAAGACGGCCATTGCTGAGGGGCTTGCCCAGAGAATGGCGGCAGGGCTTGTGCCACCCCAGCTGAAGGATAAACGGCTGATGAGCCTGAATATGGCCAATCTGGTGGCGGGCACAAAATACCGCGGTGAATTTGAGGAACGGCTGCGGGACGTACTGGCGGAGATCCGCCGCAGCGGTGATGTGATTTTGTTTGTGGACGAGATGCACACCATTGTGGGTGCCGGTGCGGCAGAAGGTGCGATTGATGCGGCCAATATCTTCAAACCGGCTCTGGGTCGGGGAGAACTGCAGATGCTGGGTGCAACCACCTTATCCGAGTATCGGAAATACATTGAAAAAGACCCTGCTTTGGAGCGGCGATTCCGCCCGGTTACGGTAGATGAACCGGACGGGGCGGCAACCATGGCGATCCTGAAGGGACTAAAGCCGGGACTGGAACGACACCATCATATCCGTATTTCCGACGAAGCCCTAAAGGAGGCTGTGCGGTTGTCTGTCCGGTATCTTCCGGATCTTTATTTGCCGGATAAGGCCATTGATCTTATTGATGAAGGGGCGTCCCACGCCCGTATGGAGGAACTCTATACAGGACGGCGGGGTGTCAAGCAGGAACTGGAAAAGGAGCTGCACGAGGCAGTCCGGGAGAGCCGCTATGAGAAGGCGGCAGAGCTGCGGGATAAGATGCAAAGGATCACAACCTGGACAGGGGAGAACCGCAGGCCCCGCATGGTAGTTCCGGCAGATGTGGCCTGGGCGGTGTCTGCCAGAACGGGAATCCCTGTGGGGAGACTGACTGCCGATGAAAAGGAACGGCTTTTGCATTTGGAGGAGATCGTTGGGAAACAGGTCATGGGTCAGCAGGAAGCAGTACAGCAGGTCTGTGAGACTGTCCGCAGAGGACTTTATGGCTTGCGGGACGAAAATAGGCCTGTGGCCAGTCTTTTATTGGCAGGACCTACCGGTGTCGGTAAAACGGAACTGTGCCGCACACTGGCCCGTGAGCTCTATGGCAGCAAGGACGCTATGATCCGGCTGGATATGACGGAGTTTATGGAAAAGCAATCGGTAGCAAGACTCATTGGTGCACCTCCTGGATATGTGGGTTATGAGGAGGGCGGCAAATTGACCGAAGCCGTCCGCAGACGACCCTACTGTTTAGTGCTGCTGGACGAACTGGAAAAGGCACACCCGGACGTGGCGGGAATTCTATTGCAGATTATGGAAGAAGGAGTGCTGACCGACTCTACGGGCAGACGGGTCAGTTTCCGGAATGCCATCGTTGTGATGACCACCAACGTAGGCGGCGACATTCGGGGCGATGGCCTGGGCTTTCAGCCCTCAGGCCACAGCGGTCAGACGAAGGAGGCTCTGAAGCAGAGGTTCACACCGGAGTTTTTGGGAAGACTGGATAAGATCGTATATTTCTCTTCCCTGACAGAGCAGACCATGGAGCGAATTGTTGGCAAGTATCTGTGCGAGCTTTCTCAGCGGGCATCAGACAGCGGTATGCAGATCAGCTTTCCGGAGGGCCTTTCTCAGGAACTTGGCAGGAGACTGATGAAAAAGGGCAGTGCCAGACAGGTGAGACACCTGGTGCAGGAAGCGGTGGAAGGACCATTGGCGGTGTTTCTATTGAAAAACAGTAAAAAGCCTGCCCATATTCACTGTCGGCTGGAGCAGGGGACACTTCACTTTACCTCTTAAACCGCATAAAAATACCGGGGAACGGGCAATTTTATAGAACAACTGTTCTAAAATTGCAAAAACCCGGTATTTTTTTGCATATTTTCGTGAAAAATTACAAAAAAAGTATTGCAATTTCAAAAATCATCTATTATACTGTCATTAAATGGAGCAAAATGGTAGCTAAGTGGAGCAAAATGGAGAGGAGGCGACCGAAAAGTGATCGGAAAGTACCCGGCAAAGCTTGATGATAAGAATCGGCTTTTCGTACCTGCAAAGCTGCGGGGCGAATTGGGCCAGGATTTCTTTGTTACGCTCGGCGTCAACTGCGGCCATCGTTGCCTGACCATTTACACCGCAGAGGATTGGCAGACGCTGGTTCAGAACTATAATGCACTGCCCCTGTCTCAGCGGTCCGCTGCCACCAGCCTTATTTTTATGAACGCATCGGAGTGTACGCCCGATAAGCAGTTCCGGTTTGGCCTTACCCAGTCCCTTTTGGAATACGCAGGGATCTCTCGTGATGTGATGGTAGTAGGTCGTGCCGGTCAGGCTGAGATCTGGGATTCAGAGGAGTTCAAGACCTTTGAGTCCGAGAATATTACCCCCGAAAAACTGCTGGCTTCGTTGGAGGCCATTGGCATATGAGTGAGTTTCACCATATTTCGGTACTATTGGAAGAGTGCCTTGAGGCTCTCAACATTCGACCCGACGGCATTTACGTGGACGGCACCCTTGGCGGTGCGGGCCACTCCAGATGCATCGTGCAGAAGCTGACCACCGGCAGACTGATCGGTATTGATCGGGATACGGTGGCACTGGAGGCGGCAGGGGAGAGACTGGGGCTCTGGGGCGACCGGGTAAAGCTGGTACACTCCAATTTTTCTGAGATCAAAACAGTTTTATCTGATCTTGGCATTTCCGGCGTTGACGGAATTCTCTTGGATCTTGGCGTATCGTCTCCCCAGTTGGACGACGGGGAACGGGGCTTTTCCTATATGGCAGATGCACCTTTGGATATGCGAATGAACAGGGAAGATGCCTTAACTGCCTATGATGTAGTGAACACCTGGAGCCAGGAAGAACTGAAGCGAATTTTATATGATTACGGCGAGGAGCGTTACGCACCGCAGATCGCGTCCGGCATTTGCCGTCGCCGTGAGCAAAAACCCATTGAAACCACCCTGGAGCTTGTGGACGTGATCCGCTCGGCGATGCCGCCTGCAGCTCTGCGGGAAAAGCAGCACCCGGCAAAACGCAGTTTTCAAGCGATTCGCATTGCAGTCAATGACGAGCTTGGTGCTGTGGAAAAGGTAATGAAAGATGCCATCGGTTGCTTAAATCCCGGTGGACGTATGGCTGTGATCACCTTCCATTCTTTGGAAGACAGGATCGTGAAGACTGCCATGGCAGCGGCCGCAAAGGGCTGTACCTGCCCACCCAACTTCCCGGTATGTGTCTGTGGAAAGACACCGGAGGTAAAGCTGATCGGCAGAAAGCCCATCGTATCGACAGACGAGGAATTGGAAACAAATCCCAGAGCACGCAGTGCAAAGCTGCGGGTCTGCGAGAAACTTTGAATTTGACAGAAGGAGGCAGCACATATGACACAAATGAAAGTGCAATATATCCGTTATTCCACAGACGGCAGTGCTGCCCGTAAGCCTTTGCCTGCCTTCGCTCCTTGGCAGGCAAAGGCAGCACTAAAGATATTTACCCAAAAGAGAATTCGGGTGTATGTTGACCCAGTGGCAATTTTGGGTATTGCCGTTGCGGTATGTATGCTGGTGATGATGGCTGTTGGTATGTTCCGTTTACAGAGTGTCCGACAGGAGGCTGCGGAGCTTCAGTCCTACGTAACCCAGCTCAGTGCTGAAAACAAGGCTTTGGAGAACGAATATGAAGGCGGTTATGATCTGCAAAATGTAGAGCAGACTGCCTTGGCTTTGGGCATGGTGCCCAGTGAAGAGATTCAGAGAATCTCTGTTACCCTTCCGGAAACTCAGGTGCAGCAAATGAGCTTTGCACAAAGGATCGGTAACTTTTTGGCAGGCTTGTTTGCATAAAGCGTATCCCGGCCAATAGACTTTAATAGTAGTGGGCAGCAAGGGTACTTCCTGGCTGCCCATTGTTTAACGGAAGGTCGGGATATTATGAAGAAGGAGAAAAACCTTCGTGTACGTGCCGATAGCGGACACCACAAGCGGATCATCGTTGCAGGTCTTATTCTGGGGCTGATCGCCTTTGTGCCGATCGCCGCACGGCTTTACGATCTGATGGTGATCAATAACGGCTACTATGCAGATCTTGCTCTGCGAAATCAGAGCCGCACCACACAGGTTACGGCCGATCGGGGACTGATCTATGACCGGAATATGAATGTTCTGGCGTCATCTGTCGGTGTTGAGAATGTGTACTTAAACCCCCACGAATTAAAACAGTCCAAGGCGGATTTGGAGGATATTTCGCAGGTCCTGGGTGGGATTTTGGAAAAAGAGCCGGACTGGATCTATGAACAGAGTCAGGATTTCTCCAAACGGTATAAGCAGATCGCCTCCCGGATCGATGAAGATACCGCATCGAAAGTCCGTACTTACATCAATGAAAAGGGGATCTCCGGGATCCATTTGGAGCCCAATTCCCAGCGATACTACCCCTATGGCAGCCTGGCATCGCAGGTGCTGGGCTTTGTCAATGCTTCCAATACCGGTTCTGAGGGGATCGAGGCGGGCTATAACGGCTTTTTGGAAGGAGACCCCGGACGGGTCATTACCACAAAGGGCAACAATGAGATGGATATGCCCTATTCCTATGAAAACTATGTGTCCTCCGATCAGGGCTGCAGCCTGGTGCTGACGCTGGATATGACGGTACAGGCAATGCTGGAAAAGCATATGGAAAACGCCATTGCCAGTTACGATGTACAAAACGGTGCATTCGGTATGGTGATGAATGCCAAGACCGGAGAAATCCTTGCTATGGCCACCCTAGGCGGCTATGACCCCAATTCTTATCAGGACATACAGGATACGAAAACCAAGCTGACCTTAGAAAAGCTGCGGCTGGATTATATGATGCACCCGGAGGGAAGCGAAGCCTATCTTTCTGGCCGGGAGGCGTACCAAAAGGCTTTGACGGAAGCAAGACTGAAGCAGTGGCGTAACCGCTGCATTTCCGACGGCTATGAGCCGGGCTCTACCTTTAAGGTGCTGACTATGGCGGCGGCTTTGGACTGCGGTGCAATTGATTTGAATACCAGCTTTCATTGCAGCGGATCGGAGCATATTCCCGGCCGTTCTCAGCTTTTGCACTGCTGGCGTAGCAAGGGACACGGAGCAGAGAAGACACCGGAGGCTCTGCAGAATTCCTGCAACCTTGCTTTTGCCCATATCGCCCTGAAGCTGGGCGGTGAGCGGTTCTACGAATATGTGGAAAAGTTCGGGATCCTGGAAAAAACAGGCATTGACCTGCCCGGTGAAAGCAAGGGCGTTTTCTTTAGCAAGGAACTGGTAACCGACACGGATAAATGGGGAACAGCGTCCCTGACCTCCGGCTCTTTCGGACAGACCTTCAAGCTGACCCCCATTCAGTTGGTGCGGGGGATCGCCGCAGTGGTAAACGGTGGCTATTTGCTAGAACCCTATATTGTCTCGGAAGTCCTTGATGCCAAGGGGAACACCGTCTTAAAGCAAGAGCCGACTGTCATTCGTCAGGTGATCAGTGGGGATACCTCCAAGACTATGTGTACCCTTTTACAGTCGGTTGTGGAGGTAGGAACTGCCAAAAATGCCAAGGTTTCGGGATTTCTGATTGGTGGAAAAACCGGCACCAGCGAAAAAATTGATGTTTTGGACGAAAACGGCCAAAAAACTCTGGATAAAATCGTATCATTTGTGGGGGTTGCACCCATGGACGATCCGGAGTATATTGTATTAGTAGCCCTGGACACGCCTTCAAGGCAGACGGGAATGTATATTTCCGGCGGTGTTATGGCCGCACCCACTGTGGGAGCGGTACTGGCGGATATCTTGCCCTATCTGGGTGTACAGGCAGCATACTCACCCGACGATGCAGCAGGCAGAATTGTGGTATTGGAGGATTATGAGGGGCTGACCGTTACCGAAGCACAGAAAAAGCTGAAAAGCCAAGGCATCACCGCCACCGTAGAGGGACAGGGTGAAACTATTACCGCTCAGCTGCCGGCAGCGGGACAGAGCGTCCCCGGCGACAGTCAGATCCTTCTGTTCTTGGAGGACGGCCCGGAAACGGAAAATGTTACCGTACCGGATTTTACAGGTATGAACCGCCAGCAGGCATCGGATACTGCCGGACAGCTGGGGTTATATGTTCACGTTGTAGGAAACACAGACATATCACCGGCGGTAACGGTGATCAGCCAGTCTGTTCAAAAAGAAACCACCGTGCCGAAAGGCACGACCATCAGCCTTACCTTCGCTGACACAAAAGCACGAGATTAGAGGAGAGCTTATGAAACTGAGAGAACTGCTTGCAGATGTGGAAATCTTAAGCACCAATGTGAATATGGATCTGCAGATCACCGATGTGGTCTATGATTCCCGAAAGGTAACGAAGGGAAGCCTTTTTGTTGCCATTTCCGGCTTTGCCACCGACGGAAACCGCTTTATTCCGATGGCACTGGAGAAGGGTGCTGTTGCGGTCGTAACCGCCAAGGCACAGGAAGACGGGATTCCCTATGTACAGGTGGCCTCTGACCGGTTGGCACTGGCTCAGATCGGCGGGAATTTCTACGGCCACCCGGCCTCTTCCATGCAGTTGATCGGCGTTACCGGCACCAACGGTAAGACCTCTGCCACCTTGCTTTTGAAGCACGTTCTGGAGCAGACGCTGGGTGCAAAAGTGGGCCTCATGGGTACTATGGAAAATATGATCGGCTCTTTGCGGATTCCTACGGAGCGTACCACGCCGGAGAGCTTTGAACTGCAGGCACTGCTGGCTCAAATGAGAGATGCCGGCTGTACCCACGCCATTATGGAGGTCTCCTCCCACGCCATTGCTTTGGATCGTGTGGCAGGCCTTCACTATGCTGTGGGAGCATTTACCAATCTGACGGAAGATCATTTGGATTTCCACAAGACCATGGAAGATTACTGCGATACCAAGGCAATTCTCTTCTCCCGTTGCGACCGGGGCGTGCTGAATTGCGACGATGCCTGGTTCGATAGAATGACGGCAAAAGCGACCTGCTCTATGCTGACCACCTCCTGTAAAGGAAAGGGCGATTTGTGTGCAGTCGATGCGGAATTCTTGGCAGACGGCGTGTCCTTTACGGCGGTTTATGAAGACCGCAGGGTCCCTGTAAAAATGGGAATCCCCGGCAAATTTACCATCTATAACGCACTGACAGTGCTTGGCTGTGCTTTGCAGCTGGGCGTTTCTCTGGAAGATGCCGCGAGGGCCTTGGAAACGGCACAGGGCGTCAAGGGTCGGGTGGAGGTCGTACCCACACCCGGTAAGGATTTTACGGTGCTGATCGATTACGCTCACACCCCCGACGGACTGGAGAATGTACTTTCCTCTGTGAAGGATTTCTGTAAGGGCAGACTGATCGCGGTCTTTGGCTGCGGCGGCGACCGGGATCCCATCAAGCGGCCCATTATGGGTAAAATTGGAACGGAGCTGGCAGATATTGCCGTTATCACCTCCGATAATCCCCGGACGGAAGACCCCAATGCCATCATTTCGGATATTTTGAAGGGTGTCGATCCTCAAAAAAATCCCATTGTGATAGAAAATCGTATCCGTGCGATCCATCAGGCTATGGACATTGCGGAAAAAGATGATATAATTGTATTGGCTGGAAAAGGCCACGAGACTTATCAGGAGATTCATGGCGTAAAGCACCATTTGGACGAACGGGAAGTGGTAGCCGAACGCCTTCAGGAAATGAGGTAGGATTATGGGTACCATCACCTTGCGGCAGGCGGCACAGTGGTGCGGCGGCTCTGTGGACCCCAAGTATGAAAATGTAACTTTCTTCGGTGCGAACAATGACACCCGGAAGATTATGCCCGGTCAGCTGTTTGTGGCTTTGCAGGGTCAGCGGGACGGCCATGACTTTATCCCTGCTGCTATGGAAGCCGGTGCAGCCGCAGTGCTTTGCACCCATTGTGATGGGGATTATCCTGCCATTGTGGTGGAAGATACCCGGCTTGCTCTGGGGGATATTGCCCGGAAGGAGCGGGAAAGATTGGGTATGAAGGTGGTGGGTGTTACCGGCTCTGTGGGTAAAAGCACCACCAAGGAAATGATCGCTTCTGTCTTGCAGACCACATTCCGTGTGGGCAAGACCCCCGTGAATCACAACAATGACATCGGTATGCCTATGTCGATCCTTGCCATGGGTGAGGGCACACAGGTAGCGGTGCTGGAAATGGGTATGAATCATTTCCGGGAGATCGCCTATCTTGCTTCCATTGCCAAGCCTGACATCGGTGTGATCATCAATATCGGTACAATGCATATTGAGCATCTTGGCTCTATGGAGGGTATCCTGCAGGCAAAGCTGGAGATCCGGGAGGGTATGTCTGCCGATGGCAAGCTGATCCTTAATGGTGATGATGGTCTTCTTTGGAATCACCAGAAGCAGGTCAGCCGTCCTGTGGAATACTTCGGCATCAACAATACGGAATGTTCCGTTTTGGCTGAAAATGTTCTGGAATCCGACGGAAAAATCACTTTTGTTGCCAATACTGATAACGGAAAGTTCCCTGTGGAGCTGTCTTTGGAGGGCCTGCATTATGTCCACGATGCACTGGCTGCCGTGGCAGTGGGCTTGGAATTGGGCGTAAGCACAGAGAAGATCCAGTTGGCTCTTTCGGAGTTCCGGAATATGGCCGGACGGCAGCAGACCTATGAGAAAAATGGATTCTACATTATCGAGGACTGCTACAATGCAGGCCCGGAGTCCATGGCGGCGGCACTGAATGTACTGGGTAACCGTCAGGGCCGTAAGGTTGCGGTTTTGGGCGATATGCTGGAATTGGGTGTGTGTACCGCTTCGGAGCATTATAAGGTCGGCAGGATCGTCGCAGAGAAGGCGGACATTCTGTTGGCATTCGGCCCCAACAGCTCCAAAATGCTGAATGGTGCTTTTACCGGTGGTATGACAGCTGCCAATGCCCGGGCCTTTACAGACCGGGATATGCTGGTTAAGGTGCTGAAACAGATGGCAAAGCCGGGGGATACCCTGCTGTTTAAGGGCAGCCGTGGTATGCGTATGGAATTGGCTCTGGAGCAATTTTTGCAGGAAGAGAAATAATCGGAGGGTGAACATATGGAAAAGATCCTGATTACCGCAGCGATCGGCGGTGTATTATCAGCAGTTTTGGGTTTGCTGCTGCTGCCCTTGCTGCGGGCTCTGAAGGCCGGACAGTCGGTGCGGGATATTGGCCCTACCTGGCATAATTCCAAGGCGGGCACGCCTTTGATGGGCGGTCTGATGTTCATCGGTGCAACGGTGATCTGCTTGCTGGTGAATTTAATATCTCTTACAGAGTACACGGTGTTTTACGTACTGGCACTGAGCCTGTGCTTTGGCCTTGTGGGCTTTTTGGACGATTTTTGCAAGGTAAAGTTTAAGCGGGATCTGGGTCTGACGGCCATTCAGAAGTCCCTGCTGCAGATGGCAGTTTCTGCACTGTATCTGTACCTTCTGTACAGAGAGGGCAGCTTTACCAATGAACTATATATTCCCTTTGTGGATACAACGATCACCATTCACCCCATGGTGTATATTTTCTTTGCCATGTTTGTAATGGTTGGCTGCGTCAATGCGGTGAATCTTACCGATGGCGTGGACGGCCTGTGCGGAAGCGTAAGTATTCCCGTTATGGTGTTCTTCGCAGCAGCGGCTTTTGCACTGGGCCGGACTGACCTTGCTCTGCTTCCTGCCTGCCTTGTGGGTGCATTGATCGCCTATCTGTTCTTCAACTGGCACCCTGCCAAGGTCTTTATGGGTGATACCGGCTCGCTGTTTTTGGGCGGTGTGGTATGTGCCATGGCCTTTGCACTGGATATGCCACTGATTTTGATCCTTGTGGGTCTTGTGTACATTGTGGAGACCCTGTCCGACATCATTCAGGTGGCCTACTTTAAGGCTACCCACGGCAAGCGGATCTTCAAGATGGCACCGATCCATCATCATTTTGAAATGTGCGGCTGGAAAGAGGAGAAGATCGTGATCATTTTCACAGCGGTCTCTGCCATCGCCTGCCTGATTGCCTGGTTTGGTATTTCCGGACGTTTCTAAACCCTGAAAGGAGCTTCTATGGCACAACTGTTTCGTGCCAAAGAGGACCGCTACCGGAAAAAACCGGTAGGTGAACGCGTTGATATTCCGTTTCTATTATTACTTTTGATGCTCTTGACCGTGGGCCTTGTAATGCTGTACTCAGCAAGCTCTGCCCAGAGCATGTATGACACAGGCTATACGGACTCTACCCGGTACTTTTTGAAGCAGGCCATCTGCGGTGTGATTGGGCTGGTAGCAATGCTTGTGATCAGTAGGATCCCAGCGGAGTTTTGGTTGCGTATGGCGTGGCCATTATACGGGATCAGTATCCTGCTTCTTTTGATGGTGCTTATTTTCGGCCAGTCCGTTAACGGAGCAAGGCGTTGGATCAATATCGGCGGCTTGCAGTTTCAGCCATCTGAAATTGCAAAATTCACATTGATCCTGTTATTTGCCCGGCTGACCAAGGGCTTTGACCGGTCGGCAAAGAAGTTTCGATATGGCGTTTTGGGCTTTGGTGCGGCCCTTTTGGGGATCCTCATTCCCCTTGCTTTGGAAAAGCACCTGTCTGCCATTATGCTGATGGGTATGGTGGCAGTGGTTATGATGTTTGTGGCCGGAACAAGCCTCAAGTGGCTTTTAGGCGGTGCAGGCTTTGCGGTAGTTTTTCTGGCCACCTATGTGAGCCTGATGGGCTATGCAGGCGACCGGGTAACGGCCTGGCTGCACCCGGAAAATGACCCGGGGGATACGGGCTATCAGATACTCCAATCCCTGTATGCCATTGGTTCCGGCGGCGTATTTGGCTTGGGATTTGGAAAGAGCAGACAAAAATATCTGTATCTTCCGTTTCAGTACAATGACTATATTTTCGCGGTCATTTGTGAAGAACTGGGACTGATTGGAGCGGTATTGATCGTGGCGATATTCGCTGCACTCATTCTGCGGGGCTACTGGATCGCTCTGCGGGCACCGGATCGGTTTTCTACGGTCTTTGCTGCGGGTCTTATTACCCTGATCGCTGTGCAGACAATACTTAATTTGGGCGTGGTTACCAATCTGCTGCCGTCCACCGGTATCGCACTGCCGTTCTTTTCCTATGGAGGTACGGCCTTGGCGGTGAATTTGGCGGAAATGGGAATCGTGTTGAGCATTTCCCGCCATCGGAATCAGGCAAGCAGACAGGAGGGACTTCAATGAATGTAATTTTTACATGCGGTGGCACCGGGGGACATATCTACCCGGCCCTTGCTATTGCAGATATATGGAAAGAACGTCATCGGGACAGTCAGATCCTGTTTATCGGTGGTCGCGGCAATATGGAAGAGCAGCTTGTGCCGAAGGCAGGCTATGAGCTGATCACCCTTCCGGCATTCGGTCTGGAACGGGGAAAGTCCTTTCAGGATCTGAAAAATAACTTCCGGGCGATCAAAAGTACCTTAAGCGGTGTTCGGAAGTGCAAAAAGATCATTCGTGATTTTAAGCCCGATGTGATCGTGGGAACAGGTGGCTATGCCAGCTTCCCGGCTTTGATGGCCGGTGCTAAGCTGGGTATTCCTACCTGCGTCCACGAATCCAATGCCATGCCGGGTCTTACCACCCGCCTGCTGGCAAAAAAAGTGGATAAAGTGTTGGTATGCTTCCCGGAAAGCAAAAAGTACTATAAATGCCCGGAAAAAGTTCAGGTGGTAGGTATGCCCGTCAAGCGGGAGTTTATCTACACAAAGAAGGAAGATGCCCGCAAAGAGCTGGGTATTGACGAAAGACCGCTGATTGTATCAGCTTTCGGCAGCCAGGGAGCAAAGGCCATGAATCAGGTGATGGCTGAGGTGTTTGCTCTGGAGCAGGCGGCAGGCTTTCCATACCGTCATATCCATGCGGTGGGCAGCTTTGGCTGGTCCTGGATGCCGGAATATGTCCGGGAAAAGGGTGTTGATTTGGGTAAGAGTCCTGCCATTACCATGCAGGAGTATATCTACAATATGCCAACTGTCATGGCGGCTGCTGATATTATCATCAGTCGTGCCGGTGCTTCCAGCTGTAATGAAATTGCGGCCTCCGGTACGCCCTGTATCCTGATCCCGTCGCCTAATGTTACGGACAACCATCAGGAGAAGAATGCCCGGGCTCTGGCCGATCAGGGCGGTGCGATCCTTATAAAGGAAGAGGAATGTACGGCAGAACTTTTAATGCAGCAGATATCAAGTCTGCTGGCAGATAAGAAGAGATATCAACAAATGATCAAGTCGCTGCAAAGCATGGTGGTGGTCGATTGCACCGAAAAGCTTTGCGATCTGATGGAAGAACTTGGGAAAGGAGCGGCCAATGGCAACGAAAGAGAGAACTAAAAAGAAAAAAGCATCGGGTGCGGCAGCAAACGATGTGGTATATACGCAGCCCGTGCCTTTCCGTACGAAAAAATTCCTGCTGAAGATGGGAATTGTCCTTTCTGTGGTGGTATCCGTTCTGCTTGTTATGGGCATCTTCTTTGAGGTGAAGAATGTTGAGGTGTCCGGTGTGGACAAATACAGTGTTGCAGATGTTCAGGAGGCTTCCGGCCTTCGCGGCGGAGAAAACCTGGTTACCATCAGCGGTGCACAGATCAGTGGGAAAATTATTGCGGAGTTACCCTATGTAAAACAGGTTCGTGTTGGAATAAAATTGCCCAGTACTGTGCAAATTGACATTGAGGAGCTGGCGGTAACTTATGCCGTACAGGCTGCCGATGAAAACTGGTGGCTGATCAGTGCCGAGGGCAAGGTAGTGGATACGGTCAATTTTGCTGATATCCAGGCCCACACGCAGATTCTGGGTGTCCGGCTGGCTGCACCCACTGTAGGTCAGCCTGCCGTGGCAGAAGAGATCAGCGAAGACGCCACCGGTGAGACCGTAGAAGGGGAGACTGTTCCCGTTACCGTTAAGGGCTCGGAGCGGCTTTCTCTGATCGTCTCCATTTTGAAGGATATGGAGGCATGCGGTATTTTAGGTGAAATGAAGAGTGTGGACGTGTCCAATATCGGCCACATTGAGCTTTGGTACGGAGACAGATTTCAAATCGATCTTGGGGACGAAAATAATCTGACCTTCAAGATCAAATCCGCCAAGGCGGCTATCGATTCCCCGGAAATGGGCAAGTATACGGCCGGCAAGCTGGACGCAAGCTTTACCATTTGGCCTGATGTTGTGGCTTTTTCGCCCTTTGATGAGTAATTTTTAGGTTTTTTTATAAATTATTTGACGAAAAACACGAAATTTCTATTGACCGAATCCGTTTTTTAAGATAGAATATAGAGGTAGTGTTATAATTACGTAGAGCAGGTTTTCCTGATACTTCAAAACGATACATAGGAGGAAGAAGCAAATGAGTGAAAAGTTCCAGGAGAGAGTTGTTAAGATTAAGGTAATTGGTGTCGGCGGTGCCGGCAACAATGTTATCAACCGTATGATCGAAGCCGGCGTTGGTGGCGTTGACTTTGTGGTTATCAATACCGATAAGCAGGACCTGAATAAGTCCAACTGCAAGAATAAGGTTCAGATCGGCGAAAAGCTCACCGGCGGTATGGGTGCAGGCTCCAAGCCTGAGATCGGCCAGAAGTCCGCTGAGGAGTCCAGAGCTCAGATCGCTAAGATCCTGGAAGACACTGACATGGTCTTCATCACTGCCGGTATGGGCGGTGGCACCGGTACCGGTGCAGCTCCTATCGTTGCGGATCTTGCCCAGGAGGCCGGTATCCTGACGGTTGGTGTTGTAACCAAACCCTTCAAGTTTGAGGGTGCTAACCGTATGCGTCAGGCTGAGGCCGGTATCGCTGCTCTGCACGATAAGGTTGACTCCCTGATCATTATCCCCAACGATCGTTTGAAGTACGTTACCGATCAGAAGATCACATTTGCCAATGCTTTCGGCATCGCTGACGATGTTCTGAAGCAGGCTGTTACCTCCATCTCCGAGCTGGTTGGCTACTCCGAGAATGTGATCATCAACCTGGACTTTGCTGACGTTTCCGCTATCATGAAGGACGCAGGCCGTGCTCACATGGGCGTGGGTATTGCTTCCGGCCGTGAGAAGGCTGAGCAGGCTGCTCTGGCCGCTGTTGCCAGCCCCTTGCTGGAGACTTCCATCAACGGTGCAACTGGCGTTCTGGTGAACGTTACCGGTTCTTCCGAGCTGACTCTGGACGACGTAGAGACTGCTGCCAACATCGTGCAGGAGGCTGCTAACCCCGAGGCTAACATTATCTTCGGTGCGACTTCTTCCGATGGCTTTGAAGATGAGATGCGTGTTACCGTTATTGCCACCGGTTTTGAGCAGAAGGAAGCCGCTGAGGACAAGCCCGCTGCTAAGGGTGCCTTTGGCCTGAGCATCGACTCTGACGACAACGATATTTTCAATATCTTCAACCGCTAATTGATACTTTTGCGGCATCCCGGACGGTTGTCCGGGATGCTTTTTTTGATAAGAGGTTTTTATGAACGCATATCTTGACCTTGCTGCCTGCTACGACAGGCTCACAGGCGATGTGGATTATGATGGCATTGTTGCCTTTTATATGGATATTCTCCGCAAAGAGGGGCTTGAACCCCGTACTGCTGTGGATTTGGCCTGCGGCACTGGCTCTGTAGCCCTTCGCTTGGCAGAGAGGGGTATGCAGGTCATCGGTGTGGATATGTCCGAGGAAATGCTGACCGTTGCCTGTCAAAAGGCGGAGGGTATGGAGAATCCGCCCCGGTTTATACACCAGAAATTGCAGGAGCTTCACCTACTGAGGGGCGTAGACCTTGCGGTCTGTGCTTTGGACAGCATTGACTATATTTTAGACCCCGATGACTGCCGCCGGGCGATCGGACGGATTTATAAGGCATTGAACCCCGGCGGTTGCTTCATCTTTGATGTGAACACTCCGGAAAAACTCAGGGCCATGGACGGACAGATCTTCGTTGACGAGGACGACGATGTGTTCTGCCTTTGGCGTGGGGAATTTGACGAGGAAACCAATATCTGCTCCTACGGAATGGACCTGTTTCAGAGAAAGGGTGAAGTGTGGGAGCGAAGCTTTGAAGAGCATCAGGAGTATGCATATACGGAGGATCAGCTGACCGACTACCTGCGTCAGGCGGGCTTTACCGGGATCCAGGTGTTCTCTGCACCCGGCCAGGAGGGTCAGAGGATCTATTTGAAAGCGAGAAAGGGCAAAATCAAATGAATGACTATTTAGTTCGTGGTATGACCATGGACGGCTTTGTGAAGGTGGTAGCGATCCGCTCGACGGAACTGGTCCGCAGAGGAACTCAGATCCACAAGACCACTCCTAACGCAACGGCAGCCTTTGGCCGTGCATTGACCGCAGCCTCCATGATGGGCAATATGCAAAAGGTGGAAAATGGCTCTATGACCCTGCAGATCAAAGGCGGTGGCCCCATCGGATCCATCGTGTGCGTATCTGACCCTGTAGGTAATGTCCGTGGTTATGTAGTAGAGCCCAATGTACCGCTGGTTGAAAAGCGACCGGGAAAACTGGACGTTGGTGCCACTGTGGGAACGGACGGAATGCTGACGGTGATCCGGGACCTGCAGATGAAAGAGCCATACGTGGGCTCTGTTCCGCTGGTCTCCGGTGAGATTGGCGATGATGTAACCGCTTACTTTGCCCAAAGCGAGCAGACCCCCACCGCCTGTGCCTTAGGCGTGCTTGTGGATACGGACTGCTCGGTAAAGGTGGCTGGCGGATATCTGATCCAGCTTCTGCCCGGTGCTCCCGATGAAACCGTGGACGTCATTGAGGCAGGCATCAAGCGTGCCGGTGCGGTAACCACAATGCTTGAGCAGGGCATGACACCTGAGGACATTTTAGGGGCTGTGTGCGGCGACCTGGGCGTCGTCTTTATGGAAACCACAGAAGTGGGCTACCAGTGTTATTGCAGTCGTGAGCGTGTGGAGGCGGCTCTGCTTAGCCTCGGCAAGGAAGAGTTGACAGAGATTATGGAGGAGGGAAAGCCCTTCCCGGTGGAATGTCAGTTCTGTGATGAGCAGTATATCTTTACACCTGAGGAAATTAATAAATTACTGATGGAGGCATAATATGGGACTGATCAGTTTTGCATTGAAAGGAAATTACGTCCGATATTACAGGGATTTGAAGGAATTGTCCAAGACCACCCATAAGCCTGCATGGTTTATGTTCCTGGATACCGCGATCTGCGTGCTTCGCTACGGCTCCGGTTTGCAGGATTATCTGAATTTCCAGTTCTACAATAAAAAGCACAAAGAGCGTAAGGAGTATGTGAGTGTTGGCTATCTGGATAAGGTAATTACAAAGCTCTCCAATATCAAATGGTCTCCTTATATCTCCAATAAGACCAATTTCCATAAGAATTACGGAAAATACACCCGTCGGGATTTTTACGATCCCGATACCGGCATGGAGGGCCTGGAAGCATTTTTGCAGAGAAACCCTGTGTTTATCTATAAGCCTCAGATCGGCCAGTGCGGCGAGGGTGTTGCCAAACTGAATGCCTCCGAAATTGAGGATATCCAAGCATTCTATGAAAAGGCGATTGCGGAAAAGGCGTGTATTGAAGAGCTTGTGAAGCAGCACCCGGCCTGGGAGGCCCTCTGCCCCGGCTGTGTCAATACCATGCGGATCATCACCGGTGCTGCCAAAGGTCAGTCCTGGATCCTGTTTTCCTCTACAAGAGTGGGCTCCGGTACATCGGTAGCGGATAATTTCCATATGGGCGGCAGTGCGGTGCTGATCGACACTCAGAGCGGAAAGCTGACCGGCAACGGTATCGATAAGAAGCTTAACGAACACGAATACAGTGCCACCGGCATTAAATATGACGGCTATGAAGTTCCTTTCTGGGAGGAGATCAAGCAGATGGTCCTGGAGGCGGCCTTGGTCAACGATCAGATCCACTTTATTGGCTGGGACGTAGCTATCACGGAGAACGGCCCGCTGATCATTGAGGGTAACCGCGGCTCCGGCTTTGACCTGCCCCAGGTCATCACCAAGAAGGGTATGAAGGGCATGCTTAAGAAGCTGGTGGACGATGTGGAGCGGCTGGAAAAAGAAGCCTGATTTTTACGGCACTGCCGCTGTCTGCGGCAGTGCCGTTTACTCGCAAAAGGGGATAATTTTCTGTTATGTTTTTGTGCGATAATAATGCGGAAATTTCTTGCAAAAAAATCATAAAAAGTGCTTGACAAAATGTCCCTTACTGTGTATAATGAACCACGTCGCTGAAGTGCACAGCACTTATGATGACCGTTTGGGAGCATAGCTCAGCTGGGAGAGCATCTGCCTTACAAGCAGGAGGTCACAGGTTCGAGCCCTGTTGTTCCCACCATATTTGGCCCGGTGGTGCAGTCGGTTAGCACGCCAGCCTGTCACGCTGGAGGTCGACGGTTCGAG